>JAFVOU010000021.1 GCA_017505635.1 Oscillospiraceae bacterium | reverse complement strand
GGGGTACTAGGATTCGCCGTCTGCAGCGGCTTGCGCCTTGCATACTGACCGGCTTTCGCTGCCGCTCAAGCTCTTTTTGCTAAAAACAGTGTACCACACTGTTTTTTTTACGCAAAAACCTTCGCAGGTTCGAATCCGCGTAATCTGTATAAAAAAATAAAAACCACTGAAACAGTGTTCAGTGGTTCTCATTGGCTGGGGTACTAGGATTCGAACCTAGGGAATGTTGGAGTCAGAGTCCAATGCCTTACCGCTTGGCGATACCCCAATGACTAACGCTCATATATAATAGCACATCAAAATGGTTTTGTAAATAGTTTTTTTAAAATTTTTTTCAAAAATCTTAAAAAATTTTGAAATTAAGCATTTTATTCAAAAGTTGTTATAATTGTTATTAACTTTTGTACATATTGTGTTTTTATAATAGAAACATAAAAAATGCTTTTATTAATCATTGTATTTATTTTGGCTGTTATATATGTAACATATTGTTTAAGAAAAACATTGTTGACAATCTCGAATATCGAGAATATAATGAAAACAGAAATAATCTCGAATATCGAGAATAGGAGGTGCCCGCTTTGCCAAGAGCTAAATTTCACACACTTACCGAACAGATGTTTTATATTCTGCTGTGTTTAAAAGACGAATGCTGCGGTATGGATATACTGGATAAAGTGCCGGCAATGACAAAGGGCAGAGTTAATGTGGGCTCGGGCACTCTTTATAATCTTCTGGAACAGTTTCTGGAGGAGGGTTATATTTTTGAAACAAAGGTAGAGGGCCGTCGACGCAGCTATATAATTTCATCAAAGGGCAAAGAAATGCTGGATAAGGAGATTGAAAGACTCATAGCCCAGCTTACAGACTACAAAAATATATTTGAAGAGGGGGAACAGCAATGAGAAAGACAAAACGTGTTTTTGCGCAGTTTACATTTTTTGACCGCACGGGTATTCAGGCTTTTTTGGAAAAGCAGGCACAAAAGGGCTGGATTCTGGAAAAAATATCTTCTTATGGCTGGAAATTCCGCCGCACAGAGCCACAGAAAATACATTTTTCAGTTACATATTTCCCAGAGGCATCAATTTTTGACCCTGTACCGGGCGAAAATCAAAAAAGCTTTTGGGAGCTTTGCGAGCACACGGGCTGGAAACTTGCATCAAACAATGCACAGATGCAGATTTTTTACAACGAAACAGAAAATCCGGTACCTATCGAAACCGACCCTCAGACAGAATTGGAAACTATTGATAAATCTGCTAAAAAGAGCTATCTGCCAAGTTTTTATATACTTACCGCCTGCGGTGTACTTCAGCTGTTGCTTCAGCTGTGGCAGTTTTCCACAGACCCATTGGACTGGCTGTCCCGCAACTCAAGCCTGTTTTCGGTACTTTGCTGGAGCATTATGCTTGCAATGTGCCTTATAGAAATACTGGGTTATTTCAACTGGCGCAAAAAGGCCCGTAAAGCAATCGAAGAAACAAACAGTTTTATCGAAACAAAAGGATACCGCAAAATAGAAATTGCACTTATGTGGTTTGTTTTGGCTGTATTTGTTATTTTTCTTTTAAGTATAGAGCCACGTTTTGCACTTGTAGCTGCTATTTCCTCAGTAGTTGTTGGTATTATGTCTATGGCTGTGTGGGCTTTTTCCAACCTGCTTAAAAAGTTTAAAGTTTCCGCAACAGCAAACAAAATTGCAACAGGAATTACAATCATCGTAATGGCATTTGGTGTTACAGGTGTTTTGCTTTTTACAGTTATCAACAAAGCTATGGATGCAGGATGGTTTGACAGAGAAGTTGCCTATACCTATGAATATAAAGGTATGGAATGGAAGGTTTATGACGATGAAATTCCACTCAGAATAGAGGATATGACAGAAACGGATTACGACGGCTATTCAACCAGCTGGTATGGTGACGAGTCATTGTTTATGTCAAAGCACGATGCATATCAGAGTCCCCGTATGTATGACCTTGAGCAGCCTGACCTGCAGTATACGTTTGTAAAGGTTAAAGCTCCGTTTTTATATAATTTTGCACACAGGCAGATGCTTAAAGAGTTTCCGCGAAATTTCGGTGTAACTGAAGATGAATGGGAGTTTTACGAACATGCAGTAGAAATTTCTGCATCGGAATGGGGTGCTCGGTATGCTTATCAGAACTATACAGGGGACACGCCAAACAATGAATATCTGTTGTGTTATGATGATATTATTATTCGTTTGCGCCCTGACCATACAATAGAAATGACATCTGAAGCCAAAGCCGCTATTGGCAAAAAGCTTGGTAATATGGTAATATGTAATTAAAGTATACATAACGAGGAAATGATTATGAAAGGTAAACTTGATACATTATGCAAAATAGTTGTTTTTGCGGCAACTATAGCCTGTATAGTTGTAAACTTTGATGCGGCTTATGCATCACAGCCTGTATCCTCTGCCAATATTGCGGCAACAGGTTTTTATCTTATATTTATAGCACTTATGACAAGATTTGGTCCTGCATCAAAGACAATCACCCTTTTAAGCCTGTATTCACTTTGTGCCTCCATTATCGGCGTATGCGGAATAATGGGCGGTTGGACCAATATGGCAGTCAAAATTATTATTGCACCTGTAGTTATGGTTTTTTACGGTATTAAATTTTTTGAAAATCTAACTGTGCTGTATATTATAATCAGTGGTATATCAATGGTTATTCTTGTTTACAGTCTTACCACTCTGGCAAACAGAAAACCAAAACAGCCTAAACAGAAGAAAACTGAAGTTAAACCTGAAGAACCTGCAAAACCGGAAATTGCAGAAACAGCAGAATCTGCCGAAGCTGAAATTATCGAAACTGTACCAACAACGGATATCGCTGTAGTGGAAGCAGAGATTGTTGAAAATGTACAGCAGGCAGTTGATACCGATTCAGTTACAGTGATTGATGCTATTCCTCAGAATATAGAACAGTAAATTAAAATAATCAGGTAATAAATATGGGAGGTGCAGATATGAATTTTGTTTTCAATACAGTTTACGATATGGATGCACTTACGGTTATGGCAAGAGCAGTGCGCAAAACCACACATAAAAAGAAATCAAAGCGCAGCCATATATTTGGTGTAATTGTAATTGCGCTGGCAATATTGCTGGTTGTGGTGGCAGTACTTGCGGATGACTTTAATTTTAATACGTTTATCACATCCATAGCAGGAATTGCCATACTTGCGGCGCTTATATTTGAAGACAGGCTCAATGCATTTATAGCATTAAAGCGAATGATAAAAGGCAGCGAAAAGGGGGTTGTCACATTCGGCGAAGACAATTTTGTTTCGTCAACCGAAGTTGGCACAACCGAGTTTAAATATAATATTATCGAGGCGATTGCCAGAAGGGGCGACTACATAGTGTTTGTGCTCAGCCGCCGTCATGCACAGGTTTATGACCTTACAGCTATGTCCAACGGCACACCAAAGGAATTCTGCAGATTTATCGAAGAAAAAACAGGATTAAAGATACAGAAAATATAACTGTACTTTTATGAAAGGGGGATAATATGAAAAGATATCTGACATTTTTATTGTGTTTTATAATCATATTTTCTTTACCTTTTGCGGTATCTGCTGATGCCGGCCCTAAACCATCGGTGAATATAACCTTTAAAGGTGTGGAAAGCGGCACAGAATATTATGGCACACTGCTGTCAGAACGGGAGTCAACAGGGCCGTCATCTGCCTGGGACGGAATAGCAGGCCACGAAAGACATTATGACTACAGTAAAGAGCTGTGGCAGATTTTTGCAGACTATAAAGATGCAGACGGATACTACTTTTTGCAGGAAGTATGGGACTGCACCCGTACTAATCAGCTTAACTGGACGTATTATCCGCCGTCACCTTTTAAAATTCTTCTCTATTTTCCCGAAACGAACACATATTATGTAAGTGATATTTATGAAAGATATGCGTTTGACAGTTATTACACAGTGGATTTAACCGATAATTTCCGGACGGATAAACTGATTGTGGCAGAAAAAAGCTACGATTTTACATGGGAAACAATTTCGCTTGCGTCACGCATTGTAGCAACGATACTGATTGAAATTGCAATTGCGTTTATATTTGGATATCGGGAAAAGCGAACACTCACATTTATTGCTGCGGTGAATGTTATTACACAGGTGGCGCTTAATCTTATGCTTAACCTAATTAATTACATTATGGGAGGAATGGCTTACTTTATATTCCTTATGCTGCTTGAGATTGTGGTGTTTGGTATTGAAGCACTTGTTTATCTGCTGCTGATTGGCCGTTTCAGCAAAAAAACTGCCGGTAAGGGCAGGGCTGCGGCCTATGCGTTTGCGGCAAACCTTGCAAGTTTTGCAATAGGATTGTGGCTGGCGATTAAAATTCCGGGAATATTCTGACAAAAAAGGAGAGGTTAATACTCTCCTTTTCATTTTATTTACATTAAATAACATCTTGCGGACATTGTTATATATATAGTATAATTTTATAGATACAGTTTTACAAAGGAAACAATGCTATGGACAAAATTCTTAAAAAAGATTTCTTAAATCCAACCGTTTGCAGAATGGTTATAAATGCACCGCTGATTGCAAAAAAAGCACAGCCGGGGCAGTTTGTTATTCTGCGCGCATTGGAAGACAGCGAACGCATACCTCTTACTATTTCCGATTACGATGCAGAAAACGGCACAGTTACAATTATATTTCAGCTTGTGGGCGAAGGCACAATGGAACTTGCTACACTCTGCGAAAACGATACAATATGTGATTTTGCAGGTCCTTTAGGCAAACCAAGCCACCTTGAAGGCCTCAAAAAAGTTGCTGTTATCGGTGGTGGCGTAGGCTGTGCAATTGCATATCCTGTAGCAAAAAAACTTAAGGAAAACGGCTGCTGTGTGCACAGCGTTGTAGGTTTCCGCAGCAAAGATTTGCTTATTCTGGAAGATGAATTCAAGGCAGCAAGCGACAAGCTTGTAATTATGACAGATGACGGTTCTTACGGCGAAAAAGGCCTTGTTACCAATGCGCTTGAAACACTTATCAACAGCGGTGAACAGTATGACGAAGTTATCGCTATCGGTCCTCTTGTTATGATGAAATTTGTATGCAAGGTTACCGAAAAGTACGGTATAAAAACTACAGTATCAATGAACCCTATTATGATTGACGGCACAGGTATGTGCGGCGGCTGCCGTCTTACCGTTGACGGAAAAATACAGTTTGCCTGTGTTGACGGTCCTGATTTTGACGGTCACAAGGTGGATTTTGATGAGGCTATCAGCCGTTCTTCAATGTATAAGAAATTTGAAACTCACAAAAGGGAAGCAGCATGCAACCTTTTGAATAAGGAGGCAGAATAATGGTAAATACAAATCCAAACAAATGCCCTATGCCAAGTCAGGACCCAATGGTGCGCAACAAAAACTTTGGCGAAGTAGCACTTGGGTACACGCTTGAAATGGCAATGGACGAAGCAAGGCGCTGCCTCAACTGCAAACACAAGCCTTGCATCAGCGGTTGTCCTGTTTTAATTGACATTCCTGCATTTATTGCAGAGGTTGCAAAAGGCGATATAGAAAAAGCTTACGAAGTTCTCTCTCAGCAGACAAGTCTTCCTGCAGTTTGTGGCCGTGTTTGTCCGCAGGAAACACAGTGCGAAGGCAAATGTGTGCGTGCAAACAAGGGTGAAAGTGTTGCAATCGGACGTCTGGAACGTTTTGTTGCCGACTGGCACAGGGAACACTGTGCGCAGAAACCGCAGACTGTGCAGTCCAACGGCAGAAAAGTTGCGGTTATCGGTGCAGGACCTACAGGGCTTACCTGCGCAGGGGAACTTGCCAAAAAAGGCTACGAAGTTACAATTTATGAGGCTCTGCACACAGCAGGTGGCGTGTTGGTATATGGTATTCCTGAATTCCGTCTGCCAAAGGATATTGTAAAATATGAAATAGACAATCTTAAGGCACTTGGGGTTAAAATCGAAACCAATATGGTTATCGGTAAAATTCTCACAATCGACGAGCTTTTTGAAAACGGATTTGAAGCAGTATATATCGGAAGCGGTGCAGGTCTGCCTAAATTTATGGGTATCCCGGGCGAAAGCCTTAAAGGTGTGTACAGCGCAAACGAATATCTTACACGCGTTAACCTTATGAAAGCTTATCTGCCAACCAGCAAAACACCAATCCGCAAAAGCCGCAATGTTGCGGTTGTAGGCGGCGGAAACGTTGCAATGGATGCAGCCCGCAGTGCAAAACGACTTGGTGCAGAAAATGTTTACATAGTTTACCGCCGTGGCATGCAGGAACTTCCTGCCCGTCTGGAAGAGATTGAACATGCACAGGAAGAGGGTATTATCTTTAAACTTCTTACAAACCCTGTAGAGGTTATCGGTGATGAAAACGGAGAAGTAAAGGCGATTAAATGTGTGGAAATGATGCTTGGAGAACCTGATGCATCAGGCCGCAGACGCCCTGTTGTAAAACCGGACAGCGAGTTTATCATAGACATTGATACAATGATTATGTCTATCGGCACAAGCCCAAATCCGCTTATATCCTCCACTACAGAAGGCCTTGAAACAGACAAATGGGGTTGTATCGTTACAAACGGAGATGACGGTCTTACCACAAGAGATGCAGTTTATGCAGGCGGGGATGCAGTTACAGGTGCTGCAACGGTAATTCTGGCAATGGGTGCAGGCAAGCAGGCAGCGGCAGCAATCGATAAAATGTTAAACGAAAAATAATTAAACAGCCTTTCCAAAGTGGAAAGGCTGTAATTTTTTATATTAAATTAGGAACGGTGCCATGCAGAAGGACTGAGCAATACTAAAATAGGGAAAATTTCCAGTCGGCCGATTATCATACAGAAGGACAAAAAGCCTTTTGAAAAACTGGAAAGTGTGGCAAAGTTGCCTGCAGGGCCAAATACACCTAAACCAGGACCGATATTGCTTACACAGGTAAGTGCAGCTGTAAAGGATTCGCTGAAATTGAAACCGTCAAGGGATACAACTATTGCACCTGCAAGTATAATCATGACATAACAGCAGGCAAAGGTGAGAATGGAGTTTATGGTTTTTTCTTCCACAACCTTGCCGTCAAGTTTGATAACCTCAACAGCACGAGGGTGAATAATATGATGTATTTCTCGTTTTATAGTTCTGAAAATTACTAAAATACGAGAACACTTCATACCGCCGCCTGTACTGCCTGCGCAGGCACCGCAGAACATAAGCAGAATAAATATCATCTGACAAATCTGCGGCCAGTACAGCCAGTCGGTTGTTGCATAACCTGTTGTGGAGATTATGGAACAAACCTGAAAGAATGCATAGCGGAAAGTCTCTGCCCAGTCTGCATAAAGCGGGCGGATGTTAAAACAGATAATAGCTGTTGCTGCGATAACTACAGAAAAGAAAAATCTGAGCTCATCACTTTTAAGGACTTCTTTAAACTTGCGTGTAAGAAGAAGGAAGTACATAGCAAAGTTTACAGAGAACAATAAAATAAATACAGAGATAACCATATCTATTGCCATGCTGTCATAAGCGCCAACACTGGCGTTCATATTTGAGAAACCACCGGTACCTGCTGTACCGAAAGCATGGATAAAACTGTCATACCAAGGCATTCCTGCAATACGCAGACATACAGCTTCAGCTACAGTAAAAAAACAGTAGATAGCATAAAGAATTTTTGATGTCTGTGCCTGTTTTGGAACAAGTTTGGAGAAAACAGGACCGGGAGATTCTGCTTGAGTAAGATATTTTGTGCGTATGCCTATAGTTGGAATAAGTGCTGTGGCAAGCACAAGCACACCCATACCTCCAAGCCAGTGTGTGAGTGAGCGCCAGAACAGAATGCCTTTTGGCAAAGCTTCGATATTTGTCAATATTGAAGAACCGGTGGTTGTAAATCCGGAGCAGGATTCAAACAGACAATCCATAAAAGAAGGGAAATATCCCGAATAATAAAATGGCAAAGCACCGAAAAAACCTGTTGCAAGCCATATAAGCCCAACCGTAAAAAAGCCTTCTCTGATGAAAAATTCTTTTGTGGCATTGATGCTGGCAAGAATAATACCGGTAAAAAGCATCAAAAGAATGGTGATAAAAAATGGTTCAAGACTTTCACCGTAAAAAAATGCCACCAAAGTAGGAATAAGCATAACAATGGCTTCCATTGTTATAACACGACCGACAATTTTTAAAACAACCTTAAGATTCATCAGTTGGAACCTCCGTTGTTTGTGTCATTTACTGTATAAATATCATTAAGGTCAAGAATGAAGCTGCCGCTTGTAATAATAATTACACTGTCGTCAGGTTCAAGACAGGTTGTACCTTCAGGGATAATAATAACACCTTTACGAACGATAACAGCAAGCAAAACATCAGGTTTAAGCTTGAGGTCTTTAAGCGGAACGCCAACGTTTTTGGTAGTTGAATTAACCTTAAATTCCATTGCTTCAGCGTTACCGTCTGCAATGCGGTGCAAACTGTTCATAACACTGCCCTGACTGTTTTTCATACCGCGAACAAGATGAAGAATCTGGGAAGCAACAACATATTTTGCCGAAACAATACTGTTAAGACCGATGCTTCTTGCAATGCCTATATAATTTTGGCGGTTGCATTTTGTTATTGTTTTGGAAACACCCTGCTGCATAGCATAAAGGGAGATAATAAGGTTGTCTTCATCACGACCGGTAAGAGCAACAAATGCATCGTAGGACGACAGGTTTTCTTCTTCCAGCAGTTCATGGTCGCTGCCGTCGCCGTTGATGGTGATAACATCAGGGAAAAGTTTTGCAATTTCGTTGCATTTTTCAATATCTTTATCAACAACTTTAAGATTGATGTTCATATTGTGCAGCATTTCGATAAGATATGCCGAAATTTTGCCGCCGCCAACAAGGAAAACCTTTTTGATTTTTGGAGTATATCTGCCAAGCAGGCGGAAGAATCTGTCCAGACCAGAAGGTTGACCGATAATGTAAAGTTTATCACCGGCTTTAGGGATAAAAGAACCTTTTGGTATGCACACGTCGCCGTTTCTGTCTGCAACACAGAACAGAAGCTGCAGTTTTTTAACCTGTGGTGGCAGGTCCATCAGGGATTTGCCAATAAGAAAGTCACCTTCCTGCAGCACAAAGCCCATAAGTTCAACTTTGCCGCGGCAGAAAGTTTCTATATCTGCAGCAGCAGGAAAACGCAAAAGACGTGCAATTTCTGCAGCAGCAGCACTTTCAGGATTGATAACAACGTCTATCTTAAGGTTTTTCTTAAGTTCAACAATGCTTTCGGTATATTCAGGGGTACGTATACGTGCAACAGTATATTTTGCACCCAGCTGTTTTGCAGTAAGGCAGCACACCATGTTAACTTCGTCACTGCTTGTGGCGGCAATAACCAGGTCAGCGTTGTCAGCGCCTGCTTCTGTCAAAGTAGCAGGGGAAACACCGTTACCCTTGATTGTCATAATGTCAAGAGTATCATAAGCTTTTCCCAAAGTTTCGTCATTGTAGTCAACTATAGTGATATCATGTTCTTCTTTTGAAAGCTGCTCAGCAAGAAAAAAGCCAACTTTGCCGCAGCCTACAATAATAATATTCATAATCCAATATAATCCTTTCAAACAATAAAGATTGGATGTTTTATCTGATAATAAATCAACTTATATTATATTACTATCATAATAAAAGGTCAATATGATTAAATTTATATCTCAATAAAAATATGGGCTGTAATCATAAAATAAAAGATTATAGCCCATATTTATTGTGCGTTATTGCGATTTTAAATTATTCTATCACAGATATATTTTGGTATTGCCATTCTTACAGTAAGGGCCGGATCCACCACCTGGCAGAACTGCAGATTGCCCACAAGGCTTATAAGCATACCTGCTTTGTTAAGGCTGTATCCAAGCTTATCCTGTAAAATTTCTGCCATTGTTTTTGTTGAACTGTAAATTGCTTTTTCAATGTCAACGTCAGAGGAAATTGTGTATATGTACTCGTCATCTTCAAGTCTTGGTTCTTTTATTGAAACGCCTTTCAGAACCTCAAATTTAAGGCTTATTTTTGCAGGAATTTCCACGCCTGTAACCATAATTTCGCCGTCACCCATACCTGCATGGCAGTCGCCGCAGCTGAGATATGCACCGTCATGGAAAACAGGCAGATAAAGAACAGCCCCTTTGGTTATTTTGGCATTATCCATATTGCCGCCGTGATTACCCGGCACACCGCAAGGCACAGGTTCGCCTTCAGGAGCAACACCGATAACGCCAATCATTGGTTTTACAGGAATTTTAAAGTTGTCAAATACTGCACAGCCGTCAACAATTTTAACCTTTTTTGCTTCGCTGCTTACAACGTCTGCACCAAGTACACCGCTGCCCGGCAAAGCGCACATTGTGCCCTCGTCGGCAACTTCTATATCGACAATTTCAATTTTAAGCACATCGCCTTTTTCGGCACCTTCGATATAAGCAGGACCTGTGGCAGGATTTACACTGTCCCAGTCAAGACGGTCCATAACATAGCTTTCGTCAGGAATCTGATTGTTAAATCCGTCACGGGCATCAAAAACCACAATTTCACCCTGTTTAACGTGCACAGCATTTTCCTTGCCGTCACCCATTCTGTAAATGTAATTGTCCTTGATTATCATATGCAAAATCCTCCTTAAAACAATTGTATGTTTTAAATATATATTAACACAATGATAGATTGCGTGCAATTGAAACTTGTTGCAATTAGGGGGATATCAAGCCGATAACTGCTATAAAATATATTTAAGGAAAAGCTTTCACCCAGATGTCGGGTGTATTTGCGAAATTATAGTTAATGATAATCCGCCAGAGAGTAAAGTCTGGAATGCAGAATGCCGCTGCCAAAGGGGCAAAAATCGGGCGGCCGCACACAACGAAAGATGATATTCCACAAATCTTTTACCGACATTATCCAGCTTATAAGTCTGGGCAGCTGAATACAACAGAGTTCGCCAGAGTTTGCGATATGAGCAGAACAACAATTTATAAATATATTTCTCTTTTGGAAAACTAATAAAAAATCTCACTTGCTAAAACAAGTGAGATTTTTATTTTATCTAATCACTACATATTTTTACTACTGCATCCGAAAATGCATCGAGAAATTCTTTTAATAAATTTACATCTAATTCAATTATGTGGCATCACTTAACCATTTGATAATGTCATCACATTTCAATTTTGACGGCAATGTATCTATAATTGCTTTTTCTTCAAGTGTTGAACGAACAGTTACAGAAGCCTTTGAGAGAACCCAAGCATCTGGCTCTCTTTTTTCTGATACTACCTCAATATAATTATCTACTATGTAATTTCTTATAGGGAATGAACTTTGTGCTTTTTTTAATAAATCATCAGATAAGAAGATTTTTTTCACTTTAGAAGAAGCAATACCATCATGAGAAAAAGATAACGTATACTTTCCAGTTTTTATCTTCTCATCTTTATAACCACCAATTTTGTCTACACCACCAACAGTAAAATTACCAGATGTTGCAGCAGTAAAGATATACTCTTCTTTCATATATCTTTTTTGTGTGCTTTAATATTCATAATAATGGAATAATTTAGCAAATGAAGGATGTTGTTTATGTATGGTCAAAATATTTGTATCTTTATCAAAACTCCAGCAATCTTTTGATTTTTTTTGATTAGCCTTAGATTTAGCATTGTCAGCATAAAGAGCTATAACAATTACACACAAAACTATAATAAAATATAATAAAAATTCTCCCATATTATACCTCTCTAATATTTGTAGTATATTCATCTATTTAATTACTGATTAATTAGATGAAATTATAATAATTATAAAAATCCATTTAATAACAGGATTTTCGTAATTTTCTCCTATTTTTGATTTTCTGTTTTCTCTTTTTCATCTTCTTCAGCTACACAGTTAGGGCATGCTGGACTGCCGTTTTCGAGTGTGCCAGAATAATCTTCATCATAATACTCGCCACAATATCCACATCTTATTTTTGACATAATCATCTCTCCTTTGTTTTATACGATATTTTTAGTCAAAAATCGTATGATTTAACAAAATTATAACATATATTTTTGGATGTTTCAATGATATTAAACATATATTGTTTGAATATCATTGAAATTATACAGAGTATCATATCTATAAAAGAGGTGATTTCTATGTATGAAGATTTTGTAAGAGAAAGAATAACTCAATTAAGATTGAAAAAAGGTGTATCTGAATACCAAATGAGTTATGATTTAGGCCACAGCAGAGGCTATGTTTACAACATATCTTCTGGCAAAGCATTACCGCCTTTGAAAGAATTTTTTGCGATATGTGATTATTTTAATATAACTCCAGCACAGTTTTTTGATATAGAAACACAATCTCCCGAACTTATACAAAAAGCCATAGATGGGATGAATAAACTTAATGAAGATGATGTTCTAATGTTATTGGGAATAATAAATAGAATGTTGAAATGATAGGTGTTGTTATGTCGCGCAGCGAAAATCAAAAGATAAAATGTTGTATATTATGTAAATATTCGGAAACATACAGATGAAAATAACATAGTATCTGTTGTTTTATTTATAATGGAATTTCCACAAAAAATATTAGACACATCACAGGGGAAAACCCCGAAATGATGTGTCTAATTCTTTATCTATTAATTTTTCAGTGGAAATAAGATTTTTTAGTCGAAAATACCTTCAAAAAAGGTATCTAACCTGTCTTATTTCATAGCTTCTTCAACTGCAACTGCACATGCAACTGTCATACCAACCATTGGGTTGTTGCCAGCGCCGATAAGGCCCATCATGTCCACGTGTGCAGGAACAGAAGAGGAACCTGCAAACTGTGCGTCGCCGTGCATTCTGCCCATTGTGTCAGTAAGACCGTAGGAAGCAGGACCTGCAGCTACGTTGTCTGGGTGGAGTGTTCTGCCTGTGCCGCCACCGGAAGCAACAGAGAAGTATTTTACGCCGTTTTCCCAGCACCATTTTTTATATGTGCCAGCAACAGGATGCTGGAAACGTGTTGGGTTTGTGGAGTTACCTGTGATGGAAACGTCAACGTGTTCCATTTTCATAATTGCAACGCCTTCAAGAACGTCGTTGGAACCATAGCATTTAACTTTAGCTTTGTCGCCGTTGGAGAATGCTTTTTCTCTTACAACTTTAACTTCGCCTGTTTTGAAATCGTAGTCTGTTTCAACATATGTGAAACCATTGATGCGGGAGATGATGTATGCTGCGTCTTTGCCAAGACCGTTGAGGATAACTCTGAGTGGATTTTTTCTTGCTTTGTTAGCTGTTCTTGCAATACCGATTGCGCCTTCAGCAGCAGCAAAGCTTTCGTGACCTGCAAGGAAGCAGAAGCACTGTGTTTCTTCTCTGAGAAGCATGGAAGCAAGGTTGCTGTGGCCAAGACCAACGTGTCTCTGGTCTGCTACAGAACCAGGTACGCAGAATGCTTCGATACCTTCGCCGATAACGCTTGCTGCGTCAGCTGCGTTTGTGATGCCGCGTTTAAGAGCAAGAGCAACACCGTATGTGTAAGCCCATACTGCGTTTTCAAATGCGATTGGCTGTACACCTTTAACAATTTCTTCTACATTGATACCTTTGCTGAGGCACAGTTCTTTAGCTGCGTCAAGGCTTTCAATGCCGTTTTCAGCCATAGAAGCCTCAATTTTGGCTATTCTTCTTTCATAACCTTCAAATTTTGCCATTGTACCGTTCCTCCTTATTCTTCACGTGGGTCAATGTACTTAGCAGCTTCGTTGTATCTGCCGTAAGTACCTGTGTTTTTGTCAAGAGCTGTCTGAGGGTCAACACCGTGACGGATATCTTCCATCATTTTGCCAAGACGAACGAATTTGTAACCGATTGGTTCGTCGTTATCGTCAAGAGCAACGGACATAATGTAGCCTTCAACCATTTCAAGGTATCTTACACCCTTTGGTTTGGAGGAGTAGATTGTAGCTGTCTGGCTGCGGAGGCCTTTGCCAAGGTCTTCGAGACCTGCACCTACAGGCAGACCGTCTTCGGAGAAAGCAGTCTGTGTTCTGCCGTAAACAAGCTGTTTGAAAATTTCTCTCATTGCAACGTTGATAGCGTCACAAACAAGGTCTGTATTAAGTGCTTCAAGCAATGTTTTGCCAGGAAGGATTTCGCCTGCCATAGCAGCAGAGTGTGTCATACCGGAACAGCCGATTGTTTCAACAAGAGCTTCCTGAATGATGCCTTCTTTAACGTTAAGAGTAAGTTTGCATGTGCCCTGCTGTGGTGCGCACCAGCCGATGCCGTGGGAAAGACCGCTTACGTCTTTGATTTCGTAAACTTTTGTCCATGCGCCTTCCTGTGGGATAGGAGCAGGACCGTGGTCACAGCCTTTAGATACTTTGCACATTCTTTCTACTTCATGTGAGTATACCATAATTGTTCTCCTTTTTAATTGATATTTTTTTAACATCCACGCTATATTATAGTTTAACTTTGTCACTTTGACAATGTCTTATTGTATCGCATTGATGTGTTTTCTATGAAACAAAAATACAAAAAGCATATGTTTTTGCACTGTAATATTTATTATACAATAAAACAGTAAAAAATTAAAGTCTTTTTGATATAATGGACAATTTTACATAGTTTGTGATATAATTACTGCAGTAAAAAATATTTTTATATATTGAAAAGGAGCAGATATATGGAAATTAAATATACAGGCCAGAAATATTATGATATTGACCTTGCAGGCAGAATTGAAAGACTGCCTATTACACCGGTTACACCAACTTTGCATATTGCAGGGTTTGTGCTGCTTGGCAATACAAACCTTACAAACTACTGTGCAAAGGTGCTTGGTGATAAAATTAAAGATGTGGACTTTGATTACATAGTATGCCCGGAAGCAAAAACTCTGCCGCTGGCACAGAGTTTGTGTACATACCTTGGTGAAAAGGAATTTGTGGTTTTCCGCAAAGGCGCAAAAGCATATATGGTGGACCCGCTTGTAACAGAAGTAAAATCCATCACAACAGCAGCATCGCAGATTATGGTTGTGGATGGCGTGGATGTTGCAAAAATCAAGGGCAAAAAGGTGCTTATTCTTGATGACGTTGTTTCTACAGGCGGTACATTCAAGGCTATGGAAACTTTGCTTTCTCAGATAGGCTGCGACGTTGTAGGATATGCAACAGTGCTTAAGGAAGGTACAGATTTTAATAAGGATAACCTTTATTACATTCAGGATTTGCCTCTTTGGATAGGTGCTGTTTGATTATTTTTGCAGGGATATAATTATCCCTGCTTTTTTATGCAAATTTTCAGATTTTAATAATGTTTATACATCAAAATTTTACATTTTTTTATTATTTCATTGACAATATGTACATATAAATGTTAGAATTAAGTGTCTCAATTGGAAAGATTTTTCCAAAGCAAGATACCGACCGCTGATTTATCAGCCAAGGCCATACGGACAGCCGGGTCGAATGCCGCAAACTGCGTAAAGGCAGTTGGCAACTTCTGTTGCCTTATTGATTGAGTTAAAAGCTAAAGTTTTATAAGTTGGTGACTATAAACCGGATGCCTGGGGGCATTATAACTTGTGAAATGGTCAATAAGAGTAGTAAAAGTAATCTTTGCTATATAGACTCTGAACCCATTGAGATATAATGTGTTTTTGTATATAAAAGCAGCATTTATTATATCAGTTTACAAGTGGTATACCCATACAGGTGTACCACTTTTTTGTTGCCTGTTTATAAATATACGGCTGTTAAGAGGGGAATATATATTTATGAAAAAGATCATCGAACTTAAGAATATAACAAAGGCTTTCGACGGTGAAACCGTGCTTAACAATATCAGCCTTGATATTTACGACAACGAGTTTCTCACTTTGCTTGGCCCGTCAGGCTGCGGCAAAACAACTCTTTTGCGTATCATCAGCGGTTTTGTACAGCCGGACGACGGAGAAATTGTATTTATGGGTGAAGATATCACAGATGTTCCTCCGCATAAACGCAACGTAAATACAGTGTTTCAGAAATATGCACTGTTTCCACATCTCAACGTATACGAAAACGTGGCATTTCCTCTTCGCGAAAAGAAAGTGCCTAAAGATGAAATAGATAAAAAAGTTAAGGAAATGCTTAAACTTGTTATGCTTTCAGGTTTTGAAAAGCGCAATGTTACAAGCCTTTCCGGCGGTCAGCAGCAGCGTGTTGCAATTGCCCGTGCGCTGATTAACCATCCAAAAGTTCTTCTGCTGGACGAGCCTCTCAGTGCCCTTGACCTCAAACTGCGCAAAGACATGCAGCAGGAACTTAAAAATATTCAGAAATCTACAGGTATCACCTTTGTGTTTGTTACACACGACCAGGAAGAAGCGCTCAGCATGTCCGACACAATCGTTGTTATGAGCGAAGGTGTAATCCAGCAGATAGGCACACCTGTAGATATCTACAACGAACCTGAAAATGCATTTGTTGCAGACTTTATCGGTGAAAGTAATATCATTGACGGTGTTATGATAAAGGACGGAGAAGCACGTTTCTCCGGACAGACTTTCCCGTGCCTTGACAAGGGATTTGCCCCTAAAGAACCTGTTGATATCGTTATCCGTCCGGAAGACGTTGACATTGTTCCGGTGGAAAAAGGTATGCTTGAAGGCATTGTAACATCCGTTACATTTATGGGCGTTCACTACGAAATTATTGTTGACGTTAAAGGTTTCAAATGGATGATTCAGACAACTGATTTTGTTGATGTGGACGAACATATCGGCATTTTCCTTGAACCTGACGCAATCCACGTTATGAAAAAATCCAAATATTCAGGTATGTTTGGTGACTATTCTTCCTTCTCTGACGAACTGGAACAGCTCTCTGTGGGAGGTAATGAAGAATAATGAAAAAACTTGGCAAATCAAACAGCACAACCAGAATGCTGCTTGGCCCTTATTCTGTATGGGCGGCAATATTCATCATTGTGCCGTTGCTGTTTATTGCATACTATGCATTTACAGACAACAACTTTAATTTTACACTGGAAAATATTACAAAGTTTTTTACAGCCACAAGCCAGATAACAGCTGACGACGGCACAATAACTGAAGTGCGCACATATCTTATGATTTTTATGCGCTCTCTCAAGCTTGCCATTATATCTACCGTGGTTTGCCTGCTTATGGGCTATCCTCTTGCATACATTATGGCAAGAGCAGAGGAAAAAACACAGAGAATTATGATGACACTTATCATGATTCCTATGTGGATGAACTTCCTTATCCGTACCTATGCCTGGATGACTATTCTGCAGGATACGGGTATATTCAACAGCATTCTCGGCTTTTTTGGTATTGACCCTGTGCATATCATCGGCACAGAGGGAGCGGTTATCATCGGTATGGTGTATGACTATTTCCCGTATATGGTGCTGCCTATCTACTCCATTATGGCTAAAATGGATATCCGCCTTATCGAAGCAGCACACGACCTTGGCTGCAACAGCATTGCAACTTTGCGCCGTGTAATATTCCCACTCAGCCTTCCTGGCGTTATGAGCGGCATAACAATGGTGCTTATTCCGTCAATCAGTACCTTCTATATCTCCCAGAAACTCGGTAACGGCAAATTCTTCCTTATCGGTGACGCAATCGAAGGTCAGTATGTAGCAAACAACCTGCACTTTGCAGCGGCAATTGCCTTTATCCTTATGATTATTCTGCTGGTATGTATGGGTATTGCAAACTACTTTACCTCAAAACGAGTATATGGAGGTAAATAGCAAATGAAAAAAACAGCATCCAAAATTTATACAGGCATTATATTTGCCTTTCTGTTTGCACCGATTATAATTCTGCTTATATTCTCTTTTAACGCAGGCAAAAGCTTGTCGGTATTTTCCGGCTTTTCTCTCCGCTGGTATAAAGAGCTGCTGAACGATGCAAACACACTTGAAGCACTTAAAAACTCACTTATTCTTGCTTTTTCAGCAACAACAATAGCCGTTGTGCTTGGCACAATGGCTTCGGTGGGCATTAACAAGTTAAGAAGCCGCTGGTACCGCACAACAATCGACACAGTTACAAACATTCCTATGACAAATCCTGATATTATTACAGGTATTTCTCTTATGCTTATGTTTGTATTTGTGGGCAGACTGTTCGGCGCCTCCACAAGCCTTAACTTTCTGACAATGCTTATTGCCCATGTTACATTCTGTCTGCCGTATGTTATTCTGCAGGTACTGCCGAAACTGCAGCAGATGGACAAATCCCTTGCCGAAGCAGCTATGGACCTTGGCTGTCCGCCGCTGAGGGCATTCTTTAAGGTTGAACTGCCCGAAATTATGCCTGGTATCATTACAGGTGCAATTATGGCATTTACAATGTCACTTGATGACTTTGTTATCAGCTACTTTACAAGCGGCAACGGTTTCCAGACATTGCCAATCCGCATTTACGGTATGACAAAGAAAACCGTTACACCAAAGATGTATGCACTTGCAACAATCATCTTCTTTGTAACACTGTCTCTGCTTCTCATCAACAACATTGTTGACAACGAGGACAGCCAGAAACTCAAAGAAGCACGCAGAATACAGAAAGGTGAAAAACCTGAAGGTGATTATCATCCGGGCAAACGCAATGCAGCACTTGCTCTTGCCGGTGTTATCGTTGTTGTTCTCTGTGTTGGTGCATTCAGCGGTTCAAAAGGTTCGAAAGAACTTAACGTTTACAACTGGGGTGAATACATCTCTGACGGCAGCGAAGGCAGTTTTGACACCATAAAAGAATTTGAAAAATGGTACGAAGAAACTTATGGTGAAAAGATTGTAGTAAACTACGATACATTTGCTTCCAACGAAGATATGTACAACAAAATCTCCAGCGGTGCAGTAAGTTACGACATTATTATTCCGTCTGACTATATGATTGCACGTATGGAAAAAGAAAATATGCTTCTGCCACTGGATTTTGAAAATATTCCTAACTACCAATACATTGACGATGATTTCAAAGGTCTTTATTATGACCCGGACAACCAGTATACCGTTCCTTACACATACGGCGTTGTAGGTGTTATTTATGATGCAAATGTGGTTGACAAGGCCGATATCGGTGACTGGGATCTTTTGTGGAACGGCAAATATGCAAACAAGATTGTTCAGTTCAACAACTCCCGTGATGCCTTTGGCACAGCAATGTACAAGCTGGGCATCGATGTAAACACAACCGATACAGCACTTTGGGAAAAGGCACACGAAGAGATGATTGCACAGCGTCCGCTGGTTTACAGCTATGTAATGGACGAAATCTTCAATATTATGCAGTCGGGTGAAGCTTCAATCGGTGCATACTATGCAGGCGACTACTTTACAATGATGGAAGACCAGGCTGACAATGTTGACCTGCAGTTCTATTATCCTGAACATACAAATATGTTTATTGATGCTATGTGTATTCCTTCCTGTGCACAGAACAAGGAACTGGCAGAAATCTTTATCAACTATATGCTCAGTGAAGAACCTGCAGTTGCAAATGCCGAATACACATACTATGCTTCCCCAAACAGCATCGTACGCGAAAACGAAACCTATATCGAAGATATGGGTGAAGATGTTGTAGAGATTCTTTATCCGGAATTTGACAATTTTGCAGATGAGTACAACAAATATGCTTACAGAACTCTGGATACAGAAATGCTGGCATATCTCAACAAGCTTTGGGAAACTGTAAAAGTTAATTAACAAAAACAAAAGAGCAAGTTTATCTTGCTCTTTTTGTTTATATGGCATATTATTTATATATAAATATTTACTGGAGAAAACAATGACATCAGGTTTATATATACATGTTCCTTATTGCCTTAAAAAATGCAACTACTGTGATTTTTACTCGATAGGCGGCAGCAGCACAGTAAGCGATGAATATGTGGATGCTGTAATAAAAGAGATAAAAAAATACGGAGATATAAAATACAAAACTGTTTATTTTGGCGGCGGCACACCAAGTCTGCTTACGCCGCAGCAGACAGAGCGCATTTTAAAGTCAGCAGATGTTATGTCAGATGCAGAAGTAACACTTGAAGCCAATCCTGAAACAGTTACGCTCGAAAAACTTCAGGGTTTCAGAAAAGCTGGTGTAAACCGTCTGTCATTTGGGGTTCAGACTGCAAATCAGCAAAGTCTTGAAACTCTGGGCAGGGTACATTCTGTCCAAAAAGTTAGTGAAGCCTTTGCAAATGCAAAAAAAGCCGGATTTAAAAATATCAGCGGTGATGTAATGCTTGGTCTGCCCGGGTATACAGAAAAAGAGCTGGATGACACAGTGGAACTTCTGCATTCGCTTGGGGCAACCCATATATCCTCCTATATGCTTAAAATCGAGGAGGGAACACCTTTTGCAGTTAACACACCTGCGGATATTCCAGACGATGAAAAAATGAGCGATTTTTACCTTTACGCCTGTGAAAAAATTGAAAGTTTGGGATACAAACAGTACGAAATATCAAACTTTGCAAAAGAAGGTTTTGAATCACAGCACAACAGCATCTACTGGAAGCTGGAAAACTATATCGGAATCGGCCCGTCAGCCCACAGCTGTCTCAACGGAAAACGTTTTTATTATCCAAGAGACCTGCATGCATTTATAAAAAATCCTCAGACTGTTGATGACGGCGAGGTTGATGCCGACGAATACATTATGCTTTCGCTTCGACTCAAAAGCGGTTTAAATCTTACAGAATTGAAAGAAAAATGGGGCAGAGAGCTGTCTTCGGTAAAAATAAAAAAGCTCAGAATACTGGAAAATCAGGGTTATATAACCTTCAGCAATAATATAATATCTCTTACACCTAAAGGCTTTTTGATAGAAAATGCAATTTCCTGTGAAATTATGATGTAATACTTTAAAATGCTGTACAGATGTGCTATAATACAAGATATAACAAGTTGTAGCGTAAAAGGAGTTTACAGTATGGGCAGAAGAGTATTTTTAAAACTGACAAACTGGGTATCAACAGTTGTATTGGTGATATGTTTTATTTTTGCTGTAAAAGGCGGAATGTATATCGAGTTTTTTAAACTTGACCTTACAGCGGTACCAAGAATATGGTTTATAGGTGTGGGTATTGTTGCTGCTGTTGTGTGTGTTATGACTGATTTTTATGGTAAACTGGCAGGTAATAAATAAGTTTGCATATATTATATTTAAAGATTAAGAGAGGTTGCCATTATGGTGCGTCCGCAGGACAGTGAAAGAATATCCAAAATAAACACATATCTGAACTGCGCCGAGGTGTTTGCATACCGAAGCACATGTATAAAACGCAAATATGGTGCGGTTATTGTCAAAGATGATGTTGTTATTTCCACAGGTTATAATGGTGCACCGCGAGGAATGGACAACTGCTGCGATATAGGCAAATGTCCAAGAATAGAGCGAAATCTTCATCAGGGGGACGGTTATGCAATGTGCCGCGCTATCCATGCCGAAGCAAATGCGCTGCTCAACTGTTCACGTTCACAGACAATGGGGGCAGATTTATACCTTGTGGGTGTAAACCCAAAGGATAATTCAATTCACAAAGCAAAACCGTGTCCGCTTTGTGCCCGTACAATCATTCAGGCGGGAATACGCTATGTAATTATGAGAACAGGCGAAGGTGTGGACGACTATGTGGTTGTACCGTCTGAACAGCTTGAGTGGGTTGTTGAACCGTAACTAAATAGTATAACAAAAATAAAATGCATAGATTGAGGCTTGCTCAACCTATGCATTTTGCTTTTATAATATATCAGTTATTCAGTTTTTTGACCAAAAGAACCTATTTCAATCAAATTGCCTTCAGGGTCTGCAATGTAACAGGTTCTTTGACCCCAAGGTTCTGTAGTCGGTTCCAAAATTGGTCTGGCGCCTTTTGCTATAGCTTTGTGATATTCGGTATCTACATCTTGAAAAGTGTCAACATCCAAAGCAATTTCAAAATGACCGTTATAGCCTTTTATATATTCATATTTTCTACTGGTCATTTTTTCAAAATCTGTACGTCTGTACAGCAGAAAAAGTGTTCCGTCTTTGACAAGATATACATTTTTAGTGTTTTCGTCTTCTTTGATTTCAAATCCAAGCACATCTCTGTAAAAACGTATCATTGTTGGCATATCGTCAACAAACAATCCAAAGCCGTCAAGTCTCATTTTGAATTCTCCTTATTTTAATAGGCGTTTGTTAATTTTGATAAATTACCACTTTGTTTTGGTTTCAACAACTTTACCTGCAATGTAAACATTGTTCAAATCTTCGCCGCTGATAATTTTAGGCTCGTAATCAGGGTTGAAAGGTGAGAGAATGATAGTGTTGCCGCGGCGGCTGAATTTTTTAAGAGTACCCTCGTTATCACCATAAACAATAACACCCAAATCGCCGTCATTAAGTGTAGGCTGTTTGTGAACAAGTGCAAGGTCGCCGTCTTTTATTCTTGGTTCCATACTGTCACCGCGTACGATAAGATAGAAATATTCGTCAGGATTGCGTACATTGGCATATTCAACACCGTAGTCATCGTTATAAGCCAAAGCATTGTAGCCTGCACGCACAGTGCCAATTACAGGAATGCCATATCCTTCGTCTTCGTATTCCACCTCAAAAGGAAAACTGTTGTTTACAGCGGGTGCGCTTTCCACACCAAGCAGAAAGTCAACACTCGTTTTGAAAATTTCAGCAAGGCGTTTTAATGTATCGGTATCGGGGGTGCTTTTGCCGGTTTCCCATTTGCCGATAGCCTGCTGGGTAACTTTAAGCTGCTTTGCAAGTTCTGCCTGACTCATTTTATATTCTTTGCGCAAACTTTTAATCTGCTGACCAAACATATCTCCACCACCTATGGTTGTTATTTTAAAATAATTATACACTATAAATTTATATTTGTAAACAACTAAAAGTAGTAAAATTTAACAAAAAGTTGTTAAAAGCTGTTGACAACAACCAATAGTTGTGATAATATAAAATCAAGAAAACAACCGATAGTTGTTGGAGAGGTGACGATTATGAAAAGACAGAATAAAATATATTTGGCAAGCACAATGACAGTACTGGCAGCTTTTTTAACATTGATAAGTCTTTTTGCTATGAACGGAATCTCTTTGCAGACAGTTTTTGCACTTGCTACAGCAGCAGGTTTTGGTTATCTTACTTCCTGTTTCTTTAAAGTGGAAAATATCCTCAGAAAACAGAATACAAAAGCAATCCGCAAGCAGAAAGCAGCACGCGCAGCTATGACTGTTGTTCACAGAACAGAAAAATCCGTATATGTTGCATAACAATAATAAAAATTATGCTGCAGAAAGTATATTATAACTGGTTACGGTTAACAGAAAAATATATAAATTTTAAGAATAATATTACTCATCCTTATAAAAGCTCTATAACATACAAAAAGGTGCCGAAAGGCACCTTTTTGTATGTTATATTAATATTAATCGTTATTTTCTTTTTTTGCTTCAATTTCAGCCCACATTTTTGCTTCTTCTGCCATAGTTTCTTTAGCAATTTCTATAGCTTCAGCAGCTTCTTCGGTTGCACCAACTGCTGCAAGTTTGTTTGCACGGCGGTTGATAACATCTGCAGATTTTGGTTTGATGTCGCCTGCTGCTGTCAAAGCTTCCCTTGTCATAAGCGGACCAACAAGTTCGTAGATAAGAACAGCGAAAAGTGTGATGTTACGGATAAGGTCGCCTTCAGCACCAAGACTGGAAGCTGTTGCGCACATACCAAGGGCAACACCTGCCTGTGGGAAAAGTGTAATACCAAGGTATTTCTGAATTTCAGGGGAGCATTTTGTAGCTTTTGCACTGAGAAAAGCACCAAGATATTTACCAACACAGCGGAATACGATATATACAACACCGATAAATACAATTGCAAGGTCACCAAAAACGTCAAGTTCAAGTTCTGCACCGCTTATTACAAAGAACAAAGCAAAAAGCGGAGAAGTCCATTTGTCTGCTGCAGCCATAAGGTCTTCAGAAAGGGAACAAGTGTTGCAGAATATTGTGCCAAGCATCATACATACAAGCAGGGAGGAGAATCCAACGTGTACAGGACCAATGTTGAACTTAACCATAGAGATGGAAACTGTAAGGAACACAAATGCAATTGTCATATTAAGGCGGTTTGTGTTGGAGTGGAACAGTTTTTCAATCTGTGTAAGAATCCAGCCCATAATTGCGCCAAGAACAAGTGAAAGCACAATTTCAACAAGAGGGTTAACAATGATGGAGATAAAGTCAACTGTGCCGCTGATAAGTGTTTTTGCAATACCGAACAGAACAGCAAAAACAATGAGACACATAGCATCGTCCAGGGCAACGATAGGCAGAAGCAGGTCAACAAGAGGACCTTTTGCCTTGTACTGTCTAACAACCATAAGTGTTGCAGCAGGTGCTGTTGCTGTTGCGATAGCACCAAGCACAATTGCCTGCGGGAAACTGAGTTTGTCAGGCATTATAAAATGGAGACCGATAAGTACAATATTTACAACAACGGATGCACAGAGTGCTTCGCAGATACCGATTGTAAATGCCTGTTTACCGATTTTTTTCAAATCTTCAAGTCTGAATTCGTTACCGATAGAAAATGCGATAAAACCGAGAGCTACGTCTGCAATAAGGCCAAGTGCTTCAACCTCGTGCATACTGTTAAATCCAAGCCCCGGAATACCAAGTGCACCAAGTACATAAGGACCGATAAACACACCGGCAACAAGATATGCAGTTACGTCAGGAAGTTTAAGCTTGGAGAAGGCTCTTGTCATAAGAAGACCTGCAAGCAAGGCAATAGATACATTCAACAAAATATTACTCATCTGTATACTCCTTTTTAATTCTTTAAGCTTATAAAGTATAAACCCGCTTTGGTATAAAATCAAGGCTTATTTTTGCAAAAAATAAAAATTGGATAAATAGCAAAATACTATGGTTTTTAATGGCTGATATTAGCTTAATTTGTACAAATAATGTTATTATTTGGCGCCCTGTAATTATTGATAATACTTTGCAGCCATGTTATAATTTAATATAAGCAGAATCATGTCTGTAAAAACTATACAAGGAGAAATCATATGAGCTATAAAATTTTAAAGATTGACCCTTTTTTAGCAAAATTTGAAGATGATATCAATTTGCGAATGGATTGCTATAAGGCCAAAAGAAAAGAATTGGTAGGCGAAGATGGCGATTTATCATCATTTGCAAATGGTCATAAATATTTTGGTATTCACCCTACAGAAAAGGGCTGGGTATACCGTGAATGGGCACCTGCAGCAGAACAGATGTTCTTTACAGGTGAATTCAACAACTGGGATGTATATGGCTGCCCTATGAACAATATCGGCAACGGTGTATGGGAAGTTGAACTTGAAGGAAAAGACACCCTTAAAAAAGGTCAGCGCATACAGGCTGTTGTTATTCATAACGGCGAAACACTGCGCCACATTCCTACATATGCAACAAGAGTTATTCAGGATGTGGAGACAATTACATGGTGCGCTGTTGTTGACGATGTAATGCATGACGGCTTTGAATGGACAGATGAAAAATTCAAACCTGCAGCAACACCATATATCTACGAATGTCATATTGGTATGTCTCAGGAAGAAGGCTGTGTAGGTACATATCGCCAGTTCAAAGAAAATGTGCTGCCAAGAATCAAGGAACTGGGTTACAACACAATTCAGATAATGGCAATTATGGAACATCCTTATTATGGTTCATTTGGTTATCAGGTGTCCAATTTCTTTGCAGCTTCTTCCCGTTACGGTGATGCAAAGGATTTGAAAGACCTTATCAATACAGCACATAAAATGGGTATTACAGTTCTTCTTGATGTTGTTCATTCCCATGCTGTTAAAAATACAAACGAAGGTCTTAACCAGTTTGACGGCACAGAATATCAGTTCTTCCACGAAGGCGGCAAAGGTGACCACAGTGCGTGGGGCACAAAATGTTTTAACTATGGCAAAAACGAAGTTATTCATTTCCTGCTTTCCAACCTTAAATTCTGGATGGAAACATTCCATTTTGACGGTTTCCGTTTTGATGGCGTAACAAGTATGCTTTATCTTGACCATGGCCTTGGCAGTGCATTCAGCGGTTATGATATGTACTTTTCCATGAACACAGACATTGAAGCTGTTACATACCTCCAGCTTGCAAACGAGCTTATCCATCAGATTAATCCAAAGGCTGTTACAATTGCAGAGGATATGTCCGGTATGCCGGGTATGTGTATTAAAATCGAAGACGGTGGTATCGGTTTTGACTTCCGTCTTTCTATGGGTATCCCTGACCTGTGGATTAAAATGATAAAAGAAAGCAAGGACGAATTCTGGGATATCGATAAGCTGTGGGTAGAACTTTCCGGCCGCAGGCCTAAAGAAAAAACTGTCGGTTATGCAGAAAGCCATGACCAGGCGCTTGTTGGCGACAAAACAATTATGTTCCGTCTCTGCGATGCTGAAATGTACACATCAATGCGCAAGGACAGCGGAAGCATGACAGTTGACCGCGGTGTTGCATTGCACAAGATGATAAGACTTATCACATCAACTCTTGCAGGGGAAGGTTATCTCAACTTTATGGGTAATGAGTTTGGTCATCCGGAATGGATTGACTTCCCTCGTGAAGGCAACGGCTGGAGCTATCACTATTGCCGCAGACAGTGGAGCCTTGCAGAGAATCCTGACCTGAGATACGAATATCTTAACGAGTTTGACAAGGCAATGATTGCGTTCCTTAAAAAAGAACGTATTATGATTAAAAAGGCGGAATGCCACTACATTCATAACAGCGATAAAATAATGATTTATTCCAAAGGCAAGGATGTATTTGTGTTCAACTTTAACCCTACAAATTCCTATGACGGACATTGGGTGTCTGTTCCTGAAGAGGGCGATTATCAGGTAATCCTTTCTACAGATGAAGGCAGATTTGGCGGTTTTGACCGTGTGGACAAAAATTATGTTTACACAGCGGTTGATAATGGTGGCACAAGACCAGGTTTCCACTGCTATATCCCAAACAGATGCGGTATTGTATTTAAAAAATTGACAAATAAATCAGAATAAAAAGAAAAAGTGTGACTTTAAAAGTCACACTTTTTTGTTTGTTGATTAGTCGTCAGGATGCTCGGTATCCTTTTTTCTTAAATGACATGCTTCCAGCCATCTTACAAGGCGTTCTCTTGGAAGGAAATAGTTTACAAGCAATGCTACCACAACACCTACACCGGTATCAAAAATACGGTTAAGAGAATAGGAAACATAAGTTTCAACAGGTGTGTTGAAAAAGATAATGCTCAACACAACACTGCCGGGCTGAACAGCACCTGGCCAGAGATTCT
This sequence comes from Oscillospiraceae bacterium, assembly GCA_017505635.1. Lineage (GTDB taxonomy): Bacteria > Bacillota > Clostridia > Oscillospirales > Ruminococcaceae > RGIG3102. The sequence continues at coordinate 79,192 of JAFVOU010000021.1, read as the reverse complement.
GGCTTACAAGGATAAGTACAACAACACCGATAAAAAACAGCAGAAGCATAAACAGTGTTTTTCTGCCGTCAGGGTAGAAAATTATATAAAAACGGAACAGTGCCATAGCGATAAAACCACCAAAGGCTGTGCCGAAAAGTCGGTTGCCGCCATGAAGCTTGCTGTTGTTCATATCATATCCCATTCCAAAAACTGCACCGATACAGGCAAAGGTAGGATTGCGGCCGAACGGAAAATAAAGCAGTGCACAGAGAGTTGCAGTAAGTGCTGTTTTTACATTTCGCATACCGATATGCAGATTTGGATGCTGGATGGTTTCTTTCAATTTATCCATAATAAATATTCCTTAATTGTATATCAACGTTGTTAACATATATATAAAATAATGCAGTAAATATAATAACACATAATTACTATATGTAACAATGCCATTTTTGACCAAAAATAATCAGTCATAAAAGCAGCTTTTTGTAAAAAATATATCTGTGAATGTTTTTATTTTATAAATTGTATGATATACTGAAATAAAGTTATTTGTTCAAAGGAGGTAATCTTTTGAAAAAGTTTTTATCATTGGTTTTGACAGTTCTGTTTACTGCTGTATTTACAGTAACGGCATATGCCGCAGAGGCTGTGCCTAAAAAAGTGCTTAAACAGACAGATTCTGTAGTGCGGATAATATCCGAATACAAAAGCGAAATAGGTTCAGGTACAGGGTTTGTAATAAAAAATGACAGCGAAGGCACATTTATCGTTACAAACAATCATGTTGTGGAGGGCAATCCCGAAAGCATAGTTATATTTTTTGATGAAGAAATTATATATGCAGAGGTTGTTGCCAGGAGCAGTCAGAAAGATATGGCTGTTTTGAAACTGGAATACCGTATATCTGCTGAACCGCTGAAACCGGCATCTAAAAGTGCACAGAGAGGGGATGCTGTTTATGCGGCAGGGTTCCCGGGGGCATCTGACAATCTGTCTGATGCTATGAACTATCGCAGTGAGGATGTAACAATAACAGATGGCATTGTAAGTGCAGTCAGAGAATTTACAATGTCATCCTATGGTACATCATCAAAGATGCTGCAGATAAATGCCGCAATAAATTCCGGTAATTCAGGCGGTCCGCTTTTTAATGAAAAAGGTGAAGTAATAGGTATAAACACCCTTGGAGTAGGTGAATCACAGGGGGTTTTTGCCGCAATAGATATAAGTGAACTGAAAACCTTTCTGGATAACAGCGGAATAAAACTACGGAATTTTAATTTTGACATGCTGTATGCATCAGCTGCAGTTTTGCTTGCGGCAGTTTTTGTTTTAAAGTTAAAAAAAGACAGGGAAAAAGCAAAACAGCTTGTGCCGGAACATAAGCGCAAGCCGGAAGAAGATATAATTGAAATATCGGTGAAAACTGACAACCGAAAAGTTACACTGAAATTCCCTGAACTGAAATTACCGGAACTTAACACCAAAAAAATTGTCATTACAGCAATAGCGTTTATTTTTGTTGCAGCAGCAGGTCTGCATATAGGAACAATTGCTTATGCAAAATCAGAAAATTTTGTGGATGCAAAAAATGTTATTGTTTTGCCGACGGTAAAATATATTGACACACAGCTTTACCAGTATATGGTTGCTGCAAAACAGATGACAGATGGCGAATTTGATGCAGCCAAAGAAAATTTTGAAGCAATGTCAGGATATCTTTATGCTGATAATATGGTGTATGAAACAGAATACCGAAAAGCGGCAAGACGTGTTGATAATGATGATTTTGCTTCAGCGGTGACTATATACCGGAATTTAAGCCGTGAAGGCTACAAGGATTCTGCACAAAAACTTATGGAAACCAAATACCGTCAGGGTATGTATATGTATGAAAAAGGCAATTATGACAGTGCCTTGAAGGTGCTTGGTGAACTGCTCGGTGAATACGAACAGGCAGCATATGCTTTTGCGGAAATACAGGCATTGTATATTGCTGAACTGACAGACGAAAATAATTTCCTCAAAGCTTACGAAGTTGCTATGCTTGCACCTGAATATGTAGGTGAAGAAGGAATATCACTTATAAAAGAAGGAGTGTATCTGTCCGGTCAGATATGGTATTTTGAAAAATCCTATGATAATGCGAGAGGATGTTTCGAAGTCATCAGCGACTATAAAGACAGTGAGAAATATCTCAAGATTATAGATATACTCGATTTTTTCAACTTTACTCCGTATGAAGAACGGGTTGCATATCTTATAGAAATATTTGATTTCGAAAATGTACCTGAAATAATTTTAAGCGAACAAAGTCTTGCTGAAGAGTTTCTCAAAGGCCGATGGGAAACAACAGACAGACAGTATCATATGTATATTGCAGAAGACGGCTATATGACAAATGGTATGCCAATGTTAAAAGGCTATGAAAACTGTTATTATTATATAGAAAATGGTGAATATCGGGTTTATCATAATAATCCGGAAGATTACAAAGTATCGATGGTTATCACAGCCCTTACAACCGACAGCATAAAAATATACTGTGCTGCAGATAATAATACATACACATTATACAGAAAATAAATACAGGCACCCGTTTGCATTGCAGGCGGGTGCTTTTTTGTTAACTGATATAAGATATCAAAAACTGTTTTTACTTGTTTTTACCGGTACTTGTAATGTATAATAACAATATATATATTTATCAGTGAGGTTTTTATGAAAAAGGATGCAGTAAAAGAATTTATAATAATTACCATAGCAGATATCATAGTTGGTATTGCTGTGTTTTTCTTTCTTGTTCCAAGCAAGCTGTCTATCGGCAGTATATCAGGTCTTGCAATTGTTCTGAGCAATCTTGTGCCTTTGCAGGTTTCACAGCTTACAATGATAATGAATGTTGCATTGCTTATTGTCAGCTTTTTGCTTGTAGGCAAAGATTTTGGTATAAAAACTGTTTATACATCAATACTGCTTCCTATAGTAATCGGTGTGTTTGAAGTTGTATTTCCAAACAACCAGTCTCTCACAGGTGATCAGGCCCTTGACGGTATAGGTTACTGTCTGGTGGTAAGCATTGGTCTTTCAATGCTGTTTACCCGCAATGCTTCTTCCGGCGGTCTTGATATTATTGCCAAACTTATGAACAAATTCCTGCGTATGGACCTGGGCAAGGCAATGGGGCTTTCCGGTATGGCAGTTGCTCTTTCTTCGGCACTGGTATACGACACAAAAACGGTAGTACTGAGTGTGTTCGGTACATATTTCAGCGGTATTGTGCTTGACCATTTCATTTTCGGTTCAACTCTTAAAAAACGTGTGTGCATCATATCCAAAAAGCATGATGAAATTTTGCAGTTTATCCTGCACGAACTTCACAGTGGTGCAACACAGTATCATGCATATGGTACATACACAGAAACAATGCGTATGGAAATCAACACAATTGTTGATAAAACAGAATATATGAAGCTTATAAACTTTATAACAAAAACTGATCCGGATGCCTTTGTAACCATATATGCGGTCAACGAAATGATGTATAAGCCTAAACCTAAAAATTGACAAATATTATGCTGGCAGTCAGAATCGTGACACAATGGTTTTGACTGCTTTTTATTGTTCACAATATCTGCTTGATTATTATATAATTTAAACTGTATAATATTATCAGTACAGATAAAGGAGTGCATTATGAAAATAATACAAAAATTATGGGAATTTACAGTAATCACCTTTGCAACGGTTCTTATTGCGGCAGTTGTATATTTCTTTATGGTTCCAAGCAATCTTTCAGTAGGCAGCATATCGGGGCTTGCAATAGTATTAAGCAATCTTGTGCCTTTGTCGGTATCGCAAATCACGATGGTTATGAACGTTTTACTTCTGATAATCGGATTTATATTTATAGGAAAAGAATTTGGAGCAAAAACAATTTATACATCGTTGCTGCTGCCGGCAGCACTGGGTGTTTTTGAAAAGCTTGTGCCGGATGTTCAGTCAATCACAGGTGATCAGTTTATAGACTGTATAGCTTATGCAATTTTTATCTGTGTAGGGCAGGCGCTTCTTTTTACCCGTAATGCTTCATCAGGCGGTCTTGATATTGTTGGCAAACTTATGAACAAGTATCTGCGTATAGAACTGGGCAGTGCAATTGCCATGGCTGGTATGGCTGTTGCATTATCGTCTGTACTGGTATATGACCTGAAAACAGTGGTAATAAGTGTTATAGGCACATATTTAAGCGGGATATTTCTCGATCGTTTTCTATTTGGTTCTACAATAAAAAAGCGTGTGTGCATATTATCCAAAAAGAACGAAGAAATTATTCAGTTTATCCTTCACGAGCTCCACAGCGGTGCAACACTTTATCATGCTTATGGCGCTTATACAGAAGATATGCACAAGGAAATCAATGTTATTGTAGATAAATCCGAATATCTTAAACTTATGAATTATGTTACAAAAACTGACCCTGATGCATTTATGACGGTTTATACAATCAATGAGGTAATGTACAGACCTAAAGAAATAAACAAATAAATACAGAAAATTAAAAATCACCCTTAACTGATTGTTTCAGTTAAGGGTGATTTTGCATCTGTAATTAATAGTAATTTATTTCCAGAAATCTGTTTCTTCTTTAATGCCGATATCAGCAGCTTTGAAAACAGGGTCTTTGCCTTCTTTTTTCTGCTTGAGATAGTCATTGAGACAGGCAATAGCAGGTTTGGAAAGCAGAACGATAACTGGCAGGTTGATAATAGCCATAATACCCATAAGCACGTCTGCAAGATTCCATACAAAACCAAATTCAAGCATTGCGCCAACAAATACGATAAGACAAGCAGCAACACGGAAGATGTTCATGCCTGTTTTGCCTACTGGGCGTTTTGCAATGTAGTTGAGACAGCCTTCGCAGTAGTAAAGGTTACCGATAAGTGTTGTAAATGCAAAGAGCAACAGACAAACTGTGATAAATACAGGACCGAAAGCACCAAATTTTGTTGCAAGAGCAGTCTGTACAAATGGAGCACCGCTGAGTTCTTCGGAAGGAACGATGCCGCTGGACAGACACATCATAGCTGTAGCTGTACAGATAAGGATTGTGTCAATAAATACGCTGAGCATCTGTACAAGGCCCTGTTTTACAGGGTGGCTAACATCTGCAGCTGCAGCTGCGTTAGGTGCGGAACCAACACCGGCTTCGTTGGAGTAGAGACCACGTTTGATACCCTGCATAATAGCAGAACCTGCAAAACCACCAAAGATAGCTTTAAAGTCAAATGCTGCAACAAAGATGTTTTTGATAACTTCCGGCAGCATACCGATGTTGAGAATCATTGTAAGCAGAGCCATAAGGATGTAGATAACACCCATTACAGGAACCATAACGCCTGTAACTTTGAGGATGCGTTTACCGCCGCCAAAGATACAGAAACCAACAAGAACAGCAAGGATAGCACCGCAGATCATTGGCACGCTTTCGCTGTAGAAGCTGTAGCCGCTGAGGGAAGTTACAAGGTTGTAGGATGCAAGCATGTTAAAGCCGCCTGCGTATGTTGCAATAAGGGAGATTGCAAAGATAACACCAAGCCAACGGCTTTTAAGTGCTGCTTCGATGTAGTAAGCAGGACCACCGTAGCTGCCGCCTTCGTTGTCGCGCTTTTTGTAAATCTGTGCAAGTGTGCTTTCAATAAATGCAGAAGCACCGCCAACAATAGCGATAATCCACATCCAGAAAACAGCACCGTAACCGCCGATTGCAATAGCGTTTGCAACACCAACAATGTTACCTGTACCAACGCGGCTTGCTGTGGAAACCATCAAAGCCTGGAAGGAAGAAACAGAACCGTCATCTTTCTTTTCTGTAACAACTTTGATAGATTCTTTAAGCAGTCTGAGCTGAACAAATTTTGTGCGGAAAGTAAAGTAGATACCAACAGCAAGCAGCATAATGATAAGCAGGTAGCTGTACATAATATTGCTTATGTTGTTAATCAGTGTGTCAAAAAACTGATACATATTTTTCTCCTTTCATTTAATAAAATAATTATTAAAATAATACTTTTTAATCATATCATATTTGATTGAATAAAGCTATAAAAAAATGAAAATTGTGTGAAGAAAAATAACAGACAGGGAATAAACCCTGCCTGCTATTATGGGAGATATTTTATAAAGGGAGAAAATCAAATTATTTTGCTTAGTCAAGCACAAGACTTGGTGCTGAATAAACTCTTGCAGCATATTCCTGGTCAAGCAGATAAAGACCTTTAGGGTCACTGCCAAACAGTTTGTATCTGCTTATCATTTTGTCAGCATTGTCTTCTTCTTCCATCTGTTCGTCAACAAACCAGTCAAGGAACTTCATTGCTCTGTAGTCCTTGTCAAGCTGTGCTTCGTGATAGATATTGTTTATAAGGTCTGTTACATATCTTTCGTGCTCAGCTGCAATTTCCAGTGGAGCAAGCACGCTGTCAAACACCTTATCAGGCTTATCAATAGCCTTTAAAGTTACTTTTAACCCGTTAATCTGCATATATTTCATAAACAGGAGAGCATGGTCACGTTCTTCCTGTGCCTGAATCATATAGTAGTTTGCATAGCCGTCAAGGTCAAGTTCGTCATAGTAGTTAGCCATATCAAGGTAGAGATATGCGCTGTAAAGTTCTTTGTTTATCTGGTCGTTAAGCAGTTCAGCAATTTTGTTATTCATATGTAATCCTCCTTATAGATTTTGAGCAGAGGGCAGGGGATAAGCCTGCCGCATACTCAATACATTTTTAAGTAAAGGTCTGAAAACCTATATCTGTTTAAGTAAAGTTAAAGCAATTATTTGTTGCCAAAGTATCTTGCAAGAAGACCTTCAAATGCTTTGCCGTGTCTTGCTTCGTCACGAGCCATTTCGTGAACTGTGTCATGAATAGCATCGAGATTAAGTTCTTTGGCACGTTTTGCAAGGTCAAATTTACCTGCTGTTGCGCCGCATTCAGCTTCTACACGCATTTCAAGGTTTTTCTTTGTGCTGTCTGTTACAACTTCACCAAGAAGTTCTGCAAATTTGGAAGCGTGTTCTGCTTCTTCCCAAGCAGCTTTTTCCCAGTAAAGACCAATTTCAGGATAGCCTTCGCGGTGAGCAACTCTTGCCATTGCAAGGTACATGCCAACTTCTGTGCATTCGCCTTCAAAGTTAGCTCTGAGGTCAGCGATGATGTCTTCAGGAGCACCTTTAGCCACACCAACAACGTGTTCTGCAGCCCACTGTCTCTGACCGGACTGTTCGATAAACTTTTCAGGACCAACTTTACATGTTGGGCAGAATTCTGGTGGGCAGTCGCCTTCGTGAACATAACCGCATACGGAACAAACAAATTTTTTAACCATAATATAATCCTCCAAGATTTAAATAAATAATTTTAATTACTGATTTGACATTTATCACATTTTCCGTAAAAGGTCAGGCTGTGATAATCGGCCTTAAAACCATGTTCCTTTTTCAAAGCTTTGTACATCTCTGCAAAAGGCTGTGGTGTTTCCACATCAATCACACTTTTGCAGCATTCGCATATAAAGTGTGTGTGTGTTGCAGCGGTTGCGTCATATCTTTTCTGTCCGTCAACCGTTGCTATTGCAACAACCTCACCACTTTGTTCAAAGAGAGCCAGATTGCGATATACAGTGCCAAGACTTATATCAGGATAAATTGGTTTAACCTGATTGTAAATCCATTCGGCAGAAGGATGGCAGTCGGTTGAGCGGATAACCTGTAAAATAGCATCACGCTTTTTGCTGTGTTTTTTTGCTGTATTCACTGGCTCACCTCCAAAACAATAATGAGAACTGTTACTGTTTTTAGTATAGCAGAAAAATTGCATTTGTAAATACCTTTTCTGAAAAAAATTAAACTTTTGTGATTTAGTCACAAATTTATAAAAAACAGTAATTATATTAAATGCATATGTATATAAATATAATATGTACTTTGTTAATATATCATATTATTAAAATAAGGATTATGCTTTAAATATAACGGTGAGAAATTTTTATTATTTGCAAATAGTACAAATGAAACGTTTCCAATATGTTTTTTTTGACGAATATTATTACAAATTAGTTAAAATATACAAAAACATTAAACTTTTGCTTGTATAAATTGTTGTTTTGCTGTATAATACAAGCAAATTAATCCTGCGTTCCAATCTGGACAGGAATAAAAATTAAGGAGGGAATTCCATGAAAAAATTATTAGCTCTTATTCTTGCCGGCGCAATGGCTTTGTCATTGGTAGCTTGTGGTGGCAGCGAACCTGCACCAGCTCCAGGCGGTGAAGCAGCACCAGAAACAGTAAAAATGACAATGGGTACAGGTGGTACAACAGGTACTTACTACGCATTCGGCGGTGTTATCGCTAACGTTATCAACGCTAAAGATGTTGGCGTAGAAATCAATGTTCAGTCCACAGGTGCTTCCAAAGCTAACATCTATCTCGTTCACGACGGTGAAGCAGACCTTGCTATCGTTCAGAATGACGTTATGGACTACGGCTACAACGGCACAGACCTCTTTGCAGCAGAAGGCAAAGCTGACGGCTTCAACACAGTAGCAGCTCTCTACGCAGAAGTTTGTCAGGTTGTTGCAACAAAAGATATCGAATCCATCGATGACCTCAAAGGTATGAGAGTTTCCGTTGGTGACGCAGGTTCCGGTGTTGAATTCAACGCACGTCAGATTCTTGAAGCTTATGGCATGACATTTGACGATATCGAAGTTAACAACCTCGGCTTCGGCGATTCTTCCGATGCTCTTAAAGACGGCAAAATTGATGCATTCTTCTGTACAGCAGGTGCACCAACAACAGCTATCGTAGAACTTGCTACAACAAACGACATCAACCTTCTTGAAATTGATGACGAACACGCAGCAAAACTTGCAGCAGCATATCCATACTACACAACATACCCAATCCCAGGCGGCTCCTACAAAGGTATTGATGAAGACGTTCAGACAGTTGCTATCAAAGCTACATTGATCTGTTCTCCAGACCTTGCTGAAGATACAGTTTACAACCTTACAAAAGCTATCTTCGAAAACCAGGCAGAAATCGCAGCTGCACACGCAAAAGGCCAGGAACTCAGCCTTGAATATGCAACAACAGGTATCTCTGTTCCATTCCACCCAGGTGCAGAAAAATACTTCAAAGAAGTTGGCGCACTCTAATTTACAACTTTGAAATTAACAAAGCATAGTTTTACAGCAATGGCTGCAATAATGTCTGTCATTATTGCAGTCATTGTGATATTAGGACTAAGAAGCGGATATTATCTGGTCTTAAGGAATGGGGACACGGATGAACAAATTACCCGTTTCCGTGTCAGTGAAGGTGACGAATTTTCGATAACCTTTATACACTCTGTCAATCAGTATCCTCTCACCGATGTGTATCAGATTAAAGATGGCAAGATATATGTTATACGCACTATCTATAATAATTTTGGAGCAGGTGTTCAGACAGAGATTGAAGAGGGTCAGACTTTAGAAATCAATGAAAACGGAGAGATGGTGGTTTCCGGTTTTGATATGGAAATGCCATATCTCTCTTATATTGTGGGCACATGGTCAGACCATACGCTTACAATCCATAACCAGGAAATCAGTTTAAGGGAAACTTGCGGCAGAAACTGCAAAGTAAGTTTTTCCTGTGAACATAGATATTTCTAAAAATAATCCAAGGAGGACTTTTTATGGCAAATGAAAACATAAAAGTTAACACAGCTCCGGCAGTGGAAGAAGACGCTGTGGGTTCTGCTGAAGACATAGATGCCATAATGAAAAAATACGACAGAGAGTCCAACACAAGATATTGGGAAGGCAAACCTAAAGCTGTTATCAGCTATCTTCTTGCAGCATTTGCGGTTCTTATGATTTATATGAACCTGTTTGCAAACTGGGACGAACGTGTTAGACGTTCACTCTTTGTAGGTATCGTTATTGTACTTGTATTTCTTGTTTATCCTGCTAAAAAGGGTAATACAAAAGTTAACCACGTGCCAATCTATGACCTTGTTTTAATGGTCTTGGGCAGTGGGGCATATTTCTATTTTGTTATCAACTTTAAAGAAATTATCAGCCACGCAACACGTATCAGCACACTTGAAGTGTTTGTAGGTGTTATAGGCATACTTGTTCTTATGGAAGCTTGCCGAAGGTCGGTAGGTGTGCCTATTCTGTTTGTTGTTACATTCTTTATAGGTTATGCATTCTGGGCTGGGTTTGACCAGGGCAGAAGCTTTATGCAGATTTTGAAATCTGTTGTTTACAACCTGTTCTACACAACAGGTGGTGTTATCGGTACTCCAATCGGTGTTTGTTCCACATACATAGCACTGTTCATTATGTTTGGTGCATTCCTTGAAGCAACCGGTATTTCCGAGTTCTTTATTCAGCTTGCAAACTCTATTGCAGGTGCATCCACAGGTGGTCCTGCTAAAGTAGCAGTTATCTCTTCTGCACTTTGCGGTATGGTTTCCGGTTCTTCTGTTGGTAACACAGTTACAACAGGTTCCGTTACAATTCCATTGATGAAGAAAACAGGTTATAAAGGTGAATTTGCCGGTGCTGTTGAAGCTGCTGCTTCTACAGGGGGTCAGATTATGCCTCCTATTATGGGTGCCGCTGCTTTCCTTATGGCAGAAATGGTTGGTGTACAGTACAGTGAAATTGCATTCCGTGCAATCTTCCCGGCACTTCTGTACTTCACAGGTATCTTTATCACAGTTCACCTCGAAGCAAAACGTCTTGGCCTTAAAGGTATCTCCAAAGAAGACCTCCCAAAATTCTTCCCATTGTTTATCAAACAGGGTTACCTGCTTATCCCACTTATTGCTCTTGTTGTAATGGTTATGAAGGGCTACACAATGTCCCGTTCTGCAGTATTTGCAACATTGCTTGCAATTTTGGTAAGCATACCTAACAAAGAAACAAGAATGAATCCAAAACGTTTTGTAGCAGCTCTTGAAACAGGCGGTAAAAACACACTGTCCGTTGCTGTAGCATGTGGTGTTGCAGGTATTATCGCAGGCGTTGTTACAATGACAGGTCTTGGCCAGATTCTTATTTCTGCAATCGTTGGTGTTGCAGGCGACAGAGTTATTATCGCTTTGTTCCTTACAATGCTTACATGTATCGTTCTGGGCATGGGTGTTCCTACAACAGCTAACTATATTATCATGGCTACAACTTGTGCACCTATCCTTGTTAACGGTATGGGCGTTAACCCAATCGCAGCAAATATGTTCGTGTTCTACTTTGGTATCGTAGCTGATATTACACCTCCGGTTGCTCTTGCAGCATATGCAGGTTCTGCTATCGCTAAATCCAATCCGATGAAAACAGCATTTAATGCTTCAAGACTTGCTATCGCAGCATTCCTTGTTCCATACATCTTTGCTATGAACCCGGCAATGCTCTTTATCGATGCAGGCGTACTTGATGTTATTCTTATTGTTGTAACATCTCTTGTTGGTCTGTTTGGTGTTGCAGGCGGCCTTGGCGGATATATGGTTGCAGAAATGAATGTTATCCAGAGACTTATGGCAGTATTTGGCGGTATCTTTATGCTTATTCCAGGTGCTGTAACAGACGTTATCGGTGTTATTGTAATTGTTCTCTGCTGTGTATGGCAGCTTGCTTCCAAAAAGAAAAAAGCAATGATTTAAGACGACATCTTAGTGGTTATTTAAATATAAAAAGCCATCGGTTTACCGATGGCTTTTTTATTGCAAAAAAATCCTGAACAATACGTTCAGGATTTTTCTTTAATGTGTTTTATATTATTTGATTTCTTCAATAAGATAGTACATAGCAGGTACTGTGTATTTTTTGCCGTTAAAGTTGATAATTTCGTCGTGTTGACCACGGTTAACGGCTATAAATACTTCCTTGCCTGTTTCTTTGTTGTAGCGAGTATAAGCTATGCATTCGTCTGTGGAGTAGGCAAAGTAAATGTGCCCTTCTTCAAATACATCGTGGCTGTTGCGGAAAGCAGAAAGCTTTTTAACATTGCTCTGAATATACTTGTCCATTGCCCACCAGGTAAAGTAACCGCGGTTAAACGGGTCGCGATAACCCTGCATGCCTATTTCATCGCCATAGTATATACAAGGCAGACCTGGTAAAGTAAACAGCAGTGCAAAGCCACATACAATCAGTTTCTGTGCTCTGATATATTTTTCGGCGGTGAGAAAACGTTTGCTCTGCCAGTATCTGTCTGTGCTGTACGGATTTTCTCCGCACAGGGCGGTCATTGCTCTTGGTGTATCGTGGGTAGAAAGGTTGTTCATAGCCACATCAAGAGCTTCTTTAGGGTAGTTTTCGCAGATAGTCATAATTTCATCACAGAAAGCATGACCGCTTTTGCCTGTGAGAAACTCAAGAATGGAAACACGGAACGGATAGTTCATTGTGCTGTCCAGACCTGTACCAAGCAGATATCTTCTGCGCTTGTTGTAGCTTATCTTGTTTGTTGCATCTTCCCAAACTTCACCGATAAGAAGCTTGTCATCACCGTGAGCTTTTACAGCAACACGAATCTGGTCGATAAAGCTGTCAGGAAGTTCGTCAGCAACGTCAAGGCGGAAGCCGTCGGCACCCTGTGTAAGCCAGTAATCGATTACACCGCCCTTGCCGCAGATAAATTCAACGAAGTCAGGGTCTTTTTCGTTTGTCTCAGGCAAAGTGTCAAAGCCCCACCATGCGCGGTAACCGCAGCGAAAACGAGGAGAAAATTCATACCATTTTCTGTAAGGGCTGTCAGGATTGCCGTAAGCACCTTTGCTGTCATATCTGCCTTCTTTATTGAAGTAGATACTGTCGCTGCCTGTGTGACTGAAAACACCGTCAAGAATGATTCGCATATTTCTTTCGTGTGCAGCAGCACAAAGAGCATGGAAATCTTCCAGAGTACCAAGTTCAGGGTCTATTTTCATATAGTCCGCTGTGTTGTAGCGGTGGTTGGAATGTGCCTCAAAGATAGGGTTCAGATAGATATAGCCAACTCCAAGTTCCTCAAGATAGTCCAGTTTCTGTATAATACCCTGAAAGTCACCGCCGTAATAGTCTTTATTAAGATATCCGTCAGGCTGTTCAGTAGGGTAGAAGAAAGGTTCACCTTCCTTGTCAGGACGGTAAACGCGGTCAATAAAGCTAAGCTGTGTTTTCTTTTTGCCTTCGTAAAATCTGTCAGGGAAAATCTGATAAAAAACCTTGCCCTTTGCCTGCTGCGGAACAGTAAAGTTTTTATCATAAACAGTCAGCTGAAAACGGTTGCCGTTTTCGGCAAGATAACCGTCGCCTTTGCCTTTGTTGTAAATGCCTTGTTTGCCTAAATCAAAAGAGTAAAAATAAAGTCCGCGCTGGTCAGGAACAAAAGAAACGGTAAATATAAATTTACCGTTTTCTTTGCCTTTAAAAGTCATAGCGAGCTTCTGATTTTCAGCAGTTTCACGTTGAACGGAAAGAAATGGTTTAACATCATCTTTATCAAGTGCAATACAGAAAGTTACCTCTGTATCCTGTTTTACTGCGCCGAAAGGTTTCTTGTAAAACTCATCTCTGCTGTTAAAAATCCTCATAAGTCACCTTGTCTAAAATTATTTGATTTTTTCGAGATTCCAGATAGTTGTTGCGTAATCTTCAATAGATCTGTCTGCGGAGAACTTGCCTGCGTTTGCAATGTTCATAAGGCTCATCTGGCCAAATTTAACTTTGTCTTTGTACAGACTTCTCAGCATACGCTGTGTTTCGTGGTAGGAATCAAAGTCAGCCATAACCATATATGGGTCGCTGTTTGTAAGATTGTCTTCAATTTCGTTGAAGTAGTTGCCGTTGATGCCGTTTCTGAGAAGTGTCATAACCTTCTGGAGAATTGGGCTTTCGGCAATATATTTTTTAGGGCTGTAGCCGGCAGCTTTAAGTGCGTTAACTTCAGGTGTTTCCATACCAAACTGGATAAAGTGTTCTGCACCGCAGCACTGTTTGATTTCAACGTTGGCACCATCGTATGTGCCGAATGTAACAGCACCGTTAATCATAAATTTCATGTTGCCTGTACCGGAAGCTTCTGTACCGGCGAGGGAAATCTGTTCACTGATTTCACTTGCAGGCATAAGTCTTTCGCTGAGGGATACAGAGTAGTTTTCCAGATAAACAACTTTGAGTTTGTCTTTTGTATCAGGGTCATTTTCAACAAGCTGTTTGATTGCATGGATAAGACGGATAATCTGTTTAGCCATATAGTAACCAGGAGCAGCTTTTGCACCAAAGATGTATGTTTTTGGTGTGAAATCCATAGTTGGATTTTCTTTGATTTCGATATATTCAGCAAGAATATTCAATGCATTGAGGTGCTGACGTTTATATTCGTGCAGACGTTTAACCTGAACGTCAAAGATGGAATCAGGATTGATTTTTTCGCCTGTTGTGTTGTAGAGGTATTCAGCAAATGCCTTTTTGTTTTTCTGTTTGATTTTAAGCAGTTCTTTGATTGCTTTTTCATCATCGTAGAATTTTTCAAGGTCTTTAAGTGCATATGCATTGCGTTTATATTCTGTGCCGATGTGTTTGTCAAGGAATTTGCACAGTTCAGGGTTGGACTGAAGCAGCCATCTTCTGTATGCAATACCGTTTGTAACATTTTTGAACTTTTTAGGAGCAAAAAGGAAATAGTCGTGGAAAACTGTATCCTTGATAATCTGGCTGTGAAGTTCGGAAACGCCGTTGATGGAGTGACAAACATAGCAGCAGATGTTTGCTGTTCTTACTTCGTTGCCAAGCACAGGGCTCATATAGTCAATTTTGCCCCAGTCGCCAGGGAATGCAGCAAACAGGTCCTGTCTTGCACGTTTGTTAAGTTCTTCAAGAATTGCAAAAATTCTTGGAAGAGTTTCTTTGAACAGACCAACATTCCATTTTTCCAGAGCTTCAGGAAGAACAGTGTGGTTTGTGTATGCAAATGTATTTTTTACAATTTCAAAGGATTTATCCCATGTATATCCGCATTCGTCAAGGAGAATACGCATAAGTTCAAGGATAGCAAGTGTAGGATGAGTATCGTTGATGTGGATAGCCACTTTTTCAGCAAGGTTTTCAAGAGTGCCGTACTGTGCAAGGTGGTTTGTAACGATGTCGTTGATACTTGCACAGCAGAAGAAGTACTGCTGTTTAAGACGAAGGATTTTACCTTCAGTGTGATTATCGTTAGGGTAGAGGACTTTACTGATAAGTTCAGCATCGCTGCCGGCTTTAATTGCCTGCAGATAGTCACCTTTGTTAAAGCTTTCCATATCGATGGATTTGGCTTTGGATTCCCACAGTCTCAGTTTGGAAACGCCTTTGCTGTCATAGCCGGAAACATACATATCGTATGGGATAGCCATAACACTGGAGTAGTCCTTGTGCACAACGTGATGGAAACCTTCGCTCCATACACTTTCTGCTGTACCGCCGAATTTAACTTCAACAGCCTGGTTTGGATGAGCTTTCAGCCATACTTCACCGCCAGGAAGCCAGTTGTCAGGCTGTTCCTGCTGCCAGCCGTTAACGATTTTCTGTTTGAAGATACCGTACTCATAAAGAATAGAGTAACCGCCGCCGGCATACTGGTCGCTTGCAAGAGCATCCATAAAGCATGCAGCAAGACGGCCGAGACCGCCATTGCCAAGACCTGCGTCAGGTTCACATTCATAAATGCGTTCTTCAGATACACCAAATTCCTTAAACATATCAGCAGCAACTTTGTCCAAGCCCATATTGTAAAGGTTTGTTTTAAGGCTGCGGCCCATCAAAAATTCTATACAAAGGTAGTATACCTTCTTTTTGCCCTGGCCATAGGTATCTGCCATAAATTCGTTGTTTTTGCGGCTGAGCATTCTTCTTACACAGTATGCTGTAGCCTTGTAGATGTCTTCATAAGTAGCTTCTTCAAGCTTTTTGGAATGTTCCTGCATAAGAATACTTTTTACTTCTTCTGCAAGCTGTTTAGATGTAATATTGTACTGCAAAATTACACTCCCTCTCTTTTATTATGGTTTTATAAATATACAAAATTAACCATCTTAGTCAGTATAACAAGTTTCCTTATATATTACAACAAGAAAAATGTTTCATTATTATATATTATATTGTTGCTAAAAGTCAAATTATAATGTACAATATATTGTGAGTAATTTTATTTAAAAATCAATTTATATATATCAGGGAGGTTAATTATGCCTTTTAACAAAATAAAATTAAATATTGCAGGCTCAACCTACACCATCAATTCTATGGACAGCGAAGAGCACGTTTTGTCCATAGCAAAAACACTTGACCAGGATATGCGCACAGTTCTGGACCAGACTGCTTCGGCTTCTGTTACAGCGGCAGCGGTTATCTGCGCAATGACATATCTGGACAAGCTTGAAAAATCTTCAAAAGGTGCAGACAATATGCGTCTGCAGATAAAACAGTATCTTGAAGAAGCAAATAAAGCAAGATATGAAGCCGAAAAGGTTAAAATTGAACTTGAAAAGCTTAAAGTGGACATTCAGTACCTCAAGAGCCAGAGAGGCAGCAATGAATAACCGTTTTGAAATTCTTGCACCGGCAGGTGATTTTGATAACTTAAAAGCAGCGGTGTTTGCGGGTGCAGACAGCGTGTATCTTGGTGTTCAGAATTTTAATGCCCGTGCCTCTGCAACAAATTTCGATTGGGAAACTCTCAGCGAAGCAGTAAAATTCTGTCACGCAAGAAATGTTACCGTAAACGTTACTCTTAATACAATCCTTTATGATACAGAACTTGAAAGCTTTGCAGATACTGTTAAAAATGTTGCAGAATGCGGTGTTGATGCAGTCATTCTGCAGGATATGGCTGCGGCAAAAATTGTAAAGGAAATCGCTCCGTCCCTTGCACGCCACGGTTCTACACAGATGGCAGTACACACCCTTGAAGGCGCTGTTCAGCTTAAGGAAATGGGTTTTACCCGTGTTATTCTTGCAAGGGAATGTTCTTTTGAAAAAATAAAATATATAACCGAAAACTGCGGCATCGAAACAGAGGTTTTTATTCATGGTGCTCTGTGTGTGTGCCTTTCCGGTCAGTGTTATGCAAGCACCTTTCTGGGTGGCCGAAGCGGCAACCGCGGACGTTGTGCAGGTACCTGCCGTCTGCCGTTTTCTGCAAAAGGACCTCAGGAAGACTATCATCTCAGCCTCAAGGACCTTTGTGCTGTTGATATGATAAAACAGCTTAAAGATATCGGGGTTAAGTGTGTTAAAATCGAGGGCAGACTGCGTACACCTGAATATGTTGCAGGTGCTGTTGATGCCTGCCGCAAGGCAGTAAACGGCGAAAGCTTTGATAAGCAGATGCTGCGTGATACATTCAGCCGGTCCGGTTTTACAAATAATTATATCGAAGGTAAATTTTCAAACGATATATTCGGTGTAAGAACAAAAGAAGACAGTCAGCGAACAAAAGAGGTGCTTCCTCAGCTGCGTCAGCTGTACCGCAGAGAGGGACAGTATGTACCTGTTGATTTTGCATTTACAATGGGTGAAACAAGCTCTGCTCTGACAATATCCGATGGTAAAAATCAGTTTGAAGTCGCTATAAACGAAAAAGTGCAGGATTCACAGAATGATTATGCAAAAAGCCTTTCCAATGCACTTGCAAAACTTGGCGGCACACCGTTTTATCTCGACAAAACAGAACTTGATTTGATGGAAGGCAAATATCTGCCGCTTGCTGCAGTAAACGAAGCAAGGCATCAGCTTGTACAGCAGCTGCTTGATGCGCGCAGTACAAAGAACGAATATGAAATTTATGATTATAAGTTTGTTCCGTTCAAGCCGAGATATCAGACACCAAAGCTGATAGCACGTTTTGAAAATTACAGTCAGATACCGCAGAAATATGCCGATAAACTTGAATATATTATTGTTCCGATAGAAAACCTTCATCAGCCCGAAACCGAGCTGTACAAGGACAAAATTGTTCTGGAACTGACAAGGGATATGTTTAACGGTACACAAAAACTCAGAGCACTTATAAGCGCAGCGGGTGATATGGGTATTGACCGTTTCTGTGTGCAGAATATCGGGCATCTTCCTCTTGTCAAAGAGAAAAAGGTGTTTTCATCATTTACCCTTAATGTGTCCAACTCTGTTGCGGCACAGCAATATAAGGAACTGGGTGTGGATTTCATTACACTCAGCCCGGAAATTACACTTGAAAACATCAGACGTATAGACCACAGCATAAAAACAATTGTTTATGGCTACGGATATATTCCGCTTATGCTTACAAAGTCCTGCCCGATTTCCAATATCAGAAGCTGTGACAAATGTGACGGAAAAGGCTGGCTTACCGACAGAAAAGGTGTAAAAATGCCTGTTGTATGTCACGGCAAAGCAAAGGGATACCGTGAAATCTTCAATTCGGTGCCTGTTTATATGGGAGACAGAAAGGAAGAAATAGCAAGCGATTATATATCCCTTAATTTTACTGTGGAAACACAGCAGCAGGCGGAGAAAGTGATTGAAAAATTCATAAACGGCGAAGCATTCGGCAAAGATTTTACACGCGGACTTTACTACAAAGGTTCAATTTAAAATAAATTTATATAACGAGGATAAAAATGAAGATGAAAAGAGATTTCTTTTTCCTGTTTTACCTTATTGCAGGTATTATAACAGGTTCTATCATAGCGAACCTGTGCGCAGGTTCAGGCGCTTTGGGCTGGCTGGCATACGGACAGACAATAGGCTTTTCACCAAACAGCCCTGCAGTAATTGACCTTGCAATATTCACACTTACATTCGGCTTTTCAATGTCACTTACTGTAGCGCATATCATTACAATCTCCATCGCAATGTTTATATACAGACACAACAGATAATATGGATATGAAATTTATACTGGCATCCGCATCACCGCGCCGAAGGGAACTGCTTAAGGCGATAGTTCCGGATTTTGAATGTTCAGTGCCTGATTTTGATGAAAGCACTGTAAAAATTACAGATGCAAAACAGCGCACACTGGTGCTTTCAAGAGAAAAATGCAGGACTGTTGCTGCGGGATATGCAGATAAAAATGCAGTTGTAATCGCAAGCGATACAGTGGTGGATTTAAACGGTAAAATACTGGAAAAGCCAAAGGATACAGCCGATGCGTACAATATGATAAAAAGCCTGTCTGACAACACGCATATGGTGCACACAGCGGTGAGTGTATGCTGCAGAGGAATAATCTATTCTTTTGTGGATACAACAAAAGTGTATGTGGATTATATTGATGATGAAACAATAAAAAGATATGTGCTTACCGACGAACCTTATGATAAAGCCGGCGGTTATGCAATTCAGGGCTTTATGTCAGGATATATATCAAAAATTCACGGCAATTATCACACTGTTGTGGGACTTCCTGTGGCAAAACTGAATAAATTGCTCAAAATTATTAAGGCAATTTAAAATATTTATGAAAACTTTAGGGAAATAATTGCAAAGCAAAATCTTTTGTGTTATCATATAGGCTGTCTTAAAGTATAAAAATAAATAATTAATATAAGTATGGGTAAAAGGAGAAAACAGATGTTAGGTTTTACTAAAGACGTTGGTATCGACCTTGGCACAGCAAACACCCTTGTTTTTATGAAAGGCAAAGGGGTTATTATGCGCGAACCAAGTGTTGTTGCAGTAGATACAAAAAATGACACAGTTAAATTTGTAGGTAACGAAGCTAAAGAAGTTATCGGCCGTACACCAGGTTCTATCATGGTTGTTCGTCCGCTTAAAGACGGTGTTATCGCAGACTTTGATGTTACAGCAAGTATGCTGAGAATTTTTATCAAAAAAGCTTGCGGTACATCCCTTCTTTTCAAGCCGCGTATAGTTATCTGCATTCCATCCGGTGTTACAGAAGTTGAAAGACGTGCTGTTAAAGAAGCTTCCATCGCAGCAGGTGCAGGTCAGGTTATGATTATTGAAGAACCAATGGCAGCAGCTATCGGTGCAAAACTTCCTGTACAGGAAGCAACAGGCAATATGGTTGTTGATATCGGCGGCGGCACAAGCGAAGTTGCTGTTATTGCTCTCAACGGCATTGTTCAGTCCAAGAGTGTAAGAACAGGCGGCGACGAATTTGATGCGGCTATCATTGCATACATCAAAAGAAAATTCAACCTTCTCATCGGTGAAAGAACAGCAGAACAGATTAAAATCGAAATCGGTACAGCTTTCAAACTTGATGAAGAACTTAAACTGGAAGTTAAAGGCCGCAACCTTATCAACGGTCTGCCAAAAAATATTGAAGTTACAAGCGAAGATGTAAGAGAAGCTCTGCAGGAATCTCTGGAAAAAATCATCGAAGCTATAAAAGAAACTCTGGAAAGAACACCGCCTGAACTTGCAGCAGACATCATCAGCAACGGTATTACACTTACAGGCGGCGGTGCTTTGCTTAAAGGTCTTGATAAACTTATCAGCCAGGAAACAGGCATTGATGTTTACATTGCAGAAAATCCACTGGACTGTGTTGCAAACGGTACAGGTTATGTGCTTGACCATATGGAAACACTTGGTGATGTTCTGCAGGCAGACACAAGAAAACTTTAATAAGCAAAATTTTTGCAAGCCTTTGATATTTGTGTAGCAAAGGCTTGCAATTTTAACATATGCGGAATTTTGTAAAACAAAAATAACAATTTTACAGAACAGAGGAGCATTGAATTGTTTAAAAAGAATACTTTTAAAATTGTTGCAGCGGTTATAATAGTGCTGGCAGGCATGGCTCTTTATGCAGGAGTAAACGGAAAGCTTACGACTTTGCCTCAGGAAATTCTGGGAGCAGTATCTGTGCCTTTCAAACAGGCAACAGCACGGGTTTCGGATAAATTTTCTGTCTGGAAGGACAGAAACATAAATATTGACGAAATAATTGCCGAAAACGAAGCACTTAAAGAAGAAAACAAAAAGCTGATGCAGAATCAGATTGATTACGATAAAATCAAAATGGAAAATGAGCAGTATAAAGAGTTTCTTGAAATCAAGGAAGAAAACCCTGAATATGAAGTTGCGGCTGCATCGGTAATCGGCCGTGACGGGCTGGAAAAATTCTGCTCTTTTACAATAGATGCAGGCAGAAATGACGGCATTGAAGAAAATGACGTTGTTATGTCTTCTGTTGGTGTTGTGGGTGTTGTTGTGGAAACAGGGCCCAACTATGCAAGGGTTTCAACTGTTTTAAATCCGTCTGTGAATGTGGCATGCTTTGTCAGCAGCACAAGAGATACGGGGATTGTAAACGGTTCAAGTGAATATTCCGATGAGGGAAAAACCCTTATAAAATATCTGCCGAAAAACACACAGGCAAAAGAGGGAGATATTGTAAGCACCACAGGAATGGGAGAAATTTTTCCTGAAAATCTGATTGTAGGCACTGTCGAAAAAGTGGAAACCGATTCGTCAGGCAATTACAGTTATGCGGTTGTAAAACCGGTAAGCGAAATAGCCGAAGTAAAAACAGTTTTTGTCATTAAAAATTATTAAACCGGGAGAGCTCGATGAACAGCAGAAAAAACACTCTGGAACAGACAATTAAATATATGTTGCTTACACTGTGTGTATTTGTGCTTTATATTTTGCAGGGAACACCGGGGTTTTTGCAGATATGGGGAGTAAAACCGGTTTTTATCATTCCGTTCTGTATTAACCTTGCTATGCTGGAAGAAGACGGCTACTCATTGATTGTATATGTTGTTGCAGGTCTTCTTATGGAACTTTCTGCAGGCAGAATTGTCGGGCTGTACACCATACCGATTATAATAGCCTGTGTAATCTGCACCATACTGGTGAAATTTGTGTTTCAGGCAAACTACCGCAATACGGTGGCATTGTCCTTTGTATGCACATTTGTGATACTTGCACTGGATTTTTTCTTCAGTTATATTCTGCCGGGACACAAAAATGTGTTTATGGTGTTTTTTAAAATGGTTTTTTTATCAAGTTGTTATTCAGTGGCATTTTCGGTTTTATATTACAGAATAATTTCTGCAATACAAAGCAGATTCAAAAAATTTGACGCGAGGTAAATTTTGAAAAAAGAATTAGGTTTCAGAATAAAGATACTTTCTGCGTTTGTTGGTTTGGTTTTTTTGCTTTTTGCAACAAAGCTTGTACAGTATCAGATTATCGAGGGCGAAAAACATTTCGAAAGTTCCAATACATCTGTTATTTTTGAACAGACCTTATCGGCAGCACGCGGAGACATAGTGGATAAATACGGCACACCTTTCGCCTCCAGTCAGATTGTTTTTAACGTAACACTCAATCGTGCGTATCTCAAAGGCGAACAGCTTAACCAGATGATAATAAAGGCACTGGATATTCTGGAGAAGAACGGTGAAGATGTAAATGATATCCTTCCTCTTGAAAAGGAATATCCTTATGCATTTATTGACGGTGAAGAATCCGAAGTCGAATGGGTACGAAAAACCCTTGAGCTCA
This sequence comes from Oscillospiraceae bacterium, assembly GCA_017505635.1. Taxonomy (GTDB): domain Bacteria; phylum Bacillota; class Clostridia; order Oscillospirales; family Ruminococcaceae; genus RGIG3102. The sequence continues at coordinate 56,656 of JAFVOU010000021.1, read as the reverse complement.
ATATATATGCAACGGAAAATGATATCATAGAAAAACTTGCAGAACGGTATGACCTGCAGGATATTCCAAAGGACATGTGGCGCAGGGTAGGCGGTATACGCTATACAATGGAGAGGGAAGGGTATTCTCTCAGCACTCCGTTTACAATAGCAAAAGATGTCGGAGAAAAAACAGTTGCGGTTATAACCGAAAATTCCCGACAGCTTTCGGGTATCGAGATTTACGACACAAGCAAAAGATATTATGCGGACGGTGAAATTCTGCCGCATATTCTTGGCACAGTAGGTATTATATGGGCTGAGGAATATGCCGAACTTAAGGACCAGGGATATAAAATGACCGACACCCTGGGCAAATCCGGCCTTGAAAAACTTTACGAAAGTTATCTTAAAGGTACTGACGGCAGTGTGCAGATAGAGCGCAATATGTATGGCGAAATAACAAACAAGCAGATACTTGACTCGCCAAGTGAAGGAAATACTGTCAGACTTACACTGGACTATCAGCTGCAGGAAAAGCTGACAGAGCTGCTGGAACACCAGATGGAGGTTCTGCACAGAAATCCCGACAAGGAATGGGGACGTGATGCCGAAGGTATTTCTGCGGTTGTAATAGATGTAAAAACAGGCGGTATACTTGCAACCGCCAGCTATCCGGATTATGACCTGACAAAATATAATGAAAACTATTCCGAATATGCAAACGACCCTACAAATCCGCTGTTCAACCGTGTTACACAGGGTGTTTACCGACCGGGTTCTGTTTTTAAATGTGCAGTGGCTATTGCAGCTTTGCAGGAAGGACTTATAGAGGAAGACACCACCTATACCTGTACCGGTAAATATATGTATTATGCACCAAGCTACACTCCAAGCTGTGCAAACGGCAGAGCACACGGAACAATAAATGTTAAGGAAGCACTTAAAGTTTCCTGCAACTGTTTCTTCTTTGACCTTGGCAGACAGCTTGGTATAGAAAAGCTTAACGAAATTGCAAATCATATGGGTATGGGTGTTAAAACCGGTCTTGAAATATCCGAGCGCACAGGTGTTATTTCAAATCCTGAATATACCGAGAGCTTTGGCGGAACATGGCAGGTTGGTAACGTTATTCAGGCAGCTATCGGTCAGCTTGATACCGCTATAACACCGGTACAGCTTGCAACATACGCGGCAACAATAGCAAATGACGGCAAACGTCTTAATACACATATCGTGGATTCGATAGTTTCAATGGAAGGGCATACTGTATATCAGACACCTATAACGATACTGTCAGAACTTCCTGACAAAAACAATTCTTACGAAATTGTTGAAAAAGGTATGCTTATGGCTTCCACAGAAGGCAGCGCAAGACAGTTTCTTGAAGGGCTTCCGTATGGGGTCGCTTCAAAAACAGGTACAGCACAGGTTGCAGACGGCTATTACAATGCGACAATGATGGCATACGGACCTGTTGAAGCACCGGAAATAGCTGTTGCAATTGTGGCGGAAAAAGCGGGTAACGGTTATTATCTTGCTGAAACGGTAAGGGGAATATTTGAAGAATATTACCGTCTTGAGGAGTTGAGACAAAACCCTGACTGGATGAATATAATCAGAGAAGAAAAAATGTCTGCAGCTGAAGAAAATGCAGAAGGTCAGACTGCTGAAAATACACAGGATTCACCGGAACAGCAGAATAATATGCAAAATGCAGTTCCGCAGGAGGAAACAGTGCCGCAGGGTGGCGTACAGCCTGTTCAGAACACAGAAGCACCTGCGAACTGATGTTACAAATATAACTTAAAAATATAAGGATTAAAGAAAACATTTTGCAATATTTTTAAATTAATCAGCAAAATATGTTGTAAATATTTGTAAATATATGTTATACTAAAAAAGTAATATATATTTACCGGAGGAAAGATGGCTCGTGTTATAATGGTAGCATCCGGCAAGGGTGGAACAGGCAAAAGCACAGTTGCAACCTTTCTGTCACATGAACTTGCTTTAAAAGGATACAGAACCTTTCTTACAGAACTTGATATGGGTTTTCGCAGTATAGATGTCATTTCCGGAATAAGCGAAATGGCTGTATATGACATAGGTGATGTGCTGGATGGAAGCTGTACGGCAGACAAAGCGATTGTTACAAGTCCGCGTACAGACAAATTGCATATTATGGCAGCTCCGGGCAGAAAAAACGGGGTATCTCTGCATAATCTCAAAGCTTTTACAGACAGCATATACAATGATTATGACTATATTATTCTCGATACTGCAGCAGGAACAGGAGAAGCATTCAATGCAGCTCTGGCAGTTTCCAATATGGCAGTTGTTGTTGCAACACCCGATGCAATAAGTGTAAGAGATGCAAGAATTGTTTCTGACGAAATATATTACAACGGAATCAGGGATGTCAGACTGATTATAAATAAGTATAATAAAGAGACATTCCGTCATTCGGGTTTTGAAGACGGTGACAGCATAATTGACGCATGCTGTGCACAGCTTCTGGGGGTTGTCCCGGCAGATGAACAGCTGCACCTGTCTGCTATGACAGGCAGACCATTGGCAGCGGGTAGTGTAAGTCAGAAAGTATTTTCATCCATGGTAGAACGTTTAAATGGCAGCCATGTGCAGATAATTGTTAAATAGCGGAGGAAAAGACAATGAATATAGCGATTATAGCCCATGACCAGAAAAAAGAACTTATGGTACAGTTTTGCATTGCTTACAGGGGTATATTGTCAAAACACACAATCCTTGCCACAGGCATAACAGGTAAGCGTGTGTCAGAAGCAGCAGACCTTAATGTGCACTGTTTTTACAGCGGTTCACAGGGTGGGGCAGAACAGATAGCTGCAAGACTGCAGTATAACGAAATTGATATGCTGTTATTCTTCCGTGATACAATGGCACGAGCAAACGAACCAAGTGATAAAGAGTTGCTGCGTCTGTGTGATGAAAACAACATTCCGGTGGCAACCAATATTGCAACAGCAGAGGTTCTTATTCATGGTCTTGAACGCGGTGACCTTGACTGGAGAAATATTGTTAATCCGAAATATAACAGATAAATAAAAACAAAATGGCTTGCCGGTTACCGGCAGGCCATTCTTATTTTTGCGTTATATTTATGTATTATATTATAATAATTAACATTCGTTAATATTCTGATTGTTTGATTCAATGGTATTCCGTATGAAATCCCAAAGTGCCTGGGATGCTTTTGTGTGGTGATGTTTTTTATATCTTGCAAAAGCTACTTCTACAGTGAAAGCTTCGTCAAGAGGCACAAGGGATACGCTTTTTGAAAAACTTTCGTTCATATAATGTTCTGTGCCTTTCTGCAGAAGCAGAGAAACCCCCATATTCATGCCGACCATTTCAAAAATATTTGTGGTATGGTTGCTTGTTGCAATTACATTTGGTTCAAAGCCCATATCCAGACAGGCATTTACGGCGTTCCGGTGCAGGCAGGAATTCTGTCTGAATAAAATAAATTTCTCGTTGTTTAACTGCGAAAGAGAAATGCTTTTCTGTTTTGCCAGAGGATGATTTGCCGGCAGAACAGCAATATATTTTTCTGTAAGTACGGGCAGCTTTTCGTAATGTTCGTCATCAAACTTGCCCACGCGGAAAAATGCCATATCGCACTCGCTGTCCCTGAGCATCTGCATAATATCTTCGCCGTCAAATTCTTCAACCATTACATTGGCCCAAGGCTCGGCATTTCTGAAAAGAGATATGTAATTCAGCATATTATATGGAAGCATAGCGGCAGTAGCCCGTATGACAACAGAATTATCATCAGTGGCAGTAATGCTTTCGAGTTCTTTAAGCATATCGTTGTAATTGCCAAGAAGTATCTGTGCATGGTTAAGAAAAAAAGTTCCGTGTTCGGTAAGGGAGATACGCCTTTTGGAACGGTCAAACAGCTGAACGTTAAGTTCCTTTTCGAGTGCAGCAATCTGTTTTGAAACAGTGGACTGTGCACTGAACATTACTTCGGCTGCTTCGGAGAAACTTCCGTTTTCAGCCACCGCAATAAAATATTTTAACTGAACTATGTCCATGTTTTCACCTCATATTATAAACCGGAAATACTGTGTTGTTTAAATAAAAAAGAATGATTACAAAAAAGTTACAAAGTATTCCATAAACTATTCTTGTTTGGAATAAATTATACACTAAAAGGAATTGTTTGTAAATACCAAAACATATATAATATTGATATGAGAAAATTGCACAAGGATGTCATCTTTTTAACGGTGTGATTTATCACATTTGTACAATTTGGATAAATTACGGGTTAAAATTTAAACAAAGTGTACAAAAAAGATGAAATATGTAGTGTGTTCTCTGATAAAAAACCAGGCGAAAGCCTGTTTTAAAGCAGAAAAATAATTTAAAAGGAGAGTTTATTATGCTTAAAAGACTTTTAGCTTTGGCTCTTACTGCAGCTCTTACACTTTCTATGGTAGCTTGCGGCACACCAGCAGCACCAGCAGAACCAGAAGCAGAAGGCCCAAAAACAACTTTCAGATACTCCGAACTTTCTGAAATTCCAACACTTGACCCACAGATGGCTAACTCCGTTCCATCTAACACAGCTATCCTCCACATCCAGGAACCACTTGTTAGAATGTACAACGGCGTTATCGAACCAGGCGCAGCTGAATCTTGGGAAATCTCTGAAGATGGTCTTACATACACATTCCACCTTCGTGATATGACATGGTCCGACGGTAAAGCTGTAACAGCTCAGGACTTCGAATATGCTATCAAGAGACTTGTTGACCCTAACACAGCTTCCTACTATGGTTGGTTTGCTTGCTACATCAAAAACGGTACACCATGTAACTCCGGTGAACTTCCACTCGAAGAACTTGGCGTAAAAGCTATCGATGAAAAAACACTCGAAATCACACTTGAATATGTAGCAGACTACTTCCTCCAGGTTGTTTCCAACGCTTGCTACGTTGCAACAAGACAGGATCTCGTTGAACAGTACGGTCAGGACTTTGCAGCAGCAGCTGACAAAAACGTTTACAACGGTCCATTCGTAGTTAAAGAAATCAAAACAGGCGACAGAGTTATCCTTGAAAAGAACCCTAACTACTGGAACGCTGACCAGACAAAACTTGAAACAGTAGAAATCATCGTTGTTGCTAACGCAAACACAGCTGTTGATATGTACAACGCTGGCGACCTTGACTACGTTCAGGTTCCTTCCGAACTCAAAGACCTCTACGCAGACCAGATCAGCGAATTCTTTGATGGTTCCAACGACTTCCTCCGTGTAAAACAGGACGATCCTAACGTTCCAACACACAACAAAGACCTCCGTCTTGCTATCAACTACGCAATCAACCGTGCAGAATTTATCACATTGACATCCAACGATGTTTATGCAGCTAACCCAAGATACGTTCTCCCACAGGTTGCTGGTGTTGAAAAAACATACGGTGAAGAATACCCACTCGAAGCTTACCCAGTAAACGGTGATCCAGAAAAAGCTAAAGAACACCTTGACCTTGCTCTTGCAGCTCTCGGTTGTGAAGCAGCAGATATCAACATCGAACTCCTCACAACAGACTCAGAAGGCTCCAAAAAACAGGCAGAAGTTCTCCAGCAGCAGATTCAGTCCGTTCTTGGTATCAACATCACAATCAAACAGGTTCCATACAAAGACAGACTTAAAATGGAAGCTGACCACGACTTCGAACTCGTATTTACAGGTTGGGCACCAGACTACTCCGACCCTTACACATACCTTGAACTCCAGATCGGTAACGCATTCTACAACTACGGCGGTTACAACAAAGACTTTAACGGCAACGTAGTAGAAAACGAATACGACAAATGGATGGAAATTGCTCAGACAACAACTGACAAACAGGAACGTATGGATGCACTCTTCGAAGCTGAAAAACAGCTCCTCGAAGATGGCGGTATCGTACCACTTCTCCTCCGTCGTGTTCTCTACATGAAAGCTGACGGTCTCCAGGATCTCGCTCTCTACTTCCTCGGCGCTCGTATCGACTTTACAAGAGCATACTGGGCATAATTCTTTACAGAATTAGAGACTAATTAAATTAACCCGAAATCTGAAGGGCAAAATTTAATTTTGCCCTTCATTTTTTCAAAAAAACGGTAACAAAAAAGTTACAAAATCTGTTAAATTTTTAATTTACAATACAAAAAAGTATATATACAGGTTAAGAAATTAAATTATATGTTTGCAAAATATATTTGCAAAGCATATTTTTACAAAAGTATATTTACAAATATATTTGCAAAATAAAGGAGTGGTTTGTAAATGGCCAAATACATACTCAAAAGAATAGTTATCTCTTTGGCTACATTGCTTGTTTTGATTACAGCCGTTTTCTTCCTTGTTAGACTTATGCCTGGTGACCCATTTGCATCCGAAAAAATGCCACCTGACGTTAAAGCAAACCTGGAAGCATACTACGGATTGGATAAACCAATGATTGTTCAGTACTTTACATATATGGGTCAGTTGCTCAAAGGCAACATGGGTTACTCTATGGTGTACTCAAACAAAACAGTTAACGACATCGTTGCTTCAACATTCCCATACTCTGCAGACCTTGGTATCCGTGCTCTCTGCTTCGCAGTGTTCTTTGGTATTACCCTCGGCATTGTTGCAGCATTGCGCCGCGGTAAACCACTGGACTATGGCTGTATTCTTATTGCTATCGTTGGTACATCCGTGCCTGACTTTATCATGGGTTCCCTGCTGCAGTACTTCTTTGGTGTTCAGTGGAAAATTCTCCCTGTTGCACAGTACACAACATGGAAACATACAATCCTGCCTGCAATCGCTGTAGGTTTCTACAGCTTGGCTTCCATTTCACGTTACATGCGTACATCCATGCTGGAAGTTATCAGCCAGGACTATATCAAAACTGCTAAATCCAAAGGTATTTCCAACTTCCGTATCACATGGAAACATCAGATCAGAAACGCTATCATGCCTGTTGTTACAATGATGGGTCCTCTCGTAGCTTCTGTTCTTACAGGTACATTCGTTATCGAAGCTATGTACGTTGTTCCTGGTATGGGTAAATACTACGTTGAATCCATTTCAACATACGACTATACAATCGTTCTTGGTATCACTGTATTCTACGGTGCATTCCTTGTTATCTGTAACACAATCGTTGACATCCTTTATGGTTTCATCGACCCACGTATCAAAATTGCTAAATAGGAGGTGTAGAGATGAGCGAACAGGTAATTTCAAAAGAAAAATTTGCCGTTGTAGGTAAAAGCAAAGAAAATATGGAATCCATTTCCCGTCCTACACTTACATTCTGGCAGGAAGCTTGGAGACGTATTAAAAAGAACAGAATTGCATTCTTCTCTTTGATGCTTATTCTTCTTTACGTTCTTCTTGCAATTTTTGCACCAATGTTCAGCCAGTACGGCCATGCTGAAATCAGTGCAGAACTCAGAAACACACTTCCAAGTGCACAGCACTGGCTTGGTTGTGACCACCTTGGTCGTGACATCTGGACAAGAATCTGGATGGGTGCACGTGTTTCCCTTACAATCGGTCTTGCAGCTGCAGTTATCAACCTTTGTATCGGCGCTCTTATCGGCGGTATCTCCGGTTACTACGGCGGCAAACTTGATATGTTTATCATGCGTCTTATCGACGTTCTTTATGGTATCCCATCCCTTATCATCACAATCCTTGTTATGGTTGCTCTCAACAAAACAGGTATGATCACACTTATCATCGCTATGGTTATCGTAGGTTGGATTGGTGTTGCTCGTATGGCTCGTGGTCAGGTTCTTCAGCTTAAAGAACAGGACTTCGTTGCTGCTGCAAAAGTTATGGGTGTACCAGACTTCCAGATCATTGTTAAACATCTTCTTCCAAACCTCATCGGTTACTTTATCACAAGTATGACAATGGCTATCCCAGGTGCTATCTTCCAGGAAGCATTCCTTTCCTACATCGGTCTTGGTATCACACCACCTGACTGTTCCTGGGGTGTTATTGCAAAAGAAGGTATCGCAATGATGCGTGTTGCTCCTCACGAAGTTATCGTGCCAGCATTCTTTATCTGTACAACAATGCTTGCATTCAACCTTCTTGGTGACGGTCTCCGCGATGCATTTGACCCTAAACTCAGAGGCACAGAATAATAGAAAGGAGAATTGTAAACAATGGAAAACATGGAAAAAACTGAAAACTTGTTGGAACTTAATCACGTTACATTCTCTTTCCGCACATACGGCGGTGTTGTTCAGTCCGTAAGAGATGTAAGCTTTAATATCAAACCTGGCGAAATTGTTGGTATCGTAGGCGAATCCGGCTGCGGTAAATCCGTAACAAGCCAGTGTATCCTTAAATTGAACCCAGAACCACCTGGATTCTTCGGTCCTGATTCTTCCATCAAATACAAAGGTGAAGAAATTGTAACAATGTCCGATAAAGAAATGCGCAAAATCCGCGGTAAAGAAATCGGCTTTATCTTCCAGGACCCAATGACAAGCCTGAACCCAACTATGAAAGTTGGCGCTCAGATTGAAGAAATTTTCGTTGGTGATAAATCTATCTCCAAAGCAGAAAAGAAACGCAGAGCAATCGAAATTCTCGAACTCGTTGGTATCAACGAAGCAGAACGCCGTTACAACCAGTACCCACACGAACTTTCCGGTGGTATGAAACAGCGTGTTATGATTGCTATTGCTCTTGTTGGCCGTCCATCCATCGTTATTGCTGACGAACCAACAACATCTCTTGACGTTACAATCGAAGCTCAGATTCTTGACCTTCTTAAAGAACTCAGAGAAAAACTTGGCATCTCCATCATCCTTATCACACACGACCTTGGTGTTATCGCAAAACTCTGCGACAGAGTTCTTGTTATGTACGGCGGTAAAATCATCGAACGCGGTGATGTAGGCGAAATCTTCTACGATACAAAGCACCCATATACAAATGGTCTGCTTAACTCTATCGCAAGACTTTCCAGCAGCAAAGATCAGAAACTTACACCTATCGAAGGTACACCACCTGACCTGTTCAGCCCACCGGTTGGTTGTCCGTTTGCTGCAAGATGCGAACACTGCATGGTTATCTGTAAAGAACAGATGCCACCAGAATATGTAGTGACAGACACACACAAATCCTACTGCTGGCTTATGCATCCGGATGCACCAAAAGTAGACCTCAAATATCATGCTGCAAAGGAGGAAGTAACTAATGGATAATCAGAACAGAACACCTATCCTTGAAGTTAAGGACCTCTGCAAACACTTCCGTATCAACAAAAAAGCTACACTTAAAGCTGTAGACGGTGTTTCCTTCAACATTTTCGAAGGTGAAACTGTTGGTCTTGTTGGTGAATCCGGCTGTGGTAAATCCACAACAGGTAAATGTCTTGTAAGACTTTACGAACCAACATCAGGTGAAGTTATCTACAAAGGCAAAGATATTACAAAACTTAAAGGTGAAGAAAAGAAAGCATTCTGCAAAGATGTGCAGATGATTTTCCAGAACCCATACTCTTCCCTTAACCCTCGTATGACAGTTAAGGAAATCGTTGGCGAAGGCATCAAGGTTCACAACCCTGGTATCTCCGACAAAGAACTTGAAGAAAAAGTTCTCGGTCTTCTCGAAAAAGTAGGTCTTAACAAGGACCATATGTCCCGTTTCTCCCACGAATTTTCCGGTGGTCAGAGACAGCGTATCGGTATTGCACGTGCACTTGCAGTAGACCCAAAATTTATCGTATGTGACGAACCTATTTCTGCTCTTGACGTTTCCATTCAGGCACAGGTTCTCAACATGCTTAAAGAGCTTCAGAAAGAATTTGGTCTTACATACCTCTTTGTAGCTCATGACCTGAGTGTTGTTAAATTTATCTCTGACAGAGTTATTGTTATGTACCTTGGTACAATCGTTGAATATGCAGATGCAGAAGAATTGTACGCAAATCCAATGCATCCATATACAAAAGTGCTTCTTTCTTCCATTCCTGAAGCAGACCCTGACATTGCTAAAAACTCTCAGCGTCTCACAGTTAAAGGTGAAATTCCAAGCCCAATCAACCCAAAACCATGTTGCCGTTTTGCTGAAAGATGTCCAAACGCAACAGAAGAATGCTTCAAAACAATGCCGGAACTCAAAGATTTGGGCAACGGCCATATGATTGCTTGTCATCTTTACAAATAATTAAATAATTCTCATATTTTCAGGAGGCAAAAATGATAAAGAAAAGAATATCAGATTTGCAGAACCTGCTGAAAGAAAAAAACATTTCTGCATTGATTATCCCTACAGACGATTTTCATATGTCAGAATATGTTGGAGATTACTTTAAAGCCAGAAATTATTTTTCTGGCTTTACTGGTTCAGCAGGGGTTATGGTTGTAACACAGGATGAAGCAAACCTGTGGGTAGACGGCCGTTATTTTATTCAGGCTGAAAAACAGCTTGAAGGCACAGGTATCATTCAGAGAAATATGGGTGAACCAGGTGTGCCTACAGTTGAAGAATATATCCTTGGCAAAGTTGGAGAAGGAGAAGTACTTGGCTTTGACGGCAGGGTTATATCCTACAATGCAGGCAAATCCTATGCAGAAAAACTGGGGGCAAAAGGTGCTTTCATCAGCACAGAAGAAGATATTCCAGGTATGCTCTGGACAGACAGACCTGCTATGTCTGCTGAAAAAGCATATGTTCTGCCGGTTGAATTTTCCGGCAAAACAGTGCAGGACAAACTCAGTGATGTACGTGCTGTAATGGCAGAAAAAGGCGCAGATGCACATGTTATCACATCACTTGATGATATTGCATGGCTTTACAACATCCGTGGCAATGACGTACTTTGCACACCTGTTGTACTCAGCTATGCTGTTGTTACAATGGATAAGGCATACATCTTTGCAAACCCAAGCGTGTTTGACGAAGATGTTATGGCACATCTTACAGCTTCAGGTGTTGAAGTTAAACCTTACGAAGATGTTTACAGCTTTGTAAAAGGTTTTGACAAGGAAACAAAGGTTCTTATTGATACAACAAAATCAAACTATGCAATTGTAAACAGCATCAATGCTGAAATTATTTCTGCACCAAACCCTGAAATGGAAATGAAAGCGGTTAAAAATCCTGTTGAAGCAGAAAACTTCCGTATCAGTCATATTCAGGACGGTGTTGCTGTTACAAAATTTATGTACTGGCTCAAGAAAAACGCAGGTAAAGTTCCTATGACTGAATATACAGCACAGGAATATCTGTCTCAGCTCAGATACGAAAGACCAAACAACCTTGGCCTCAGTTTCACACCAATTTCAGGTTATAAAGAAAATGCAGCTATGATGCACTATTCTGCAAGTCCTGAAACTGCAAAAGAAATTACAAACGAAGGTATGCTGCTGGTTGACAGTGGCGGACATTACTGGGAAGGCAGTACAGATATCACAAGAACATTTGTTCTTGGTCCAATCAGCGATGAAATCAAAGAACACTACACAGCAGTTGTTCGCGGTGTTATCGGCGTAAGCAAGGCTAAATTCCTCCATGGCTGTGTTGGTATGACACTTGATATTCTGTCTCGTGGTCCTATCTGGGACCTTGACCTTGACTACAAATGCGGTTCAGGTCATGGTATTGGCTATCTTCTCAACGTTCACGAAGGCCCACAGGGCTTCCGCTGGAGAATGCTTCCGGGCAGAAACGAAGGTGCAGTACTTACTGAAGGTATGATTACAACAATAGAACCTGGCATCTATATCGAAGGCAGCCACGGTATCCGTGTTGAAAACGAAATCCTCTGCAAAAAAGGTGCTTTCAATGAATACGGTCAGTTTATGGAATTTGAAACAATTACATTTGCTCCGATTGACCTTGACGGTATCGACCCTCAGTATATGACAAAAACTGAAAGAGAATGGCTGAACAGTTATCATGCACAGGTATTTGAAAAGATCAGTCCATATCTTACAGAAGAAGAAACTGAATGGCTTAAAGAGTACACAAGAGCTATTTAATTGCTTTGGTATAGTTAAAATACAGTCTGTTTTAAGCTGATTTTAAAAGTTTCGGCGGTTAACCGATACTTTTCCTAAACAAAAATAAACAGCGTAATTACGGCGTTTTTGCCGCGATTACGCTGTTTGTTTGTAATATTGAAAAATAGCTGCTGTGATGTTAATATATATTCTGAAAGGTGTTGTTTAAATGAAAAATAAATTGTTTTTTAATATATTAAAGATATGTATTATATTGACAATTGCAGAAGTTGTATGGATTGGAGTATGTACAGTTAAGGGAGAGGGCGTTACTGTTGATGCTCTGCGATACAACAGAGATGCAGAACTGTTAATTAAATCAATAGTCAATGAAAATTATGAAGAAGCCGCAAAGTATCTTGCGTTCAGTGGTGAAAAAGATAAAGAAACAGCACGTGAACAATGGATAAATAATATGTATAATCTTGATATTAAAGTGATTGAAGAAGAACACTCACCGCTCAAAGCAGATAACGGCAGAGTGGAAACCATAGTGCTTATGACGTTAGAGGATGATTATTATATTCATTTTACTATTGGAGTTCAGAATGGTGGATTTGGTATACGAAACATATGGGCTTCCTATAAAGGTGCAGCACTGGATGATGAATGTATTGAAAAAATCAGTTCTGCTATGAAATGCTGGGACGCAGGTTAATATTTAAAGTAAAAAATTACCCTATAAATGATACAACTCATTTATAGGGTAATTTTATTGTTGAATTTCTGCAATCTGCTCTTTGCTGCGTGTAACATCTTTTATCCATTTGCCGGACATTATGCGTGCAATGGCACCAAAGCATTTAAATATATCACCGCTTCGCAGACAGATGCATACTGCCCATACGGGCCATTCAAGCACAAGGCCGGAAAGCCACCCCAAAGGCACACAGAACAGCCACATACTGCTTACATCAAAGAAAAGTACAAACTTGCTGTCACCGCCGCCACGCAGGGTACCGAACATATTTATACCGCTTATAGTCTGGAATAATGTCAGAACAGCCATTACTTTAAGCAGTTCAAGGGCGATAAGCCTTGTCTGTTCAGTAATATTATAGAAACTTACAAGAGGATTGGAAAGAGCATAAACAACAATGCTGCACACTATACCGAGAAAAATGCTGATAGCAAACATAGTGTAGGACTGTTGTTTTGCCAGTTTATATTTTCCTTCACCTATGGTATTGCCTGCAAGGACACCTGCAGCTGCGCTTATGCCCTGAGTAATAACAGATGTACACTGAAACATTACCGAACATATGCTGTTGGCTGCAACAAATTCTTTGCTCATATGTCCCATAATAACCGACAGCATACTGCTGCCAAGTGACCACAATACTTCGTTGCACAAAACAGGGGCGCCGTGTTTCATATATATTCTGAATATGGTCAAATCAATTTTACGCATTATATCGCCAAAGGTAAAACAGATTTTTTTATCCAGTTTAAAAATATATACAAATGCAATTACAAATTCGGCAAAACGTGCGATAAGTGTGGCAAGGGCAGCGCCTGCAATGCCAAGAGCAGGCATACCAAAATGTCCGAATATAAGAGCGTAGTTAAAGAATACATTTACAAAGAACGAAACACCATAGGTGTACATTGCAATTTTTACAGTCCCAACTGTACGCAGTATATTAAAGCTGGTCATGGTAAAGCCGCTTATAAAGAAGGAGAATGCCATAATCCTTACATAAACAGCACCGCTGGAAATAACCTGGCTGTCATTGGTAAATATGGTCATTATCTGCACAGGAAAAAGCAGGGAAGCCAATGTGAAAACAGCCGCAAAAATCATTGATATTTTATATGTCATAGACAGTACTTTGCGTATTGAAGCTGTATCCCTGCGTCCCCAGTACTGGCTTGTAAGCACACCTGCACCTGCAGTAAGTCCAAGGTTCATTATCATATAGGTGAAGCCTACCTGACCGGCAAGACTGCTGGCAGACATGGCAATTTCGCCAAGCTGTCCAAGCATAACCGTGTCAAGAATGCTTACGCCGACATTTATCAGATTCTGCATTGCCATAGGTATAGCTATGGCAAAAACCTTTTTATAAAAGATTTTGTCTTTAATAATATATTCAGTCATATTGATGTGCCTCATATTCTGATATCTGATTAATATATTACTACCCTTTGTTCCATATGTAAAGAAAACAGCTGTACAAAATAAAACACCGATTGAATTGTAAAAGTTCAATCGGTGTGATTTTTATTTGTTGTACATAACAAGTCTTGGCACATAGATATCTGTGTCAAATGTTTCGCTGTTATACAAAACCAGCACTTGGTCATACTGCTGTTCTTCCATCAGCATAGTTACATTCTGCATATAAAAACGCATATCAAGCACGTCAATCTGTGCAAAATCTTCGGTGAGGAATGGAACAAAGCAGTTTGCATAACTGTCTTTTATTACAAGAATTTTGCCTTCACCATTACCTTTGATGGTTGAATACGCATTGTTTCCACGGAGAAACATCGCATATTTATCACGTGTTTCCAGCTTGCTATAGTCATAAATGCTGTCTTTAGTGCCCAGAATATCAATCTGACTGTCATTTTTAATGTAGCTCATTGTATCTGTTTCCACATTAAAGTTTTTGGATTTTGAATAATGTGTTCCAAGAAAATCCTTTACTTCAACAAATTCAAAGCTGTCAAGGCTCTGTGGGTTTCTTCCTATACTCTGCATATAATCAGCATAAGCATAGTAGGCACCGAGGGTTGTCCAGTGGTGGTCTGTGAGGTAATAGATATATTCGTCAGAATGTGATTTAAGTGTTTCGGTTACATCAACAACATTTTCACTGCCTGCAAGTTCAGAAACCTGACCGATAACTGCTGCTGCATTATTAACAGGGCTGCCGTCTTTAACTTTATCTGTCATAACAGATGGGGCGGTAGGAGCAATCATAATGCTGATATTAAAGTTATCATTATATTCTATAAAAGATGCAAGCGCACCGGCATTTTTTACGCGCTGGGTGAAGTCACTGTTAAGAGTTTTTGTAAACAGATAACCGTCTTTGCCGTAAACAATGCCGTTGTTTTCACCTTTGCCAAGCACAGTTTCGCTTATGCTTTTAAGGCTTATCCAGCTGTTTCTTTTGATAAAGTGGTCTTCGGTAAAATCTTCAACCTTTGGAGTGTACTCGTTGTTTATAAGTGTTTTAAGACTGAATGCAGGAAATTTGGAAAGATATCTGTTTTCAAGGTCAGAAAACTCGTACTGAGGTGAAAACAGGTCTGCAATACTTAATACATAAAGAAAAATGCCAAAGAATATAATCAACGGGTATTTTTTAATATTGTTAAAAAAGTTTTTCATCCTATACACCTCCTAAAATCTGAAATAAATAAATGGATTGTAGGTGGAGTCTACAAGATAAGCAACGGACAGAATAAAGATAACAAACAGAAGCGGAAGCATTACATAGTTGTTGTCTTTAAACTTGTTGTAGAACTTTGTAGTAAGGGAAGTGGAGCAGAGTATACCAACAGCAATGGAAACGATATAGCTGCCAAAGTAATAGCCAAATCTTGCATCAGGTGTAAAGCTGAACAGTGTTGAAATAAATCTGCCGAGAACACCAAGGTCGGTGATGTAAAAGATTGCCCAGCCGATTACAAAAGCTAAGATTGTATATATTCTTGCAATCAAAGGATGTTTTTCAAGCTTTTTAAGCAGGAATACCTTTTCGAGTGTAAGCAGCATAAAGTAATATAAGCCCCACAGCATAAAGTTCCAGTCAGCACCGTGCCAGAAACCTGTAAGGAACCATACAACAAGCATATTGATAATCTGACGTTTGATACCTTTGCGGTTGCCGCCAAGAGGAATATAAACATATTCCTTGAACCAGCTGCTGAGTGTAATGTGCCATCTGCGCCAGAATTCAGTGATGCTTTTGCTGATATATGGCAGATTGAAGTTCATAGGGAAGTCAAAACCAAGCATTTTGCCAAGACCTATTGCCATAAGAGAATAACCGCTGAAGTCAAAGTAAATCTGCAGTGTATATGCAATAATGCCAAGCCATGCAAGCGGTGTACCAACAGCAAAGCCCATAGTTTCAATATCGGTCCACAAAGCTCCTACATTATTTGCGATAAGAACTTTTTTGCCCAGACCAAGGATAAACCATTTTATACCTTCGTTAATGCCTTCAAGGGTGATTCTGCCTTCGTAGGTATTAAGCTTTTTGTTGATATCTGTGTACTTAACAATAGGTCCTGCAATAAGCTGGGGAAACATTGTTACAAAAGCATAGAAGTTGATAATGTTCTTTTCTGCTGCAACTTTTCCGCGGTATACATCTATGGTGTAACTCATTGTCTGGAAAGTGTAGAAGCTGATACCCAAAGGCAATGTGATGTTAAGCAAAGGAATGCTTGTACCAACAAAGTTGTTTATATTTGCAATAAAAAAGTCTGTGTATTTAAAAAACAGCAGCATACCAAGGTTAAAGCACATAGATATTGCCAGACAGATTTTTTTAATTTTAATATTGTCGCGGTTTCTTTCTATAGTACGGGAGGCAAAAAAATCCACCACAGTACTTGCAATCATAATAGGAAAATATTTAACCTCACCCCAGGAATAGAAGATAAGGCTTGCAATTGTAATTATGCCGTTTTTGTATTTGTAGGGTACGATGTAATATATAAGCAGCACTACAGGCAGAAACCTGAAAAGAAAAAATATATTACTGAAAATCAAGGTTTAAATCCTCCGATACATAATTAAAAGTCGGAGCAACAAGTTACTCCGACTTCTGCTTAACAGTCTGGTATTATTTGAATGCTTCGTCAATAGCAGCATCTACAGCTTTGTAAGCTTCTTCAACACCCTGGTTTGCGATAACTTCGTTGTCACCTGCGATAACAAGAACAGCATAGTTGCCTTTTACAACAATTCTGCCTGCTTTTGCTTTTTCGTACTGGTCAGGGAGATAAAGTTCAAACTGTGCAATAGCGCTCTGTTTGAAGGATTCCAATGCAGCTGTAACTGCATCAATTTTGCCTTCAGCAGCTTCAATAACAACAACTCTGTCTGCGGAAACCATTGCCATACACATCTGACCTGCATAGTTTACATAGTCATCAGCGGAAAGGCCCATGATTACTTCAAGTTCGCTTTCTGGAATTTCACCAGGCATTGCAATTGGCACTGCTGTTGTAATTGTATTCAAAACTTCATTTACATCATAGCTGGCTGTTTCTTCACCGCCGCCGCATGCTGTAAGCATACCGAGAGAGAGAACGCCTGCCATGATAATAGACAATACTTTTTTCATTTTTTTACTCCTAAATTTTTTTAACCGTTTGGCTTTATTATGATACCATAATAAAAAGCATAGTCAATCTATTTGACAAAATTTCACCTATTTTTTACTTTTCGACAACAAAGTCATCAACAAGCACGGTTTCGGTGTTACCGCTTGCAAGATTTGGTGCAATGTTTGTAAGCAGAGTTTTAAAGCTGCCTGTTGCCTGTGTAGCACCTGCAACGATATCAACAGCACTTACAGTGTTGTTTTCCATAAACTGATTGATAAGGTCTTTGGAATATTTTGCAGGATATGTACCAACAATAGGTTCCATCTGCTGTTTATAGGCTTCATCTTCGCTTTTAAGACTGCCGTCTTCGATACTTACAGCATCGTACACAAGCTGGCTGATTTCTCCGTCAACAACTGTAACTTCGATAAAATCCTTCCAGCCGTATGCATCAAAGTTTTTATATTCTGCGCGGTATTCGCCGTCTTTAAGATTTGTGAATGAGCTTTCAGAACAAGCTGTAAAAGCAAAAAGACAAAGAACAGCGATGCACAGAATCTTTATAAGCTTTTTCATAAGATACATCCTTTTATTCTCTATAAAATATTTGCAGTTTTTCTGTAAAAATATTGCACCAGTCAGGCTGATGCTTTGCATATTATATATAATACATATTTATTTGTCAATTTTTGCAGAAATATGTTTACAAAAAATTTACATTATATGATAAATAAAAGTACATGGGGCTATGAATAAAATATTATTGACATTACTTAAAACATAACTTAAAATTATGATAATGCGGTATTATGTGAAAAAATAGCATATTTGGTAAAATTCACTAAACAATCACGCATAATTTACAAATTTTACACAAAGCAGTGAATAATATTAATTGTACAGAGGTAATATTAATGGCAAAAAATAAAACCAGAAAGCTTACAACAATGGCAATGCTTTTTGCTTTGGCTATTGTTCTGTCTTTTGTGGAAAGTCTTGTTGCCCCTATGTTTGCTTTGCCACCCGGTGTAAAGCTTGGTCTGGGCAATATTGTTGTTATGTACTGTATGGTGTATATGGGATACAGCAGTGCATTTCAGATTTCTGCACTTAAAGGCTTTTTTGCTTTTCTTACAAGAGGCTTTACAGCAGGTGTGCTCAGTTTTACAGGCGGCATTTTTTCCATAACAGTTATGTACCTGCTCAAAAAGCTTTTCGGAGAAAAGATTAACTACCACACACTTTCCGTGTTTGGTGCACTTTTTCATAACATTGGTCAGCTTGCGGCATTTTCTGTTATGTTTGCAAATGCGGCACCACTGGCATATTTGCCTGTTCTAACAGTTTCTGCTGTGGCAATGGGTATTATAACAGGCTCAACCTTAAAGGTTGTTATTCCTGCACTTAAAAGATTATAAAAATTGTTTAATATAAACCCAAAGGAGAAATATAACAATGACTATTAAACCATTATTTGACAAGGTTGTTCTTAAAAAACCTGAGAAAAAAGAAACAACAAAAAGCGGTCTTATCCTTGCGGCAGCACAGGAAACACCGGACTTTATGGAAGTTATCGCAGTTGGCGACGGCGCAGTTGTTGATGGTGAAAAACAGCCAATGCTTGTAAAGGTTGGCGACAAGGTTCTTGTTGCAAAATTTGCAGGCACACATGTTGAAATGGATAAAAAAGAATACACAATTGTTTCACAGCAGGAAATTCTTGCAATTGTTGAATAATTAAAGGGAGAAAACACTAATGGCAAAAAGAATAGTTTACGGTCAGGAAGCACGCGAAAGCCTTCAGAAAGGTATTGACGCCCTTGCCGATACAGTTAAAATCACACTTGGCCCTAAAGGCAGAAACGTAGTTCTTGAAAGAAAATTCGGTTCACCTCTCGTAACAAACGACGGTGTTACAATTGCAAAGGAAATTGAACTTGCAGACCCGCTGGAAAACCTCGGTGCACAGATGCTTCGTGAAGTTGCAACAAAAACAAATGATGCTGCAGGTGACGGCACAACAACAGCAACAGTTCTTGCACAGAGCCTTGTAAGAGAAGGCATGAAAAACGTTGCAGCAGGTGCAAACCCAATGGATATCCGCCGTGGTATGGCGAAAGCATGTGAAGCTGCAACAAAAGCAATCGTTGCAAACAGCCAGCAGGTAAGCGGTTCCGATGATATCGAAAGAGTTGCAACAGTATCTGCACAGGACAATTACGTTGGCAGACTTATTGCTGAAACAATGGAAAAAGTAGGCAAAGAAGGCGTTATCACAATCGAAGAATCCAGAACAGCAGAAACATACAGCGAAGTTGTTGAAGGTATGCAGTTTGAACGCGGCTACATCACACCATATATGGTAACAGATACAGAAAAAATGGAAGCTGTTATCGATGATGCTCTTATCCTTATTACAGATAAAAAAATCACATCTATTCAGGAAATCCTTCCTGTACTTGAAGAACTTATTCAGGCAGGCAGAAAACTTGTTATCGTTGCAGAAGATATCGAAGGTGAAGCACTCAATACACTTATCGTAAACAAACTTCGTGGTGTGTTCACATCTGTTGCAGTTAAAGCACCTGGCTTTGGTGACAGAAGAAAAGAAATGCTGCAGGATATTGCATGCCTCACAGGCGGTGTTGTTATCAGTGAAGAACTGGGTTATGAACTTAAAGAAGCAACACTCGAAATGCTTGGCCGTGCAAGACAGGTTAAAATTACAAAAGAAACAACAACAATCATCGATGGTGCAGGCGAAAAAGAAGATATTCAGGCTCGTGTTATGCAGCTTCGCAGCCAGATGGAAGTTACAACATCTGATTTTGACCGCGAAAAACTTCAGGAACGCATTGCAAAAATTGCAGGCGGTGTAGCAGTTCTCAAGGTTGGTGCAGCTACAGAAGTTGAAATGAAAGAAAAGAAACTGCGTATGGAAGATGCTCTTGCAGCAACAAAAGCAGCAGTTGAAGAAGGCATTGTTGCAGGCGGCGGCACAGCGCTTATCAATGCTATTCCTGCAGTTAAAGCTATGGCAGAAGAACTTGAAGGCGATGAAAAAACAGGTGCAAAAATTGTGCTTCGTGCACTTGAAGAACCTGTACGCCAGATTGCCGCAAATGCAGGTCTTGAAGGCAGCGTTATCATCGACAAAATTATCACTTCCGGTAAAGTTAACTACGGTTACAATGCACAGACAGAAGTTTACTGCGATATGATTGCAGAAGGTATTGTTGACCCAACTAAGGTTACACGCTCCGCACTTCAGAATGCAACATCCGTAGCAGCAATGGTTCTTACAACAGAATCCCTCGTTGCAGATGAACCTGAAAAAACACCAGACCCTGCAGCTCAGGGCATGAACCCAATGGGTTACTAATATAAAATTGCTAATAAAAATACCCTGTATGGAATTAATTGTTCCGTACAGGGTATAATTTTTATATGTTTTAAATAATTTTGTTTACATAATCAAATGGTTATGATATACTTTGTATATGGTTTTTAAAACCATATTAAAATATATGTGAAAACATTTTGATATATGAGAGGTAACCTAATGAATAAAAATATTGTGCTGCTTGCCGAAACAGGGTCTGATATTACACCGGAAATTGCCGGGAAATATGGTATTTATATTGTCCCGATGCATGTACAGATGGGGGATATAACCCTTGATGACGGCACTTTTCCACCGGAACAGGTATGTGAATATTACGAAAAAACAGGCAAGGTGCCAAAGACAAGCGGTTCCACACCTGAAGATTTTGAAATTATCCTCGATAAAATTCATGCAGAGCATCCCGACAAGCATATATTCTATCTTGCATATTCTGCTGTTACAACCTGTTCTTATCACAGCTGTGTTATAGCAAGCGAAAACCGCAATTATATCACATGCTATGATACAAAGCAGGTTTCGGTAGGGCAGTGTGCGTTTGTTGTGGAAATTGCAGAATTTCTTGAAAATAATCCTGATGCAAAGATTGAAGATGCTGTGCAGTTTGCTGACAATCTTATGGAAAAAGTGCATATGGCTTTTATTCCCGAAAATCTGGACTATCTCCGCGCCGGCGGCAGGGTAAGCAATGTTGCAGCACTTATTGGCAATCTTATCGGTCTACATCCTTGCATCGAAATAGAAAACGGATATCTTATGGCAAAAAAGAAATACCGCGGTTCCTTTAACCGTGTTATCCCACAGCTGATTAAAGAACATAGCGAAAAATACAGTCTTGATAAGGAGAAATTATATCTTATATGGACGTCGGGTTTCACAGATGAACTTAAAGAAATAACAGAAAATGCGGCAAAAGCAGAAGGGTACAAGAATATTATATGGATGAAAACAGGCTGCGTAATTACCTGCCACGGCGGTAAAGGTGCATTTGGTGTAGTAGGTTTCAACAAATAACAAAAACAAAAGGTATGGTTATGACCATACCTTTTATGTTTCCGGATTAAATATTTAATTGTTTTCCACGATGATAGTCTGTGTATTGAATGCAAAGTCAGTGCTGTTTGATTCAACAACATCCATAATCATATACTGAATTTCTTCTTTAAGTGCAAAATAATCAGCAGCACCAGTCAGATATGTATGGTACTGTATTACAACATCAAGACTGGAGGCATTAAAGTTGTCAAACCACACCATAATGTTGTCCTGTTGGATACTTTCGTATTTTGCAAGGTTTGCTTTGATTTCGTCACATACTTTCTGCAATGTTTCTTTTTTTGTTCCGTACACAAGACCAATTGTAATTCTTGTTTTTCTCACACTCATCTTTGTCCAGTTTGTAACACTGTCGCCACCGAGTTTGGAGTTTGGAACAGAGATAAGAGCATTATCGAATGTTCTTATACGGCAGCTGCGGAAACTCATTTCTTCTACAACACCTTCCATACCACCAACGCTTATCCAGTCGCCAACGGCAAAAGGTTTGTCAAACAGTATCACAACACCGGAAAAAAGATTGCTTGCGGTATCCTGTGCAGCCAGAGCAAGGACAACACCGCCAAGACCAAGGCTTGTGATAAGACCAGTAACATCAAAACCAACTTCTTTAAGAATAACAGCTGCAGTAAGGAAAATTACTATAGCCTTTGCAATTTTAATAAAAAACTGCAGTAATGTCTGGTTTTCGCTTTCGCTGAATCTTTTAGAATAAAGCGGAATATTGCCAACAGCATTGGATGCAAGCATACCAAGCATAGCAATAACTACAAGGCGATATACTTTTACAGCAAAAGCGTCAACAGCAGCACCGGTTACAGCACTGAAAGGAACAAGCATAACAGCTGCTACAATACCTGTAATGGTAATAAAATTGTTGATAGGTTTTGTTATTGTTGCAACAACAGCTTGTTCAATTTCTTCGCTTTTAATCTTGAAGATTTTCTGCGCAATAAAATTTGCTTTGCCGCTGATAACCTTTGCAACAATCTTAAATGCTGCAAAAACCAGAACAGCACTTACAAGACCAATAAGCAAATCGGGCAGGGTAGGGGCATCGAATATTTTAAAATAGATTTCGTCAATTTTATTCATAAAACACCTCGCATAGATTAATCAAAGTTATTTTATCAGTAAAACAGCCATATATCAATAAAAAACTCTGTTTTTCACAAAACAAATGTATATAAAGCTGTTGACAACAGTATACAAAATGGTATTATATTAACAGAAAGTCTGTTTCAGGGCGAGGTGCAATTCCTCACCGGTGGTATAGCCCACGACCGCTTTTCAGCGCTGATCTGGTGAAATTCCAGAGCCGACGGTACAGTCCGGATGAAAGAAACCAGCTTATGTTGATTTTACGCCCTGATTGCATAATGCAGTCAGGGTTTTGTTTTTATACACAAGCTACACTCGAAAACAGACCTCAAATTATGGAGGTAAAAAAATGAAAAGAACAAACACAAGAAAACTTACATCTGTTGCAATGCTTGCAGCAGTATCCACAGTGCTGATGTTTTTCAGCTTTAACGTGCCGCTTATGCCAAGTTTTATCAAAATGGATTTATCCGAACTTCCTGCATTGATTGCATCCTTTACATTTGGTCCTGTGGCTGGCGTTACAGTATGTCTTATTAAAAACCTTATCAATGTATTCTTTACAACAACAGGCGGCGTTGGTGAAATTTCCAACTTTCTCCTTGGCAGTATGTTTGTGGCACCTGCAGGTTTTATCTATCAGAAGATGCGCACAAAAAAAGGTGCAATTATTGCTTCTGTGGTAGGTGCGGCAACAATGGCGGTGCTGTCAGTATTCACAAACTACTTTGTTGTTTATCCGGTTTATTCAAATCTTATGGCTCCAATGGAAGCAATTCTGGGTGCTTATCAGGCAATTAACCCTAATGTGGAAACATTGCTTGATGCACTTATATGGTTCAATATGCCTTACACATTTATCAAAGGTATGTTGAGTGTGGTTATTACAATGTTTATATACAAACCATTGGCACCAATACTTCGTGGTAAAAATCACTAAAAATATTGTTGACAAGTTGTATATTGTCACATATAATATTACTTGAAAATTGAATTTAACTTATTAAGAGCGGCAGAGGGAATTGGCCCTGCGAAGCCCGGCAACCTGCATATGCAAGGTGCTAAATCCAACGGTAAAAAACCGAGAGATAAGTATTTATAGCTCACAGGTTTTTGCCTGTGAGCATTTTATTTGTTTAAAAAGTTAAGTTCTCAATATATTACATTGAAAAAGGAGTACAAATTATGGCAAAAATGTTATTTACATCCGAATCTGTAACAGAAGGTCATCCGGATAAAATTGCTGACCAGATTTCTGATGCAGTTCTTGACGCTATTCTTGAAAAAGACCCTAACGGCCGTGTTGCATGCGAAACAAGCGTGACAACAGGTATGGTTTTCTGTATGGGCGAAATTACAACAAGCTGTTATGTTGACTTTCCAAAAATTGCAAGAAAAGTAGTTGAAGAAATCGGCTACACACGTGCAAAATTCGGCTTTGACAGCGAAACAGTTGCAGTTCTTACAGCTATTGACGAACAGTCTCCTGACATTGCTATGGGTGCTAACGACACTGTTGGCGGTGCAGGCGACCAGGGTATGATGTTTGGCTATGCATGTGACGAAACAGAAGAACTTATGCCAATGCCAATTTCCCTTGCACACAAACTTTCCAAACGTCTTGCAGAAGTGAGAAAAACAGGTGTTGTTGACTATCTTCGTCCGGACGGCAAAACACAGGTAACTGTAGAATACAACGACGGTGTTCCAACAAGAGTTGACACTGTTGTTCTTTCCACACAGCATGCACCTGAAGCAACACTGGAACAGATTAAGGTAGATATGATGGAATATGTTATCAAACCAATTATTCCTGCAAATCTTCTTGATGAAAATACAAAATACCACATCAACCCTACAGGCCGTTTTGTTGTAGGCGGTCCACAGGGTGACTCCGGTCTTACAGGCAGAAAAATCATCGTTGACACATACGGCGGTTATGCACGTCACGGCGGCGGTGCATTCAGCGGCAAAGACCCTACAAAAGTTGACCGCAGTGCTGCTTACGCTGCAAGATATGTTGCTAAAAACATCGTAGCAGCAGGCCTTGCAAAAAAATGCGAAGTTCAGATTGCCTATGCTATCGGTGTTGCAGAACCTGTTTCTGTGCTTGTTGATACATTCGGCACAAACACAGTTCCTGAAGAAAAAATCTCCGAAGCAGTAAGCAAGGTATTTGACCTTCGTCCACAGGAAATCATCAAAACTCTTGACCTTCGCAAACCAATCTACCGCAAACTTGCAGCTTATGGCCACATCGGCCGCGAAGACCTTGGCGTTAAATGGGAAGAAAGAGACAAGGTTGATGCTCTTCTTGCTGCAGTTAATGCTTAATAAAAATCCAAATAATTTAGTATCATAAAACAAAAAAAGCCAAGCTGAAAAATACAGCTTGGCTTTTTTTTGTTATGTATAAAATTTTCAGGTTAACTGTTCTCAAATCGAAATTTATGTCATTCTGAGGCTTTAGCCGAAGAATCTCCCGGTTTGAACAGACATTATTTTGAGCAGACAGAGAGATACTTCGCTTTGCTCAGTATGACAGTTTAAATTTATAAATTGTTTGGAAAATTGGGATTTGTCGCACCGACAAACCGAAATTTACTGTCTAAAAAATTATTCTTTGATTGCACCCATATATACTACAGTTTTATTTGGCATGGAAATAATACCATCAACAGCATACTCATCAAACAATTCTCTTAACTCTGTAACATATTCATCAAATCCTTCATCGTTTGATTTTAATGAATATGAACCAGATAAACTTCTACTGATAAATGTCTCTTTGTCATAAAACAGCGGATTTTCATATTCTAAATATTCGTACTTACCAGTAAAAAACTCCTTTATTCTAATATCATCTTTTTGTATTCCTCCCCCAAACCCTTTAAATTTGGGACAATATTTTTTATATATATCAAAACATCTTCGAGTCATTTCAGAACTGTTATCTCTTAAATTCCATATAAGGAAAACTTTTCCGTTTGGTTTAAGAATTCTAATACATTCATTTTTAAATAATTTAACATTAAACCAATGAAAAGCCTGTGCTGTTGTTATGTAATCAACAGAGTGCTCTTTTAAACCCGTATTTTCTGCACCACCTGCTATACACTGTTTATTACTATATTTCTCTAATACTTTGATGGATTGATTTCGCATATCATCATTTGGCTCAACACAATATACAAAAGAACCTTTTTTAATGATTTGTTCTGCAAACTTACCTGTTCCCGAACCGATATCTGCTACTATAGACGCTGTTGTTATCCCTAATTTATTGTACAAATCATCAATAAACTTTTCTGCATAAGTTGGTCTGCCTTTAACATAAACAGAAGCAATGCCATCAAATTCTTTTGTTGAATCCATCTCTCTTATACTGAAATCACTCATAAAAACCTCCACCAAATTCAAGTAATCCATCTATTCGCCCTGTTCAAATTTTTCATTCTGTTTACATATTATCACAAATCCCAGTAATCCACAAGTTTGCAGGGTAGAGTAGAATTGTATATATCTACTTATCAAAAAATATATATCTGCAAAAAAATACGGCAGTTTTACACTGCCGCTTTTTTAATATATTTCTGTTTCTTCAACACATTCGTTTTTTATGCGTCCAACTATATGCTGCAAAGCATCCACGACATTAGGGCGGATATCACCACCGATAAGCACATACATAATATCGTCGCCAACTTTTAATTCGCCTTCGTTAAGCCACGCCTTAATGTAATATATACCGGGCAGGGAATATCCTTCCTTCAAAACCTCATCCAGCTTTTCTTTATTATAGCTGAAAAACATACCTTTGACAGGTTTGGTGTTTTCTTCGTTATAGCGCACTTTTGCTTTGGCGCTTTCGCGAACTACACCGTTATGCACAAGGTACATGCCTATGTTTGCAGCGGACGGGTCATTTTTAGCTTCTTTAAGCCAGTCGTTGATGGATGGAATATTGTTCATTTAAATCTCCTTTTATACAGCAAATCAGCTGTAACGTGACTTGCGCATGGCAAGGCGCATACGGTCGCTTACCATAGCGATAAATTCGCTGTTGGTTGGTTTGCCGCGCATATTGTTGATAGTATAGCCAAAATAATCGTTCATAACTTCAACATTACCACGGTCCCATGCAACTTCTATGGCGTGGCGGATAGCGCGTTCCACTCTGCTTGCTGTGGTTTTGTTAAGTTCTGCAACATCAGGATAAAGGCGCTTTGTAACCAGAGACATCAGGTCGGGGTCTTTGATAACCATAACTATAGCCTGACGCAGGAAATGATAGCCCTTGATATGGGCAGGTACACCCAGATTGTGCAGAGTTTCGCTGACATTAACTTCAAGTTCAGTTTCATCGTACTGTATGTCTGACATAGTACCCATATGATTTTCAATGTGCTTGAGCAGACAGGAATAATCATATGGTTTGAGGAAATAGAAACTAAAGCCTGCTTCCATAATCTGAAAAGCAACCTTTTCACTGTCAAAAGAACCTGTAGCAAAAAACAGTTCGGGACAGTTTTTCATGCTGTCACAGGCTTTTCTCACACTTACAGCATCCATTGATGACAAAAATACGTCAACAACAATCACGTCGGGATTTACCTGTTCAATTGCACGAAGCACTTCTTTTCCGTCTTTTGCGCAGAAAAAGACCTGGATATTGTTTTCGTTAAAAAATCGTTTGATTGCGGACATTTGTTCAGGATTTTGTTCGCTGAACAGAATTTTCAAATTTTTGTTTTTCATGTTAAATAATCTCCAAAAGTGTTATTTAACAGCCTTTTATAAACCATTTTTATGGTAGCATATCTTGTGATATCTTGCAACATATTCGACAAAATTCGACAAAACAATGTAAAAAAATAAATAATGATTTTGCATAAATTTGTGTGCAGATACAAAATCATAAAAATGTTTACAATAATTTGTAAAAAACTGTTAAATTAATTATAGTTTTAAGTGAGGATTAAAACAATGAAAGATAGTATAAAATATAATTTTTTAAAAGCATCTTTTGTTATATAAACCGGGATAAAAATATGATACAATATAAAAAAATATTATTAAAATAAAGGAAAAACAGATATGTATACTCACAAGGTTCACTATTACGAAACTGACAGAATGGGCATTACCCACCATTCAAATTATATACGCTGGATGGAAGAAGCCCGCATAGACTTTTTAAAAAGCATTGGCTTGGGATATGAAGAAATTGAGGCTATGGGTATAATTTCTCCCGTAACAGCAGTGGAATGCAGATATAAAAGCACAACAACCTTTGCGGATGAAGTACATATTGATGTATGGGTAGAAGAATTTAAGGGAGTAAAGCTTAAAATACGCTATTGCATGAAAAAGCCGGACAGTACTGTTGTATGTGAGGCTGCATCAGAACACTGTTTTATTAATAAAGAAGGAAAGATTATCAGTCTTAAACGTGAATATCCGCAAATATACAATGCACTTGTGAAGCAGGAAAAAATTTAGAATAAAAACCACAGTGATGAACTTAAAAAAAGGTTATCGCTGTGGTTTTGTTATGCTGTTTTAACCGCATACAATGCGCACGACACATGCCACTGTACCGTCTTTTTTGATAATACCTATTTCACGGCAGTTTTCTTCATTTTTTATAAAGAAATCAAGAGTTTCTCCCTCATAGCACTGTGTGCGGTAGGCAACTTCAATTTCCTTTATGTTCATCTGTTCAATTTCCTTTGTGCTGAAAGCCCCCAGAACAGCACGGATATATGCCACATTGTTCATATGCTGGCTTATATCTATATCGGTGGAACACACAGTGTATTCTGCAAGTTTTTCACATTCCTCAAAGTGTGTGCCAAGGCGGCTGAAAGGTTCGTCACAAACCACATCAGGGCAGTGTTCAAAACCTTCAGGATACACACCTTCAATTTTTGAAGGACGTCCGCTTGCCATATCAACCATTATCCATTCGGTTTTGCCTTCAACAAGCATCTGACGGTCATTTTTTATGTAGTAATATCTGTTGCATCTTATTCTGTTTGGAGTTTCCGGCCAGGTAGCAGCAAAAACCTTGTCCAGCATAGATGGCTTGCTGTTGATTTTAATTTTTGTTTTGGAGGCTACCCAGAACAAGCCTTTTTCAGCCAGTTTATCCATTCCTACACCGATTTCATCACCGTGTTCGGTTGCGAGGTCCATAAAAATATTAAAAATACCTGTAATATTAAGATTTGATTTGTTGTCGCACTGGCTTATAGGAATTATAATCTGCTTTTCAAGTCTGTTATTCATTATTTATCTCCAAATTTTCAAGTCAATACAGTTATTATATATTTTAAGGCAGAAAAAATCAATTTAATATATCTGTTAAATATATTTTACTATTTTGTTTGGGTGACGTATAATAATTATATCTGTAATAAATAAAGGGATTCTATAATGATACATACAAAATCAGATCATGAAAATATGGTGGTTGCCCTTGTAAAATTCTGCACCCCGCTGGTATTGAGCGGTATTCTGCAGCAACTTTACAACTGGGTGGATGCTTTTATAGTAGGCAATGTAATAGGCGAAAAGGCCCTTGCAGCAATAGGTTCGGTTAGTTCTATAAACAGCTTTTATGTAATGCTTATAACGGGGTTCACAACAGGTCTTGCTATATATACAGCACAAAAATTCGGCAGCGGGCAGACAGATGATATCAGCAAAATTCTGTCCACTTTTATTATCATCACAGGCATAGCAGCTATTGTTATTGCAGTTGTTGCTATAACAGCATCTCCGTATGTTCTGGCCATTATGGATACACCGCAGGATATATTCAGCTGGGCAAAAGATTATCTGCAGATTATTTCTGCAGGAGTACCGTTTCTGGCAGTATACAATTTATATGCTGCAACTATAAGATCGGTAGGAGACAGCCGGGCACCGTTTCTGGCCGTGCTGGTTTCCTCAGCAGTCAATGCTGTGCTTGATATTGTTTTTGTTGCTGTTTTTGGCTGGGGAGTAAAAGGTGCGGCACTTGCCACAGTTATTGCACAGTCTGCGATGACGGTTTTTATAGTAATTTATGCTGTAAAAAAACATACAATTCTGAATTTCAAAATCGGAACAGAGATGTTCCACAAAAATCTTGTTGCAAGAAGTATGGCTTTTGGTGTTCCGCCTATGCTGCAATCCTGCATAAATTCATTTGGCAATATGATTTTGCAGGGATTTATGAATGGTTTTGGTACGGCTACGGTTGCGGCAATAACCACAGCATATAGAGTAGACTGCATTGTGCTGCTTCCGGTTATAAATCTTGGTTCGGGCATATCCACACTTGTAGCACAGAATTATGGTGCCGGGGATAAAAAGAAAGCCTGGAAAGTTCTTACTGCTGGTACAGGAATGATGATTATTGTTTCGCTTCTCCTGACAGCGGTTATTGTATTGTTCGGCGGTAAAATGATTGCACTGTTCGGAGCAGGGGAGGAAGTTGTTGCAATAGGTACAGGTTTTTTCAGATCGCTTGCACAGTTTTATGTGATATATGGTATAGCAATGGCCTGCCGTGGTTATGTTGAGGGGCTGGGCGGGGTGCTTTATTCCAGCATAATTGGTGTTGTTGCTCTGTCAGCAAGAATAGCTGCATCTTTTGCACTTAAAGGTGTCTTTGGCAATATGGTTATTGCTTATGCAGAGGGAATTTCCTGGACATTGCTTATGACCTTGTTCATAGCGAGAATCGCTAAGGTAAGAAAAAAAGATAGAATAGGTTTGTAATAAAGAATTTATATAGAACCGGAAAGGAAATACTATATGGATAACAGATATAAAGGCATTATTGCTCTTGACCTTGACGGCACACTTCTGGACAGTGATAAAAAATTGTCTCCGGTCAACAGAGCTGTTCTGGAACATGCCGACAGGGAAGGGTGGGCAATTGTGCCTACAACAGGCCGTTTTTATGGCGCAATACCGCAGATTGTAAGGGAACTTCCGTTTATACATTTTGCAATAACAGTAAACGGTGCAGAGGTTGCTGACCTTTCAAGCGGTGAAATAATATATAAAGCAGAAATTCCATATACTCAGGCAATAGAGATGATGGAGTATATGGATAATTACCCGCTGATTTATGATTGCTATCAGGGCGGAGAGTCGTTTATGACTGCATCTATGAAAGAAAAAATTGACGAAATGACAGATGATGCACAGTACCGTAAAATGCTTAAGGAACTGCGCAGACCGGTAAATGAACTCAAAGCTTTTCTTGCAGAGAGAAAGCAGGATATACAAAAAACACAGTTTGTTACATATGATGTGGATGTACATAAAGAATTGATGAATATGTTGCCTGAAAAATTCGACAACATTGTTCTTTCAGTAACAGCAAAGAATAACATCGAGATAAATAATATCCGTGCAAATAAAGGCGAAGCTCTTTGGGCACTTGCAGATTATCTTGGTGTAGCAAGAGAATGCACAGTTTCTTTTGGAGATGCACAGAATGATATTTCTATGATTAAAGCTGCAGGCACAGGCATTGCAATGTCAAATGCCTGTGATGAAATTAAAGCTGTAGCAGACTTTATAACTTTGTCCAATGACGAGGACGGTGTAGCTTACGGAATTAATAAATTTTGTTTGAATAAATAATATAAAACAGAGGTTAATTGTATGAAAAAAGTATTGTTTGTGTGTCACGGCAACATCTGCCGAAGTCCGATGGCTGAGTTTATATTTAAAGATATGGTAGCAAAAAGGGGAATGGCGGACGATTTTTACATAGAATCCTGTGCAACAAGCACTGAGGAAATATGGAACGGGACAGGCAATCCTGTGTATCCGCCTGCAAAACGTGAACTTGCAAAACATGGGATATCCTGTGAAGGCAAACGTGCCCGTCAGGTTACAAAAGAGGACTATGATAAATTTGATATTCTGATTTGTATGGACAGCAATAATATGCGTAATATAAAAAGGATTATTCCTTCTGACCCGCAGAATAAAATATGCAAGCTGATGTCATTTACAGGCACAGAAGCAGATGTGGCAGACCCATGGTACACAGGAGATTTTGAAACAACCTACAGCGATATTTTAAAAGGCTGTACGGCTTTGCTTGAATATCTGAACAAATAACACTTAAATAAAAAGAATCCACCAATTTGGTGGATTCTTTTTTGTTATAAATTATTTGGATTTGATTGTTTTAACCAAGCTGAATGCACTGTTTGCGTTTGTATTTGTATGTACAGCTTTTACTTTGTAGTAATAAGTTACACCTTTAGTTGCTTTTGAGTTTGTGTAGGATTTTGCTGTTCCTGCAACTTCGTAAATCTTTTTAAATGAATCAGCTTTGTTTGTTGTGGAGCGGTAAATTTCGTATTTAACTACGCCATCAACTGGTGTCCATTTAAGCATTGGTTTGCCTTTTGCGTTAAGGCTGATTGTTACATCAGGTCTTGCAAGGTCACATAAAATGCGGCTGCTTACTGCAGAAAATACACCATTTGCATCAGAGTTGGAGTGAACAGCTTTTACTTTGTAGTAATAACCTTTGCCTGCTACTGCATTTTTGTTTATAAGACTTGTTGATGTTGTGGAAACAAGGAATTTGAAGGAACCGTCTTTACCTGTTGTAGAACGGTAAACTTCGTATTTTGCTGCACCGTTTACAGCATCCCAGGTGATTTTTGGTTTGCCGCTGGCTAAATCGTTCTTTACAGTTACATTTTTAACCTGTGCAAGGTCGCATCTCAGACTTTTTACTGTAGAGAAATTGCTTGCTGCTGCAGAGTTGCCGTTTACAGCTTTAACCTTGTAGTAGTATTTTGTGCCTGCTTCAGCATTTGTGTTTGTGTAATAAGTGTTGGAGGTTGTGTAAATTTTGCCAAAGGAACCATCTTTACCTGTTTTGGAACGCCAGATTTCGTATTTTGTTGCACCGCTAACCTTGTTCCATGTCAGCTTAATTTTACCGCTTGTGGCAACATTGTTAATAGTTACATTTGTTGGTGCTGCAAGTTTTGCAGTGATTGTTCTGACAGCACTGTATTCACTGTTGAGACCATTTGTATAAACAGCTCTTACTTTATAGTAATATTTCTGGCCTTTTGTGATATTTGTGTCTGTCCATGTAGTGCCGCTTGTAACTGTTTTTACTAAGCCGTAAGAACCGGCTTTGCCTGTTTTGGAACGATAAATCTGATATTTGGAAGCATTTTTAAGTGTTGTCCATGTAAGTTTAGGGTTGCCGGAAGCATTGGCTTTAACAGTTAATGATGGGGATGGGATATAATCGCTTGGATTAAAGTCTGATGTAGCAGATGGATACTGTTTGTTGAAAGCAGCAGTATCATATTCAGCCCATCTCCAATGAGCATCATCAAAATAACTTCTGCTGCGCAAGAAATAACTGTAATAACCAGGGGCGCTGTTGTCATCCCATGTTGCATCAACATGATAATATTTATTGCCAAGCTGAACAATATTCCAGCCGTGTGCGCCGCCAGGAGCTTCGCCTGCAACTACTCGGCAATCTATGCCAAGTTCAAGGGCGATGCGGTAGAACAAAGATGAATAACCCTGACAAACAGTTTTGCCTGTTATTGCAGAATGTGTGGAATGATGATAAGAATTGTCATATTCATAATCAGGCACATACATAATATTGGCATTCATCCAGTGGTATGCAGCCAGAAGTTTTCTGTAATTGTTTGGTTCTTTGGCAAAAGTATTAACGAGTGAGTTAACTTTTGCAGTTACTTCACGTTCCTGTGCAGCTGTTGAACGATAGTTCATATAATATGTTAACTGAATATCATTTCCGTAATAAGCGCCTTTACCGGAGTATGAATGCCAGTTCCATTTCAGATAGTCGCCTTCATCAGGAACACCGGTGTGTTTAAAAACATTATCCTGGAAACTGATAGTATCTATAACATCGTAATAAAGGTCAATATCAGAAAGATACAGAGTAATGGTTGAATCACGGTTTACCATACAGTCAGTGATATAATTATATGCAGCTTTACTGTTGGTAAAACGGTTGTAAGCATTTACAGCCGGTGCCTGGGCTTTAACAGTTTCAGCATTGGCAAAGCTTGCTATAGCAGAAGCCTCATCCTTGCAGTATGCAGGGTTAAAGTCATAAAATGGTTCGAAAACCACTTCGTCTTTTGCAGCTGCAGCTGTCTGAGTTTCTGTCTGATAAACAGAAAATTCTTTGTTTGTTTCATCAGCAAATGCCGCAAACGGCACTGAAGTGAAGACAAAAGTCAGAATCAAAAAACAAGATAAAAGTCTTTTAAATAAATTATTCATAACTTTCTCCTTAAATATAATTTATTACATATTATATTATATACCCAATCAACACGGATTTTCAATTGAATTGTTCACAATTTTTTCACAAAATATTAAGCAAAACAGAGAAAAGTATACAAAAGGACCTGCCCGATTGACAGTGTCATTAAGATAACAAAGAATGTCATTCTGAGGAATTTTAATTCCGAAGAATCTCTCGGTTTGAACAGACAAAGAGATTCTTCGCTTCGCTCAGAATGACATTTTTCTTTATTATATCAAGTTGATATTTTGGATTTCCGCTTAACTTAATGATATTGGTCCGATTGACAGATCACTTTTGGTTATATCCTATTTTGAGCGGATATTAACAGGAGTGCTGAATGCACTGTTTGCGGCTGTGTTGGTATAGACCGCCTTCACCTTGTAATAATACAGTGTGCCTTTTTCAGCAAGTTTGTTTGTGTATGTTGTTGCAGTGCCTGCAACGGTGTAAATTTTGCCGAAAGAGCTGTCTTTGCCTGTTTTGGAACGCCATATTTCATACTTGGCAGCACCGTCAACTTTAGCCCATTTAAGTGTAGGTTTTCCTTTGGCATTCAGACTTATTGTAACTTCTGGTTTTGCAAGGTCACAGGTTTGTTTAACAATTGCGGAGAAAGGTCCGTTAGCATTGCTGTTAGAGTGCACAGCTTTAACTTTGTAATAGTACAGGGTGCCTGCTTGGGCAGATGTGTTGATATAGGATGTATTTGTTGTGGTGAAGATTTTTGCAAATGAGCCATCCTTGCCTGTTTTGGAGCGCCATATTTCATATTTTACGGCTCCGTCTACTTTGTTCCAGGTCAGTTTGATTTTGCCGCTTTTTGCCACATTTGTTGTTTTTATATTTGTTACCTGGGGCAGAGTGCATCTGCGGCTGACTGTTTTGGAAAATTCGCTGTTTGCAGCAGTGTTGGAATGAACAGCCTTTACCTTGTAATAATACAGTGTACCGCTTTCGGCATTTGTGTTGACATATGATGTGCTTGTTGTTGTGTAAATCTTTGCAAAGGAACCGGTTTTACCTGTTCTGGAGCGCCATATTTCGTATTTTACTGCACCACTAACTTTATCCCATGTCAGTTTGATTTTGCCGCTGCTTGTCACATTTGCTGCGGTTACATTTTTGGGCTGAGGCAGCAAAGCAGTATCCACACCGCACATACTGAACTCGCTTGTAGTTCCGTCATTGTAAATTGCTTTCAGTTTGTAATAGTATTTCTGACCTGGAGTTACAGTTTTATCCAGCCATTGGGTTTTTGATGTTGTGCAAACAACTTTAAAAGACCCTTTTTTCCCGGTTGTGGAGCGGTAAACCTGATATTTGGAAACATTTTCAATAGAAGACCATCTGATTAAAGGGCAGCCTGTTGCAGCATCAATGCCGCCTCCAAGTTCCGGTGCAGGCACATATGTATCCGGGTCAAAATCGGTTGTGCTCATCGGATACTGACTGTTGAATTCTGCAGTGTCAAATGTTTCGTAGCGGATATGTCTGTTGCCTCCTTTTTCGACAAAAGTGTCATCGCAGAGCAAAAACCATTCATATTCGCTATAGCCCAGATCCTGTTTTAAATAAGAATCCCAGGCGGCATCAATGTTGTAATATTTATTACCTACCTTTACGATATTCCAGCAGTAGTAGTCATCATCATTGCTTTGTATAAGTCTGCAGTCGACGCCATACTCAAGTGCGATACGGTAGAAAAGCAACGCGAATCCGTGACAGTTTGAAGAGCCGTTTATAAGTGCTGAATAGGCAGAGTTTACAGCAGGTTCCATGCTGTTGTCATTCAAATAATCATAAACGATATTGTCTGTCATATACTCATAAATCGCATAAACAGTCATATAGTGAGTATCGAATCCGCCCTGCCGGTCAAGCCAGTAATCTTTCAGTTCGTTTACTTTGGCATTAACCTGTTTTTCCTGTGCTGCAGTTGAAAAATACTGAGGATAAAACGTCCAGATAACATAAACGTAATTGTTATTATCCTGTAAATATGGCCCTTCGGTATCATATTCTGAGGATATCCACTGAAAGTTTATGTAATCGCCTTCATTGGGAACACCTGTGTGGCGCACGGCTTCATTTATAATTGTTTCAAGTGCAGCATAAAGGGTGTCTTCGTAATTGCTGTGATATGGTATGGTGAACTGAAAAGAGATTTCATTATTTCTTGCTTTCAGCTGATTGCGTAAATATACGCCTGCTTTTTTGGCATCGGTAAAATTCTTTATCACACCGTAAACAGCAGGGGCATCTGAAAGTAATTTGGATTTTTTTGAAGATACCTGATTTGCATACTGCTGGTACATAGGGTTGATAATTTTATCAGATGTGATTATAAAATCAGAACTGTCTGTTTCTGCGGCATAAGCAGAAACAGGAGGAACAGAGAAAATTATTGTAAAAGCCAAAAATAACGATAATATCTTTTTCATCATAATATTCATAATTTTCTCCTTTGAATTATTTTTTTGAATTATTTTATTGTACTTAATTATATTATATAATCGGCAACATGTATTTTCAATAAGACATTTGATAAATTTTATATTGCCTGTCTGGCACAACATAAAAACTCCGGTGATTAATTTCTCCGGAGTTTTTACAGCAATTAATTATGAGTATTTTCGTATATGGTTAAATTGATTTCGGTGCCCTCTGACACATCAGCGTGTACGCCAACAGTATATTCTGCACTGTCAGCAGTCAGGGCAAAAGCAGCAGATGTGTTTTTGGGAACATCCAATACAATTTCACCTTTATTGCTGCTTAAAAGATGTACAGATATGTCAAAATTATTTTTGTTTTCAATTGTCAGCAAGCCTGTTGTACAGGATATTTTTTCATCACAGTAGGTGATAACATATTTGTCTGTTGAAGATGTTGCTGCGCAATTTGTTGAAAACTGCCACTGATTAACAACAGGGAAAGGTGTTAATCTGCTTTTATCAACCATTGGCACACTGCTTAAATTACTTATAAAGTTCTTGTATTCACTAACAAATTCTGCCAAAAATTCTGCACAGCTGCCATTTGCAACAGCTTTCCAGTAATCGGCGTCCATATCGCTAAAGGTCAAATCTTTGCCGTCAATGCGATAGTCGGTAACAACAAAATTGCCTTTTTCGTTTCGCTCAAGGCGCAGGCTTACAACATCGCTGGAACTGCTGTCGGTGTTTGATGTATTGTATCGGTATGTGCGTACAACCTGCATTTTCATCACTGCGCTGTTTTCGTCTTCAATCCAGCTTTCTTCCTGTTCAAAGGGAATAACATGAACACGATAGCTTTGTTTGTCCAATCCAAAAACCTGCAGGCGGTGACGGGCAATTTCTTCCTTTGCTTTTAACAGGCCGAGCACATTTTCGTCCGCATATTCCGAAATATCAAAATTGCTGCCCGTTTCTCTGTTGCGGTAATGCATATTAAGCAGGGCGCTGGCTGTGCCGAAAGAAGAATTCTCTGGTTTTATGCTTAAACTCTGTGCAATATATTTAAGTTCGCCGTCACTGAAATAATCTTCCTTAAATTCCATTGCAACAAAAACAAGGCATTCTCTGTTATATGCCAAAATACCGTCGCCATATGTTGTAACTTCGGCTTTGCCCAAATCTCTGTTA
Organism: Oscillospiraceae bacterium; assembly: GCA_017505635.1. Lineage (GTDB taxonomy): Bacteria > Bacillota > Clostridia > Oscillospirales > Ruminococcaceae > RGIG3102. The sequence goes on along the minus strand of JAFVOU010000021.1, from coordinate 18,790 downwards.
AGCTGTGGCGAGTGATAAACTTTTGTGGTTGCCTTTTCCCAGTTGCCGTTTTCGTCACTGTCTGCAACAATGTAATGCTCGTTTAAATCAAAGTTATACATATTTGGCAGAGCAACTGGACCGTAAATTGCCATAAGGCTATTTTCTGCACCCATATGCTCGGTGTAGTAAACAACACCCATAGCACCTACATTTTCGCCTTTGTTGTTGTAAATGTCAAAGCAGTCGCCGAAACTGTCATCCAAAGTCAGATATTCAGGACGCTCGTTTGTCTGAATGTTTCTGCTTTCAAAACTCCAGCCTTCGGGCATATGTATGCCTACAGAGGTTTGGTATCCGCTGAAAGTAAAGAAAAAACTGTCAAATCCATTTGGAAAATTGTTTTCAACTATGCCGTTTTCGTTGCTGCTTGGCTCTACGGTTGGTATGTACACAACACCGCTGTCTGCCAGCATACCCACAGTAATCACCACAATACCGATTATTGTCATAACACTTGCGATAACAGCAGGCTTTTTATAATCAAGCACATTTTTAATTCGTTTTTTGGTATCGCTGTCACCAAAAGAAAGATATGCTTTTGGCACAAATCTTTTTCCTGCAGCAAGGGATAAAATGCAATAGGAATAATCCTTTTTATGTTCGTTGCCTAAAATCTGCAGCACCTTTTCGTCACAGCTCATCTCCATATCTTTTTCCAGAAGGAAAAAGCCAAGCCATACAAGAGGGTTAAACCAGTGTATGCAGGTTACAACAAAAGCAAACAGCTTTATAATATGGTCGCCACGTCTGATATGAACCTTTTCGTGGGTGACAACATAGTTTTGCTGCTGTTCGGTAAGACCGCATGGCAGATAAATTTTAGGGTGGATTATACCAAGCACAAAAGGTGTGGATATTGCATCAGAAATGTACACATTATCTTTTAAATTGCCAGGATTGCTGTTTTTAAGCTTTAAATATGCCTTAAAGTACATAACAGCCGAAACAGCAAGTAATACACAAAGCACCACAAACCAAATCAGTGCAGGGGTGTATATTGGTGTCACCACAGGCACAGGTGCAACAAATTCGCTGTTTACCTGGCTTACAATGCCTGCTTCGGTGCTGTAAAAAGCCGTGTAATCGGGAGAGATGTTATAATATATCTTGTCTATCTGTGGCTGCGGTATCAGACTGCGGGTAAAAAATTCTAATTTAAAAACCGATACCAGTTTAAAATATACAACACCCCACAAGGCATATGGATATATTTTAGGTGCTTTTCGCAGCAGAAACCTTGCCGCAAGTATAAACAAAATTACATAGCAGGCGGTAAGGCTGAGCTCGGTAAAATAGAAATACAAAATTTCGATAATGTCTTTTATGCTGTGACCAAGTCCTTCAAGGGCAACAGAAGGTTCAGTAAACAGGTGGATTAAAAATAATTTTAAAGTCAACCCAAATCCCATAGTCACACCTCCTTATAGTTATCTATAAGGTTTTTTATTTCCTCAATTTCCTTTGCTGTCAGTTTGTTGCGTTTTGTAAAAGCGGTAAGGAAAAGCGGCAAAGAACCGCCAAAGGTTTCTTCGATAAATTCTTCGCTCTGTGCAGCTTTAAATTCGTCTTTTGTTATTAATGTTTTTACAATGCCGCCGTCATTTTCAAAAATTTCACGCTGGCAAAGGCGTTTAAGCATTGTATATGTTGTGGACTTTTTCCATTCCAGTTCTTTTTCGCATATTTTAACCAGTTCTCCGCTTGTAACGGGAGCGTTTTTCCATATAATTTCGGCAAAAGCCATTTCCATTTCACCAAGTTTGTATTTTTCCATATATAAAACCTCCGTTAAAGTTTGGTCTAATGTCGTTAAACTGATTTTAGTCTAACACTATTAGACCTGCGTGTCAAGTGCGTTCTGCAAACTTTCACATATATATAAAAGTTTGTATTATTCAATTTACTTATCGGCAGGTTTGTGGTAAAATTAAAAAAGTGAATAAATTTACAAAAATCAGGGAGGCAGTATGAGACATTTAATCGACCCACTTTATTTCTCTGTTCAGGAAACTGAAGAACTTCTGGATATCGCAGACGATATCTGTGACAATATGGATAAATACAGTCACAAATGTGACGGCAAAATTCTTGCAACTTTGTTTTTTGAACCAAGTACAAGAACACGTCTTTCCTTTGAATCTGCTATGATGCGCCTTGGCGGCAAGGTGCTTGGTTTCTCCAGCGCAAGCAGCTCCAGTGCAGCAAAAGGCGAAAGTGTTGCAGACACAATCCGTGTTATCGATTACTATGCAGACATCATCGCAATGCGTCACCCAAAAGACGGCACAGCATTCCGTGCAGCACAGTACAGCACAAAGCCAATCATCAACGCAGGTGACGGTGGTCATCACCACCCTACACAGACACTTACCGACCTTATGACAATCCGTCGCCGTCACGGCAGACTGGACAACCTGGTTATCGGTTTCTGCGGTGACCTTAAATACGGCAGAACAGTGCACTCCCTTGTAAAAGCACTTGCAAGATATAAAGGCAACCACTTTGTGTTTATCTCTCCAAAAGAACTGGAAATTCCAAGATACATCATTGAAGAATATCTTTCCAAATCCGAATGTACTTTTGAAGAAGTTACCGACCTTTCCGCAGCAATGCCAAACCTTGATATTCTGTATATGACACGTATCCAGCGTGAACGCTTTGACGACATCGAAGAATACGAACGTCTTAAAGGCAGCTATATTCTTACACCTGTACAGATGGAACTTGCCAAAACAGAAATGGCTGTTCTTCATCCGCTGCCACGCGTAAACGAAATTACACTTGCCGTTGACGATGACGAACGTGCAAAATATTTTGAACAGGCAGGCAACGGTGTTTATGTGCGTATGGCACTTATCCTTTCTCTGCTTGGTATGGGCAAGCTGGATGTAAACAAAGTGGAAGAAGACCACGATGTGGTTGTGGAACACAGCGGTGTATGCAAAAACGCAAGATGTATCACAAACAGCGAAGACGAAACAATGCCAATCTTTGTAAAAGGCGACAACGGCCGCGTGAGATGTAAATTCTGTGACCAGTATGTAGACTGATCAATGACAAAATAAAAAATGCAGATGAACAATTCATCTGCATTTTTTTATTTTATATTCTGTTTGCCGCAAAGTTTTTGGATGCGTTGAATCCGACACAGTCAACAATTTTGTGCAGGATATTGTCATAAACAACAACATTGAAACCATTGTCCACAACTTTGTATTCCACGCGGTTGAAGTTTATCAGACTGCCTTCCTCAGTGCCTTTTATTTCAACAGCACCGTCATCCACATACTGATAATGAAAATAATTCTGTTCGCTGGTCACATAATCGATATTGCCGTCATTTATGATACAGGCACCGCCTGTCACTGCAAAAGTGCGGTCAAGACCAAGCTGCCTGAAGTAACCTGAAATGTCTGTATCTTTAACTGTGCAGTCGCCGTTGGAGGTTATGATAACAGTGCAGTTTTCAAGCTTGGATAAATTTTCAAAATATTCTTCCATATTTTCCGAAAGGATAAGTTCTTCCGCAGCTATCTTGTGTTCATAAGCTGTGCTGTTTTCTTCCCACAGGGCATATGTTTCGTCACCACGTCTGTCCGGGAGAGTGTAATTGTCTTTGAGATACTTACCCATATATGCTGTTATCTTTTCAGCACCATAACGGTTGGTATGGCCTTCATCGGCAAAATCAGTATGTGTATCCAGACCGATTTCTTCAATTTTGTCAAAGAAGTTTACAACAGGAACATTCTGCTTTTTAAGCATCTGCTCAGCATAACGGAACTGTTTATGTGTGTCTTCATCTGTTTCGTAAGGCGCAATAAAGAAGCATATTTCAGCATTGTTTTCCTTTGCAAAATCAACCATTTTCTGTATCCACTCTTCGCTGGATTTTAACAAAGGTTTGGTTTCGCTGCCGCTGTAAACAGTTAAATCACCAATGTCGGTAACCACAGTTTCGGATACATTACCGCCGAGATAGGCAGGGGAGGCAGGCATAAAATCTTCTTTAACAAGTTCGCGGTATCTTGTGTGGATTATCGGCCATTTCAATAGATAATCCATTTTTTCTTCTTCGGGTGCAATCGCATCAACTGCATTCACAAAATTGTCGGAATATTTAAAAGAAAGAGCATTGCGATAAATGTTGGCAGTAACAGCGTGATTTTCAAAAGTAGCACCGTAAAGTTCAACACATACAAGTTTTGGCGATTGTGTTTTGAAAACTTCGCGCATATAGTAATAGCTGCTTGCAATATCCTGACCGGAAATTACCATGTCAAATGCGCCTATGCCGTGTTCGTCCCAAAGCTGAGCATTGTTTATGGAAGAATAGCAGTGGCTGCTTCCCAAAAACAAAACATCAACAATATCCTCATCAAGCTCTTCATACAGCGTTGTTGCGGCGGAAGTATAAGGCGCGGTGCCTTCTTTCCAGGATAAAACTCTGTATGTACAATTGAAAAGATATATAAAAATCAGGGAGAAAGCCAGTATTTTCGCAGCCCTGAAAATAAATATTTTTTTGTTCATATAATTGATATTCCTTTTTAAAACTGGAAATAAATAAACTGAGCTGAATCAAAATTAATACCGTACATGCCGTAAACAATGCATGCAAGAATCAGGCCCATAACAACAGCCCATCTGAAAGGCAGACACTGTTCTTTTAAAAATTCAGCAACACTCTGCTTTCTGAAATAACGAATCATTTCGGCAAGGAACAGGATTGCGACAGAAACGATAAGAATGTTGAATTCAAATCTGCCGAGACCCAACTGATAGAGTTCTCCATTGAAGAATGACCATGGGTCCCACTGTGTAAACATTCTTTTAATATATTCAAAAGCAATTGCAATTGAGTCAGCGCGGAAGAAAATCCAGGCAAAGTCTACAAGTATAAAGGTGGTAAGAACCTGTCCAAGCTTAAAGCTGAAACTTCCGGTTTTGAAATTGTATCTGCTGTATATTTTCTGCCTGAATGCTTTGGTCATATCTCCTACAATCTGATATATACCGTGAATAACACCCCACACAAAAAATGTCCAGTTTGCACCGTGCCACAGACCACTTACGGTAAATGTAACCATAAGGTTGAAATATCTTCTTGCTTTGGAACATCTGTTGCCGCCAAGAGGGATGTATACATAATCGCGGAACCATGTGCTTAAGGAAATGTGCCATCTTCTCCAGAATTCGGCAATGGATTTTGCCATATACGGAGTGTTGAAGTTTTCCATCAGATTAAAGCCCATCATCTTTGCGGCACCAACGGCAATGGTGGAATAGCCCATAAAGTCACAGTAAATCTGCAGGGCAAATCCAATTGCGGCAGCAGCAAGGGCAAAGGTTCCGTACATATAAAAACTGTCAAAAACAGTGTTTACAACAACAGCAACTCTGTCGGCGATAACCATTTTGATAAACATACCCCAGGCCATTGTAATAAAACCGCTTGTAAAATTATTGTAGTTCCATACTTTTATATTGTGAAGATTCTGCACCTGAGACAAAAGGTTTTTTGAACGTTCAATAGGCCCGGCAACAAGCTGAGGGAAGAAAGAAACAAACAGGGCATACATAATTGGATTTTTTTCTGCCTTTATTTCGCCTCTGTAAACATCAATGATATAGCCAAGTGCCTGGAAAGTATAGAATGAGATACCGACAGGCAAAAGCAGGCTGAGATTGTTTTCGATTATCTGAATGCCGAAACGGTCGAATAAAACGTTGAGAGAGTCAATAAAAAAGTTAAGATATTTAAAAGTGAAAAGAATGCCGAGATTTACAACCAGACATAGTATAAGCGCAATTTTTTTTGATGATTGTTTTTCTGCTTTTTCAACAGCCAGACCGGCCGCCCAGGTGGTAAGTGTCGAAAAAAGTATCAGCAAAGCATACTGTGCGTTCCAGGACATATAAAAATAGTAGCTTGCAACAAGCAGCCATATATATCTTATTTTCCGTGGAATTATATAATAGACCAACACCACTATCGGAAAAAATATTATAAAGTCAATGGAATTAAATAACATTTATAAGTTCCTCACGTACTTGAATGATAATATTTATTATATCACATAAATCCTTATCCTGTAAAACAAATTATCTCAGTTTAAATGTCCACATATCAATAACTCCAAGCACTTCACGTGTAAGTGCAGGTACAAAGGTAAACAAATCTGTTTTTGTGCTCAAAGCATGAGCGGTTTCGAAACCGCAGTATTCCGCATATTTTTTTGCCCTGTAGATATGAAAATCGTTTGTTACAAACACAATGCTGTTGTGACATATATTGCGGGATTCGAGAATCTGTTTTGTAAATTTATAGTTTTCAAGGGTAGACTGTGATTTGTCTTCGAGTATGATGATATCCTGCGGAACACCATGACCGGCAAGGTATTTTGCCATGGCATCAGCTTCGGTGCCGTCTTTAAGCCTTGTAGGGCCGCCGGCCACAACAATGTGAATGCTGCTGTTTTTATGGTAATAATCAATACATGCGTCAAGACGGTTCTGCAGAACTTTGCTGACCTTGCCGTTGGTTACCCCTGCACCCAGTACAATCACAATATCTTCACTATAGTCTGCATCGGTGTAGCTATAGGATAAAATAAGCCCCATTAAAGCAAGATAGACGGCGATGCCTGCTATCACAATCCAGCGCAGCCAGAGCAGAAAACCGCAGGAGGTTAGCTGCCATAACTGCACATGAAATTTTGCCCATACAAAACAGCATATACTTAAACCAAAAACAATATATAAGCCTACAGTGACATTTCCGCGGACTGCAAGAACCGCACCGTTAATAAAAAACAGCGCAGATAAAATGTAAAATAAAAGTGAAATTTTTACCAACTCCCGGATAAGATGTTAAAATCTGTTGATTATTTTTTCAGATATGATAATATAAAAAAGATATAGTTTTTGTATCTGAAACAAAAATTGTATGTTTCAATAGTAATATATTATTAATTTGCAGTCAATATAATTGGTGCTTTGTTAAAAAGGTAGTTATGATAAAAGTACAGAATTTGCGAAAGGTTTATAAGGTTGGCGGTGAAAAGGTTGTTGCACTGGACAATATAAATCTTGAAATTGAAAAAGGAGAATTCTGCTGTATTGTGGGTACGTCCGGCAGCGGCAAATCAACATTGCTCAATCAGCTGGCAGGTCTTGAAAAGCCGACAAAGGGTTCGGTGACAATAAACGGAGAAAATATCTCCCAAATGGACGAAAAAAAGCTTGCTGTATTCAGACAGAACAATATAGGCTTTATTTTTCAGGCATATAATCTTATGCCTACACTTACTGCGGTGGAAAATGTTGCATTTCCTTTGATGTTCAAGGGTGTGCCAAGAAAAGAACGTGAAAAAAAGGCCCGTGCAATTCTTAAAGAAATGCAGATGAAGGACCGAATGAACCACAAACCGACCGAGCTCAGCGGCGGTCAGCAGCAGAGGGTAGGTATTGCCAGGGCGTTTGTCGGCAGACCAAGTGTTATTTTTGCCGATGAACCTACAGGCAATCTGGACTCGAAAACAACAGAGCAGGTTATGGATATGCTTATAGAAATATCCGAAAAAAACAATATAACCTTTGTTATGGTTACACATGACAATGAACTTGCAAAAAAAGCAAAACGTATAGTGACGCTTGTAGACGGAAATATAGTTCACGACACTAAATCTGATATTGATACTGAAAGGGAAGAAAAATGAAAGACAGTAAAAAATTTGCAAGAATAATGGCAATACTGCTTGCGGTTATGCTTATGATTACATTTATTGTGCCTGCGTTTGCAATGTTTGCATATGCGGCAGAACCTAAAGCAGACGGTGATGCCTTTATTATCAGTTTTGAAACAGAGGACGGCAATATGCTGGAGGAAGGTGTTGCAAAAAATGTTACAGCAACAGTTTCCGACCAGAGAATAAGCTTCGGTGATGAAAGTACAGAACCAAACAGCAGTATCGGAATAAACATTTCCGCAGTCCCTGGTTCTTTTTCTCACGGAGAAACAAGTGTTGATATTTTAAGCAAGGATGCAGACGGTATCATATACAAGGTGTCTTTTGCTGATTTTACATACAACGGCGGCGACAATGTTTTTTCTTTTGAAGTAAGCTATACATCAGGTGCAGAAAATATGCCTGTGGCAGTACCGCTTAAAACTTTGTCACACACAGTTACACAGATTGTTCAGCCTACACCTACACCGGCTCCTACAGCAACACCAACACCAGAGCCTACAGCAACACCAACACCAAAACCAACGGCTACACCAACACCAAAGCCAACAGCGACACCAAAGCCTACAGCCAAACCAACGGCTACACCAACACCAAAACCTACAGCCAAACCAAACAATCTGGAAGTAAATGCATCAAAAGATGTTTTTATCCAGAGTTACAAGGTGTCAGACAAGGCAACAGGCAAAGAACTTACACAGGTAAATCCTGGCAACACAGTAAAACTCAGATTCAATGTTATAGATAACCGTGTTACATATCTTAAAGAAGCTCCGATCATGCGTGCAAGAATGTCACAGGGGTCATTCAAAAACAATGACCACGGCGATGTTAAATACGAAATTATGAACGTGGGTACTGTTAACGGCAGAAAAATTCTTGCTTATCAGGTAACTTTTGACAATGTTGTATATCAGGGTGGTTCACAGGATGTTTCATTTGATGTAAGCTATACAGATTACAATACAGGGGCACCTGTAACATTGCCGTATACAGAACTTTCACAGATAGTTACTCAGGCGGTAGATAATATTCCGGAACCAAAGGTTATTCTCAACAGTGCAAACTATGGCGGTGCAGCATATATTGACAGAACATTTACACTGGCTACAGTTGCTACAAACACATCAGAATATATGGAACTGGAAAACGTTTCAGTTCGTGTTGACCTTCCTGCAGGAATGGCGGTTGCAGACGGCAATACCCAGGCACTTATAGGAGATGTTGAAAAAGGCGGTCAGATAAATCATAACTTCAGTCTGGTTATAACAGGTGTTGAAAATGACGTAACAAGCCTTCCTGTAAATATTATTTACGAATACGAAGCATTTGTAGGCGGGGAAAGAAGAAGTTATTTTGACGAACACAGCATTGCAATCAATGTTGAACAGGAAACAATATTTGAAATTTCCAAGCTCGAACATATGGAAGCAATTACAGCAGGGGAAGAAGACAGCGTAACAGTTTATCTCCTCAACAAGGGCAAAACTTCCGCCAACAATGTTACAATTGAACTTATCAGTGATAAGCTCAACGGTACACAGACTGTTTTTGCAGGCAATATAGTACCTGGTACAGAAAGCATTCAGGATATATATTTTGTTGTTGACGAACCTGGTGTTTTCAATGGTAAAGTTGTAGTTACATACGAAAACACAAAGGGCAAGCAGTCAACTATGGAAAAAGAGTTTTCCATTGAGGTTATGGAAGCTTATTATCCGGAATGGGATGAACCTGTTATTGATGAACCTGTTTACGAAGAAGAACCGGCTAAAACTCCATGGATTGCAATCGGCGTGGCAGCTGTGGTTGTGGCAGTTGTAGTGGCTGTTATAATCACAAAGAAACGCAAAGCAAAGAAAAATGCTGAGGACGAAGATGAGGATATCTGATTTAATAAAACTTTCAACAGATAATCTTAAAAGGCGCAAGGGCAGAACTATTCTCACTGTTCTTGGTGTTGTCATCGGTACATGTTCTATAGTTATGATGATGTCGATAGGTGAAGCTATTGATAAAAGCACTGAAGATATGATGCAGGGAATGGGGGATTTGACCCAGGTAACTGTATATAACTGGCGCAGTGAAGAAGAACAGGAACCGCTTACAGACAGTGTTATAGCACAGATGGGTGCTATGGAACACGTTAAGGTTGCAACACCATTGTTTCAGTCGAACTATATAGGCTCGGCTACAATATTCGGCGGTAAAAATGATAAATATCAGATAAACTGCTGGATAGGAGAGGGCAGCGACATTATAGGTATGAACGTTGAGGCCATAAAAGAATACGGTTACGAGCTTATCGAAGGCAGATATGCCGAGGAAAAGGATAAAGCTTTTACTGTAATTGCGGGCCAGAATGTAGATTATCAGTTCTATAATCCAAAACGTGAATGGCCTAACAACCGTGTGGAGCCTGTTCCTGACGAAAACGGTGTTATGCCAAAGCCGTTTGTAAATGTTTACAAAGATAAAATAACCCTTTCTGTCAAGTCATACGAGGAAAACGCAAAAGAGGTTAAAAAAAATATTAAAGTAGTAGGCAAGGTAAAGGAAGACTGGAACAAAGGTTACGAAACCTACGGCGGCTTTATTATGAATATTGATGACCTTATTGCCCTTGAAGAAGAATATATCAAGGTTAACAAAATAAGAGTTGAAGATAAAAATAAAGAGCGAAGCTATTCACAGGCTGTTTTAAAGGTGGACGACATTGAAAATGTAGAAGAAGTTCTTGCAGCTATTGAGGAAATGGGATATGATTACTCATCTCCGACAAGTTATATCAAGGAACTGAAAAAATCCACACAGACTATACAGCTTATCCTTGCCGGCCTTGGCAGCATCTCCCTGCTGGTTGCGGCAATAAGTATTGCCAATACAATGACAATGGCAATATACGAACGCCGCAGAGAGATAGGCATTATGAAGGTGCTTGGATGTGAAATTAAAAATATCCGTGCAATGTTTCTGGTTGAATCGGCAGGCATCGGCTTTCTCGGCGGTGTAGCAGGTGTTGCAATAAGCTATCTGCTTTCCTTTGTGCTCAATATCATAGCAACAAATATGATGGGACCAAGCTACGATATGTATGGAAATATTATCGAAGGTGCAAAAACATATGTATCCATCATTCCGTTGTGGCTTGCCCTCGCAGGAATAGGCTTTTCCAGCCTTGTGGGCATGCTTTCGGGTTATATACCGGCAAATAAGGCAGTAAAAATAAGCGCACTTACAGCTATCAAAAATGATTAATCAATAAATAATCCCGGCAGTTTTGATTACTGCCGGGATTTTTTTGCATAAAATACAATAATTTTGCAGAAAGGTTAACAGTTTTGTCATTTTATATAATTAATTTTTTCTTTATTTTGTGGTACTATATCATAAGTGATTGTATTGTGGGGTGAAATATGAAAAAAATTATAGTACTTATCACAACATTTATTATGGTTGTCTGCATAGCGGCCGTGGTAACAGTAAGCATAACATCGGGAGCAGGCAGACAGTATATTATAAAAAACGGTCAGATAAAAGCAGGTGTTGCAGACGTTGTAAATATATTTTCAATACATGACAGCGAGGAAGTGTTTCTGCATAAACTCAATGAAATGACAGAATATTTTGCAGAAAACGACCTTAATACAGCTATAATACCGCTTAACCGCAACAAACAGGCAGTTGTATCTGTTGGAATACTCTCAAATGAATATACACAGGCTGAATATCTCAAAGACAGGGATATTCTTGTTAAACTGAAACAGGTGCTGAAAAAGCATAATATTCAGATGATACTGGCTGTTGAATGCTCAACACTTACAGAAGAAGAGATACAGCAGGTTGTAACAGAGATAAATAAAAAATATCATCCTGCAGGAATTATTGCCGAAAATTATTTTGGTTCCGAAGAATTTCTGCACACTGTAAGCGAACAGATAAAGGATAGATACAAAAACTATTATTTTGGTATACGCACAGATGCCGGACAGGCAAGAGCACTGGCACAGAACGGCACGATGAATCTGTTTGTTATACAGGAAGATATGGCGGACTACAGCGGAAAATATGCCGATTGGAAGAATACAGATTTTGCAGATGCAAAAATTCTGCTGAACTGCGAAAGTTCAACTTTTGCAAATGACCTGTTTATACTTTCGAACTTTTATAAACCTGACGGATATATTCTGGCAGAGTATACATCCCCTGATACAGATTTGAGCTTTTACCGTGAATTGCTTGATACATCAAAAGAGCTTAAAAAGTTTGGAATGACAGTTGACAATACCTTTGCTGTTACCTGTCCGGAAAAGGATTTGACAACCTATGCAAACGGGTTGTTTGTAACAGGCAGTGCAGACGCACAGCATCCTTTGTACATCAACGGTAAAGAGATAACAGCAGAGGCAGACGGTACTTTCGGTTTGTATATTGAACTTGAGGACGGAGACAACAGGATTGAAGTATCCCAGGGGGATAATACAGTTGTACGCACAGTTACCAAAAAAGTGTGGGAAAGCACAGGCAAGATAACAAAAAAACAGTTTGATGATACCCAAAAAGCAAAATCCGGACAAATTGTTCAGACGGTTAATCCGCTGACAAGCATTCTTTCGGACCCTGATGATGACAGCCATATAATGGATGGACTTCAGCAGGGGGTGCAGCTGGTTGTTGCCGACAGTGTAAAAACTGAACGTGACGGAAAATACACATGGGCATATGAGCTTTCCAATGGCGGCTATGTCCTTGCAAAAAATGTAGAATGGATTGAAAAGGATGCTTATGAGCAGGCGGTTGTAAATGCTTATTATACCGAAAGCTCCGGGCAGGAGGATTACAACATACTTTCCTTTGCCCTGCAGGGCAAACCTGCAGTGATATCTGCAGCAGACTATGACGGAATTACACTTACTTTTCTGAATACAGAAATCAGCGAAGCTTTTGGTGCGGACCTTTCTGAAGAAGATGATATTCTCGTTTTACACAGCGGACAGGATGCAGATGTTCCTTTTACTGCCTATCAGGATGATGACAATCTTGTTGTTCACATATCTGATGTAACAGACGAAGGCTACTGGGGATATAACATTGAATATAAATACGAAGAAAACTGGCAGTACACAAAAGAAAACAGTTTTATAGAAATTTACCTTAAAAATCTTCCTCACAAGTCCGGTGGCGCAAAACCGCTTGCAGGTGTTTGTGTAATGCTGGATGCAGGCCACGGAGGAAAAGATGTTGGCGCTCTTGGCGTGGGCGGCGTCGCAGGTCCTGCTGAAAAGGACATAAACCTTGCGGTTACACTTGCAACAAGGGATATTTTGGAAAAATTCGGTGCAGAAGTTTATCTCACCCGTGAAGATGATACATTTCTTACACTTGATGAGCGCAGAAATCTTGTGAATGAAATCAAGCCGGATTTGTTTATTTCACAGCATCATAACAGTCTTGAATATACAGTTGATGCGGCGAAAACGTCAGGGGTCGAATCCTATTATTTTACACCACAGAGCAGAGCTGTTGCCGAAGCGATGACTGGTCGTATCACCGATACAACAGGCAGAAACAACCGTGGATTCGGATACGGGTATTTTTATGTTCTCAGAAATGATATTGCGCCTTGTGTGCTCAATGAATACGGATTTGTAATAAATCCGCAGGAATATTCAGAACTTTATACAGACGAAAATATCTACAAGGCGGCATTCGGTACAGCTATGGCAGTGCTTGATGTGATACCTGAATAAACATATTCCCTGCATTATATCTGCAGGGAATATATTTTGTAATAAACAAAAATAAGCTTTCGTAAAATTATAATAAATTTACGAAAGGCAGGTTGTTTATGTTCACCACTATAATAGGGTATGTTCTGTCAAATATTCTTTTTCTTGCTCTGCATCTTGAAAGCAGAGTTCTGCCGGACCCGCTTACTCCAAAACAGGAAAGGGAAGCGTTTGAAAAGTATTTTGCAGGAGATTTAACGGCAAGAGACAGGCTGATAAAGCATAATCTCAGGCTTGTTGCACATGTGGTTAAAAAATATTATGGCAGTCAGATAGAAAACGATGACCTTATGTCCATAGGTACAATAGGACTTATAAAATCAGTTAACAGCTACAGCTTTGAAAAAAATACAAAATTCAGTACATATGCAGCCAGATGCATTGAAAACGAAGTGCTTATGGCTATAAGAAAACTTAAAAACGGCGATAACACAGTTTATCTTGAAGAAAGTCTTGATACCGAGAATAAAAACAGCAAAATTACATTAAAGGACAGTATTCAGGACGAATTTGAACTGTCGGAATACTGTGAGGCACAGCAGCAGAAGGATGAACTGCTGAAAACAGTTATCCGCAGACTTGACGGGCGGCAGCGTCAGATAATAATTATGAGGTATGGACTGTTCGGCAATCAGCAGTATACACAGCAGCAGATAAGCGAAGCTTTGGGGATAAGCAGAAGCTATGTATAACAGCGTTGTTAATGTAAGCTTAAAATCAGGAAAATACATATGCTGTCATGACGGTTAAAAGTGCCGTTATCTGACGTTTAAAGGCGATATAGTGTAAAAATAAGTGGACTTTTGGGTGCTATTTGTGGTATAGTAATGTTGGGTATATTTAATTAAGTTTATGCCCTGATTTGTGTGTTGAATGATATTTTTTTAACATATATTTACTGTGTTTTATAAAGTTTGCTTTGTGATACAGGAGAAAACAAGATGATCAAAAAAAATCAGCGTATCCTTAACGCTATGAGCATGATTTCGGATATGATAATAATATTTGTATCATATTTTATTGCTGTTTTTGTGCGTTTTTTCATATTTGACGGAAGAATCAATGTGGACTTTTTTGGCTGGAAACTGATTCTTATGGCATTTGCTTACAGCATAATACTTGTTTTTGTCTTCTGGTGTTTTAAAATGTACGGTTCATACAGATTTAAAAGGGTAGGAGATGAAAACGTCAATATATTTGCTATCAATGCTGTTGGATGTTCATTTATGATGGCATTTATGTATACTGTAAAACTGATGGACTTTTCCAGATGGGTAGTTGTTGTTTTCTGGGGTGTTTCCAGCACAGCGATTATAATTAAGCGCTTTATTGTGCGCGGTATTCTCAGACGTATGCGCAAGCTGGGCTATAATCAGAAAAATGTTGTGGTTATCGGCAACGGTGTTCTGGCAGACCAGTATATACGCGAGGTAAATGACAAAAAGCATCTTGGCGTTTGTGTTGTCGGATATGTAAGCAACAAAAAAAAGGAAGGGCTTGGCAGAAATCTTGGCTCCTATGAAGATTTGGAAGATATCCTTGAAGAAAACGATGTAGACGAGCTTGTTGTTGCACTTGAAAGCCACGAGATACATTTTATGAGATATGTAATGGGGGTTGCAGATAAAGAAGGGGTAGGCCTCAAGCTTATACCGTTCTTTAATCAGTTTTTCCCTAAAAATGCAACGATGGAATCTATCGGAAACACCAAGATGATAAATGTGCGTGTTACACCGCTTGATAATCTTGCGTGGGCTTTTGTCAAAAGAGCGATAGATATTTTTGGTTCACTTTTCGGTATTATAGTTTTGTCTCCTTTGTTTATAATAACAGCAATAGGGGTAAAAACTTCAAGTCCGGGTCCGGTGTTCTTCACACAGTCAAGAATAGGTTTGAATAAAAAACCTTTTAAGATGTACAAATTCCGCAGTATGCGTGTAAATGCACAAGAAACAACCGGATGGAGCACAAATGCCGACCCAAGAAAAACCCGCTTTGGAAGTTTTATACGAAAATACAGCATAGACGAGCTTCCTCAGCTGTTCAATGTACTGCGCGGGGATATGAGCCTTATCGGGCCAAGACCTGAAGTGCCTTTCTATGTGCGTCAGTTCAAACACGAAGTTCCGCTTTATCTGCTTCGCCATCAGGTGCGTCCTGGTATGACAGGCTGGGCACAGGTACACGGGCTCCGTGGGGATACAAGCATAGAGGACCGTGTAAAATATGACATATGGTACATAGAAAACTGGAGTTTCTGGCTGGATATAAAAATACTGTGGAAAACAGTATTCGGTGGTCTTAAAAACAGCGAAGAGATTGTAAAAAAGAAAAAGGAGACTGTGTAGGTGGACATAAAGATAATAGTTGCAACACATAAGCCTTACAGAATGCCGCAGGATAAAATATATATGCCTTTGCAGGCGGGCAGAGCCATATGCAGTGCTGAAATTGACGGTGTTGCAGGTGATAATACCGGTGACAATATCAGTGAAAAAAACAAAAACTACTGCGAACTTACCTGTCTTTACTGGGCATGGAAAAATCTTGATGCGGATTATGTTGGGCTGTGCCATTACAGGCGTCACTTTGCGATGCGCAGGGGCGGTGATAAATGGGCAAATATAGCAGACAGTAATTTTCTTGAAAATAAACTGTTGGCATATGATGCTGTTCTGCCAAAAAAACGCAACTATTTTATCGAAACTACCTATCAGCAATATGTACATGCACATAACAAGCAGGACCTTGATAAAACCGAGGAAATACTATCAGAGGTTTATCCGCAGTATATGCCTGCGTATAAAAGGGTTATGGATGATACAAAAGGTCACCGTTTCAATATGATGATAATGAAAAAGGATATTTTTGACAGTTATTGTGAGTGGCTGTTTGATATCCTTTTCAGACTGGAAGAAAAACTGGATATATCCGGATACTCTGACTATGACAAGCGTGTGTTTGGCTTTGTTTCTGAACGTTTGTTGGATGTATGGCTGGAAACAGCAGAAAGCCAGATGAAAATCAAATATACTGAACTTTCCGTTGTTAATATGGAAAAGCAGAACTGGTTAAAAAAGGGAACAAATTTTTTAAAAAGAAAATTTATTGGAAAACAATAAATAAGGGTAATAGAATACGAAAATGTTGGAAAAGTTAAAGAAAAACAGATTTCTCTTTGAAGAACTTGTAAAGAGAGACTTTAAGCAGAAATATAAAAGAACAGTGTTGGGCATGGTATGGAGTGTATTGTCACCATTGCTTACTCTGTTTGTTATGAAAATTATTTTTACGCAGTTTTTCGGCAGGGATATGCCGCACTATACTACATATCTTTTCAGCGGTACGCTTATAATGGCGTATTTCCGCGAATCAACCAGAGGCGGTATGAACGCGCTTATGGCAAATGCAAGGATATTCAGCAAAATCAATATTCCAAAATATTTCTTTGTGCTGTCCAAAAACGTTTCGGCTTTGGTTAACTTTCTGATAATTATAGTAGTGTATTTCTTCTTCTGTGTTCTGGACAATATCACTTTTGGTGTACACACACTGGCATTGGCTTTCCCGATTGTATGTCTTCTGATATTCAATGTAGGTATTGGTATGATACTTTCGGCAATGTTTGTGTTTTTCAGAGATACACAGTATATATATGATATATTTCTCACACTGCTGCAGTACTGTTCGGCAATATTCTACACAATAGATATGTTTCCGAAACAGATGCAGAGTATGTTTTTACTTAATCCTGTATACTGCTATATCAAATATTTCAGAATTATTATGATAGATGGTGTAATACCGTCGTTGCAGTATCATGGATTGTGTGCTTTTTATGCACTGGCAGCTATACTTGTGGGCATATTGGTATACAGAAAGAACAATCACAAGTTCCTGTATTACATTTAATTAGGAGGACAAATGTCTATTATAAAAGCGGACAATGTATCTATCCGTTATATGACGGGAGATTTCAAATCCATAGGTTTAAAAGAATATGTGGTTCGCCGTATAAAAGGGACATATCGCGTTACAGAGTTTTGGGCAGACAGACATGTTTCGTTCAGTCTTGAAAAAGGTGATATGCTTGGTATTATAGGCACAAACGGTGCAGGCAAGTCCACTTTGCTTAAAGCAGTGTCAGGCATTATGCTTCCGACAGAAGGCAGCATGGAGATAAATGGCAATGTTGCAGCACTTTTGGAACTTGGCAGCGGTTTTGACGGAGACCTTACGGTAAAGGAAAACACCTATCTGCGTGGAGCCATGCTTGGTTATACCCGTGAATTTATGGACGAAATGTATGACCAGATAATTGCGTTTGCTGAACTTGAGGAGTTTCAGGAACGTGCATTCAAGCAGCTTTCCAGCGGTATGAAAAGCCGTCTTGCCTTTTCGATTGCATGTCTCGTAAGTCCTGACATACTTATACTTGACGAGGTTCTGTCTGTTGGTGACGGTGCTTTCCGCAAAAAAAGTGGCGATAAAATGAAAGAAATTCTTGCAAATGGTGTAACCGGCATACTTGTTTCACACAATATGGGGCAGGTAAGAGAACTGTGCAATAAAATTCTGTGGCTTGATCACGGCAAACAGATTGCATTTACTGACGAAGTAACCTTGCATATGGATGCATATCAGGAATTTCTGCAGACAAGAAAACTGCCGACCTGCCGTGAAGATATAGAGAAACTTGCCGAAGACTATGCAGAAAGAACAGCAAGAGAACAGGCAAGAAGGCGTCAGATGGAGCAGAACAGAATAAAAGCAGCTATCGAAAGCGGTGAGAATGAGACGGTACTTAATGCTGCACTTGATATAATCAGAAAGACAAACCCAGACCTGTTAATAGAAAATAAAATTAAGATCAGCCTTAACCAAAATGGTAAACCAATGCTCAGCTGGGAACATATGGACGGTGTGGCAAAATATGAAATCTGGCGCTCCAGGACAGGTGAAATAGGGTCTTTCGGAAAAATTTTTGAAGTTCCGGGAACTGTAAATATATATACAAACAAACAGGCGGTAGAAGGAGAAACTTATTACTATAAAGTAAAAGCTATCTATAAAAATCCAAAGATAAACTGTGCATTCAGTTCACCTGTAACAATTACATCAAAATAGAAGACAATAACAATCAATCCCTCTCTGTGTATACAGGGAGGGATTTTTGTGTAAATGCTTTAATGGTAATTAAAATAACAG
>JAFVOU010000020.1 GCA_017505635.1 Oscillospiraceae bacterium | reverse complement strand
TTCGCATCTTATATACGCCCACCAAATTTTCCGCAGGGACAAGTTCTTTATCCTCGGTGTTGTTGTTATCACCACGGGTACGGAATAAGATTTCGCCATTTTCCTCAACGATTTCAATCACTCGGTGCGTAACAATACTTGTTCCATTGCCCGCAGGATCGAAGAACGAAATAACGTCGTTTACCTTGACGTCCTCCGCTTCGGCGGTATTGCAGATAATTAGGTCACCGCTTTTAATGTCCGGATACATTGAATCCGTCAGTACGATCAGAGGGAATGTCCCTCCGATACTCGGAACCTCGTCCTTGTTTATGTAACTCTTGGCGATCAGCGTAATATTGATCAGTAGGATCGGTATTAAAATGATACATAGTACCGTTCCTACAATTGTTAGTATTTTATGTGCTGTAGAAGTCTTTTCCTTTACCATAATGGCTACCTCATTTCTCGCAGTAAAACTGCGTTCTTATATATTTTCAAAGAAAAACCTTTGTTATTTCTTTTCATGTTCTGCTTGTTCAACCGGATGTTTACAAACACCGCTTTCCGGGAGTTTATCGGAAAATAGATCAAACTTTGCAAACCGGCAAAACCAACAAATCGGCTCTGTGGCAAGTAAACTCCTCCTTGCTGAAAAGCAGGGGCAATGATCAAAACGTGATACTTCGCTCCCGATAGGCGGAGTTGAAAATTCTGTATGGTTTTTCGTATCCATAGCAAAATCCCCCTTATCCTCTTTAATCATCGTAATTATATTGTAAGAGCTCTCTGAAAACGAAAAAATGTCGTGAAGTGCCCTTTTTTTGTCGTGAAGTTAGTGTTTGAACCATAAAAACAACAAAAACTCCTGCCGATTGGCAGGAGTTTAAGAAGTCGTTATTCAGTTATTCATCCATAATGATGGTACAGCTAAACACACCGTCAGATGCTGAAAAGCGGCAAGAGCCGTTATATTTTTCCGCAGTGGAGATAACACTGTGGATGCCGATGCCTTGTAAGTATTCGGGCATCTCTTCAAATTTTAGGGACTGGCTACAAGTGTTCTCACACGAAATCACTAAGTGACCCGATTTGTGTTTAATGGAAACTGTAATATTGGGGCTTTTCGCTTTGCTTTCCACAGCACCGTGAAGGGCATTTTCCAAAATGTTCGCAACGATGGTTACAAGTGCCGGAGACGGCACGGAAATATCCGGTTTTGCTGCTGC
The DNA here is from genome assembly GCA_017505635.1 of Oscillospiraceae bacterium. Taxonomy (GTDB): domain Bacteria; phylum Bacillota; class Clostridia; order Oscillospirales; family Ruminococcaceae; genus RGIG3102. The sequence continues at coordinate 1,109 of JAFVOU010000020.1, read as the reverse complement.
ACGAATGTCTATGGTGATATTTTGGCTTGTAGCCTTTTGATGAAAGACCTTCAAAATATTGTTGATAGTTTCATGTTCACAAAAATGACCGGTATTCATCGCTTCGATGCTTTTACTCTGAATCTTTAAATATTCGATGATCTTTTCTGTTTTCCCTTCAAGTGCCATTGACAATAGTTCCTGGTAGTGGTGACGCATATCGTGGCGGTTTTGGCGCACTTGCTCGGTTTCCATCGCTTGCGCATCCACCTGTGCCTGCAACAGCTCTGTATGTAAAGATTTTTGCTTTTCGCGGGATAGCTCTACGATATTCTTCATGCTGTTGAATATGGCGATATAGGTAAAGCAGAAAGCAACGATCGTAATCAAACAAAGGATCTTGTCAACACCATTTATCAGCTCCATCCAAGTAAACAGGAACTGTCCGATAATAAGCACCCAAAAGCTGAGCACCACCGCATAGAATTTGCCCCAACCCTCACGAATATACTTTGCGACCTTTTGAAAAGAAGGAAGCAGCAGCCTATACAAAACAAATTGCATAACTGCCATACACACAAAGGCAAGAATGACCTTGACCGTCATACTATCCACGACCTGCACCAGCATATTAAATAATGTGGAAAAACAGGTATAGGTTGTGGCATAACTAAAAAACAGAAACCCTTTTTCAACGGCACGACCTGTGGTTGTGACAAAAAACAGTGTCAGATGCAGCGCAACGGAAATAAAGTAATTGATATATCCCTCTGGACTGAGCACAAAAAACACACTGCTGTACAGCAGCCAGATCACCGCAGTGATGATTTTATTAAAACGTGGCTTTGCAAAAAACAAGGAGGCACAGATATGAGATAGTATCGTAAGTGTCAAAAAAACAATATGTTGCATCACTTAAAAAGGCACCTCCTAATTGAAATAGTCAAAGAATGCTTTTCGCAAGCCTGCCTGCACTGTATGCGGAAGACTCAAATCCATACCGCTTTTGAACGATACACCGTCTTGTGTCACACGGCTTATATGGTTCAGATTTACAATATGCGCTCTGCCGCAGCGGTAAAAACAATCAAATTCCGAAAGCTGTTTATAAAGTTCTGTACCGCTGATAC
>JAFVOU010000019.1 GCA_017505635.1 Oscillospiraceae bacterium | reverse complement strand
GTGATGTAGTCGAGAAGGGACAGATTTTGTTTTATTTAGAGGATGCCAAAGATACGGAATCAGCGGCATTAAAGGAACAGCTCGAACAGGCAGAACTGGAGTACAAACAGAATCTTATGGCTGAAAATGTTTCCACAAACGTATACAACAATGTTGTCAATGGTGTTCCTACAGATACGGCGGCTTATCAGCAGAGAATTCAGGCAGAAAAAACTAATATTGAACATATCGAAAAAGTTATTGCGGATTTAATGATTAAGCGTACGGACTGTGAAGCAACTTTGATGACCATAGGCGGAGCAGGTATGGATTTAATGTCTGCCAATGCACAGGCACAGGCGGCTCATGATGCACTCGCTGCTGCCGAAGCAAATTATAATACATGTAAAAACAATTTAAATGCGTTTGATCCGAATGTTGGAACACAAGAGGAACTTGCTGCATTAAAAAGCAGCCTTACAGCGGCAGAAGCAGAGGTGAAAAGATGCAAAGAGGATGTGCATATTGCCGATTCTATTGCAGCTTTAGTAAAACAGTTAGGTATTATTGATGCCAATATTGCAACGGCAAACAACAATTTGGCAATCGGTAAAAACGAATTGGCAAGATTGCAGTCAGATGTACAGGTGGAACTTAGTTTATCTGCACAAAAGAAGAATATAGAGAATCTGAAAGAACAGATTTCAAAGGTAAAAGAGGAAACAGTCGGCGGCACAATCGTGGCACCTGTTTCGGGAACCATATCCGGTATCGGACATGTGGCGGGTGAAACAATTATGGCAGGTGAGACTGTAGCAGTTATGCAGCCGGAAGGAAAAGGTCATACCCTTAGTTTTAGTGTAACAAAGAAACAGGCGGCTACTTTGTCCGTAGGTGACAGAGGTGAAGTGAGCAATGGCTGGTACTATTCTGATGTAGTTGCCACATTGTTATCCATTAAGCCGGATACCACAGATCCTATGAACAGTAAAAAGCTGACTTTTAAAATTGACGGAGATGTAACTGTAGGACAGTCCTTGACTTTGTCAGTGGGACAAAAAAGTGCCAATTATGATTTGACCGTCCCTAATAATGCAATCCGCGAGGATAAGAACGGAAAATTTGTACTTGTTTTGGAGCAAAAACCAAGTCCTTTGGGAAGCAGATATTATGCAGTAAGAAGAAATATTGAAGTGCTTGCATCGGATGAACGCCGCAGTGCGGTCAGCGGTGATATATCTGCCTATGAATATATTATAACAACCTCAACAAAACCGATTCAGGAAGGAAAGCAGGTTCGGTTGAAAGACGAATAAAAGGTATGGTGCATGTAAATGAAACGTTTTTTTAAGTATATCAAAGAACTGCCTTTGAAAAAGAAAATCAAATATTGTACAATACTTGGCTGTTTTTTGATAGTGCTTATATTTGCATGTATGGGTAATCATATCAAAAACAAACTGCCGGATGTAAATATCTATAAAAAATGGGATGAAAAAGAAGGCTATGCACAGCTTTCGGTATATCTGCCGGTGGGAGATATGCAGGATAAGAGCATGTATGACGGCATGCTTTATCAGATGCAGGAAGCTTTGAAAAAGGATAGTATTGAACCGGAAAATGAAAAGAGCCGCATGTTACTGGGAGCCTACAG
>JAFVOU010000018.1 GCA_017505635.1 Oscillospiraceae bacterium | reverse complement strand
CTCGTTTATAACAATGGTCATACCTGATACAACATGACCGTTACCGTCAAATGAACCCTGGAATGAGCAGGCATAATTTTCTGCTTTATTCCAGCCTCCGCCCATAAAACCGTAAGCAGGCGTACCGCCGATGGGAACCCAGTTGCCCCAATTTGAAAGGTCAATATCCGCTATCAGCTTGTAATGGTTTTTAGGACCCTGTCTAACTGCATTTAACTGCTCTGCGGTTTCAATAAGGTAAGGGTCTTCAAGCGTACCGCTGCCTCCTGCAAATTCAAAAGGAGATGCTACAAATTCCGCAGGTGCACCCTTGAATGTATCTCTAAATCTGATGTTTTTAAGGCAGGATTTAGGTATATAACGCCCGTTTGTAAGAAGTGCCCATTCGCCAACAAGTCCGGGAATATCATCCGAAACATCAAGGTCGGCAATCGAAACACTGCCTATGGTATAATTGCTCGGGTACTCATGCTCATTTTTGACCATATCAAAATGTCCGTTTGCATCGGTTGTTTCAACATATGCGTCAGTTGTAGGATACACATACTCTGTACGCATATTTTTTTCTATAAATTTATTTACATAGTGTTCATTAAATTCAAAATCTCTTCTTTTAAGCTTTAAATCCCAATAATCGAAAAGAGGGAAATTGAATTCAGCTACCGCAACAGGCAAAAGCATTCTGTTATCCATTGTTTTCTTGAACGTTATCATTGCATCTGTTGCACCTGCATCCATACCCATATCCCATGTGAAGGCTGTCAGATAAACCTCCATTGTTTTGTCATCTATAATTTTGTGACCTGTTGTGTGTTCTGCAGCATCACGGTATTCATCGAATTTAATGTTTTTATCAAAGTAATAACCGTCTCTTGCTTTATAGGTTACAACTGCCGATGTATACATAAACGGTTTTACACCTTCGGGATGCTCAAATATAATCTTCTCTACATAAAAATTTGATTTTTTCTCTTCATCGCTGCCCTTAAATCCATATGTAGGAATACCATTTGGGAAAGACAGTGCGTATGTATTGATTTTTTCTATGGGGTCTCCGATTTTGATTTTGTTTTTCCACTTTTCATAGTAAGGTCTTTTTGCGTTGTTGCCTTCCCTGTAACAGTCAAAAATTTTATCATCCGCCGGAACATAACCGATACCGCCATCATAGTCAGGATACTTTATTACATGGAAAAATTCGTTTTCACGGTTAATGGATGGAACATAGGCTTCAACAATTGTAATGAGGCTTGCCTGAGCATCCAGATACGAATAATCCGACATGCTTTCAACCTTGCTTCCTGTTTTAGGTTCCAAATGCACATTCAGCCTGTCTTTAAATCTTGCAGTGCCGTAGTCCCCGGGTTCAAACTTGCTGACTGCTGTACCTTTTCTGTTTGCCTTCGCTTCTTCTTGCTTTTTTTCCTCTAATGCAGCTTGGTCTTTGGATTTCAGGTAATCATAATATCCGCGGATAACAGCCTGTTTTTTGTCACCTGATATTTCAACTGCTTCTGCACCCGATTCTCCGTTGATTTTAATACGGAGCTTATTTTTGTCAAAATACATATTTGACCCTGACTTTATGCGTACCGTGATGTCAACTGTATAGCTTGCATTTTGCATAAAGGAGCCATCGGGATTCCACATTGTACCGTTCCATTTCACATCTGTAACTTCCACCTGACTGCTCTGTTCAACGGTTGCTTTTTTTGCCGCCGTCTCCCACGCATAAGGCTCATCTATAGTGAAATTCAAAGCTTCAACAGGTTTTGCGTCGGATGAAACATCTGAGTTTTCACTTTTCTCTGTGCTTGCCTGTGTTATCTTGTCAGCAGTAATTGTTACCGATTTACTTTTAACCCCTGATTTTGATAAGAAAAAGCCCGCACCGGACTGATTGAACAGGTCAGCTAAAAACAAAGCCTGACCGTTGTCTTCATCAATACAGAGTACAACACCATAGCCGACAAGATTGTTGTTTATACCTGTCAGCTTGTGAATTACAATACTGTTCATATCGGATATACTGCAGCTTTCAGCAACCGTTTTTACTATAGGCTTTAAGTTGCCTGTAGGTGCAGGCGAAACCTTGCTTATATTACCGAAAGTTCCAACCTCGGTAAGAGTCCAGGTGCCTGCACTGTTTTCATAACGTATCATACTGCCTGAAGCACTTGCACCGTATCTTAGCGGAGTCTGGAAACCGGAAACTGTAACTTTATCCCCTTTTTTTGTTGGGAAAGCCGGATTTCGCTGGACATCATAGGCATAACCAAACGTCATTGTTTTTGAATCGGTTTGTGCATTTGCAACCAAAGTTGTTGGCAATATGCCAATCATCATACAAAGACACAAAAGCATACATAGCACTTTTTTCAATGTTCATTCCTTCTTTCTTTATAATATAGTAAATTTTTATTGTTTATCATCTTGAACCGCCGCCTCGTCCGCCGCCGGAAAAACCGCCTCCACCGCCAAAGGAAGCTCTGCCACCGCCGCCGCTTGTTCTTCGTGCTTGCATTGCTCTTTGTGATTGATAATACATACTGCGGTAATAGCTGTGGGCTATAATAACATTTCTGTTATAGGTTTCAAACTCAGGTATATTTTCGGGATAAACCTTTTTAAACTGCTCAAGAACTTTATCGGCAATTCCGAAAAGCGTGGCATAAACCATATATTCTTTCCAGATAACCGTTTCTGTTATTTCTCTTTCGGCAATCAAGGTAAATTCATTCAGATACTTTTTAAGACCGATAACCTCAGAGAGTTCTTCCCTGCCTTTATCACTTAAATCTTTAAT
>JAFVOU010000017.1 GCA_017505635.1 Oscillospiraceae bacterium | reverse complement strand
TATAATAATCTTTTATGTCAATTTAGTCAATAGAACACTGTATTTTGTACGAATAATATATCTTTTGCAATCATTTTTAACAAAAAGCAAATTTATACTTGATTTATTGGTTAAAATGGTATAAATTAATATAGATGTTGATTATTTATACACTTAAAGCTTAAAAATATGTATTGGTAAATTATGATGAAACTTTTTAAAGACAAACGATTTTATAAATTTTTAATTCCGTCGGCAATCGGTGCCTTTTTGTTTGTAACCCCGGTTAACCAAAGCGGCAACCTGACAATACCAATTGCTGTTGTGGCAAATCTGCTGCTGGACTTTATGGGCGACAGTGCACTGACAATTATATGGGCACTTATCTCATTGAGCGGTATCATAACTGTAATACACAAATTTATCGGCATCGGCATTATCAAAAGCAACCCTAAACTGGACAACCTTTTCAGTGTAAAAGGTTTCTGGTTTGCAGTGCGAATGATTGGCCTTGTGTTTGCAAATATGATTTATTTTAATATCGGCCCTGACTTTATCATTGGCGGTGCAACAGGCGGTATGGTTATAAACGACCTTATTCCTATCCTTGTGTGCGTGTTCCTGCTTGCAGGTATTCTGCTTGCATTGCTGCTTAACTACGGCCTGCTGGACTTTTTTGGTGCTTTGCTGATTAAACTTATGCGCCCTGTGTTCAATCTCCCTGGCAGAAGCGCACTTGACTGTGTGGCAAGCTGGCTGGGCGACGGTTCTATCGGTGTTCTGCTTACAAGCAAACAGTACGAAGAAGGTTTTTATTCCAAACGTGAGGCAACCGTTATCGCAACAACATTCTCTGCTGTAAGCATAACCTTCAGCCTTGTTGTTATCAGCGAAGTTGGTCTTTCCCATATGTTTTTGCCGTTCTATCTTGTTGTTTCCTTTGCAGGCATTGTGGCTGCAGTTATTGTTCCAAAGCTTCCGCCGCTTTCCCGAGTTCCTGACACATACTACACAGAGGTTTCACACCGCGAAGATATCCCTGACGGTATGAGCAGTGCACAGTACGGTTTACAGCTTGCACTTAAAAAAGCCGAAAACAGCCCTACTGTAAAAGGCTTTTTTAAAGAAGGCATAGAAAATGTTTTTGAAATGTGGTTTGGCACCTTGCCTGTAATTCTTGCAATGGGCACAATAGCACTGATTATTGCAGAATTTACACCGTTTTTCCGTATTCTTGGTATTCCTTTTATTCCGCTGTTCAAGCTGCTTGCAATACCGGAAGCTGCTGCAGCAAGCCAGACTGTTGTAATCGGCTTTGCGGATATGTTTCTGCCAAGCGTTATTGCCGCAGGCTTTGAAAGCGAAATGACACGCTTTGTTGTTGCAGCAACAAGTGTTACACAGCTTATCTATATGTCAGAAATCGGCAGTATCATTATGGGCAGCAAAATCCCTGTTTCTCTTAAAAACCTGTTTATTATCTTTCTTGAAAGAACAATTGTTACCCTGCCGGTAATTGCACTTTTTGCACATCTTATATTTTAAAAATCAAAAGTCGGATGCATCAGCCTCCGACTTTTTTACATTATAATACTGTTTTCTGCTAAAAATATTTGTGAGTTATCTGCCAGATAAATTGGAATCGGCTTACTCAAACAGTCCTGCAATATAGGCTCTGTCAAGTTCGCCGCTTGTAATGGAATGGAAATATCCATCGAAGCCCAACCAATCATTTGCAGGAATTGAAACAGTTTCAATTACCTCGTTGTTTGCATTACAGAAAACCAATTTGTATTCAAGTACAGTTGGGTCGGTATTCTCCATTTTCTTGAGTTTCAACGAATTGATATTATCGACAATGTGCTTGATGTCGGCTTCTTCAGTAAGTACAACCGTTCCGATTTCTGCACCGCTGGATATATCATATTGAACAACTTCGATTTCGGTTGCTTTGTCAATTCCTTTTATAGAACCGTTGGAGCAACCAACCAAACCAAGCACACAAATCAATGCTAAAACAAGTGCTATCAACTTTTTCATACAATCACACTCCTTTGTCAAATTCAAATTTATCTAATTGATTATATTATACCACACCAGCAATTTATCCACAACAAAAGGCACATCGAAGCCGATGTGCCTTTTGATTTTTACTTATTGATAAAACGTGAAAGGAATTCCTTTGTTTCCTGACGCTGCGGATTTTCGAAAATCTGCTGTGGTGTGCCTTCTTCGCAGATGATACCTTCTTTCATATAAACCACGCGGTTGCTTACATCGCGGGCAAATGCCATTTCGTGGGTTACAACCAGCATTGTCATACCTTCGTTGGCAAGTGTCTGCATTACGTTGAGAACTTCGCCAACCATTTCAGGGTCAAGTGCCGATGTAGGTTCGTCAAACAGCAGGATTTCAGGGTTCATAGCCAGCGCACGTGCTATTGCAACACGCTGTTTCTGTCCGCCCGAAAGCTGGCGCGGTTTTGCGTTGATGTAAGGTGCCATACCTACCTTCTGCAGATAGAACATAGCATCCTGTCTTGCCTGTTCCTTATCTTTTTTGAGAACTTTAATCTGGCCGACCATACAGTTTTCCAGCACTGTCATATTGTTGAAAAGGTTGAAGGACTGAAACACCATACCAACGTGACTGCGGTATTCCGGTGCGTTCACCTTGCCTGCTGCAACGTCTTTTTCGTTGTAGATAATCTGGCCGCTTGTTGGTGTTTCAAGCAGGTTGATACAACGAAGCAAAGTGGATTTGCCGCTGCCTGATGCGCCTATAATGGAGATAACGTCACCTTTGTTAACAGTAAAATCGATGTCACGGAGAACGACGTTTTTGCCAAAGGCTTTGGACAGATGATTGATTTTAAGGATAGTTTCGCTCATTATCAGTTACCGTCCTTTCCGTCGTACTCTTTGCTGCGTTCGTCAAAAATGTTGCTGCGGTCAGGGTGGCTGTAGGTGCCTGCTGCCATAACCAGCGGGTCAACATTTACAAGTTCGTAGCTGTCTGCCCCGTCCATGCGTTTTTCCACCGCTCTCAGCAGGAAGCTGGCTGCAAGTGTAAGACACAGATAACCTATCATTTCAATAGTTGCAGACTGGAAGCTCATATTGTTTACACCGATGATATTTCTGTGCTGTGCAAAGAAATCGATAAAACCGATAACAAACATAACAGAAGTATCCTTGATGTTGATGATAAAGTTGTTGCCTATCTGCGGAATGATGTTGCGCACAGCCTGCGGCAGAATAACGTAGCTCATTGTCTGCAGATGTGTCATACCGATCGCCTTTGCGCCTTCGGTCTGACCTGGGTCGATGGACATAATGCCGCCGCGTACACTTTCGGCCATATAGGCACCTGTGTTAATGGAAACAACAATGATGGATGCAAGCCACATACCGCTGTTGCCTTTAAACTGCATCTGTGCATCGGTAAAGTATGGTAAACCAAAGTAGATAAATACTGCCTGAAGCACCATTGGTGTGCCGCGGAATACTTCTACATAAACTCTTACAACAATGCGGATAAGTCGCAGAAGTGCTCTTTTTGCAAAGTTATCGCTTTTTGAATATGGAATTGTGTTTAAAATGCCGCATACAAGGCCGATAATACAGCCGATAAGGGTTGCAACTATTGCAAGAATAAGTGTGTTGCGGATACCTTTGAGATAAAAGGAACTGTAGGTGGTCCACAGCAGACCCACATCGGATATAAGTTCTGCAAATTTATCCATTGTAAAGTAAAATCCTTTCGGTTTGTGGTTTTGTTTTAATTAGATTTCTGGCTGAACTTCGATAGCTTTTGTCATTGTAGCATTGAATGCGTCAACACCGATTTCTGCAAGAGCTTCGTCAAGAGCTTTCTGAAGTTCTGTGTTGCCTTTAACAACGGAAACACCGATGTTAACGTTTTCTGCACGTTCTGTTTCGTCAGCAAACTGGAAGTCGCCGTCTGTGCCTGTAAAGTTGAGAACTACAAGGTCAGGGTTTTTAGCAACTGCTGCTGTAGCTGTTGGCATATCTGTGCAGATAAAGTCTGCTGTGCCGGATTCGAGAGCCATAATCATAGCTGGTGCTGTTTCTGCTGCTGCCTGGATTGTTGCTTTTGTTGCCTGTGGGAGACAGGAGTTGTACCAGATTGTACCGGACTGTGCTGTGCAGTTGCCTGTGAGTTCTGCAACGGATGTTGCTGTTGCATTTGCATTGTCTTTTGTTGTAAGGCAAACGATTTCTGCATAGTAGTATGGACCTGCCATATCAACTTCTGCCATTCTTTCAGCTGTCATGGACTGACCTGCGATAGCAACGTCGATTGTGCCTGCGTTGATAGCCGGTGTAAGGCCGCCCCATTCGAGAGCCATAACTTCAAGTTCCCAGCCGTATTTTTCACAGATTTTCTGTGCAATCATTACGTCGTAGCCGTTTGCATAAGCGCCTGGGTTGTTTGCAATTTCTACAGCGCCGTTAGCGTCTGTAAGCTGTGTCCAGTTATATGGAGCATACTGGCATTCCATACCAACTGTGAGAACACCATCTTCTGTGCCCTGGATGGAGAGGAATTCTGCTGCTGGTTCATTTGCTTCCGGTGCTGGTGCAGGTTCGGAAGAACCGCAAGCTGCGAGAGACATTGTCAAAGCGAGTGCAAGGATTAAAGATAAGATTTTTTTCATAGTTGTAAACACCTTTCTTTTACTTTTTTCTTTTTAAAAAATTAAGACCGCCCTGTCAAGCGGTCCATTAGTGTGCAAATTCTTTCCGTAAAAGCAGTTTCAATAAAAATAAATGCAGTATAAATATACGGAACGAGTAGTAACAGCCAACGATAGCGCTTCACAATAAAACTTGTGACAGTCCGGCAGATGTTCTCTGCCGACCCAGCAAAAAGACTGCAGGCCAGCCTTAAAGCTTCGGCGGTCTTCCCTTTCCCTATCAGCGGTTGCCTGACCTTGCTGAAAAGTACTCATGTGTACCGCGCCTCTATCAAGCGATTTAATTTTTCTATATAATAGCACGGGTAACTTTACCCGTCAACCATTTTTGAACAAAATGTTAACATATTGTAATTTTTTTCAAAAACCTACAAATTAACAGCCTTTTTTTGTAGGTTTCACTAATAATTTTATTGCACGATATGTATTTTTTATGCACCAAAATGTTATTAATATAACATTTTAATTTTTTTGACAAAGGCATATATCACTCTGTCCAATATTTTATCTGCGGTTTTTCATATTCTGTTCCAAAGGTTTTTACAGTTATCTGCTGCATATAAATATCCTGTACGGGCTGTTTTATAACAGCGGATACACCGTCAATATTTACATCTTTTACCCGAACATCTGCAATTCTGTCCACCACATCAAAACCGCCGATAACTTTGCCGAATGGTGCAAATTTTCCCTGCAGTTTCTGCCCTGCCGCATCCGATAATGTTATAAAAAACTCGCAGCCGTGGCTTTCTTTTTCGCCGTCGCCCGCCATGGCAAGGGTGTATTTTTCAAATTTTACTGGATTGTCAAAACCGTTTGATGCAAATTCGCCGCTAAGCATAAAGTCACAGCCGTCAATATCAAAATGGCAGTAGCTTGGCTGCAGCACAAAGTCCTTTACCACCCTTTTTATAAGTCTGTTTTGGTAAAATCCCTGCTGTGCTGACCATATAAAACTGTTTACTGTATTTGGTGCATACTGCGGATAGAGTTCAAAGGTTATAACACCAAAATCGGTGTGCATTTCTGCAATTGGATTTTTCATATATACATTCCTGCTTTTAAATATTTTTTATTTAAGTATACTACGCTGCAGTTTTTTTGCAACCAAAAAGGCGGATATGTATCCGCCTTTTGTTTTATAAAAATCAGTTACATTCAAAATCCGTTGACGGTGCGGCACATTTTGCCCGCCCCACCTTTGTGTTGTCACATTCACGGCAGCTCATGGCATCAACGGGATGCTGCTTTGTCTGATAGCGGTAATCCTTGCCGTATCCGTTTATATGTTTGCATATAACATTGTGGCTCTGAACCATGGAAGTATCGGGAATAATAAGTTTCTGATATCTGAAGAAGTCAGCACTGTCCGGCATTTTTTCCAGCTTTGTATAATCCTCTCGGTCACCTGTGAACTGTACTGTATCCTTGAGAATGTCACGCACATAGCTGATGTTTTCGTGGAGAGAAACAGGCTTTGGAAATCTGCCGTCAGGTATAACCTGCTGCCAGTGCTTGCCCTCGTATTTTTCCAGAAGCTGTGCAGCTTTGTGAAGATGTGCAATCTCCATATCAAGATGCTCTTCCCAAATGTTTTTAATATATGGATGTGTTTCGGTCATAAAACAGGACCAGTAGAGATAGCATTCCACATATTCGTGCCACAGCAGCATTTCAAGCCAGGTTGCACCGCAGTCCATAAGGGATTCGTACTGTGTAACGTGTTCTTCCTCCACAAGGGCAATTTCTTCGTACAGTCTGCGGGCGGCATCGTTGTTTGCAAAGTTTGAAATATTCATATAATAGTTCATGGTCTGCTGTTCTGCCGCTGTTATAATCATTGTGTTAAGCACAGTCTGTTTGTCGGCACGTTTGCTGTTTATGTTTCGCTTTACATTGTCTTTAGGGTAACGGTGATGTGCTATGGTTGGTCTGCCCGGCATAATTTCGGTGTAACCGCCCACCAGTTTTTCTGCCATAACTCCCTGCTCCATCTCAAGCTGATTTGCATAGCGGTAAAGGTGGTCAAAATCCTCCAGCAGTGCAAAGTCCAGAGCTTTTTTCACATAACAGTCGGTTTCTCTTTTGGCAAGTTCTGCTGTAAGGTCAACTGCAAGCTGTTCGTAACCTATTGTATGTTCAAGTATTGTCTCATCACAGGGTTTGAGCAATGCAATCTTTTGCTGCTGCTGTTTTTCCACCATGCGGGCAAGGCTTAACTCTCTGCGCAGGTCGTTGTCAGTTACGTGTCGAGCCATATTGTGCGAAAACCAGTTTGCCTCAAATTCTGTGCCGTTCATAAGAATAATGCGTGTTTTTGTGTACGCATCGGTCTCGTTTTTGCTGTATGACTTTGGATAAATCTGATTAAAATTACGGATACCTTCCATTACCTGCAAAGGTCTGTGTTCAAACGGATTGATAAATATTCCCCCTTAAAATGTTTATACAGTAAAAGTATATGTTTTTAAGCAGAAATTATACTTTAAAGCATCATAAAAGAAATTGTCATTCCGAAAATAAATTCAGAATGACAATTTTATTATTTTTCTATAAATTCAAATATTTTGTTCCATACATCCATATCCTGCATGGTCATAGCCCACCAGTCATAGCCTGCTACAAACTCTGCCTTCTGCTGCGGGGTTTCCAGCTGTTTTTTCTTAAGCTTTTCGGTAAGTGTTGCAAAGAATTCATCCTTGTACTTTACTGCTTCATATGTATAGTTAGGGCTGTGCGCCTTGCCGCTTAAAAGCATAAACTCCACATTTGTTTTATCTTTAAGCGCACTGCGCATAATGTCAAAATGATATTCGCGCTTTACCATAGGGTCATCGCCCGAATGAATGATAAGCGCTTTTACATCTGTATTCGCAAGGCTTTCCACCGCATCGTATTTTACATATTCAGGGTTGGAGCTTTCTTCAAGGGCATAGACCGCCTTTGCATAAGGCTTTAAAATGCCGCCGAAGTGCTGTGCCACCATTCTTTTTACCGAAGAAAAACCGCTTAAAGCCACAACATTTTTTAAGTCAGAATGTATTGCCACAATATTCTGTGTGGAAAATCCTCCCCAGCTGTGACCGATAACTGTAATTTCCTCACCTTTGAAACCGCCGACAGTTTTTAATGTAGAAATACAGCAGTCAAGGTCTTTGAGGGACTGTGCAAATCCGTTTGGACTTTCACCGCCCGATTCCATACAGCCTGTGTGGTCATATGCAAAAACCATATAGCCTTTTTTTGCAATTGTTTCAATTTCGCGCATATAACTGCGGTGACCGCCGCCCATTCCGTGTTCAAAAACAACAAGGCGGTTTTCAATCGGATTTTCGTACCAGTAAAAATATCCCTGCAGTTTATGTCCGGCCTGTGCAGTAAAGGTGAAACCCCGTTTGTTGAGACCTTCAAAATCATCAGCAGAAAAATAATAGGCTGTGCCGTTGTCATCACAGCGGCTGTACATCTGTTTTTTAAACATATTTACTATCTGTTTTTCAAAAATCATATTCCATTCTCCTTAGAAATAAATGATTTGTCTGCTGATTTTATAATAACACACTTTTAACGACAAAAAAAGCAAATAATAAAAATATGCAAACCACAGACCACTGTATACAGCAGTCTGTGGTTTTTATTTGTTTTATTCTGTTTTATCTGTCAAATCACTGCCGTAAACACGGATGTAACGGTGGGTTAAAGCTTATTTACATCTGCTTCGGTAATAATGTGAAAACCTGCCTTTTCAAGCACAGCTTCGGCTGCATCAGTATCCTCAACGCGGATAACAACATAAGCATGTTTTTCTGTGCGTGCCATAAAAGCATACAGATAGTCGATATTTATATTGCTGTCGGCAATAACATGCAGTGCCTCTGAAAGTTTGCCCGGTGCATCGCCGATTTTAACGCCGACAACATCGGTGATTTTTATAAGATAGCCTTCTTCTGCAAGAACTTTTTCTGCTGTTTCCTCATCATTTACTATAAGACGGAGGATACCGAAATCCTGTGTTTCTGCAATGGAAAGAGCTCTGAGGTTGATATTGTGTTTTGAAAGAATATCAGTTACTGTAACAAGTGTACCATGCTTGTTTTCAACAAATACTGTTAACTGTTTAATTGCCATAATCGTAGCTCCTTTCTGTAATCAGACAAGTTTTCTTTTATCTATAACACGGACTGCCTTGCCCTCACTTCTTGTAATGCTCTTAGGTGTAACAAGGTGAACATTTGGATTGATGCCAAGCATAATTTTCATTGCTCCGGCAAGTTTCTTTTCCATAGCAAGAATTTCGCCAACTTTGTCGGTGAACATCTCCGGTGTCATTTCTACATTCACTTCAAATGTATCGTTGTTATTTACACGGTCAACAACAATCTGGTAGTTAGGCTGATAACCCTCTTTGAGAAGAACAGTTTCAATCTGGCTTGGGAATACGTTTACGCCGCGTATAATAAGCATATCGTCTGTTCTGCCCATTGGTTTTGCCATTTTGATAAGTGTGCGACCGCAGGAGCATTTTTTGCGGGACAGCACGCAGATATCGCGTGTGCGGTAACGGAGCAGCGGGAAAGCTTCCTTGTCCAGCGATGTGAAAACAAGCTCGCCTTTGCTGCCTTCCGGAAGAACTTCACCTGTATCAGGGTCGATAATTTCTGCATAGAAGTGGTCTTCGTTTATATGCATACCTGTCTGTTCACTGCATTCGAATGCAACACCAGGACCTGTTGTTTCGGTAAGTCCGTAAATATCATATGCCTTGATGCCCAGTGTTTCTTCAATACCGCGGCGCATTTCTTCTGTCCATGGTTCTGCACCAAAGATACCTGCCTTGAGAGGAATCTGGTCCGGTGTATATCCCTGTTCCTTCAGAGTTTCGCCGATATATGCAGCATAGGATGGTGTGCAGCAGATAATTGATGCACTTAAATCCATCATAAACTGAATCTGTCTGTCGGTATTGCCCGAAGACATTGGCAGTGTAAGACAGCCAACCTTGTGGGAACCGCCGTTGAGACCAGGACCGCCGGTGAACAGGCCATAGCCGTAAGCAACCTGACATACATCCTTTTTGCTGCCGCCTGCTGCAGTAATTGCACGTGCACAGCAGTCTTCCCACAGGTCAACGTCATTCTGTGTATAGAATGCCACAACCCTGCGGCCTGTTGTTCCTGATGTAGACTGTATGCGTACACAGTCTTCCAGAGGTTTTGCAAGCAGGCCATATGGATATGCATCACGCAAATCTGCTTTTGTAAGGAACGGAAGTTTGTGCAGATCTTCAATACCTTTGATATCTTCAGGTTTTACACCCTTTTCATCCATAAGGTTACGATAGTAAGGCACGTTTTCATAAACGTGTTTTACCTGTTTTACCAGTTTTTCTGACTGCAGCTTTTTCATCTCTTCTGCCGACATAGTTTCGATTTCTCTCTGATAGTAGTTTTGTGCCATTTTGTGCCATCCTTTCTTTGTCTGTGCATTATCCAGACATTTTGGTACTGTTTTTACGGCTGCGGACGGAAAACAAAAAGTCCTCCGCATTCCGGTAAAGAATACAGAGGACGAGAAAAATCATAATCCCGTGGTACCACCTCAGTTCGCTGTCATCTCACGGTAACAGCCTTGTCGGGTACTAACATACCCTAGTTCTGTAACGGGAACTCCCGTTGCCTCCTACTAAAGATTTCTCTTATTCAGTGCACTGCTAACAGAATGAATTCGAAAGGACGCCCCCTTTGCCTCGCACCAACCGGCAACTCTCTCCAGGCTCTTTCCAGTCTACTGGTTTCTGATCTATGCATTTAAGTGTACAACGTATTTTGTTGTTATTGTGATTATAGTACCGCAAATTCAAAAAGTCAACAAAAATTTTTATTTTTTTCTGCAGTAAACTGTACAGTCTGCAGCATCACAGAAATAATAACAGCTGCCATACCATAACAATATACACGAAAGGCACATCATAACCGATGTGCCTTTTTCTGCTTTATTATTTTTTATCTTTGTTCTGACCAAACTTATATTCCGTACCGTTCAGCAGACGTCTGATATTTGTGCGGTGAGACCATATGATTGCCGACGGAAACACAACCGCAGCAACAAGGTTTGGCACCGATACCGTCTGTGTAATGTACACCTGAATAAGTGTCCAGATAATATATGTCGGCGGTGCAATAATACTGCCCAAAGACACAATTTTTGTGCTGAACACGATGATAAAGAACAGACCAAGTGCTGTAAGCAGTGTAATTGGTGTAACCGCAATCATGCTGCCTGCAATAACACTTACACCCTTGCCGCCCTTAAACCCAAAGTACAGCGGGAACATATGGCCGAGAAATGCACCAAGAACTGCGATGTAAAGCCCGATTTCTGCATTGAGATTGTTGGAGAAGTATATTTCTCTGCCAAACATATTGAATGCATAATGCAGTTCTTCTGTAACAGGGCTGTTGAGAAAGATAAGCCTTGCTATAAGCACTGCAACAGTGCCTTTCAGCACATCACCTGTTATTGTAAGTGCTGCCGCCTTTTTGCCGAATGTGCGCAGAACATTTGTCATGCCTGCGTTGCCGCTGCCGAATGTGCGGATGTCTTTTTTGTAAAGACCTTTGCTTACAATTATCGAAAAGGAAAGAGAACCAAGCAGATATGCTTCTGTTGCAATTATAATCCATTTGATATAGAACGGCATCAGCTGTCACCTCTTTCGCGGATGATAAGTTTGATTGGTGTACCTTCAAGACCAAACACTTCTCTTATCTGGTTTTCAATATAACGCTGGTATGAGAAATGGAACAGTTCTCGGTTGTTGCAGAATGCAACAAATGTCGGCGGACGTGTGCCTATCTGAGTCATATAGTAAATTTTGAGACGTTTGCCCTTGTCACTTGGCGGCTGAACACGCTGAACAGCGCGTGCAAGGATATCGTTGAGAACACCTGTTGTTGTGCGGAAGGAGTTCTGATTGTCTACAAATTTGATAAGTTCAAAGAGTTTATCGATACGCTGGCCTGTCTGTGCAGAGATAAAGATGATTGGTGCATAGCTCATAAAGCTGAAATCTTCCATCAGTTTTTTACGCATAACATCCATTGTTTTGTCGTCTTTTTCAACAGCGTCCCATTTGTTAACCGCAATTATACATGCCTTGCCCTGTTCGTGTGCAAAGCCTGCAACCTTGGAGTCCTGTTCGGTAAAACCAACAGTGCCGTCAATCATAATTACACAGACGTTGCTGCGTTCAACAGCTGCAAGTGCACGCACAACAGAGAAACGTTCAACGCCTTCTTCAACATTGCCGCGTTTGCGCATGCCTGCTGTATCTGTAAAGATAAATTTGCCGTGTTTGTTTTCGATATAGCTGTCAACAGCGTCGCGTGTTGTGCCGCTTTCGTCACGGACAATCATTCTTTCTTCGCCGATAATGCGGTTTACAAGGCTGGATTTGCCAACGTTTGGCCGGCCGATAACAGCAACACGGATTCTCTCGTCCTCGTCTTCTGCTTCTTCTTCATACCTGATGTATTTAAAGCATTCGTCAAGGATATCACCTGTACCGTGACCGTGTACGGAAGATACCGGGAACGGGTCACCCAGACCAAGTGAATAGAATTCGTAGATATCGTCGCTTACTTTACCGATGCTGTCGCATTTGTTAACAACAAGCACCACCGGTTTGCCGCTTTTCATAAGCATTGTTGCAACTTCGTAGTCGTTTGCTGTAACACCGCTGCGGATATCTGTAACAAACAGAATTACATCAGCTGTGTCAATGGCAATCTGTGCCTGCTGACGGATATGTTTGAAAACACTTTCGTTGTCGCGTGGTTCGATACCGCCTGTATCAACCAGCAAAAACTGTTTGTCCAGCCATGTGCCTTCAGCATAGATGCGGTCGCGTGTTACGCCCGGTGTATCTTCAACAATGCTGATGCGCTGGCCGATAATTTTATTGAACAGTGTGGATTTGCCGACATTTGGTCGGCCCACGATTGCAATAATCGGTTTTGCCATTTTTTACACCTCTTTCAAAATTCCTGACAGCGGGTCATAGCCGTCACATGAGTAAAATTCTGCAGTTGTGCCAAGTGCTTCTTCAAGCTGCGGCACTGTCATATCATCAAGGAAGATATCGGCATTGTCGCTCAAAACATCGTTGCACAGACACAGACGGTCTGTTTTAAGGTTGCCTTTAAGCTGATTTACAAGGTCGGTACCTGTCAGAAGGCCTGTAACCGACACATTGCCGCCGAAAAATTCGTTTTTGATTTTATGAACATATATTTTAACTTTATCACCGTATTTTTCCATTGCCATATCGGTCATTGTTTTGAGTACAGGATAAAAGCTTTCGCCCGTTGCTATATCCACCGCAACCGCTTCGTTTGCAGTTGGGTGGTAATCCATATCGTCCGCAAAGTTATCCATAAATGTGCGGACCATACCTACGCCGTTTTCTATCTGAGGGAAATCTTCGTAATACTCTGCTGCAGGAATATCATAGCCTGCATTGAGGTAAAATTCGTCAGAAAGAAAGATAAGTCTTGTGCCGTGTTCCTTGTAAAAGCTGTCGGTTTCTTCGGCTACAAGGGAAATAACAGCCTTGCAGTCCTCACCGTTAAAGCTTTCGGCCTTTTCCAGCCCGTCACGGTAGCGTGTGAGGCCGATAGGAACAATGGAAACACTCTGCACTGCAGGATAAAGTGACTGCAAATCACGGATGGAACGTCTTAATTCTTCCCCGTCATTTACGTTTTTGCACAGAACAATCTGGCAGTTCATCTTTATGTCTGCTGCTGCAAATTCACGCATACGTTCCATAACGTTTGTGGCGCTGGGGTTTTTCATCATTTTTACCCTGAGTTCAGGGTTTGTGGTATGCACAGAAATGTTGATTGGAGAGATACGCACCTTTTTGATGCGGTCAACCTCTTTCTGTGTAAGGTTGGTCATGGTAATATAGTTTCCAAAAAGGAAAGACAGCCTTTCGTCATCGTCTTTAAAATAAAGTGACTGGCGCATACCTTTTGGAAGCTGGTCGATAAAACAGAACATACACTTGTTTTTGCAGTGGTGATGCTTGTCGATAAGGTAGGTTTCAAATTCAAGACCAAGAGGTTCGTATTCGTCTTTGCCTGTGATTTTTACGCTTTTTTCTCTGCACTCTGACAGCAGCTGTATATCCAGCACCGAATTGCTCTGATAGAACTGCAAATCCAGCATATCGTTGATTTCTTCGCCGTTGATAGAGACAAGTGTTTCGCCCGGTTTAATCCCGTGTTTTGCGGCAACGCTGCCCTTGGCGACATCTTTGATTACTACCGCCATCTGAACCTCCTTTTTATTACAGACCAAATTTTGTCAATTTAATATTTTATCATATTATTGCTTTAAATTCTATAAAAATTTATGAATAATATTGCCATTGTCCTGATTTTCCCGCATTTGTACGGTGCAGACAAAACAAACGGGCGAACATCGTCCGCCCCTGCAAAGCATTCAGGATTACAAACAGCAATAAAAAAGGGCAGAACTTTTGTTCTACCCTTACACTTATTTGTTAATTAAGCTTCTTTTTTGATTACAGCTTTGCCTTTGTAGTAACCACAGCTTTTGCAAACTTTATGTGGAAGTGTTAATTCACCACACTGTGCACACTTAACAAATGTTGGTGCAGTCAATTTCCATACGTTAGAACGTCTTTTATCTCTTCTAGCTTTTGAAACTTTTCTCTTTGGTACTGCCATGCTTTAGCACCTCCTCTGATTATTCATCATCTTGTAATAATTGTTTTAATATTAATAACCTTGGGTCAATCTGTTTATCTTCGCAGCCGCAGTTTTCCTCTTTAGGTCTGCCGCAGAACTGGCACAGCCCCTGACAATCTTCGCTGCACACAAGTGCATTTGGAATTTCAAGGGAGAGTTCCTGATAAACAAGCTGTTTTACGTCAAGTATGTTATCACTGCTTACAGGAATTTCGGGGTCCGGCTGTGTGAGGATATCCGGAGTAATCACAAAATCCTGAGAGAAGTCAAATTCTCTGCTAAACAGCTTTAAACATCTTGCGCAGCTGCACACAGCAGTCGCCTTTACGTTTAGCTTTATAAATGTTTCGCCGTTGCCTTTGCGCAGGTCAAGTTCGGCCTTGACCGGCTCATCAAAGCGGGCGTCACAGCTTATATCTTCGTTGCTGAAATCAAATTCCAGCATCAGCTGTTTGGCTTTTTCTTCCCCTTGGAAGACTTTGGTGAGATTAACTAACATAAAGCACCTCTTTAGGTCACTTAAATATTATATATACCTTTGTCCACTTTGTCAAGGAAAAAATGGCTATATTTAAGGATTTTTTTACACATATTTAAGTGCATTTTTCACATAAATCAATGCAGCAGACCATTTTAAAGGTCCGCTGCATATTGTTTTTTGATTATGTACTGAAAATTACATGTATTTTTTAACTTCTTCCGGAAGTTCTTCAACATCAGCAGAAACTGTAAATACAACAAGTTTGTCAGCTGTGAGTGGTTCGATTTTAGCAAGAAGTTCGCCAAAGTCTTCCATATCGTGTTCGAGAACTTTGAGAATGCCGTCTACATAAATCTGTTCGATGTCGTAGTTGCTTGCGCATACACCTGCAAAGAAACCGTAGAAACGTTTGCAGCCTTTGATTTTGAATTCGTCAACATCGATAAGACGAACGCTTGTAGGGATATTGTGTGTAAGCTGCATACCTTTTTCGATGCAAACGATGTTACCTTTAACCTGTGGCAGATTTTCGTTGATCATATCTACCATAACTTTTGTTTTACCGGTACCTTTATTACCAACAATTAATTTAATCATAATTGGAATCCTCCTATATTTAACGCTTACGCGCTTATTCACCTAATTTTTTGAGAAGTTCTTCTCTGTGTTCTTCGTAACCAGGTTTGCCGAGAAGTGCAAACATGTTTACTTTGTAGTCTTCAACGCCTGGCTGGTTGAATGGGTTAACGCCCATCATGTAACCGCTGATAGCACAAGCTTTTTCAAAGAAATAGATAATGTAACCAAGGTTTTCTTCGTCCATTGCATCTGCTTCAAGCACGATGTTTGGCACACCGCCGCTAACGTGTGCAAGAATTGTGCCCTGCATTGCCTTTTTGTTGATTTCGCTCATAGGCTGCTCAGCAAGGAAGTTGAGTCCGTCAAAGTTGTTTTCGTCAGCTTTTACAAAGTAGTCGTCACAAGGTTTGTTGAATGCAACAATTGTTTCGAACAGATTGCGGCTGCCGTCCTGAATAAACTGACCCATAGAGTGAAGGTCTGTGGAGAAGATAACACTTGCCGGGTAGATGCCCTTCTGGTCCTTGCCTTCGCTTTCGCCGTAAAGCTGTTTGTACCATTCGTTCATCATCTGCCAGTTTGGTTCGTAACTTGCAACAATTTCGATTGCCTTGCCCTTGCGGTAAAGGATATTTCTTGCTGCTGCATATTTATAACAATCGTTGTCTGCACCTGGCTGTGCAAAGTCTTCGCATGCTTTCTGTGCACCGAGCATAAGCTTGTCGATATCAAAGCCAGCTGCTGCAATTGGCAGAAGACCTACTGCTGTAAGTACAGAGAAACGGCCGCCAACATCATCAGGAATAACAAATGTTTCGTAACCTTCTGCTGTGGAAAGGTTTTTAAGTGTGCCGCGTGCTTTGTCTGTTGTAGCATAGATGCGTTCTTTTGCACCTTCCTTGCCGTATTTTTCTTCCATAAATTCCTTGAATACACGGAAAGCAATTGCACTTTCTGTTGTTGTGCCGGATTTGGAGATTACGTTAACAGACACTTCTTTGTCTTTGCAGAGTGCAAGTACCTGATTGAGATAAGCACCGGAAATGTTGTTGCCTACAAAATAAACCTTGAGCTTGTTGGAATCAAGATTGTTGTAGAAAGGAGAACCGAGGAATTCGATTGCTGCCCTTGCACCGAGGTAGGAGCCACCGATACCGATTACAACAAGAACTTCGCTGTCGTTTCTGATTTTTTCTGCAGCTTTTTTGATTCTTGCAAATTCTTCTTTATCGTAGTCAAAAGGAAGATTGAGCCAGCCCAAAAAATCACTGCCCGCACCGGATTTCTGGTGAAGGATATCATGGCACAGCTCAACCTCTTTGCTTACATAATCAAATTCTTCCGGTTTTACAAAACCGTTAAGATATTTGCCCTGAAATTTTACAGCCATAATTTTGTACCTCAATATTAGATTAGATAATATTTACTTTTATTTATACAGTATACATTATTACCAAAAAACTGTCAACATCAAAAGACCTTCTTGTGGCTTTTGTTACCTTTTTGTTATTGTATAAAATAACAAAATTTCCGTATTTATTTTCAGCATCCAGTCAGGGCATCAAGCAGTATGGAAAAGGCTTTTTTAAAGGTTATCCTTTCGGCAGTTTCGGCAACGGTTATTGAATATTCCCTGATTTTTTCACCCGAAGAATACAGGTCCACACTGCCTATCTGCGTGCCTTTTTCAACCGGTGCCTCTATGTGCTGAGGCAGAGTTATGCGGCTTTCAAGCTTTGAGGAAGCACCCTTTAAAAACAGCAGTTTCTTTGGCAGATTATAGGCAAGCGGCACGGTTTTCTGCACACCGTAACGTACTGTAATATTTTCGGGATAGTCCTCTATCGACGGAAACATTTTGCTTTCAAAGTTCGAAAACCCAAAATCAAGCAGTTTTTTAGCCGCAGCAAAACGCTCGTCACCTGAAGCTGACCCAAGAACAACCGCTATGAGGGACAAATCGTTCCGTTTTGCTGTTGCTGTTATGCACACACCTGCACCGCCTGTTGTGCCGGTTTTAAGCCCTGTTGTACCGGTGTAGCTGTGCAGCATTTTGTTGGTATTTACAAGCTGTGTGGCACCGTTGCGCAGATAGTCCATCCATATGGTTGTGTATTCAAATACCTTTTCGTGTTTCATAAGTTCCCTGCTCATTATTGCCACGTCATTTGCTGTGGACAGATGCCCCGGTGCATCAAGGCCGCAGGCGTTGACAAAGTATGTGCTTTCCATACCCAGCTCTTTTGCCCGGGTGTTCATCATATCGCAGAAAACGCTTTCGCTGCCGCCCACAAACTCGGCAAGAGCAACCGCCGCATCGTTTGCCGAGGAAACTGCCACCGCTTTAAGCAGTTCGTGCACTGTAAATATTTCTCCCGGTTCCAGCCATATCTGACTGCCGCCCATAGAGTATGCATGGGCAGTTATGGGCACTGTATCCTGCAGTTTTATTTTGCCGCTGTCCAGCGCTTCAAACACCAGAAGCATTGTCATAACCTTTGTAATGGATGCTATAGGCAGCTGTTCATCTGCATTTTTGGCATATAAAATCTGCCCTGTGCTTTCGTCCATAAGCAGCGCAGCCTTGCAGGGAAGGTCAAAATTGGTTTCGTCTGCCGTTTTATCCACAAAACTGTCGCTGTTTACAATTGCTGCCGCCGATGCAGCTTCTGTAGGGATATACACAATTTTCGTCATATTATCTGCCTGTGCAAAAGCCGTTGTGCCGTACCCTGCGGCAAATATTGCCGCCAGCAAAAAACTTATCAACTTTTTCATAATTACCACCTTGATTTACACTTAATCTTGTATTATATTTATGTATCTGTGTGCGGAAATATTATCCTGCTAAGAATTGTTGAGATTTGTTTGTGCATATGGTAAAATATTATTTTAGAGATAAATTTACAAATTAAGGATGTAATTTAATGAAAGTTTGTTTTTTTACACTTGGCTGTAAAGTAAATCAGCAGGAAACTGCTGCAATGATAAATATATTCTCACAGCACGGCTGGGAAATTGCCGAAGACAGAGAGGTAAGCGACGTTTACATTGTAAACAGCTGCACAGTAACTTTAAGCGGCGACAAAAAGAGTATCCAGTGGATACGCCGTGCCAAAAAACAGAACCCCGATGCCGTTGTTGTGCTTTGCGGATGCATGCCACAGGCTTTCCCTGACAAAGCTACCGCTGTAGCAGAAGCCGATATCATTATCGGCAGCAAGGGCAAAGGTCAGGTTTTTGACCTTGTTCAGCAGTTTATGGCAGATAAATGCCGTATTGTAGATATTAAGCCACACGGCGAAGAAGATAAGTTTGAAGAAATGGCAGAGGGTGCCGATACAATGCACACCCGCGCATTTTTAAAAATTCAGGACGGCTGTAACCGCAGCTGCGCCTACTGTATTATCCCTAAAGCAAGAGGCCGTGTACGCAGCAGAACTGTGGAAAGCATTGTAGCACAGGCACAGAAGCTTGCGGACCTGGGTCATAAGGAAATAGTGCTTACAGGAGTAAATATAAGCTGCTACGGTCAGGATCTGGGCATAAATGTTTGCGATGTGATTGAAGCTGTTGCAGAAATCGAAAACGTGCACCGCATACGTTTTGGCAGCCTTGAACTTGACCTTTTCACCGACGATATGCTGGTGAGAATGAGCAAAGTTAAAAAGTTCTGCCCGCATTTTCACCTTTCACTGCAGAGCGGCTGTGACAGAACCCTTAAATCAATGAACCGTCTGTACGATACAAAGCTTTACACCGATATGATGAACCGCCTGCGTGAGCTGTTTGAAAAACCGGTGTTTACCACAGATATAATTGTAGGTTTCCCGGGTGAAACCGAACAGGATTTTATCGAAAGTGTCAGCTTTGTGCAGAAATGTGAATTTTTAAAGGTGCACACCTTTACATTTTCATCCCGTCATGGCACTGTTGCCTATGACATGCCTGACCAGATACCAAACGATATAAAAAGCGAAAGAAACCGCACAATGACCTTTAAAAGCGAACAGACAAAAAACAAGGTTATGGAAAGCTTTATCGGTTTTGAAGATACCGCCCTGCTGGAACAGCAGCTGGAAAACGGCGACTGGACCGCCTATACAAGCAGATATATCCCTGTTGTTGTAAAAAACAGCGCACATCTTAAAGGCGGCGATATCGTGAATGTTAAACTTTGCGAAATAAACGGACAGAGAATGACCGCTGAAATTATATAAAGGAGAAAAAATGGAACCAAAAAAAGATATTTTTGACAAAATAATGGAACTTCCCCTTATAAACATCTTTAATCCGTTCTATAAAAAGCACAAGGAAGGGTTGCTGTATCTGTTCTTTGGCGGATGCACATTCTTTATTGCGCTTATTTCCTTTGCAATCGGTGTTTATACTTTCGGTCTTGAAGAAATCACCTCCAACAACATATCATGGGTTATCGCCGTTGCCTTTGCCTACATAACCAACCGCACCTGGGTATTCACCGAAAAAAGCCATACTTTTAAAGGCATTGTAAGAGAAATTATCAGCTTTGCGGCAGGCAGATTTCTCACCCTGTGGATGGAAAACGGCATTATCTGGCTGTTTATCGATGTGCTTGGCATAGGCGTTATCATTACAAAGGTTGTGGGACAGATTGTGGTTATCCTTACCAACTATTTCCTGAGCAAATTTCTTATATTTAAAAAAGACAAATAATATTATACAAAAACAAATGTCATTCTGAGTAAAGCGAAGAATCTCTCTGCATATAGAAACCGGGAGATTCTTCGAAATTAAAAATTCTCGGAATGACATATTTTTTATCTTAATAACATTGCTGTTTTCAGAGCTGATTTTTTTAAATACCAAAAGCCAAGCTGAATTTTTCAGCTTGGCTTTTATCTTTATCTGCTGTACGTATTCTTTTGCTGTCCGTCACTGCGCACAGCTTTTTACCATATCAAACAATGTGTCCAGCTTTTCTTCACCATCTTCGGGCATACAGTCAGATGACACTCTTATATATCTTTCTCCATCCCAGAACCTGCAGACCTTTTCAGCACCGTCAATGCTGACACCGTCCTCCAGGTCATTCCATCCGGAAAGACCATATTCTTCAATCTGCAGCAGAATTTCCTGTGCTGCCTGCCAGGAGATATAAAATGTTGTCCGGATTTCCTCCGCATCTTCGGCTTTGATATACTCATCCAGCCGTATTTCTTCCGGATTGCCGGTTGTAGTAAGCACCAGTTCATGGTACCCGTCACCTTCCACAGATGACACCGCCGCACGGTAACAGCTAAGCAGCATCACATCTGCTTCTCCTCCCCATTGAGGTGAACTATATACTGCACTTTCACTGTCACGGCACTCCAGCTTAACATCGTGCTCTGGCATGATAAAACGAATGATACAGCCCTCTTTTTCGTCGTAATCACAGTTAACAGCTTCACCGTCAAGATAAAAGGAACAGTTTGTATCCGTAACAGGCATTCTGCAGTAAAGTTTTACTTCCTTCCCTGCCCTGTAGAAATCCTTTGCCCCTTTATAAAGTTCCTTACGTCCGTCATAATCCACCCGATAGTTTTTTCCTGTGCATCCCGCCAGACAAATGGATGCACCGAAAGCCAAAAAAATCACAATTGCCGCTGTCATAACGCCTTTTCCTTTTCTTGCCATATTGCCTCCTCTTTATTATGTATCACAGCCGTCCTGCCGCAGAACGGAAACTTTTCTGTTTGTTTTTACAATCGCTTACACAGGCCGAAACACCCTTTAACACCGATGCAAAAACAGGTTTTTTATATTCACCCGTTTATTTTATGCATGCCTCCACAAAGGCTTTGCCTATTTTTATGCTGTTTTCTTCGTGGTTGAATATCATTTCAGGATGCCACTGAACCCCCAGCAGAAAGGCTTTTTCGGGGGCACAAACTGCTTCCACAAGGCCGTCATCTGCTGCTGCACAAGGCACAAGGCAAGGGGCAATTTTGTCCACTGCCTGATGATGCAGAGTGTTTACCATAAGCTTTTCTGTGCCTACAATATCGTACAGTTTTGTGCCTTTTTCCACCGTTACACTGTGTGTGAGTGCATCAAAAGGTGCAGGCTGTTTGTGGCATACGTTACCCGGTTTCTGTGTTGGCAGGTCCTGATAAAGCGTGCCTCCAAGAGCAGCATTCAAAAACTGCATACCGCGGCAGATGCCCAGTATCGGTTTGTCTGTTTTTATCACCTCTCTGAAAAGTGCAAATTCAAGACTGTCGCGTTCATCACAGGCTTCGCCGCACTGTTCCAGTTTTTCTTCACCATAGCGGGCAGGGTCAATATCATCGCCGCCTGTAAACACAAAGCCGTCAAATCGGTCGGCAATTTCTTTTACTGACTGTTCATCATCGCTGAAGGAAAGCATAACGGGAATACCGCCGCTTTTTATAATAAAATCCATATATCCCGGCAGCATCCAGTAGCTGTTCAGCTTTTTATCCCATAATGGCATAAGGGCAATAAGTGGTTTTTTCATACTTTTCTCCGTTGCAAATTTATTTCAATGTATCTTTAACAAGTCTTTCGGCATTTTTGTATGCAATTTTTTCCACATCTGCAGCGTTCATACCATTTTTAAGCAGTGCATCAAAAAGTTTGTCCATATCCAGCGGGCTTGCTATATCCAGCTTTCCGCCGATGCCGTCAAAGTCGGTGCCGATTGCCACAAAATCGCTACCGCCCACATTGTAAAGGTGCACAACGTGACGTACAATGTCAGCCAGTTTGCTGTCTTCAATCCATCCGCCATTTGCAGACAAATCAGGAGTAATAAATAACGGGCAGAAGTTGATACCGCACACACCGCCTTTATCTGCCATAGCCTTTATCATTTCATCTGTCAGATTTCTCTGATGAGGTGTAAGTGCACGGGCGCAGGAGTGGGAAGCCACAATCGGCTTTTTGCTCAGTTCCATTACATCCCAGAAACCGCCGTCGGAAAGGTGGGAAACGTCGATGATAATACCTTTATCATTCATATATTCAACTGCTTCTTTCCCGAATGGTTTAAGCCCTGCAGACATAATTTTGCTGTCGGTGCTGTTTGGATAGCCAAAACAGTTTTCAAAGTTATGTGTCAGGGATACAAGGCGCACACCCATATCGTAATATTTATCAAATTTTTCAAAACTGCCGTTTACACTGCGGCCGTCTTCGATAGTGAGAAATGCGCTCACCTTGCCCTGTTTTGCATTGTTTTCCATATCCACAGCATTTTTTGCCCAGGCAATATCATCAGGATGCTGTGCAATTGCATCGCAGAGTGTTGCATACAAGTCATCGATAAAGTCATCGTCTGTACAGCCTGCCTTTATGTTGTGTATCCATTCCTGCGGCGGCATATACATTGCAAAAAACTGTGCCAGCACGCCTGCTTTTTTAAGGCGGTTAATATCCACCATAAACTGTGGACGGTCATAAATGTTTTTATCCTTTGTTTCAAATGCCATACAAAGTGTATCGCAGTGTAAATCGATATATTTCATAAAAAGCACTCCTTTTATAAATCTTTTGGTTAAGTTTATCATACAGCTTAAACAGTTTATCTGCAAGGGTATTTTGCTTTGTTGACAGCGATATTATGTGCAATACCGTAAATTGTATTGCAAATGCAGGTTAATACAGCAAAACAAAAAGCCGACTGAATTCAGTCGGCTTTAGTTCAAACTAATTATTTAAATTTACGTTTGCGAGCAGCTTCTGCTTTTTTCTTACGTTTTACAGAAGGTTTTTCGTAGTGTTCACGTTTACGAACTTCTGCGAGAACGCCAGATTTTGCACATGAACGCTTAAAGCGACGAAGTGCTGAATCCAAGGATTCATTTTCTTTTACTCTGATTTCGGACATCTATTTTCACTCCCTTACGCTTTTTTAGCTGAGATTTGTTTAACCAATTTAAACATCACAGATTAATTATACAGATTTACCCTATAGTTGTCAACAATTATTTTTTATTTTACTACGATATTTACCAATTTATTTGGAACGCAGATTGTTTTAACAACTGTTTTGCCTTCTGTTGCAGCTTTGATTGCTTCGTCGCTGAGTGCAGCTGCAAGCATATCGTCTTTGGAAAGGTCAAGAGCCATATTGATTCTTGCACGGATTTTACCGTTAATCTGTACAGGAATTTCCACTGTTGCCTCAACACATTTGGCTTCGTCAAATTTTGGCCACTGTGTGTGTGCAATCTGACCGCCAAAGCCCATATTTTCCCAGATTTCTTCTGTAATATGTGGAGCAAATGGGTTGAGGAGAACAAGCAGTGTTCTGTATTCTGCCTTGTTGATAGATTTTTTTGCACCGATTTCGTTGAGAAGTGCCATCATTGCAGCGATAGCTGTATTGAAACCGAGGTTCTGGATATCTTCAGTAACTTTTTTGATTGTTTTGTTGAAAGGAACAACCATATCTTCGCTGTATTCTTCGCCGTCAACAACGATTTCCTGCAGGTTCCAGATTTTGTCAAGGAAGCGTTTGCAGCCCTTGATGGAAGACTGACTCCAAGGAGCAGCCTTTTCAAAGTCACCCATAAACATTTCGTACATACGCATTGTGTCTGCGCCGTATTCGTTTACGATATCGTCAGGGTTAACTACGTTGCCGCGGGATTTGGACATTTTTTCGCCTGTTTCGCCAAGAATCATACCATGGCTTGTACGTTTTGCATATGGTTCAGGGCATGTTACAGCACCGATGTCGTAGAGGAATTTGTGCCAGAAACGGCTGTAAAGCAGATGGAGTGTTGTGTGTTCCATACCGCCGTTGTACCAGTCTACAGGCATCCAGTAGTTCATTGCTTCCTTGCTTGCAAGTGCTTCGCCGTTTTTAGGGTCGATATAACGCAGGAAGTACCAGGAAGAACCTGCCCACTGTGGCATTGTATCTGTTTCGCGTTTTGCAGGTGCGCCGCATTTTGGACATGTTGTGTTTACCCAGTCTGTAAGACGTGCAAGCGGGCTTTCGCCTTCGCCTGTTGGTTCAAAGTCCATAAGTTCAGGCAGTTCAAGCGGAAGCTGGTCTTCCGGAACAGGTTCCCAGCCGCAGTGCGGACAGTAAATCATAGGGATTGGTTCGCCCCAGTATCTCTGACGGGAGAAAATCCAGTCGCGGAGTTTATAGTTTGTTTTGCTTTCACCGATTCCCTGTTCGCCCAGCCATTCGATGATTTTAACTTTTGCTTCTTCTACGGAGAGACCGTCAAGGAAACCGCTGTTAACCATAACGCCTGTTTCGCAGTCTGTAAATGCAGCTTCTTCAACATTGCCGCCTTTTACAACTTCGATGATTGGGAGATTGAACTTTTTAGCAAATTCCCAGTCGCGTGTGTCGTGGCCAGGAACAGCCATAATTGCGCCTGTGCCGTATGTTGCAAGAACATAGTCAGAAACAAAGATTGTAATTTCTTTGCCTGTTGCAGGGTTGATTGCTTTTACACCGTTAAGTGCAACACCTGTTTTGTCCTTTGCAAGTTCTGTTCTTTCCATATCGGATTTTTTAGCAGCTGCATCACGGTATGCCACGATTTCATCGTAGTTAACAAGTGCATCTTTCCATTTTTCAACAAGGGCATGTTCCGGTGCCATAACCATATATGTAGCACCAAAAAGTGTATCAGGTCTTGTTGTGTAGATTTCGATTTCGTCGCCCTGTGTTGTTTTGAATTTAACCTGAGCACCTGTGGAACGGCCAATCCAGTTTTTCTGCTGTGCAACAACGCGGTCGATAAAGTTTACGCTGTCAAGACCGTCGATAAGCTTGTCAGCATATTCTGTGATTTTGAGAACCCACTGGCTTTTTACCTTGCGCACAACTTCGCTGTTGCAGCGTTCGCAAACGCCGTTTACAACTTCTTCGTTTGCAAGAACAACCTTGCAGTTTGTGCACCAGTTTACATTCATTTCTTTTTTGTAAGCAAGGCCCTGTTTGTAAAGCTGGATAAAAATCCACTGTGTCCATTTGTAGTAGTCTTTGTCTGTTGTGTTGATTTCTCTGTCCCAGTCGAAAGACAGACCAAGCATTTTAAGCTGCTGTTTGAAACGTGCTACGTTGTTTTTTGTAACAATTTCAGGATGAATGTGGTTTTTCATCGCAAAGTTTTCGGTTGGAAGACCAAATGCGTCCCAGCCCATTGTATACATAACGTTGTAGCCGTCAAGACGTTTCTGTCTGGAGATGATGTCCATAGCTGTGTAGGAACGTGGATGACCAACGTGAAGGCCTGCACCTGATGGATATGGGAATTCTACAAGACCGTAGAATTTAGGCATTGTGTAGTCATTTTTTGCTGCAAATGTCTTTTCATCATCCCAGATTTTTTGCCATTTCTTTTCTATGGCAGAAAAATTGTAATCTTTCATAATTTATTCTATCCCCTTATAACCTGCCTAAAGCACAGCCTGTAAAAAGCCGTGCTTTAGAAAAGTAATTATTTACATTATTAATGTGGCAAATTATTCTTCGCCAAGTTCAAATTCAATTTCTGTGCCGTCTGCCCAGAGTTTGTCAAGATTGTAGTATTCTCTTGCCTGTGGGTGGAAAACGTGAACAATAACTGTTTCGTAGTCCAAGAGAATCCAGTTTTTGCTTTCGTAGCCTTCTACTCTTGCAGGCTGTTTGCCAAGTTCCTTGTCAACCATATAGTCAACTTCATCAGCAAGAGATTTAACCTGTGTTGTAGAAGTACCTGTTGCAATAACAATGTAGTCTGTTACAACTGTAAGGTCATCAATTTTGATGATTTTAATATCTTTTGCTTTTTTTGCATCAAGATATCCTGCAATTTTTTTGGAAAGTTCCAAACCTTTCATATATGTCTCCTTATTAGCTTATTGGTTTTATTACTGTGCTCCTGCAAGAATAGCACCGATTGTCTGTGTTGTTGTCTGTGTAACACCGTAGTCCTGTGTAATTTCGCCGATTTCGTCTGTTACAATATCTTCAACAGGTTCCTGATAAGGACGGAAGTTTTCGTTGATAATATTCAGCCATTCTTCCTCTTCAACAGCCACTATTGCCTGACCGTCCGCCACATATCCGTGAACGGAAGGCTTGATAATCTGCATATTGTTAAAGTCCATATTGAGAACTTCTGTTGCCAGTGCAACCATACGTGTCCAGTGCATATCTGTTGTAATAAATTTTGCAAATGTAGGCACCAGCTGTGCTGTTACCACTACGCCAACTTCTTTGAAGTGTTTGATGATGGATGCATAGAATGCACTCTGCACTTCAAGACGCTGAACGTCACCTTCAGGATAGTTTCGGTTTCTGAGGATTGCTTCGGCAGTTACACCGTCAACCTGATACCAGCCTGCTTCGCTGTAAAGTGTCTGCTGATTGCCGTTGCCGTCCTTGAGGATAATAGGACAAGGAACGTACATATTGAGACCGTTTTCAAGGTGGTCGATAAGTATTGTAAAGGACTGCATGTCCAGAGTTACATAATGGTCAACTGTAAGGCCAAAACGTTCATTGATAGTTTTAACCACATTGAGTATTGGGTCTTTTTCCTTGCCGCCGCCATATACACCGTTGATTTTGCCTGTGCGGGACGGTTCGCCTACAAAGGTATCACGCGGAATCTGAAGCAATGAAACCTGTTTTGCCTTTACGTCAAGAGTTGCATAAACAATAACGTCGGTCATCTTTGCTGTTCTTCCGTCGTCCCAGTCGATGCCGCAAACCAGAATATTTACAACGTCCTGGTCAATTTTGCTGTCTGTTTTAAGTTCGTCAGGGATATTTGTGCCGTGATTGTACATGCCTGTAATTGCCCTGTCAACTGCAAAAATTACAACACCTACTATACAGATTGCAGCAAGGCAGATAGCCAGTGTTCTTTTATTGTCTTTTTTCTTTTTAACTCTTTTTTTAGCAGGAGTCGTGCCGGATGCTCTATATGTTTTTTTGTCGCTCATACTTTTCCTCCTAACATATCTCCCCGGCAAGCTGTGCAAAATATTCCAGTGCGCCGAGGCTGTCTGTGTCAACAGTATTGCCTTTTGATTTTATCCATTCAAGTGAATGCTGCAGTGCCGCATACATTGCCTTGTCCAGATTTTCCTTTGCTATACCTAAAAGATAATCCTTGCTGTCAAACTTTCTTTCCTCACAAAGCATATCTGCAAGGTAGATGACCTTTTCCATATCCTGCATTCCGTATCTTCCGCAGGTGTGGCTTTTTACAGCCCAAAGAATATCCTGGTCCTGTATATCCATTTCCTTTGCTGCATAATGTGCCGCTGCAAAGCCATGCAAAGTCTGTTTAGGCTTATCTTCTATTTTGTTAATTATACCACTTTGACTTGCTCTGTGCAACAGAATATCGTAAGAAGCATTTTTCATTATATCGTGCAGCAGTGCCGCAACTCGCAGTTTTTCCACGTCAAGGGAATATTTTTCTCCCAGTTCTGCCGCAAGTTTTTCAACATTAAGTGTGTGTATATACCGCTTTTCATCCAGCAGCAGCTTTGCCAGCAGCCTTGCTGTACCTTTCCAGCGGGTTATATCATCCTGCGCATAAATATCGTATTCATCTATGATATTCTGCACATTCTGCGGCAGAAAATCCCTGTTTTCTTCGCCAAAGCCCTTGCGGTACTGTGAGGATGAAAACTCAACAGGGTCCACCTTTATAAAGCGGATATCCGCACCTGTTTTTTCAAGTTCGGCTTCTTTTTCCGCCATATCGTCTTCCACATCATCTTCCCTGGCAAATGCAAGAACAGTACAGCTGTCCATAACCTGCTGTGCGTTTTTCCAGCTGTTAAGGCTTAACAGACTGTCGGAACCTATTGCCATAAAAATATGCGGATTATCGTACTTTTCTTTAAGATACTCAAGTGTAAGATAGGTGTAATCATCTTTGAGGTTTGTCCCCTCATAATCACTGATTTCCACATTTTCCCCTATATCGCCAAAAGCCAGCTTTGCCATATGCAGACGCACGTCAAACGGTGCCACACAGCCTTTTTTATGGGTTGGCGTACCTGTAGGCATAACGATGATTTTATCAAAATCCGTATGCTGAGCAGCCTTTTTCAATATTGAAACATGCCCTTTGTGAGGTGG
The DNA here is from genome assembly GCA_017505635.1 of Oscillospiraceae bacterium. GTDB lineage: Bacteria > Bacillota > Clostridia > Oscillospirales > Ruminococcaceae > RGIG3102. Next base: position 68,067 of record JAFVOU010000017.1, on the reverse strand, counting down.
GTCAAACGCACCGCCAAACAGTAAAATTTTCATCTTATTCTCCACAGGAAAACTGTAAAATTATTTCTTTTCGATAAGTGTGAGGTTTTTCATATCGTACATGGAATCTTTTTTCTTCTGCATAAACAGAACAAATTTGCTGCCGATAACCTGTACGCTGTCGCAGCCGATATATTCGCAGAACATTTCTGCTGCTTCCTTTGCTTTGTAAGGGCAGTTGTCAAGAACCTTGCATTTTACAAGTTCTCTTGCTGCAAGTGCTGTTCTGATAGATTCTGCTGTTGCTTCTGTAACGCCTTCTTTGCCGATGAGAACAATTGCAACCATATGCTGTGCCTGACCGCGAAGGAAAGCTCTCTGTTTAGATGTAAGTGCCATAAGGTCTCCTTTTATTATCAATGTATAATGTATTGTTTAAAGGGCTTTTGCCCCGTTGTTTTGCTTTAAAAATGTGGGCGAAGCAGGTTCGCCCGTGTATTAAACTTAACTTCAATCAGATAAAATCGCCGATTTTTTCTTTAAGCTGTCTCAATGCACTGCCTCTGTGGCTGATTGCATCCTTTGCTTCAGGTGACATCTGTGAATAGCTGATATCCCCAACCATAAACACAGGGTCATAGCCAAAGCCGCCGTCGCCGATTCTCTCGTATCCTATCCAGCCTTCGCAGGTGCCGCGGCACACTGTATTTGTGCCGTCAGGCATACAAAGGCATACTGCGGAAACAAAACGTGCTGTACGTTTTTCCTGTTCAACGCCTTCCATCTCTGCAAGCAGCTTGTCGATGTTTTCGTCATCTGTTGCGTGTTCACCTGCAAAGCGTGCAGTATAAACACCCGGCGCACCGCCAAGTGCATCAACCTCAAGACCGCTGTCATCGCTGATTGTTGGCAAAGAACAGATTTCTGCAATTGTCTTTGCCTTGATAAGCGCGTTTTCTTCAAAGGTTGTGCCGTTTTCTTCGATTTCTGTTTCGATGTTCAGTTCTCTGAGAGTTTTGGCTGTGATGCCGAAGGAATCCAGAATTCTCTGGATTTCCTTAAGTTTTTTCTGATTGTTTGTAGCTACTGCAAAAACCATACTATTCACCTTCTTTTTCAAGGCTGAAAAGTGTTTCTGCAAAGTTTTTAGGGTCAAAGAGAAGCAGGTCATCAACGCCTTCGCCAACGCCTACAAAGCGCACAGGTACACCAAGTTTTTTCTTGATTGAGATTACGCTGCCGCCCTTTGCTGTGCCGTCAAGTTTTGTAAGGATAATGCCGGTTGCTTCAGCAGCTGCAATAAATTCCTTTGCCTGGAAAATTGCATTCTGACCTGTGATAGCTTCGAGAACAAGCAAAGTTTCAACAGAAGCTTTTTCGCTTGCCTTGCGGATTACACGGCTGATTTTGCCAAGTTCTGCCATAAGGTTTTTCTTGTTGTGCAGACGTCCTGCTGTGTCGCAGATAACGATATCGTAGTTTTCTTTTTCGCCTTTCTGTACAGCTTCAAAGATAACGGAAGCAGGGTCTGCGCCTTCAGCGTGCATAACGATGTCCACATCACTGCGCTGTGCCCACTGTTCAAGCTGGCTTGCAGCTGCAGCACGGAAAGTGTCGCCTGCAGCAAGCAGAACCTTTTTGCCCTGAGATTTGTAGTAGTTTGCAAGTTTGCCGATGGATGTTGTTTTGCCAACGCCGTTTACACCGATGATAAGGATAACTGCAGGAGAACCTGACAGGTCAAACTCCCTGTCGGTGGAAAGCAGGTCCACAACAATGTCCTGAAAAATTGCAACAACATCTTCGCCGCTTTTTGCCTTGCGTTTGCGTGCTTCCCTGCGCAGTTCTTCGCAGAGGTATTCGCTTACTTCATAGCCTACGTCTGCAAGGATAAGCTGTTCAAGCAGTTCGTCATACAACTCGTCTGTAAGCGGAGAAGAGATGATTGTTTTTGTGATTGAGTTAAAGATTCCGTCCTTTGTCTTTTTAAGGCCGAAACCAAGTTTGTCAAATAATCCCATATTTACTTACCTCCTAGTTTATAAGAGACGGCGACACATTGTTTACGTCCAGTTTAAGCAGTTTGGAGATGCCGTCCTCCTGCATTGTTACACCGTAAAGCACATCGGCAGATTCCATTGTGCCGCGGCGGTGTGTGATAACGATAAACTGTGTTGTGTCGGATATATCGTGAAGATAGTTTGCATATCTTGTAACGTTTGCATCGTCCAGTGCTGCCTCGATTTCGTCCAGAATGCAGAATGGTGACGGGTTGTGTGCAAGAATTGCAAAGTAGATTGAGATAGCAACAAGTGCCTGTTCACCACCGGAAAGTGCTGTAAGACTTTTGATAACCTTGCCCGGAGGGTTAACACTGATATCCACACCGCTTTCCAGAATATTTTCGGGGTCGGTGAGTTTGAGTGTTGCACTGCCGCCGCCAAAGAGCTGACGGAAAATTTTGCCAAAGTTATCGTTGATGATTTTAAAGCTTTCTCCAAAGAGGGTTTTCATCTCACCGTTAAGGCTTGTGATAAGCTTCTGCAGCTGCTGACGGGAATCTTCCAGGTCTTTGAGCTGTTCTTTGAGGAAGTTGTATTTTTCGTAAACTTCCTTATATTCTTCGATAGCAGCAACGTTTACATTGCCAAGGCGTTTGATTGCACCTTTTACAGCGGACAAATCCTTGCGAAGCTGGTTTTCGTCTTCAATCTGGAAGGCAAATTCTCTTGCTGTCTGTACTGTGAGTTCGTATTCTTCCCACAGCTTCTGGATGATTTCATCATAGCCTGTTTCCATATTGGCAATCTTTTCGCTGATTTTTGCAATCTCCACCGAAAGCCGTTTATGTTCATCATTCAGCGCTCTTGTCTGCGCAGAAATTTCGTTGCGTTCCTTTTCAATTTCCATACGAAGTGCAACAAAGTCCCTGTTTTCTTCTTCAATGCGCACAATTTCGGCCTGCATTTCGCATATTGCATCGGATTTTGCAGCAATTTCAGCCTGTTTTTCGCTGATGCGCTGATTTACCGTCTGAATATCCTGCACAATCTGTGCCTTGCGTATTCCGCCCTGCTGTGCAGCCATAACAAGCTGATTGATGTTGTTCTGCACAATGCTCATCTCACCGCTTAATGTTACGATGTCAAGGCGTATCTGCTGAAGTGTTTCCATTGCAGCTTCGCGTTTTGCGTTGTATTCGCTGTCGGACTGACCGATGGATGCAATCTGCTGTGCAAGAACTTCAAGCTCGTTTTCACTTTCTGCAACAGTCTTTTCAAGCTGTGCCTTGCGCTGATTGTTGTCTGCAACAACACCTTCGCTGTTTTCGATAATACCTTCGTAAAGGTAAATGCTGTCGTTGTACTGGCTGACAAGCTGTGTGTATTTTGCAAGTTCCACATTACAGTTGTTTTTATCTGCTGTAAGTGTATCAATCTCTGCATTGCAGCCGCCAATCTGACTGCCCAGCAGGTCGCAGTTTTCTTTTATTTCAGATGCTGTTTTTTCAAGTTCTGTATATTCTTTCTTAAGTACAGCAAGGTTTTCTTTAAGCTTTTCAATCTCGCCTTTTCTTGTAAAAAGTCCTGCGCTTTTGCTTACACTGCCCCCTGTAAAGGAACCGCCTGCATTAATCTGCTGACCGTCCTTTGTAACAATGCGGTAACGGTAGTTAAGCTGTTTTGCAAGACGGGAGGCATAGTTGATGTCATCGCAGATAACCGTACGTCCAAGCTGATTGGAAATAATGTGGCTGTATCTGCTGTCAACTGCAATCACCCTGTCTGCTGTGGTTGCCCAGTCCGGAAGATTTTCGCTGAAAGTTGAAGCTTTGACTGTATCAAGCGGCAGGAATGTAGCACGGCCGCCTTTTGTGTTTTTAAGAAATTCTATAGCCTGTTTTGCACTGCTTTCGTCCTGCACCACAATGTTCTGCAAACCGTGGCCAAGAGCAATTTCAATGGCTGTTTCGTAGCCTTTTTCAACATTTATAAGCTGTGCAACTGTGCCGATAATACCTTTTAAACGGCCGTTTTTGCCGTTTGTAAGGATATTTTTAACACTCTGCTGAAAACCGTCAAGATTGTTTTCCATATCTGTAAGAATACGGATGCGGTTGCTTGTTTCAAACTGTCTGTTACTGTTTGCAGCCAGTGCCTCGTTTGCTTTTTCCAGCTTTTCGTTTATGCCGTTAAGCTTTAATGCTATACCGTTTTTAATATTGGTATTCTGTGTGATTTTGCGCTGCACTTCATCTGCAAAGGCAAGAATTTCGTCCAGTTCGCCCTGCGCAGTTGCAAGATAGCCTTTTGCTGTTTCAAGGTCAGCTTTTGCCTTTTCGGCGGTCTGCATAACAGAGGCATTCTGTGCATCGATACCGTGAAGTTCCATTTTGCTGTTCTGCACTTCTGATATAAGCCTTGCTTCCTTTTCAAGCAGTTCACCTTTACGGCTGTCTGTTTCCTTTGCCTGCTGTGCAAGTGTGTTAAGCTGTTCTTCGGCAAATTTCTGGTTTTCAAGCAGGTTCTGTTTTCTTGTTTCAAGCTGGGCAAGCTGTGCTTCACACTGGGCTTTTTTGCTGTCTGTTTCGCCCTGCTGTGAGGTGTAAAGCTGCAGTTCCTTTTCCAGTTCTTCTATCTTTATTCTGTCATAGTTTATACCGCTTTCGGCAACTGCCTTTTCGCTTGTTGCTTCGGCAATTCTCTGTGTGACTGCGCGGATGGCAGCCTGGTTTTCATCACCTTTGCGGATAAGGTCGTTCGACTCCAGATAGCGTTTTTCTATGTAGGCTTCCTTTTCGGCAATTGTGTTTTCCACCCTGTCGCTGTCAGCCTGAAAAATCTCAAGACGTCGCTGCTGGTCACGGATAAGCCCTTTGCTGCGATCCACTGTGGAAAGCCACAGGGAAATTTCCATGCCGCGTTTTTCTTCGGCAAGTTTAAGGTATTCCTTTGCCTTTTTGCTTTCCTTTTCAAGAGGGCCTACACGTTCTTCCAGATTTATAAGAATATCAGAAAGACGCACGATATTTTCCTGTGCACCTGCCAGTTTCTTTTCTGCTTCGTTCTTTTTGTATCTGTATTTCGAGATACCTGATGCTTCTTCGAATATTTCACGGCGGTTTTCAGGCTTTGCGGTAACAATCTGGCTGATTTTGCCCTGACCTACAATGGAGTAGCCGCTTTTGCCCAGACCTGTGTCCAGAAACAGTTCGTATATATCTTTAAGTCTCACACGGCTGCCGTTGATAAAATATTCACCCTCGCCGCCGCGGTAGTATTTTCTTGTTACGGAAACCTCGTCTGTATCCATATCAAAACTGCGGTCAGCATTGTCAAGGATAAGGCTTACGCTGGCAAAGCCCATAGGCCCGCGCTGACTTGTGCCGCCAAAGATGATATCCTCCATCTTGCCGGCAGAACGCAGTTCCTTGCCGCTGGTTTCGCCAAGAACCCAGCGTATAGCATCGCTTATGTTACTTTTACCGGAGCCGTTAGGGCCGATAACCGCTGTCATACCCTTGTCAAAGGCTATGCGGGTTTTATCCGGAAAAGATTTAAAGCCGTGTAGTTCTATTGCTTTTAAATACATTTGTTTTTCCTTTAAATGTTCAGTCTATTGTAAATTCATCAGCTTCCACAGAACTGTCTGCCACAATCTGTGCGGCATATCCCAGCTGTGCAAGCTGCTGTATATTTGTGTTTTTTTGTCCTTTCCACTGGGAAAGCTGTTTTGGGTTAACTTTTATTGTAATACTTTTTTTGTCTGTATTTGTTAACTGCTGCTTAATTTTAAGCAGTTTCTGCCTTGCAAGGCACAGTTCCCTGAAAGCAGGGTGATATGGTCCTGCAACAATTTTATCTTCCAGTCCTGTATCTGCGTGCAGTCCCATCTTGATGATTTTTATACCTGCCTCATCAAAAATCTCCATAAGCTGTGCACAGATATCCACCGTTTCATCAAGTGTCGGCGGGGTATACTCACCGCTTAAAAACACATTTTCAAGCATTGTGTTTTTAAGGGTAACCGTCGGATATATGCGCACCGTATCCGGCTGTAATGCAACAAATTTACCTGCTGTATCAACGGCATAACGCATATAATCCTTTTGCCCGTAAAGCCCCGTCATCATCTGAAGACCAAGGGAGAAGCCATACTTTTTTATCAGCTTTGATGCCCTGTTAACATCTTCTTCGGTATGTCCGCGCAGATTGAGTTTAAGCACATCATCCTGCATACTCTGGGCGCCAAGCTCGATGCTTGTTACACCATACTGTTTTAAAATTCCGAGAATTTCTTCGTCAATACAGTCGGGGCGGGTGGAAATTCTTATCCCCGCTGCCCTGCCCTGACAGACAAATCCGTGTGCAGTTTCAAGCAGCTGCATCATATATCCGCGGTCGATTGCGGTAAAACTGCCGCCGAAAAATGCAATTTCGTAATCAGCACCATTTTCTTTTGGCAGAAATTCGTCACATATCTTTGCCACCTCTGATGCTGACGGTGCTGTCTGTGCGCCGCTTATACTGCGCTGGTCACAGAACGAGCACTGATTTGGGCAGCCCAGATGAGGTATGAAAATTGACAGATTTTTATGTTTCGCCATAAAGTTAACCTTTATTTGAAGTTGTAGCCCATAAGGCCAAGAGCCTCTTTTGCCGCCTGCTGTTCGGCCTGTTTTTTGCTTTTGCCCGTACCTGTACCGATTGGGTTGGAATTGAGTTTAACCTCTACGGTAAAGCTTTTGTCATGGTCAGGTCCGCTTTCGCCCACCACAACATAGCTCAGGCGCTCGCCCGGGTTTTTCTGAATAATTTCCTGCAGCAGAGTTTTGAAATCCTGCATGGAAAGATGTGCGTCATCAAGAAAACGGCGTACAAATTTTTTTGCAGGTTCTATGCCGCCGTCAAGGAAAATTGCACCGATAACAGCTTCAAATGCGTCGGCAAGCACAGATGGTCTTTCGCGGCCGCCTGTGTTTTCTTCGCCTTTGCCAAGCAGCATAAACTTTCCAAGGTCTATCTGTTTTGAATATTCTGCCAGAGCATCTTCGCAAACAAGGCTTGCGCGCTGTTTGGACATTCTGCCCTCCGGCATGTCAGGATTTTCTGTATACAGTTTTTCGCTTGTTATAAGCTGCAGAACTGCATCACCCAGAAATTCCAGTCTTTCATTATATTCCATATGCGTTTTGCTTTCGTTGGCATAGGAAGAATGGGTAAGTGCAAGTTCCAAAAGAGAAATATCTTTAAAAGTATATTGAATGTTGTTTTCAAATACCTTCATTTTTACTGTTCACCTTCGTCTGTTAAAGAATCGGCAATAACTTTGGAGATATCGTTTTCTGCATAGTTTTTTGCCTGTCTGATTGCGTTTTTAAATGCTTTTGCATTGCTGGAGCCGTGTGCTTTGATAACACCTTTTGCAGCACCAAGGATTGGTGCACCGCCAACTTCGGTGTAGTCCATTTTTGCCTTGAACTCTTTGAGTTCGTTTTTAAGCAGGATTGCTGCCAGCATTGTTCTTGCGTTTTTCTTGAGCATTCCTTTGAGCATACCGCTCATAAAGGATGCAACACCTTCGCTTGTTTTGAGGGCGATGTTGCCGCTGAAACCGTCTGCAACCACAACGTCTGCTTCGTCGTTGAGGATGTAACGGCCTTCGATGTTGCCGATAAAGTTGATTTTTTTATTTGCGGCAAGAAGTTTGTGTGCTTCGATGTGTGTTGGTGTGCCTTTTGTATCTTCAGCACCGTTGTTGAGCAGCGCAACACGCGGATTTTTGCAGCCTGCCATTTTTTCCATATAAACAGAGCCCATTACTGCAAACTGGTTGAGCATTTCGGGACGTACTTCGCTGTTTGCGCCGCAGTCCATAAGCATAAAGCCTCTGTCGTTTTTGCAAGGCATTACTGTGCCGAGGGCTGCACGTTTTACACCTTTGATGCGCTTTACAATAAATGTTGCACCCATAAGCATGGCACCTGTGCTGCCTGCGGAAACCACTGCATCACCCATGCCGTCTGCCAGTGCTTTCATAGCAACGTGGAGGGATGTTGTCTTGCGTTTTTTAACAATGTCCATTGGGTCTTCGTGCATATCAAAAACATCGTCTGCCTGCAAAAATTCCATGCCGTCTGTGCAGATATTGTTTTCCTTGCATACTGCTTCCATCTTTGCAATGTCGCCTACAGCGATAACTTCAACGCCGTATTCTTTGATTGCAAGTTCTGCACCCTGAAGAGGGGCAAGAGGTGCGTGGTCGCCGCCAAATGCGTCAAGAATAATTTTCATAATGGTTACCTCTCTTTGTATGTAAAAAGTTTAATTGCTTTTGTGTTTTTAATCGGGCAGCTGTCTGCCGCAGTTGCCGCAGAATTCGTAATCTGCCTGTCTTGGCACACCGCAGTAAGGGCAGAAATTTTTGCCGCCCGGTGCAGGAATGTACTCCTGACTGCCGTACTGTTCGATGCCATACTGTACACTGCTGTACTGATTGTCACCCTGCTGTCTGTTTTCGGGCCAGCTTACGTCCCACGGGTCTTCACTGCTGCCGGCAGGAGTGTTTCCGTCAGCACGGTTACCTTTGTTTTTTCTGTGATTTTTCCATTCGTTGAATGTGGCAAAAACCATTGATACAAGTGCAGGCACCCCCAGTGCGCTGAACCACCACGGTGCACCCATTGAAAAGGACCCGAACACCCATACCGACATAAAAAATACGCCGTAAAGTCCGCCGAGAACATTTGGTTTTTTGCCGTTGCCATTGTTTCTGTTCATAACAACACCCTTTCTTTGATTATTGCCGTTAAAGGATATGCCGCAGATTACAGTTCAATTTTGTCGATAGCTTCTCTGCCTCTTACAGCAAGTGCCATATATCTTTCGCGTTTGTCGCGGATGTGATTTTCCAGAGAAGGAAGAATACCCATATTGCTGCCCATTGGCTGGAAATCCTTGTTTTCGGTGGTAATATACTGCAGCAGTGCGCCAACCATAGTTGTGTTGTCTGGTATCTGCGGTGTTTTGTCTGTAAGACGGCAGTATACAAAATAAGCTGCCAGCAAACCGCACATTGCGCTTTCGGTATATCCTTCCATACCTGTTATCTGACCTGCAAAGTATACATTTGGATATTCCTTGAGATTGAGTGTGTTGGAAAGCACCTTTGGGCTATTGATAAAGCTGTTGCGGTGCATTACACCGTAACGTGCAAACTCGGCATTTTCAAGACCGGGAATCATACGGAAAACACGTTTCTGTTCGCCGAATTTAAGGTTGGTCTGAAAACCTACAATGTTATACATTGTCTTGTTTGCATCTTCACATCTCAGCTGAACGTTTGCCCATGGACGTCTGCCTGTTTTAGGGTCTCTCAGACCTACAGGTCGCATTGGACCGAAACGCATTGTATCTGCCCCGCGGGAAGCCATAACTTCAATAGGCATACAGCCTTCGTACACTGTGAGTTCCTGTTCAAAATCCTTGAGCGGTGCACGCTCCGCTGCTGCAAGTGCTTCGTAGAATGCTTCGTATTCTTCCTTGTTGAAAGGACAGTTCAGATAGTCGTCATCACCTTTGTCGTAACGCGAAGCTGCAAACACCTTGTCCATATCGATGCTGTCTGCCATAACGATTGGTGCTGCAGCATCAAAGAAGCTCATACCGTCACCGCAAAGTTCCTTAACCTTTGCATAGAGGCTGCCGCTTGTAAGCGGACCTGTTGCGATAATTGTAATTTCGTCTGTGTTTATTTCGGTAACCTCGCCGTAAACAAGCTCGATATTTTCGTTTTCCTTGATTTTATTTGTGATAATTTCGCTGAAAATATCTCTGTCTACTGCAAGGGCACCGCCCGCAGGAACATTGCACTGATAGGCAGCTTCCAGCACAAGGGAACCGAAATGCTTCATTTCGTATTTAAGCATACCCTGGCTGGAGTCTTCCCTCATTGATTTGAGAGAGTTGGAACACACAAGTTCCGCAAAGTTTGGAGATTTATGTGCATCGGAATATTTTTCCGGTTTCTGCTCAAAAAGCTTAACCTTTACTCCTCTGTTTGCAAGAAAGTTTGCAGCCTCGCAGCCTGCAAGGCCTGCACCTATAATATTAACCTTCATCAGCTGTTTTTCCTTTTTTTGATGATTTGCGTGTAACTGTTGGCTTGTAAGCGGAGCAGCTTTCGTTTACGCAGTGCGGTTTTGCCGCTTTGCCCGCCTTTTTGTAAAGGCTTTTGCCGCACACTTCGCAGGTCTTATCGGTTGGTTCTTCCCATGTGATAAATTTGCAGCCTGTGTTGTCTTCGCATGCGTAGAATGTTCTGCCGCGTTTGCTTGTGAGCACAAGCATCTTGCCGCCGCATTTTACACAGCTTCCTTTTGCGTATTTAACTATGCGCTTTGTATTTTTACAGTCAGGGAAACCGCTGCATGCAAGGAACTTGCCAAATTTGCCGGTTTTGATAACCATTGGTTTGCCGCATACTTCGCAGATTTCGTCGGTTACCACATCAGGCACCTTAACCTTTTTGCCCTCCATATCGGACTGTGCTTTTTCAAGGTCTTTGCTGAAATCGTTGTAGAAGTCGGAAAGAACCGCTGTCCATTCCTTTTTGCCTTCTTCGATTTCGTCAAGGCTTGTTTCCATATCAGCAGAGAATTTTACGTTAACGATATTGCTGAACTGTGCTTCCAGCAGGTCGTTGATTGTTGTACCCAGTGCTGTAGGAATAAGCTTTTTGCCGTCGCGCTCAACATAAGCTTTTTCTGTTATGGTGTAGATGATAGGTGCATATGTGGACGGACGGCCGATGCCGTTTTCTTCCAGTGCCTTGATAAGAGTAGCCTCTGTATACTCATTTGGCGGCTGTGTAAATTTCTGTACCGCTTCGATATCTTTAAGTTTAAGCTTTGTATCCTCTGCAAGAGGCGGCAGAGCTGTTTCTTTTTCTTTCTTTTCATCGGTCTGTTCTTCATAAAGTGCTGTAAAGCCCTCGAACAGAACAGTATATCCGTTTGCCTTGTAAAGGTGATTGCCGCAGCTGATATCCACAGCAACGGTTTCCTGCAGGCAGTCTGCCATCTGGCTTGCCACAAAGCGTTCCCATATAAGCCTGTAAAGCTTTGCAACATCACCGCTCAATGATGCATTTGCAATTTCAGGTGTGATGTTTACATTTGTAGGGCGGATAGCCTCGTGTGCGTCCTGAGCATTGTTTTTCTGTTTGTATGTGCGCTTGTAGTTCGGCACATAATTTTCGCCAAACTTTTCCTTGATGTAAGCCTTTGCCGCAAAAACAGCTTCGTCACTTACACGCAGACTGTCGGTACGCATATATGTGATAAGACCAAGCTGACCGTAGCCTGCAACCTCAACGCCTTCGTAAAGTGTCTGTGCCGCACGCATTGTTCTGCTTGCTGTAAAGCCCAGACGGCGGCTTGCTTCCTGCTGCATTGAAGATGTGATAAACGGAGGTGCCGGCAGACGTTTGCGGCTGCCCTTTGTGATTTTTGCAATCTCAAAAGCTGCATTTTCGCTGGAAGCCTTGATTTCCAACGCCTGCGCCTCGTTGTCCACAGTGATTTTTTCACCGTCTGTGCCATGGTATCTTGCCTTGAATTTTTTGCTGCCTGCACCGAGAGTTGCATCGATGTTCCAGTATTCCTGCGGAATAAAGTTTTCGATTTCACGGTGACGGTCCACAACAAGCTTAACTGCAACAGACTGCACACGGCCCGCAGAAAGTCCGCCTTTGATTTTTTCCCAAAGAAACGGAGACAGCTTATAGCCAACAATGCGGTCAAGAATTCTTCTTGCCTGCTGTGCATTGATAAGGTCTTCGTCAATTGTGCGCTTGTTGTTCATACCTTCTGTAACACCTTTTCTGGTGATTTCGCCAAAGGTAACGCGGTTTTTCTGCGCTGTATCCAGCTTTAGGATATGGGCAAGATGCCAGCTGATAGCCTCGCCTTCACGGTCCGGGTCGGTTGCAAGATAGACCATTTCGCTTTCTGCAGCTGCGGTTTTAAGTTCTCTTATAAGTTTGGATTTGCCCGGGATATTGATATATCTGGGTTTGAAGTTATCTTCGATATCAACACCCATCTGTGCTTTTGGCAGGTCACGGATATGACCCATGGATGCGATTACATTGTAGTCTTCCCCAAGGTATTTTTTAATTGTTTTTGCCTTTGCCGGGGATTCCACTATAACAAGTTTGGACATTGTGTTCTCCTTGTATGTCAGTTGACTTATTTATTTTATACAGTATACGCCCGGGGATTTTGAGGTTATAACCCCGTCCATCTCCATTTTTGTAAGCAGTGCTTTAAGCTGAACCATCGGTATTTTTGTCTGTGCAAAAAGCTGGTTTGTGCTCATGGTCTGTCTGCCCATACAGTCGTATATTTTCTGTTCAATTTCGCTTAACTTTGGTTTTTTAACCCTTTTTGGCTTTGATGCCTCTTCCAGCCCGAAATGCACAAGCACATCAGATGCGGACAAAAGCGGATAGGCGCCATCCTGAATAAGACGGTTTGTACCGTCGTGCATCGGGTTAAGAATGCTGCCCGGAACACTGAAAAGCTGCTTTGAATATTCCTGTGCGCGTTTTGCAGTGGAAAGTGTGCCGCTTTTTGCCTTTGCCTGCACAACACACAGTGCTTCTCCTGCCGCAGCTATAAGGCGGTTGCGTTCCAGAAATGTGCTGTTGTACAGCGGCTGTGTCATATAATATTCGCTGACAACACAGCCTTTCTGTTCAATTTCCTGCTGCAGTTTTCTGTTTGCCGCAGGATAGTATCTGTCAACACTTGTGCCGATAAAGGCAACTGTGTCTGCATTTTCATTTAAAGCACAGATATGTGCAATGCTGTCCATACCCTGCGCAAGACCGCTTATAAGTGTAATACCGTTTTGTGCCAGAGCGGTGCAGATATCCTCGCAGATTTTAACACCGTCGCGGTCGGGGTGGCGGCTGCCCACCACACTTACACGGTGGGGATTTTCCAGCTTTGTGATATCACCCTTGTAGAAAAGCACCAGCGGTGCATCGGGAATATCGAAAAAGCACTGCGGATAATCACTGTCGGTATAATTCACCGAGTTTATGCCGTTTTCACAGTGAAGCTGCCACACTTTGTGCGCTGCTTCAAGGGGTACTTCCAAAGCCATGGCCATCTGCCTTGCATTAAAGCAATCATAGTTGTGCCAGCTTTTGCGGTTTTCGTAAAGTTCCTGCGGTGTAATGCCGCTTTTTACAATCTCACCGCCGTTGGCAACCATTGTGCCAAGGGTCATAGCCAGCCATATGTTGTACAAATCCACAGCTATTCTCCTCTGAGTTCCCACATCATAACGCCTGCGGAAACCGCAGCGTTGAGGGATTCGATTTTATCGCTCATAGGGATTTTAACCTTATGTGTGCTTGCCGCAATTGTGCCTGCAGACAGTCCGTTGCCCTCGTTGCCGATAAGCACCGCAACAGGCAGGCTGATTTTTTCACTGCCCAGTTCCCTGCTGTTTTCAAGACAGGTTGCAACGGTGGAAAAGCCTTTTTCGCCAAGCTGTTTTACTAGTGCAGGGATATCCTCTGACCTGCATACGTTCAGCTTTACACTTGCCGTCATACTGCTGCGCAGTACCTTGGGGCTGTAGATATCGGCACATTTTGCACTTACCACAATATCCTCGTAACCAAAAGCAAGTGCTGTGCGCATTATAGCACCCATATTGCCCGGGTCCTGTATATCTTCCAGTATTATCAGCTTTTCAGCTGCAAAAATTCTGTCTGTATCTGCGGTTTTCATTCTGAAAATACCAAAAACTCCCTGACTGGTTTTGTCTTCGCTCAGCTTTGCACTTACACCTTCGCTGATTATAAACACAGGCTGACCGTCAAGTTTTGCGGCATATTTTTCGTATTCTGTTTTTGTGAAAAACAGGCTTTCAGCTTTAAAGCCTGCCGCCAGAACATCCATAACCACCTTTGGTGTGGATGCAAAAAACACACCGTTTTCACTGCGCAGTTTTGCGTCCTTTGCAAGTTTTACGGCATTTTTTATTTTAGGATTGTCCTTGCTTTCGATAATATTCAGCATAAATATGCACCTCGGATTTTGCTTATATATAAGTATTTAAAGACATTTTTAGATGCTGATTTATGCATATATTATTTATAAATATACACAAAAATCAGCAAATATAACTATCTTCAAATACAAAGATACGCCCTGGCGCACACTGCGCCAAGGCGTAATTTATTTTATTACAGAGCTTTTTTAGCTGCTTCAACGAGGGAAGCAAATGCTGCTGCATCGTTGATAGCAAGTTCGCTAAGCATTTTTCTGTTGAGTGTGATGCCTGCTTTTTTGAGGCCGTTCATAAATGTAGAGTAGTTCATATCGTACATTTTAACAGCTGCAGAAATTCTTGTGATCCAGAGACGACGGAAGTCACGTTTTTTCTGTTTGCGGCCAGCGAAAGCGTAGTTACCGCTTTTCATAACCTGCTGTTTAGCCATTTTGAAGTGTTTGGATTTGGAACCGTAGTAACCTTTTGCAAGTTTAAGTGTTTTATTTCTTCTTTTGCGAGTCATCATCGCGCCTTTAATACGAGCCATTTATAGTATCTCCTTTAATCTGTCAATATTAATAAACTAGTGTGCTGTGAGCAAATAATTACATGTAAGGCAAGAGTTTTTTGATAACTTTTGCATTTGTTTTATCTGCGTAGCCACCTTTTCTGAGGTTTCTTTTTCTTTTTGTAGACATCTTAGTGAGAATGTGGCTTCTGAAAGCTTTACCTCTTTTAAGCTTGCCGTTTTTTGTCATTTTAAATCTTTTTTTAGCACCTGTGTGTGTTTTGATTTTGTACTTATTCATGGAAAATTCCTCCTGCGTTTTATTTGTTGTGTGCTGGGGCAATAAACATAAGCATATTTCTGCCTTCAAGTTTTGCAGCTTTTTCGATTGTGCCGCCTTCAATAGCCTGGCCAAAACGTTCCATAACGTCAAGACCAAGTTTGGAGTGAGCCATCTCTCTGCCGCGGAAACGAATGGAAACTTTAACTTTATCACCGTTTTTAAGGAACTTGTTGGCCTGATTTACCTTTGTATTGAAATCGTTTGTATCAATATTGATGGACAGACGAACTTCTTTTGTTTCAACAACCTTCTGGTTTTTCTTGTTTTCTTTTTCCTTCTTCTGCTGTTCAAAACGGTATTTGCCGTAGTCCATGATTTTGCATACAGGCGGTACTGCTGTTGGAGCAATTTTAACCAGGTCCATGTCTGCTTCTTCTGCAAGCTTCAAAGCTTTGTCTGCAGACATAACACCAAGCTGTGAACCGTCTGCGCCGATAACTCTGATTTCCTTATCACGAATTTCTTCGTTGATTTCAAGTTCTTTTTTTGTACTAATGATAAAGCACCTCCAAATTATTTTAGCAAAAACAAAAGCGCGTATCCGTAAATACGCGCTCTGAATAAACCGAAATTTCCCCTGTTATAAGGGCTTTCAACTTTATTGACCCGACCGCCCATTTGCGATACAAGGTGAGCACGTTTACTGCGTGTCTACTTTATTGCCTTAAATATTATATATGCCAAAGCGGCATTTGTCAACAGGAAAATCAAGGTTTTTTGTTTATTTTACTGGGTTTTTGGCATTTTTACCTTTTGACTAAAAACTGATATGTTCACCCAGGTGGAAACTGTAGATTATGCACTCAACACTGGTTACATCGTACAGATATTGTGCCGCATAGCGGTATAATTCCAGCTGTTTTGAGTATCTTTCGTACAGTGTGTGCATACTTTCCACCCTGTCGGTTTTATAGTCGATAACCACAGCTTTGTCGCCGTTTATCACAAGGCAGTCGATAACACCCTGCACCAGAAGATTTTCCCCTGTATAGTTTTTATCGTTCAGTGCGCTGTCCGCCCCGTAAGGCACAAGAAATTCTTTTTCCTTGTATATATTTTCCGCACCAAGCATTATTTCTGCCACGCGGGAATTCACAAAGGTTTCTATCTGCCGCATATCAAGCAGTTTTCTGTCCACAACACCTGCATCGGCAAGTCTTTCGATTTCGTTTGCAAGGTTTGTGCGTGCAAGCAGAATGTCGCTGTGCTGTGCAAAAAGGTGCATCTGTGTGCCTTTCTGTGCTGCAGAGGCACCGCGGCTTACCGCAAAATCCGGCTTTTTAAGCACCACAGGCGGCGGTGCCTTGGCAATTTCGCCCACCGAAACTTTAATTGGCAGTTTTGTTTTTGCAAGGTTTGGATAGACATAGGCAAAGTTTTCCTGCGCTTTCTGTATGTCAAAGGCTGCTACTTTACAGTTTTCTGCCTTTTCTTCTGCTGTGTTTTTTTCACAGATATCAGCATCTTCGTATGCGAAGGAAAGATATGTGCCGTCTTCGGTATCCTTGTTCACAAAAAATCCGTCTGCCAGTGCGGGATGATGCAGATAGCCCGCAAGTATCCAGTCCATCGGCGTGTTTGCCTTTTTAAGTGCATAACCGCTTATTTCCTCGCCTGTGCGTTCGTACAGTTTCTGCAAAGTGTTTTTGGTAAACATATTTGTATACTGCGCTGTAAAGAACATTTTATTCTTTGCACGGGTTGCAGCAACATACAAAAGGCGCATTTCGTCATCGGCATTTGCCGCCAGAACCTTTTTCTTTATGGCGTGGATGCCCGCAGTTGAGCGGTTGTAGCCGAATTTTTCGTTGGCATAGGTTGCCATGCCAAGCACAGGGTCAATCATCAGGCGGTTGGCGCGGTCCATTTTGTTAAATGCTGTACCAAGACCGCTGATAAAACAAACCGGAAATTCCAGCCCTTTTGAAGTGTGCATTGTCATAATGGCAACTGTATCTGCAGGCTGACGGAAACTTTCGCCCTGTGCCTTACCGCTTTCGATGCACAGGTCAATATACCGCAGAAAATCCCCCAGACTGCTTTGATATCCCGACACATAGTTTTTGGCAAACAGTATAAAACGGCGCAGGTTTTCGCGTTTTTCTCCGCCCTTGTCGCTGAAGGAAAGGCGTGTGTAATATCCCGTTGCATTGATGATATAGTCGGTAAGCTTATCAGGCGAATAAATCTTTGCCGCAAAGGAAAATTCCTTAAGCATCGCAAGGAAATTCTGCGCTTTTTCATCTTCGCTGTGCACAAGCAGGCGGTAAAGATTTTCTTTTTTGTCCTTTAATTTAAGCCCGAGGATTTCATCAAGGGTAAACCCGAAAATTTCGCCGAACATACCCGCCGTCAGATAAACCTCCTGCATAGGATTGTTTATCACCTTAAGCAGGGATATGACGCTTTGCACCTCGGGTTTTTCCAGCAGAGGTTTTTCGTCCTTTACAAAGCTGTTTATACCAAGCTGTTTGAGAGCTTCGCTGAACTGTTCAAAACGTTTTTTGTTGCGCAGCAGAATGCAAAAATCATCGTATTTTACAGGGCGTTTATCTTCTCCGTCGCCGATAATATATCCCTCTGCAACCATATCGTGTATCTTATGTGCCACAAGCTGCGGTTCATTTTCGGCAGTTATTATAATTTCTGCCCCCACTTTGCCTGTGTCTTTGCGTTTTGGTGCAGGCAGCAGCTGCTCGCCGTATTTATAATCAACGCCGCCAAGTTCCCTGCTCATTATATTTTCAAACAGGTAGTTCACCGCTTTTATAACCGCAACTTCACTGCGGAAATTGTTTGGCAGCACAACTGTTCTGCCAAGGCGTTTGTCGATAAGTTCTCTGGAACGTTTTTCCAACAGAATCTGCGGCGAAGCCTTGCGGAAACCATAGATGGACTGCTTTACATCCCCTACCACAAACAAATTCGCCTCGTCGTCCTTTGCTATGGTTTTGAAAATCATATCCTGAACAAAGCTTGTGTCCTGAAACTCGTCTTCCATTATCTTTACATATTTTTCGCTGAGAGACTGTGCAAGTTTTGTTCTGCCGCCGTTTTTATCGACCAGCAGTTCCACCGCAAAATGCTCAAAATCGGAAAATTCAAAGGCTTTTTCCTGCTTTTTGATTTCCATAAGTTTCTGTGAATAGAACACAAAAACATCGGTAAGTGCACTGATGTATTTCTGTGTCTGCTGTTGCTGCGTGCGGTATCTTTCTCCGTCCAGATAATCTGCATCTTCGGCGATATCCGCCATAACATCCTTAAGTTCCTTGTTGACATTACCTATTGCAACGGAAAAATCACTTTTGCTTTTCACCCTGCCAAGGGATGGCAGTTTGTCTGCGGCTATTGCCTTTACCGCCATTGCATCCCCTTTTTTGTAAGCCTCTGCCATAAGTGCCACAGATTTTGCAACAAGCGCCATGCCGTTTTCGTAGCCCTGAACACCGCCCGTATCTGCAAGCTGATACATGCGGTTTACAAGATAAACCGCATAGTCCACCTGTTCGCCTATAGATTTCCACAGATATTTATATATTTCACTTTCACGGAAATTTTCGCTCTGTGCCAGCTTACAAAGCTGCTGTGCTTTCTGCTGCGGGAATGGCAGTGCCGAAAAGTAATAATACATATACTGCAGAAATTCCCGTACCTGTTTATCCTGACTTGATTTGCCGAAAAGCGTTACAAAGTTTGCAAAATCGGGCAGTGTGTAGCCGTATTCCATAGCGGCGTCAATAGCTTTCTGATGTATAAGCAGACTTTTTGCCTCATCGCAGATTGCAAAGTCAGGGGCGATATCCAGCGCCTCAAAATTCTCCCTTGCAAGCTTTATGCAGAAGGAGTGGATAGTGGATATATCCGCTTTCTGCAGGGCAATTTTCTGGGATTTTATATAGGAATTGCCAGGATTGTTGCGTATAGCTTCGTTGATGCCCTTTTCTATTTTGTTTTTAAATTCCTTTGCAGATGCGTTGGAAAAGGTAACGATAAGCAGACGGTCGGCAGGAGTTTTGTTTTGTTCGTCAAGAAGAATACGCAGTGCTTTTTCCACCAGTACAGTGGTTTTGCCGCTGCCTGCCGCCGCCGAAAGCACGGTAAGCGTGCCGTCAGCTTCAAGTGCCTGTTTCTGTTGTGTTGTCCAGTCTTTAGCCATCTGCATTATCCTCCTTTACTCTGAAATCTGCTTTCTGTCTTGGCTTGGTCGCGCCTGCCTCACGGCAGATTGCACGGTATCCGCACCACTGACAGTTTGTAACATCGTTGCCAAGGTCCATTGGCTGATTGGCAAAGTTGCCGTCGTAAACATCCTTTGCCATTTCTTTTATTTTTTCTTTTGTAAAGTCAAGCACAGCGGCAAACATTTTTTCGTCCACAACTTCACTGCCGCTGAGACTTTTTATCTTTTCGGTGCCTTTTAAAACCCCAAAACGTCCCTCTGCTTCGCTGTCGAAGCCCTGCGAAACTTCTTCGCTGCCAAGAGCCATGCCCACAGGGGTATACAGCCCGTCATCCTTGTCAAATTTAAAGGCTGCATCACTTGGCTGATAGATAACCGCTGCAGGTTTTGGGTTTTCGCCAAATGCAGTGCTTTGCAGCACACTGTTCATATACAGCAGCAGCTGGCCGGAAAGACCATTGTATACATCCTCAAGGCTGAACTTTTTTGTGCCTGTCTTATAGTCCACAATACGGATATAATCCTTGCCGTCTTCGTGCATTACATCAATGCGGTCACACACGCCCACAATGCTAACCTTTTCGCCGCTGTCCAGTTTTATTGTCACAGGTTTTACATCGCTGTCAAAACCTATAGTTTTTTCAAAGGCAACGGGGCGGAAACTGCCGCTTTGCTGTTCGGTGTGTATATACTGCAGCAGATGCAGTGCATTTGTGTGCATATCGCTGCTTAAAGAGGCAAAACGTGCGCTGTCCCGTACCTTTTGCGGATAGTTTTCTTCCAGATATTTATCCACCACAGTTTCGGTAAGCTGTGCAATTTCTTCCCATTTTGCTTTGCCGTAATCTTCGCCGTAGTGCTGAATAACCTGCTGTGCCACAGTATGCAGATAGTTGCCTGCCTCACGCTGGGACACCTGTGCTTTTTCCAGCGGATATATGTGCAGAAGATTGCGCACAAAATATCCGAACGGACATTTGTAGTAGTTTTCCGATGCTGTAGGAGAGATTATCATATGTTCTCCCAGCAGCTGTTTTATATATTCCTTATTTTGAATTTCAAAGCTTCTTTCGGCTGTTTTGGGCGCTTCCATACCCATTTTTTCAAGTATCTGCGCACCGCCTGCACCCACAGTTTCGCCCAGATACTGGGTGAAAAACTGCGGTGTGATGCAGTAGTCCTCGGTTTCAAGGGCTGCAGCTTTCAGATTAAGGGCTGATTTTATCCCCTCAATTTCAGCAGAGAGAATCTCCTGACTGTCGATATTTCTGCCTGCACAGGATATAAACAGTTTTTCCTGTGCTGTGGTAAGTGTTTTATAAAAATACAGATTTTCAAAAGCAAAGCGCTGTGAAAAATCAGCACTTATCTCCATCTGGTTGTCCTTAAGATACTGTATATCCGCATCCGAAAGAATTGACGAAGCGGATACAATGGCAGGAAAAACATCCTGGGATGCCCCAAGTACAAACACTGCTTTTACTGCATCGATTTTCATACGCTGCGGGGTGGAAATCATAACACAGTCCTGTGTCTGCGGTGCAAAGCCTATTTCGGTGCCCTGTACCATAAGCATAAACAGTTCCTGCAGTTCTCTTGGCCGCATAACCATACTGCCACAGATGCGGTAAAGCTGGTCTATACAGTCCACCGCACATTCCCACTGACGGATAAACAAATCGGCTTTTTCTTTATCTGTTGTTTCGCTTATCAGTTGTGTTAAGATTTCTTCGGCCTTTAAATCGCCGATAATGTTGTACATAGCAGTGAGAATATTCTGCGCTGTATTTTCTTCGCCAAAATTGTACGCAAGGCTGAACACGCGGTACAGCCCTGTTACAAGGGTGTTTATATTGGCAAGTATTTCCCTGTCCTTTTCACTGTCGACTGATGTTATGCCGCTGTAAGGCAGGGAAAAACCGTCCTTCCAGCTTAACTGCTGGTCCTGCCATATAAACAGATAGTTTTCAAGCAGGTCCACAGTTTCGCCGTCAAAGCAGGTAAGCTGTGTTTTAAGCAGGGGCATAACCGTTGCGGCATTTACCCCTTTGTCCATAATTTCCAGCACATTTTTAAACAGCACAACAGGAGCAGAAGAAAGAATTATTCTGCTCTGGTCGATAAAGTACGGAATGCCTGCAAGGGTAAAACTTTCCTGCAGCTGATGTTCGTATTTGTCCAGCTGCGGACACACAACGGCAATATCGTCGTAACTGTAGCCCTGCTTTGTAAGCTGTGTGATTTTTGCCGCAGCAAAGCTGACCTCTGCAAACTGGTTTGAAAAGGCTGTTACAAAGGCGTTTTCCTGTGTTTCTTCACCACAGTTTTCAAAAGGCTGTGAAAGTATAAACTTATCAACACCGCAAAGGGTTGCATTTTTAAAACGATGCTGTGTCTCAAGCTTTATCGGTTTTGCCACCTGAACATCTGCTTTTTTTGCCGCATTTACAAGCTGTGTGGCGGTCTGTGCCGTGTAACTTAAAGGGTGCGTGCCGTTCCACCGGTCAAAAATATCATCGGCGGTAAGGGTGATGTAAACATTGTCCGCCTTTTCCATTATGCGGGAAAGCACCGCAAGCTGGCCGTGGGTAAAGCTTTCAAAACCATCCACAAAAAATTCTGTGCTGTCGGTGTAGCTTACAGGCAAAGTCTGCGCAAGTTCGAGATACATCTGTTCCATATCTGCACCTGCGGCAGATATATGCGCACTGTATTCGCTGTAAATCTGCGCCACATCTTTAAGTTTTCCGTTTATTTCGGGTGCTTTCTGTGCTGCCTCGTACAGTTTTGTGCTGTCTATGCCATTCCGTCTGAAATCCTCAAAAATACGGGCAAGTTCAAAGGCAAAGCCGGTGTTGTGCTTCTGATTGCCATAGCTGCTTATCTGTTTATGAACATTCTGCAGACTTTTTTTTGCTATAACCGCCTTGCCTGCATCGGTCAGCACAGGCAAAGGAGCTTTTCCGTTTTCAGTCCAGACATCACGCAGCAGTGATGTAAAGCTGAACACACTTACCAGACCGAACTGACTTTTTTCCAATGCGGAAAAAATCTCGGCCTCCCCCGTTTTGCTGAACTGTTCAGGTACTATCAGTATGCTTTTTCTGCCAAGTTTTGCATTGTGCTGTATCTTTTCTCTGATAAAAACACTTTTGCCCGTACCTGACGTGCCGATAACCAACTGCAGCATATTGTCCCTCCGATAAAAATTAATTATTAAATTATTATACCATAGTGTAAATACATTTTAAACAATCATATGTGCAAAAATATGTGCTGTCTGTTTTTGGCACAAACAAAAAAACCACCATCCTCAGAATATTTCTGAAGACAGTGGCCTGTAAATTAAAAATTATTTGTCGCCATAGTACATATAAAGCTGACAAGGTATCATACCGTTGTACAGTTTGCGGCGTTTTTTTGCTTTTTTGCCAAAGTTGTTTTCGAACTCTGCATCAGCTGTTATGATATAACTTGCCTTTACAGGGTTCTGTTCAAGACGGCGGGACAGTGTTTTTTCCAGCTGTGCTGCTGTTTCGATGTCACCAAGACGTTCGCCGTAAGGCGGGTTTGTGATAACCACTGCATCTTCCTGTGGAGAGAAGGATTTTACATCAGCTGTAAAGAAGCTTACCACACCGCCTACACCTGCTTTTTCGGCATTTTTCTTTGCGATTTCCAGCACAAACGGGTCAATGTCAAAGCCGTATGCCTTAAATGCCACATCACGGTTGATTGCGGCACGAGCCTTGCTGCGTTCTTCGTCCCATACTTCTTTAGGGATAAATGCATATTCTTCTGCTGCAAAACGGCGTTTTAAGCCAGGTGCAATGTTCAAAGCTTTCTGTGCTGCTTCAATAAGCAGAGTACCGCTGCCTGCAAACGGGTCCTGAATAACGCTGTCACTTCTTACACGGGCAAGGTCAACAATAGCAGCTGCCAGTGTTTCCTTGATCGGTGCCTCACCGCTGTTGCGGCGGTAACCGCGCTTGTGCAGACCGTCACCTGATGTGTCCAGCATAACGGAAACAACATCTTTTCTGAGTGCAACACGGATTTTGTAAAGGTTGCCTGTTTCGGAAAGGATTTTTGTGTTGTGACCTTTTTTCATGCTTTCAACAATCGCCTTTTTTACTATCTTCTGGCAGGCAGGTACACTGGAAAGTGTGGAAGAAAGGGACGAACCTTTAACCGGAAACTGTGCATCCTTTGGCATAAGGGAAGCCCAGTCGATAGAAAAAACACCGTCGAACAGTTCGTCAAAGGTTTTTGCCTTGAATTCTTTAAGCAGAATAACAACGCGTTCGGCTGTGCGCAGATTGATGTTTGCTGCAGCGATGATATGTTCATCGCCTTTGAAAGTCACCTTGCCGTCGGAAACCTCCACGTCTGTTGCGCCAAGTTTTTTAACTTCGTAGCTGAGCACAGATTCGGTGCCGAAATAACACGGTGCGATTAATGTATATTGCATTTAAAACTCTCTTTCTTTATTAAAGGGTTGGTTTTGCGGATAAAAACTGACATAACTATGTCAGTCAAAAACAGGGCTCCGATAACGGAGCCCTTATATTATATTAGTTTATTCCGGTAAAAGCAAGCCGTATTTGCCGTCTTTGCGTTTGTAAACTACGTTGATTTCGCCTGTTACAATATCTTTGAACATAAAGAATGTGTGGTCAAGCATATTCATTTCCAGAATTGCATCGTCAACTGACTGAGGCTGGAGGTTGAATACTTTTTTGCGAACGATTTCGTATTCTTCTTCCTCTTCTTCGCCTACAGGGAGAACAGGAAGTTCTTCGTATTTGTAAGCGTTGCCCTTGTGCTTGCGTGAAATCTTATTTTTGTTTTTAACAATCATAGATTCCAGTTTTTCTACTGCTGCTTCCAGAGCAAGTTCCATTTTTGGTGCGCTCTTTTCGCTGCGGAATGATGCGTAACGGTCCTTGATTGTAATTTCAACTGTCTGCCAGTCTTTTTCTACAGTAACTGTTACGTGTGCCTGTACTTCCTCAGGGAAGAACTTATCAAGTTTGCCAAGTTTTTCCTCTACACTGTTCAAAAAGGTTGGTTTCAATGTACATTTTCTGCCGGTTGTGTTAATCTTCATAGATTGTACCTCCTGAGGTGAAGTTAGATACCTGAGTATCTTGTAAATATATTAGCACAATGCACATATTTTTTCAACACAAAACTTTGCAGTTTTAACAGTTTGTACACATATTTCTTTTAAAAAATAATTTTTGAACAAAACTATCTTTCGACAAACTTTTTTAAACAAAGGTGATAATATAATGGCAAAGACAATTCGTTTTCAGGCTGACGGATTTGTCTTGCATTTCCTCATATACTTTTTCTCTTAACGCAAAGGAACCGTCGTGATGACGGTTCTTTTGTTTTACAAACAGGATTTTTTATGCTATTCTTTAATAACATATTGCAAAAGCCCAATTGTATGGAGATATTTCTATGGAAATGACAATTATTATTCTGTTTTGCGTACTGCTGTTGCTGTGCGTAATTTTTGATATACCTTTACTTATTGCCCTTATCGGCGGGCTTGGGCTGTTCTGGCTTTACGGCTTTAAAAAAGGCTTTGGCCCAAAACAGCTTTTGTCTATGATGGGCGAAGGCATAAAAACTGTAAAAAACATTCTTATCACCTTTATGCTTATCGGCATGCTGACAGCCCTGTGGCGTGCAGGAGGCACTATTCCCGTTATTGTATCCTATGCAATAAAACTGATACACCCTTCTGTTTTTCTGCCTATGGTGTTTATCACCAACTGCTTTGTATCAATACTCACCGGCACTGCCTTTGGCACCGCTGCAACAATGGGTGTTATCTGCACCACCATGTCTGCTGCGGTGGGCGCAAATCCTTTGCTGGTTGGCGGTGCAATACTCAGCGGCGTGTTCTTTGGTGACAGATGTTCCCCTGTTTCCACAAGTGCACTGCTGGTATCTGAACTTACAAAAACCGACATCTTTGACAACATTAAAAATATGATAAAAAGCTGTGCTGTTCCTTTTGATGCCACCGTCATTGTATATTTTGCAATCGGATTGTTAAACAGCACAAATGCCGCTTTGCCTGACCTGCAGGCCATATTTGCACAGGAATTTGTAATATCTCCAATCGCTGTTATTCCTGCTGCTGTTATTATTGTGCTGGCTTTGATGAAGAAAAAGGTTAAATTTATAATGATTGTCAGCATTATAGTTTCCATACCTGTATGCATCTTTGTTCAGGGTGTGGATATTGCCGCTTTGCCAAAAATGATGGTTATGGGTTTTACTGCACATAATGCTCAGGTTGCCGCAATGATGAACGGCGGAGGTATGGTATCCATGCTTAAAGCAGGCGCCATTGTATGTATATCTTCATCTTATTCCGGTATCTTTAAACAAACCGGTCTGCTTGACGGTATAGAGGGCAAAATTGCTGCACTGTACGAAAAAACATCTTCTTACACAGCAACACTGATTGCTGCCGCTGCCGCATCTATGGTTGCCTGCAATCAGACCCTTGCGATTATACTTACATTTCAGCTTTGCCAGAATGCAGAAAAGGACAACAGACGTTTTGCAATAAACCTTGAAGATACCGCTGTTGTGGTTGCCGCCCTTGTACCGTGGTCAATTGCTTCGGGCGTACCGCTGGCTGCCGCCGGGGCAGACCTTGCATCCATTCCTTTTGCGGTTTTCCTCTACATTCTTCCTGTATGGCGCCTTATTACCTGTCGCAGAAATGTAAAATGGTAAAAATATAAAATTTTACAGCATATAAAAAGCACACTCTGCAAAGAGTGTGCTTTATTTTTTGTTTTTAATCGCCCTGAATATCCTTGAAAACCTTTTCGTCAGGGTTTGCATAACCTAAACGCTGGCGTGCTATACGTTCCACATATTCTTCTTCTGTTTCGTAGTCCAGAATATACTGCACATCATCAACCTCCAGCTGAACACGGGCTTTCTGCTGCTCTAAAATTTCCAGCTGCTGACGTTTGTTTACCAGTTCAAACTGTGTGGTGATAAGGGTGACTGCAAGATATCCTATAAGCACTGCAACAAAAAGAACTTTGATATTGAGCACTTTTTTCATATCTTACCACCCCTTTCCTGCTGTTTGGTGCTGTTTTTTATACTCCGGGTACAATACACCATTATAGTATTATAAATTATACACCCAGTTATCATCATTTTTCAAGTCGGTTTTTTCTGGCAAAGACTGCTGTTTTTTATGTTTTATACTTACTTTTTGTCTTTTAACACAAATTGTATGATACACTTTTTTGCCGCAACACAATATATTGTTTTTTATCTTTCCATAAATTTTTTCAAAAAATTTGTGGAAAATTGTGGAAAAGTTGAAATTAAAGGATAAAAAGCCAAAAAGTGCCCCCAGCAGATGATAAATGCGCACATCGGGGTAGTTGGCAAAGGAAACAACATAGCTGAAAACTGCCGCCGCAAAGACAAATGCAGTCAGCATATCTTTTATCCACAAGCTGACCTTGCCTTTGTACAGAAACAGTGAGAGAAAACGGTTTACACCGCCTGCCGCAAAACCTGCCGCCATGGCAAAGACAAAATCCTGCAGCAGAAAGGAATAATTTACACTGTCAAAGTTCATCGCAGAAGTTTTGACAGACCGCTTTCGCTTTTGCCGCGGTTTGCCTGATACTGTATGTAATTTACCTCGCCGGTAAGTTCCATTGTTCTGCTTTCGGTGCTCATCTGCCCTGCCACCAGATTGCGCCCCGAAACCGTCATCCTGCCATAGTCCGTGCGCAGAACAACCTTGTATTCATCATATGCAATTACCTGCAGTACTCCTGTTATTTTAAGCTGTCTGCGGTTTTCCATAAACACTGTATGTGTGGATAAAATTTTATCGGCCATATAACACACCCCTTTGTGCATTATATGACCGACAGTCTGCAATTATTCTATAACTGTGTACATTTCCCTTGCGCCGTCTTTTGTGTTTACGTTGTCAACACTGAGAACCTTTACCTTAACGGGAGAATTGCCGAACATAATTTCAATTTCATCGCCGATTTTAACCTGATAGGAGGCCTTTACCTCTCTGCCGTTTACAGAAATACGGCCTGCGTCAGCAACTTCGTTTGCCACTGTGCGGCGTTTTATAAGGCGGGAAACCTTTAAAAATTTATCTATGCGCATATATCCCTCCTTTGCAAAAAAGCCGATACAAAGGTACCGGCCTGAATGTGATTCAATTATTTTGCTACAGCTTCTTTAAGTGCTTTGCCAGCTTTGAAAGAAGGTGCTTTGCCTGCAGGAATTTCCATAGCTTCGCCGTTTCTTGGGTTGTGGCCCATTCTTGCTGCTCTTTCTTTAACTTCAAAAGTGCCAAAGCCTGTGAGAGCAACTTTTTCGCCGTTTGCGAGAGCTTCTGTGATGGAAGAAAATACTGTGCTAACCATCATTTCTGCATCTTTTTTTGTGATATTTGCTTTTTCTGCAACGCTGTTAATCAAATCTGCTTTTGTCATTTTAACCTCCGTTTGCCCGCAGGAATATCGTCCTGTGGCAATTATATTTTCAATTTAATTTTTCTGAAATCGCGAAGCCTATTGTACCAAATACCGACAATAAATGCAATATAAAATTTGTTTATTTCACATCTGTTTTCTTGTATTTTTCAAGCATTTTTGCATTTTCGAAGGACAATACTTCTTCTGCATCATTTTTTGTTGCAGCTGCAAGGCTTACGCTGTTAAAAAGCAGCTTGCCAACCAGTTCTGCTACGTCTTCACCTGCAGCAAGTGCCGCTTTTATGCTGTCGATATTCTGCTGTACTGCTTCTACTGTTTCGTCAACATTCTGCTTGATAAGACCGCCTGCTTTTGCACGTTTCTGAATTTTCTGTGCATACATAAGCGCCGGAAAAGATTTTGGCACAGCATCCAGTGTTTCGCTTACTGTTGTCTGGCCTTTTTCCTGCTGTTTGATTTCTTCCCATTTCTGCAGTACGCCGTCAACTGTTTTGTTGTCATAACCTGCAAAGATATGTGGGTGACGCAATACAAGTTTCTGTGCAGTGCCGTTTACAACATCGCCGAAATCAAAAACATTTTCCTCTGCCTCAAACTGTGCATGCAGCATAACCTGCATAAGCACATCGCCAAGTTCCTCCTGCATAAGTTCCTTGTCGTCAAGGTCGATGGCTTCGATGGCTTCATAGGTTTCTTCGATAAAGTTCTTGCGGATGGAAAGGTGTGTCTGCACCTTGTCCCACGGGCAGCCGTTTACCGGGTCGCGCAGCATTTCCACAATTTTTATAAGGTCGTTGATATCATATCTTTCTTTTATCTGAAAATCCATTTTTAACTTCTCCGTAATATAAATTTTAAAACTATATTATATATTACTCCATTAAAAACTATTTATCAACAAGAAATCCTGTACAGATTATCATAGTCATATACAAAAGCCCAAAGGCAGCCCCTGTAAAAAACAGCCTTAAAATCAGTGTGAAACTGTAAAACTGCGAAAGATACAGCCATCTTGCCGCCAGTATTGCCGTTATTGCCGACAGCAGCGGAAACATAAAAATATCATACAGGCTTACATTGATATCAAGCTTTTTAACTGCAATTATACTGCGTGTAAATATTATTGTATAAAAACAGACATTTGATACAGCAAATGCCTTGATATTAATCTGCGGTACACCGCACAGCAGCCAGCTTGCACACGTTTTTACAGCACATGCCGACAGCAGTATGGAAAACACCTTATCAGACCTGCCCGCCGCATACAGCACAGTGTTGAAAGCACCTGCAAAACAGCAAAACACGCCTCCTGTACACAGAATGCGCAGCAGTTTAAGTGCCACAAGCGACTGTTGGGGTGTTATGTCAAACAGAAGCTGCATTATATCCGCACCAAAGCAGAAGATAAATACAATTGCAGGCACACTTAAAAATGAAGTTATGCAAAACAGCTTGCGGCTTTGACGCACAACAGATTTTTTATCCTCTGCCGCCCAGCTGCCGCTTATAAGCGGCAGGCTTGCCGAGGATACAGGCGAAACAACAGCAGGGGTCAAATTGAACACCGAAAGCACCATGCCCTGCCATATGCCGAAAAGATACATTGAAATATCCCCCGCCCCCATAAATGATGCACCGTCAAAACTTTGTGCTATCTGCTGATAGGAAATTGCATCTATACGCGGAAGGCACACCGCTGTATCAAAAAAGCCTGCCAGTGATATGGTAAGGGCAGAAACACCTATAGGCACCGACATTTTAAGCATATCTGCAGATTTTACCGCCATATCCGGTTTAAGATTCTCTGCCTGCTGCACCCCGCAGCTGTTACGGCAGCAAAAAAACAGATAAACCGTACATATCAGCCCCGCAAGTGTTATTGCTGCAAGACATGCCATAACTGCCGCATTTTCCTTTTCTGTCTGCAGATAATGCATAACCCACCATACACCTGCAAGACCAAGTGCAGTTTTGAACACACTTTCCAGCACATTTGCCCATGCAGTAGGCAGCATATTCATCTGCCCCTGAGTAGTGCCTTTAAGCACGTTTTCTGCCGCCGCCAGCACTATTGCCGGGGCAAGCACAAGGCTGCCATAAAAAAATATTGCATCCTGCTGCAGATAAGAATAAAACCTGCCAAACAGAACAAATGCCGCTGTAAGTATAAGTGCCGCCAGCACATATACGCCAAAGGCTGTGTTTTTTATTTTATTTATTCCGGTACAGTCCTTCTCCCTGCATCTTGCGGTAAAATGTGCTACCGAGGTGGTTATACCCGCTGTGGCAAAGGAAAAAAACGGCATAAACAGACTGAAAACCGCACTGTATCTGCCCATTGTGTCAGCCCCGAGCATTCTTGTCAGCGGTATGCGGTATGCCGCACTGAATGCCTTTACCACAATACCCGACAATGCCAGCACTGCACCTGCTTTAAAAAAAGTATTTTTCTTTTTCATTATGCCACCTGCAATAAAAATGGTTACTGTTTAATTTATATATTGCAGGGTAATTGTTTATGCATTGCAGAAAAGACAAACAAATAACCGTCAGCAAACCATTTTTCGATTTACTGACGGTATTTTTTATCACTTTATAAACTATTTGTATATATTTTGTCGTAAAATCAGACCCCCTGCAGGTTAAACGGAGGGATAAAGCTTTCGCTTGCTGCTTCGCCCTCCTGCAGAAAACCGTTTTCAAGCCCCAGTTCCACAGCAAAATCCACTACTTCATCATATTCCTGCTGTGTGATTTTGCGGTTGATTTCGGGGTATGCGGCAAGGTCTGTGCAAGGTGTGTACTGACTCATAATGCTTATATAGATATCATCACCATAGGTTGTATAAAGATACTCTATAATCTGTTTTGCCTCATCGGTGTGTCCGGGCAGTACAAGCACACGGACAATAACACCTTTTTGTATAACACCGTCATCATCAAAAACACAGGGACCTGTCTGCTTTACCATTGCATCTATCGCCGCTTTTGCCGCTTTGGGATAGTCGGCACAGAAGGAATATTTCTGCGCTGTTTTTTCTGACATATATTTAAAGTCCGGCAGATATACATCCACAGTGTCTTTCAGACTTTCGATATTTTCGGCTTTTTCATAACTGCCTGTGTTGTAGACAACAGGGATTTTCAGCCCGTTGTTTCTTGCAAGTTTTACCGCATCGATAATCTGCGGTGTAAAGTGGGTTGGCGTTACAAGATTTATATTGTGTGCTTTCTGCGCCTGAAGTTCAAGAAAAATCTCTGCAAGGCGCTCAAGAGTGATTTCCTTGCCGAATGCACCGTGGGATATATCCTGATTCTGACAGTATACACACCCCATATTGCAGCCGGAAAAAAACACTGTTCCGCTGCCGTTTTCGGCAGAAATGCAGGGTTCTTCCCAGAAATGCAGTGCGGCACGGGATATTTTTATTTTGTTGCTTACCTTGCAGTATCCTGACTTTACATCCCGGTCGGTACTGCAGTTGCGTGGACATAAATTACAAAGCATAGTTTTACCTTTAAAAAATGATTTGTAACTATATTATCACACTGCTGTTATGTTTACAATGCGTTTTGCCTATGGCAGATTTTCGTACCGCTTTTCCCTCTGTGCAAAATGCGCCTTTACATTCTCGTAAAGTTCCACCACTTTAAACCGCGGTGTGATTTTTTGGGTTTTTATAAAATCATCGCTGTTTTCCAGCACAATTTCGCCACAGCTCTGGCTGCACAGGGCAGGATAGACAACACACCACCAGTTTTTGCCCTGTGCCTTGCCCAGCCGCACTGTAAGAGCAGTATATTCACCCTGAGGCAGCGCAAAGCCGCTGTATGCCGTTGTGTCGAAATAAAACTGTTCTATACTGCATTTTGCCCTGTAATCCACACCCTGACCTGACAGCCAGCTGTTTATGCTGTTTTCCAGTGTATGCAGATTTGCTTTTAAATTCTCAACCGCTGTGCCAAAATCTTCTGCCTGCGGCATAATCAGCTTTTCTGTCTGCAGAATATTATCCCTTATCATCATTTTTATATTCTGGTCTGTCTGCGTGTCGCTGTTTGCTATAATATGCAGACGCAGGGTGTTTGCCTTTACAGTTTCAGCCGCTTTTATGTTTTCGCTGCATATTGAAAAAACAATGGTAAAAACAAGTCCCAGCAAAACCGACAGTTCTTTTTTGTTCATAATGCCCTCTTTAAGTTATCCGTAAAATCAATGGTAATTATTTCCTCTTTATTGTGGGCATATTGCAGCTTTCCTATACAAAAAATGCGGACAGATATTATCCGTCCGCATCTGTAATTTATATTAAATTATTCCTTAACTTCGTAACCGCAGTACTCGATAGCTGCTTTTGCAAGTTCGGTTGTGGCATCGACAAAGTTGTTTTCCAGTTTAAGTGCCTGCACTGCAACAGGCAGTTCGGTACAGCCAAGGATAAAATATCCTGCACCGCGGCTTTGCATTTCGGCAAGTACAGCGTTGAAAGGCTGTGGGTCGGTTGGCATTTTGCCCGCCTTTACTCCATCGTAGATAACGCTCATCAAAAACTTGCGCTGTTCTTCGTTTGGCAGAACAACCTCTACACCTTCGTCGTTGAAGGCACGGCTGTAAACACCTGCATCAAGTGTGCCTGTAGTGGCAAGGATGCCCGCTTTCTGCCCCGGATAACGTTTTTTTGCCACACGCACAGCCTGTGCAATCATGCTGAGAAACGGTTTTTTAACCGAAATCTGCAGACTCTGCAAAAAGTAGTGTGCAGTGTTGCAGGGCATAATAATGCAGTCTGCCCCCATTTTTTCCAGCTTTTTGGCAGATTCGATAAGCTGTGGCAAAGGACTTGCACCGCCGTGGAGAATTGCCCCGGTGCGGTCTTTAATCTGTGAGTTGTTGTCTATATAGATGCGGATATGGTCATTGTCACAGTCCGCCTTTGTCATTGTTACAATTTTGGTAAAAAGGTCGGCTGTTGCAAGAGGACCCATACCGCCGAGAATACCGAGAGTTTTCTTTTCCATAATTCTTTGCCCTTTAGTTTAGTGAGATTTTGCTGTAAGATGCAGCGATGCATCATCTGTACCATATTAATTATTAAATGCAAAAAGCCTCCCTTTGTCAAGGGAGGCTTTATTTTGTACAGATAAATTATCTGTCTTTGTACATTTTTTCGTAGTAGTTCTGATATTCGCCGCTGATGATTTCTTCCCACCAGTCCTTGTTGTCAAGATACCACTGAATTGTCTTTTTGATACCGTCTTTGAACATTGTTTCAGGCAGCCAGCCAAGTTCGCTGTGAATTTTTGTAGGGTCAATTGCATAACGCATATCGTGGCCTTTTCTGTCTGTTACATAAGTGATAAGGTCTTCGGATTTGCCAAGTTCTTTACAGATGAGTTTAACTATATCGATATTTCTCATTTCGTTGTGGCCGCCGATGTTGTAAACTTCGCCAACTTTGCCATTGTGAATGATAAGGTCGATTGCTTTGCAGTGGTCTTCAACATAAAGCCAGTCACGCACATTGATGCCTTCGCCGTATACAGGCAGCGGTTTGTCATTGAGTGCATTTGCAATCATAAGAGGAATAAGTTTTTCAGGGAAGTGGTATGGGCCGTAGTTGTTGGAACAACGGCTGATTGTCACAGGCAGACCATATGTTCTGTGGTAAGCCATAACCAAAAGGTCAGCAGCTGCTTTGGAGGAAGAATATGGACTGGATGTGTGGATTGGTGTTTCTTCTGTAAAGAAGAGGTCAGGACGGTCGAGAGGAAGGTCGCCGTAAACTTCGTCTGTGGAAACCTGATGGTATCTCTGGATGCCGTATTTGCGGCATGCGTCCATAAGCACTGCTGTGCCTTCGATGTTTGTTTTGAGGAAGATGCCCGGGTCTTCGATAGAACGGTCAACATGGCTTTCTGCTGCAAAGTTAACCACAATATCCGGATGTTCTTCTTCAAAGAGTTTGTAAACAGCTTCTCTGTCGCAGATATCAGCTTTTACAAAGCGGAAGTTAGGGTTGTCCATTACACCTTTAAGTGTGGAAAGGTTGCCTGCATATGTGAGCTTGTCCAGACAGATAATTCTGTAGTCAGAATATTTGTTCAGCATATGGAAAACAAAGTTTGAGCCGATAAAGCCGGCACCGCCTGTTACAATAATAGTCATATATCTTTTCTCCGTTAAAAATTATTTCTGATTGTCAAAATATGCTTTAAGCGCATCTTTCCAGTGGCGCATTTCGTCGCCTACTGTAACACGCAGCATCATATTGTCAAGAGATGAGTATGCAGGGCGTTTTGTAGGTGTTGGGAACTCTTCGCTTGTGCAAGGGGACATAACACCTTCGTAACCTGCAAGACGGGCAATTTCGGCTGCAAATTCGTACCATGTGCATTCGCCGTTGCCTGTGCAGTGGTATGTGCCGTATTCTTCGCTTGCTGCAATTTTGAGCAGATGATGAGACAAATCTGCCGCATTTGTAGGGTTGCCGTGCTGGTCGTTAACAACCTTTGCACCACCCTTTTCCTTTGCAAGCCATACCATTGTTTTTACAAAGTTTTTGCCGTTATAGCCATAAAGCCATGCTGTGCGCACAATAAAGCTTTTTTTGCAGTACTGACGTACAAATTCTTCCCCTGCATATTTTGTTTTGCCGTATGCGGAGATTGGCCATGGCATATCATATTCTCTTCTTGGTGTAGGTTCGTCACCGCGGAACACATAGTCTGTGGAAACGTGCACCAGTTTTGCCCCTGTGTTTTCGCACGCAATTGCAAGGTTGCGGCTGCCGATTGCATTTACCATAAATGCTGTGTCCTGATTGGACTCGCATCCGTCAACATTTGTATATGCCGCACAGTTGATAACAATATCCGGTTTGTGCTGTGCAATAAAGCCTTCGGCAGCAGCCTTGTCTGTAATGTCAAGGGTGTCCACGTCGGCAAGCACAAGCTGTGCACCTTTTAATGCAGCAGGCACCTCGCCCAGTTCGGTATAGCCTCTTTCAAGGTCAGCTATAACCTGTGTAGCAAGCATTCCCTTGCTGCCTGTGATAAGAATTTTCATAAATTACCTCGTTTGTGTATTTATTTTTATGTATGCTGCAAAACACAGCGTCAATTAATACATAAATTTATTTTCGGCAACCTTTTTAAGATGTACGCCGTAAGGGCTCTTGCCGTATTTTTCGGCAGATTCGAGAAGTTTTTCTTTGGAAATCCAGCCGTTGCGGTAAGCAATTTCTTCAAGTGCGGAAACCTTGATGCCCTGACGCTTTTCTACCATCTGAACAAAGTTTGCTGCTTCAACAAGGCTGTCCATTGTGCCTGTATCAAGCCATGCAAAACCACGGCCAAGAAGTTTTACGTCAAGCAGGTCGCGTTTGAGATACTGGTCATTGAGTGTTGTGATTTCCAGCTCGCCGCGTGCGGAAGGTTTAACTTTTTTGGCTTCGGCAACAACTTCCTTGTTGTAGAAATAAAGACCTGTGATTGCATAGTTGCTCTTTGGCTGTGCAGGTTTTTCTTCAACAGAGATAACCTTGCCGTTTTCGTCAAATTCCACGATGCCAAAACGTTCAGGGTCTTCAACATAATAGCCGAATACTGTTGCACGGCCGTTTTCGGCATTTGCTGCTGCTTCGCGCAGGATTTTGCCAAAGCCGTTGCCGTAGAAGATATTGTCACCAAGCACCATTGCGCAAGCGTCATCGCCGATAAATTCTTCGCCGAGAAGGAATGCCTGTGCAAGTCCGTCAGGAGATGGCTGAACTTTGTAGGACAGGTTGAGACCAAACTGGCTGCCGTCACCAAGCAGTGCTTCAAATCTTGGTGTGTCCTGTGGTGTGGAGATGATGAGGATATCCTTTATGCCTGCAAGCATAAGTGTGGAAATCGGGTAGTAAATCATTGGCTTGTCGTAAACCGGCAGAAGCTGTTTTGATGTTACCATTGTAAGCGGATAAAGACGTGTGCCTGCGCCGCCTGCTAATACTATACCTTTCATAATTACACTCCTTTATGGGTTAAAGTTTATATCCCCATTTTTTCATATAAATAAACATTGATCTGAGCTGCAGCATAAACGGTTTAAAGCTTTTTGCAGTTTCGCGGTGCCACATGTGAATAACCGTAGCATCAGGATTGTAGTATGCCTTGCCGTATTTTTTTGCCTCCATTGTAATGTCAGCATCCTCAAAATAGAGGAAATACTGCGGGTCAAACCCTTTTATCTTCTTGAACACATCTGTTCTCAGCACCGAGAAACAGCCTGTGCAGAATTCGGTTTCAAAACTTTTGTCGTGGTCCATTTCCATGGCAAGATATCTGTCTTCTATCTTTTTAAACGGACCTTTGTGTATTCTTCTTGCAAGAAGTGCCGACAAAGTGGGGCGGCGTTTTGCAAGATACTGCACGCTTCCGTCAGGGTTGAGCACCTTTGGACAGCAGATGGAACATTCGGGATGTTCGTCCATAAATTTACACATTTCTGCGATAGTATCTTCATTTATCAGAATATCCGGGTTGATGATAAAATGATATCTGCTGTTAATTTTATCCAGCACCATATTGTGCCCTTTGCCAAAGCCCACATTTTCGCTCAGCATAATATAGTGCGGCT
Source organism: Oscillospiraceae bacterium (assembly GCA_017505635.1). Classification (GTDB taxonomy): domain Bacteria; phylum Bacillota; class Clostridia; order Oscillospirales; family Ruminococcaceae; genus RGIG3102. The sequence goes on along the minus strand of JAFVOU010000017.1, from coordinate 31,837 downwards.
TGTCAAAGGCTGCCTTTATGCTTTCGCCTATTTTTTCGCGGCTGGCATTGTCGATAACATACAGGTCAAAATCCAGATTTTCTGTGTGTTTAAGTACGGTTTCCACCGTTTTGTGTGCATCTTCGGGGCTGTTGTAAACCACAATGGATGCGGATATGTTATAAGTTTGCATAATACTCCCATTTAAACATATATTATCTATTATATTTTACTATCTTTTGTAAAATATATCAAGTGCAATATAAAACACAGCAGTATTATTATGTTAAATTTATGTAAACAAAAATCCCCGCATAGACCTGCAGGGATTTTTTTGTTTTATTTGGATGTAATGCTTACAACTGTGCTGTATGCACTGTTTGCATTTGTATTGCTGTGTACTGCCACAACTTTGTAGTAGTATTTTGTGCCCGCAACCGCATTTTTGTTTGTTGTGCTTGTAGTTGTAACTGTGTTAATCAGCCCAAAGGAACCAGCTTCGCCTGTTTTGGAACGGTAAATCTGATATTTTACTGCACCTTCTACCTTATTCCAGCTGAGTACAGGTTTGCCTGTTGCGCCGATTTTTACTGTTACTGTCGGTCTTGCAAGGTCTGCTGTGCGCTGTACTATTGCACTGTATGCGCTGTTTGCATTTGTATTGCTGTGCACTGCCACTACCTTGTAGTAATACAGTTTGCCTGCTACTGCATTTTTGTTTATCTGGCTTGTTGCTGTTGTGGTTACAAGCAGAGTGAAGCTGCCCGCTTTACCTGTTGTGGAACGCCATACCTGATATTTTGCTGCACCGTCCACTTTGTCCCAACTGATTTTTGGTTTGCCTGTTGCAGCATCATTTACTGCTTTTACGCCTGTTACCTGTGGCAGGTCACATACTGTTTTAACTATAGCAGAATGAGCGCTGTTTGCATTTGTGTTGCTGTGAACAGCCATTACTTTGTAGAAGTATGTGTTGCCTGCAACTGCATTTTTGTTTGTCATGCTTGTGGTTTTTACTGTATTCATAACAGTATATGTACCATTTTGTGCTGTACTGCGCATAACTTTGTAACTTGTTGCACCATCAACTTTGTCCCAGCTGATAACAGGTTTACCTGTTGCGGCATCATTTGTTGCTTTTACACCTGTTACTTTTGGCAGGTCTGCTGTTCTGCTTACAATTGCACTTGCATCAGATTTGTTGCCGTTTGCATCAACTGCCACAACTTTGTAGTAGTAGAGTTTGCCTGCAACTGCATTTTTATTTATCTGGCTTGTTGCTGTTGTGGTTACAAGCAGAGTGAAGCTGCCCGCTTTACCTGTTGTGGAACGCCATACCTGATATTTTGCTGCACCATTAACCTTTCTCCAGCTGATAACAGGTTTGCCTGTTGCGGCGTCATTTGTGGCTTTTACGTTTATTGGGTATTCGATGATTTCTTTCCAGATTGCGTATATATATGTTTCAGCCGTAATGGTAATCTGTTCGCCAGGCTGTTTCTGTTCGCCGTTTACCGAACCTATTGCCCAAGCCTTAAACTGTTTACCTTCGGGAGCTTTAAAAGTACATTCTTTAAGTGTGAATGTGCCGTTTTCCGTTACCATATCACCAATCATAGTACCGGAACCTCCATTGCCGTGATATGATACCATATATTCGTTAGGTTGTGTTTCAGGAACAGTTATTGTAACAAAGTAATCGCGGCCATAAGCATCCCAGCTGCCAATATTTCCTTGTTCGCCGTTTATGTAGGCAGAGAGTTTATTCGCCAGAGTGTTGTTTCCAACAGGGATAAACGCCACTCTTACTGTATAAGTTTTGCCGCCAACAAAAGTATCACTTGCTTGTAAAACAGTCGCAGAGTCATAACTAAATACATCATCACAATCATACCAATCCTTGATAGAAACCGTATATGTTGTATCGTCTGTTGTAACTTTAGTCGAACCGATAGCAGCACCCGCTTTAACACCAGTTATGGTAGCTGTTACAGTTGTAATTTCAACAGAATTGTCTTCCACGGTATAGTCAACAAACCAATCGCATAACGTTGCGCCCTGTGTAGCAGATGTTGAAGTGCCGGTGCTCTGATCCACAAAATTTACATAAAAATTGTCATCCAGTGAATAATCCTGTTCCAACTCGAAGTTCACTCCAATACGGTATCTATGACCGCCCTCGAAGGTATGATTAGCAGGAAGCACTAAACTAAAGCTGTCATCATTATATATTTCAACACACCAGGTTTCATTTACAGTAATATGCTCCGTAGTAGTTGTTGCTGCACTCATCTGTTCACCTGCTACAGGAGTTTTAACTGAAAACTCCGCTGATTTAACAGGGATATTCTGGTAAGCGGCCTTTATTTTTACTGCCTTTGCACCCATGGTAAATGTAGTTGTTTGTGCAGAATAATCTTTAAGGGTAACGTTTCCGCTTAATACAGTCCATCCGTCAAAAATTTTACCCGGAATATTATCTGCCGTAATGGTAACTTCAGCCCCATAAGAAGCCTGCTTAGGAAATGCCGTACCATTGGTTACACTAACCAACTGCGTTGCAGTAGTAGAAATAATATTAACATTTTTTGCAAAAGAATATCCTATATCGTTAACAACAAGTACACAACCACCAGTTGCATCGGTCACCCAACAATAGTCACCGCTTTTGTTTGTGGCAAAAGCAGAATTATACTGTTTACCTTCTACAAACACAAGGCGATTTGCAGATGGTGAAAACTGACTGATAGTGCTTTCATTCACTTCAATACCCGCCTCGAATATTGCCGAAACTATGCTGAGATTTTGTGTTTCTGCATGGAGTGAACCATATCCGGCATCTGCAGGTTGTGTAATCAAACCACTGCCCGTTGTTGTAGTCAGGGTAACACCCTTATCCAATACAAGCCAGGAGTTGCCCGTTGCAGTAACAGCAAAACCATTATTCGCAGTAATAGTTCCGCCTTCAATAACAACAGTTGCATCACCCATTGCATTAACTGTCGTGCCGTTACGACCATTCCGCACATTAACATTTGTAAGTGTCAGATTTCCGCCACGGGCATTAAAAACACCTTTATCAGTTCTTTGGCTGTTATTGTAATTAAACAGTTCTATAGTACCATTCATAACAATCAGATTTGCAGTATCATCAATGGTAAACAGCCCGCTTTGTGTAGTCCACTGTGTTTTGTTATTTGACACTCTAAGGGTGTAGCCATTCAGGTCAACAATTTTGTTTTTTGTTTCCCCAACATTCAGCAGAAACTGCCACGCAGACAATGGACTATTTCCTCCGTCCGGAACTTCATAAGTGATGTTATTGCCCAGCGTAATATAACAATCCTCCTTGGAGTAAATTGCACTCCAGAGTTCGTCATAGGTTGTTACCGTTACCGTTTCTTCCGCAAACGCTGTCAGCACCGAAATCGGCATCATAACGGTTATTACGGCTATAGACAGCAATACACTTGCCATTCTTTTTAAAATTCTGTTGTTCATTTTCTCCTCCTTTGCTTTGCGGTAAAATTTATTATCAATCACTTTTTTACATATCATCAATTGTACATCATCGGCATACTTATGCTTGATGGTAAGGATAAACTGTGATAAAATATATAAAATATATACGTGGCAGACTGTACACTGTGTTGGCGTATATGCACAGTCTTTATACAGTATCCTCCGGATTACTGCATAAAGCTCCCTTTTAACTTCGGTTAAAGGCAGGACTATCCCTTCCTTTATATTCCTGCATAATTATTATAATTGTTTCTGTTTTCGTTTTCCCCATACTCAAAGTATGGGGTTGGGTGTTTTGCATATAAACCCTGTATTTTCAAAACAGAACTGTTATTCTGTGCAAATTTACTTTGGAGGAAAATAATTTGAAAAGATTATTTGCAGGTACAATGTTCCTGCTGTTTTTAATATTTAATCTATCCGGCTGCTGCGCTGTCGGTGATAAAAATGGCAGCCTTTCATCAATCTATGGTATTGCTTCCATAATTTCGCTTTTGCTTTTAATCGGGTGTGTGGGTTTTGTCCGCAAAAAAAGGTTTTGGTTTATAACCCTGTTCACCTGCGTATTTGTGGTTAATGCGGGATACACTTTTCTTGCCGTTTCCACAAATTTACAAATGGCACTGTGGGCAAACCGTTTGTCCTATCTCGGCAGTGTTTTTCTGCCACTGTCCATGCTGATGATTATACTTAATGTAACCAACATCTCTTACAAAAAACGGTTACCATACACTCTGTTCTGCATTGCTGTTGCAATGTTTTTGATTGCTGCAAGTCCGGGTATTCTGCCGATATATTACAAAGATGTTTCTTTTTCGGCAGTTAACGGTGTTTCCACTCTTGTAAAAGTTTATGGTCCGCTGCACTCTCTTTACCTTATTTATCTTATAGGATATTTTTCCGCTATGGTTGCAATAATTGTACATGCTAACAAAAAAGGAACCATAGAAACCTTATCTCATGCCATAATCATCGCTATTGCGGTATTTGTAAACATTGGCGTGTGGCTTATCGAGCAGCTTGTCTCCGTTGAATTTGAATTTCTTGCAATATCATATATAATTAGTGAACTGTTTCTTTTAGGTGTTCATTTTATTATAACTGAAAATCATCGTCTGCGTGAGATTGTAAAACAGGTGGAAATTGCGCAGAATTATTCCGAAAACAAAACAGCTTCTCCTGATATTATGCTGGAAAAACCTATCGACAGCAAAATTATTAACACCGAACGCATAGAAATTTTTGTCCTTGGCCTCAACACACTCACACCTACGGAAAAAGTAATTTATGATGCATATATTGCCAGAGTTACCAGCAAAGAAATTATGGCAAATATGAACATTAAAGAATCTACCCTTAAATATCATAACCGCAACCTTTACAGCAAACTTGGAGTTTCCAACCGAAAAGAACTGCTGGAACTGCATAAATATATAAAATCTGTAAAAGGCATATAACATTTATCATAAAAAAAATTTTTTGTATTTTCTTTTCATTTCTCTTAATTTCTTTTGCCAGGCCAATCCATATGGTTTTGGACGTGTAAATGAAAGGCTATGCGTCGCCTCTAATATTCATTCCATCGTCAATGGGAAAATTAAATAATCCCTGCTTTTGCTAAGCTCAGGCTTGGCTAAAGGCAGGGATTGTTGCTTTGTTGGTGATAAATTTTGTCAGTAAAAACAGGGTTTAGGTAGGATGGCCTGGGTTGGACGGGTGTGCCTTTGTTTTGGCAAAGAAATGGAGGCTTGCCTACCCGTGAAAACACACCTAACTATTGAATAAATAACATCTAACATACTCAAGAATATTCGCAGTTTTCATACAAAAAATGAGAGTGCAAAAAAGCACTCTCATTTACTATTTGTATTATTTAGATGTAATTGAAACTATATTGCTGTATGCACTGTTTGCATTTGTGTTGCTGTGTACTGCCACAACTTTGTAGTAGTATTTTTTGCCTTTTACGGCATTTTTGTTTGTTGTGGTTGTGCCTGCCACTGTGTTAATCAGTGTATAAGTGCCATTCTGTGCTGTGGAACGGTAAATCTTGTACTTTGTTGCACCGTCTACCTTGTTCCAGCTGAGTACAGGTTTGCCTGTTGTACCGATTTTTACTGTTACTGTCGGTCTTGCAAGGTCGGCTGTGCGCTGTACTATTGCACTGTATGCGCTGTTTGCATTTGTATTGCTGTGCACTGCAATTACCTTGTAGTAATACAGTTTGCCTGCTACTGCATTTTTGTTGGTCATTGTTGTGCCTGTGTAAGTACCCATAAGACCATAAGTGCCGTTTTTGGCTGTGCTGCGGTAAACTTTGTAGCTTACTGCACCTTCTACCTTGTTCCAGGTAAGTTTTGGTTTGCCTGTTGCGGCATCATTTGTGATTTTAAGGTTTGTTACCTGTGCAAGGTCTGCTGTGCGCTGTACAACTGCACTGTATACACCATTTGCATTTGCATTGCTGTGCACTGCCATTACCTTGTAGTAATACAGTTTGCCTGCAACTGCATTTTTGTTGGTCATTGTTGTTCCTGTGTAAGTACCCATAAGACCATAAGTGCCGTTTTGTGCTGTGCTGCGGTAAACTTTATAGCCTGTTGCACCGTCTACCTTGTCCCAGCTGATTTTTGGTTTGCCTGTTGCAGCATCGTTTGTTGCTTTTACGCCTGTTACTTTTGCAAGGTCTGCTGTGCGCTGTACAATTGCACTGTCTGCAGATTTGTTGCCGTTCGCATCAACTGCTACAACTTTGTAGTAGTAGAGTTTGCCTGCAACCGCATTTTTGTTTATCTGGCTTGTTGCTGTTGTGGTTACAAGCAGAGTGAAGCTGCCCGCTTTACCTGTTGTGGAACGCCATACCTGATATTTTGCTGCACCCTCAACCTTGTTCCAGCTGATTTTTGGAGAGCCTGTTTCAATATCATTTGTTGCTTTTACGTTTGTTGGGGCTTTAAGGGAAACACCTTCGCTGCTGATAAGTGCATAAATCATGTCGTTGCTGCCGGCAGTAAATGTCACCTTGTCTGCGCCTTTTTCAGATTCGCCAACTTTTTTGTATGTTGTGCCGTCTTCTGTTGCGTAAACATACCATGCTCTGTCTGATTTTACATCTGCTGCATCAATTTTTGCAGTGTAGCTGAGTTTGCCTTCTTCATAGAGATTGTTGCAGGACCAGCCTGTAAAGCCATCGTCATCAATAACCGCTGCCAAAACATCAAATGTGAACAGTTTGCTAAGTTTGCCGCCGCTTACAGCTTTTCTTGCGTTGTCATAGATAACTTTTACTGCCGGGTCATCGCCCTGTTCTTCTTCGATATGTACCCATGAATTGATTATAAAGTCACAGTATACACTGTTGCTGTCGGCTCTCTTTTCGTCGTACATCCCTGCCAGGTTTTCACCGTCGGAAAGGTCCTGGAAAAACGCACCAAAACCTTTGTTGTCTCCGTATTTCAGGAAATTCATAATAGCCATTTCCAGTTTGGTACGCAGATTTCTCTGGGCTTCCGGTGTAAATTCGACTTTGATTTTTATATATGCTGTATGACATCCGTCACATATACTGTCATCGTTGTCGTCCCGGTGTTCCTCACCGTACATCTCTGTGCCGCAGTCAACACACTTTACAATATGATTTTCGTTGTTGATTTTGATAGGTTTTTCTATATGCTCATGCCAGTTGTAATCATCTACGGTTGCCTTGCATGCATCACATTTGCCATCGTTATCAAGGTCTGTATGCCATTCTTCTGTGCCCTGCAAAATACAGCCGCAATTGTCACATTTTCTGAAATGATGTTCATTATCTATAGAGTCGTTATTTGATATATGTTTATGGACATCATTTGCGTTTACTTCCACACCACACTGGTCGCAGACAGTGTCTTCGTCTGTATTGGTGTGTTTTTCCTCTATACCTACAGGTTCCCAGCAGACTGTACAGAGATGTCTGTGTCCTCTTGAAGATGTGCAAACCCATTCATCAGAAGGGATATGATTTTCGCCGTTGCATCTGTTGCTGCAGTTGCTGCAGATGTTGTAATGATTGTCTGCATCAACCCTTATTTCACCTGTAGGAGAATGTTCTGTACACCAGTCAGAGCCCTGCTGACGTGATGTCTGGCAAACATCACATTTGTCATCGCCGTCAATATCGCAGTGACGGCCTGCCTCGGTGCTTCTTGTACATTCGCCGTTTGTACAGTCAAGGAAGTGTTCGCTGTTGTCATTGTTAAATGAATAAACTGTTGCCCATACATGTGTATGAATATTGTTTACAACACCAGCAAGACATACATCGCATCTGCCGTCGCTGTTGCTGTCTGTATGTTCAACTGCAGGATTAATCTGTTCGCCGCAGTCACCGCAGTGAAGTGCATGAACAGTTTCTGTTGTATCCCACCATGTATGACCGTTGCTGTGTCTGCATGGACCCGGGCGTTCACTTACCCGGAAATCGCACATATCACACAGACCGTCAGGATTTGCTGTTTTATCGCCGTTGTCAACATTATCACAATGCTGTTCAAAAGCCATGCCGTCACATTCTGTACATTCGCAGGAGTGTTCTGTGTTGTCTGACATCATCCATCTGCCATTCGGCTGATGGATATGCATATCATTTTCATCAAGTGTTGCGTTACATTCATCGCACTTGCCGTTGCTGTCGTTATCTTCGTGACGTTCAAATTCTCTTTCTGTTTTACATTCAGGACACTTTTTACAGTGATCTTCTTCACTTTTTGCCACTGTAACTGTTGTCTGACAATGGTGTCTGCATTCTGCATCAACGCTTACATTACAGATATCACATCTTCCGTCTGTGTCCATGTCTCTGTGTACAGATACATTGAACTCTGTCATACCGCATGTGTCACAGCGGTTGAAGTGATTTTCGCTGTCCGCAAAAAGTCCGTCAGGATGAGGATGGTGGTTGTGAATCCAGCCGTTGCCGTCTGCAACTACAGGTATATGGCACATATCACAGCGGTCATCGCCGTCATCATTTATATGGGCTTCACCATCAAAAGGATTGCCGCAATCGTGACACACTTTATAGTGTTTGTCTGTATCCGGTACATAAGTAAAGCTGTTATCATTGTTCAGAACCGGTGTGTGGTTTATACATTCGCCAAAATTGCACACGTCACATTTGCCGTTGCCGTCTGTATCATTGTGTGGCTGGAAATTGTATGGTTCTCCACAGTTGTCACAGATATTTGCATGTTCGTTATCGTCCACACAATACTCCAGCACACCGTCATTATTGTATCTTGGTGTGTGGTTGCATTCGCCAAAATTGCACACGTCACATTTGCCGCTGCCGTCTGCATCGGTATGTGGCTGTTGGTTGTATGGGTCACCGCAGATATCACAAATGTTGTAATGGTCATCATCGTTTACAGCATACTCCAGCACTCCGTCATTGTTATATCTCGGAACATGGTTGCATTCGCCGAAATTGCACACGTCACATTTGCCGCTGCCGTCTGCATCGGTATGTGGCTGGAAATTGTACGGTTCTCCACAGTTGTCACAGATATTTGCATGTTCGTTATCGTCCACACCATACTCCAGCACGCCGTCATTATTGTATCTTGGAACATGATTGCATTCGCCGAAATTGCACACGTCGCATTTGCCGCTGCCGTCTGCATCGGTATGTGGCTGTTGGTTGTATGGATCACCGCAGATATCACAAATGTTGTAATGGTCATCATCATTTACAGCATACTCCAGCACTCCGTCATTGTTATATCTCGGAACATGGTTGCATTCGCCAAAGTAGCACACATCACATTTGCCGTTGCCGTCTGCATCGGTATGTGGCTGGAAATTATATGGCTGTTCGCAGTTATCACAGATGAATGCATGTTCGTTATCGTCCACACCATACTCCAGCACGCCGTCATTATTGTATCTTGGTGTGTGCTGACATTCATTGCCGCCCTGTCCGCCGCCTACACCTATAATAGGACCATCCCACATACAAAAGTCACAATTTGGTCCGTACATATTTCTGTGTGTTTCAAACACTCCTGTACATCCTGTACCGCATTCCCACATATGACCAAACTGGTCTCTGTATGAAAAAGCACTTGTTTTATAATGTGTGTGGTTATCTGTACCCGCATCAAGAGTTGCACCGCAACCGCTACACACATTATTGCCGTCATTTGTATGTGCTGTTTTACCATACATTTCAAAGCATTCTGTACAGATATAGTAATGTTCCTTATCTGTAACATATGGTATAATTATGCCATTTACATCAGCGTTTGGTGTATGTGTTGTACAGCTTGCAGCAAACGCATACATAGGCATAGCAGAAAATGCTACTGTCATTGCCATAACAACTGAAATTATTTTAGCAAACCTTCTCATTTTGTTCTCCTTAATTTTTATTGCAATGATATATATTCAGAACAAACTTACCCCTCTAAATATATATAAAGTTACATTTTATTATATCTTTATTATTATATCATTGTCAATTGCAACCTGTTTTGGGCAGGTATAACAAAAACAAAAAAGGCACTGCCCTGTTGGGCAATGCCTTTAAACTTTTCAGTTATATTCAGCAGCTTAAAGAATTAAGCGTTCTGTTTTTTACCGAAGAGAGCGTCAACGATGATTGCGATAGCGCCGTCACCTGTAACGTTACATGCTGTACCGAAGGAGTCCTGAGCGAGGTAGAGAGCAATCATAAGGGAGAGCTGTACTTCGTTGAAGCCGAGCATGGATTCAAGAAGACCAAGAGCAGCCATAACAGCACCACCAGGAACGCCAGGAGCAGCAACCATTGTAACACCAAGCATAAGGATGAATGGGAAGATTGTGCCGAAGCTTGTTGGCATACCGGAGAGCATCATGATAGCCATGGAGCAGCATGTGAGTGTGATTGTAGAACCGGAGAGGTGGATTGTTGCACAGAGTGGTACTACGAAGTCAGCGATTTCAGCAGAAACGCCGTTGAGTTTTGTCTGAGCGTTTGTAACTGGAATTGTAGCTGCAGAAGACTGTGTACCAATAGCTGTCATGTAAGCTGGAAGCATGTTTTTGATGCAAACAAATGGGTTCTTTTTGCCAAGTGTACCAGCGATGAGGTACTGGAGAACAATCATTACGCAGTGGAGAACGATAACAACTGCAAATACTTTTGCAAATGTGGACATGATCATTACAACTGTACCTGCGTATGTGAGGTTACAGAAGATACCCATAACGTGGAATGGGAGGAGTGGGATGATGATGTGAGCGATAACTTTGGAGATGATGCTCTGGAATTCATCAAAGATTTTTTTGAGGCCTTCTGCTCTTGTTACAGCGATACCAAGACCGAGAACGAAAGCAAGGATAAGAGCAGACATAACACCCATGATAGCTGGCATTTCTACTGTGAAGTAACCTGCAAGTGTTGTGTGTTCTGGGTTGTCGAATACGTTAGCAAGGAGACCGTCGCCGCCAGCAAGCATACCTGGGAAGAGGATGGAAGCTGTGATGAATGCGAGGGAACCTGCACATACTGTGGAAACGTATGCGATACCTGCTGTGGAAGCAAGTGTTTTACCTGCGCCTGTACCAAGGTCAGCGATACCTGGAACGATAAAGCCAACGATGATGAGTGGAATTACGAAGTTAAGGAACTGGCTGAAGATGCCGTTGTATGTAGCAAGAAGTCTAACTGGGATTTCTGTGCCTACATTGCTGGAAAGAGCACCGATTACGATACCGAGAGCGATACCAATAACCAGTTTTGGAAGCAAACCAAGTTTTTTCATGATTTTTCAAACCTTTCTGATAAATTATTTTCTACTTTATTTGTTTATATTATCGGGAGGAATTTAAGCCTCCCGAATAACACCTTGAATAAGATACATATTTTTTAACACTTTGTCAAGTGTTTTTTAATAAATTGTTAACTTTTACAACATTTGTGTATTATTGTATAAATTAATGAAATAATTCTACAAATAAATCTTTATATATTAATACACCGGCAAAAGCAACTTTTTATCCGATATTTACTTTACGTTTTAAGATTTCCGTCGCTGCAGAAAAGCAAAGCTTAAAATGTGCACAGCACATCAGGCGGGATTCTTATTTAACGTGTCTGTAGCCGTTTTCAGCAAGAAGTGCGTAAACTTCGTCTTTATGAGCCTGGTCTCTTGTTTCGATTGTAAGACGAACTACACAGCTTGTGATGTTAACATCCATATGGCTTCTAACGTGGTTGAGTTCAAGGATGTTTGCGCCTGTGCCGGAAACGAGGTCAATAAGTTTAACGAGGTTACCTGCTTTGTCGGAAACTTCTGTGGAAATTTCTGCCATACGGCCTGTTGCTGTAAGAGCTTTTGTAAAGAGTTTCTGCTGCATACCGATGTCTACGTTACCGCCGGAAACCATACATACGATTTTTTTGTATTTGGAAGCGTCAACTTTGCCGCTCATAACAGCAGCTGTTGGCATAGCGCCAGCGCCTTCGGATACAACTTTGCCTTTTTCAGCAAGAGCAAGCATAGCGATAGCGATAGCTTCTTCAGAAACGGAAACTACATCGTCAAGGTATTCTTTACATACTGCAAATGTTTTGTCGCCAGGTGCTTTAACTGCACAGCCGTCAGCGATTGTGTTTGCTGTTGCTGTTGTGCCGAGAACACCGCTGCGGATGGAGTTAACCATTGCGGAAGCTTCGTCAGCCTGTACACCGATTACTGTACATTCTGGTTTGATGTTTTTGATTGCGTAAGCAATACCAGCTGCGATACCGCCGCCGCCGATTGGGATGATAACACAGTCTGCATCTGGAGCCTGTTCCATGATTTCAAGACCGATTGTACCCTGACCAGCCATTACATAGTCATCGTTGTATGGATGAGCAAATGTGTAGCCGAATTCTTTCTGGAGTTCAACTGCTTTTGCTGCTGCATCGTCAAATGCGCCTGGTACGAGAACAACTTCTGCACCGTAGCCTTTTGTTGCTTCTACTTTTGCAAGTGGAGCGCCTGCAGGCATGCAGATTACGGATTTAACGCCCATGTTTGTTGCGGAAAGTGCAACGCCCTGTGCGTGGTTACCAGCGGATGCTGCGATAACACCAGCTGCTTTTTCAGCTTCTGTAAGTTTGGAAATTTTGTAAGTTGCGCCTCTGAGTTTGAAGGAACCTGTTTTCTGAAGGTTTTCGCATTTTACATAAAGGTTTTCAGCGATTTTTGGGATGTTGAGAACTGGAGTGTAAACTGCACCTGCAGCTTTAACAACTTCGTGAGCTTCTCTGATCATGTCCATACTAATCATGATAATAATACCTCCGTTTAACTGTGTTGTTTGTTTTATCTTCAGTGTGTCCGCCAACCGCGTACAATTGTTATTCGCAAAAAGTCATTCAAAAAAATTATATCTTTGTGTTACCTTTTTGTCACAAGTGTCCGTCGTACGCACACATCTGTTTTTCAGTGTGTACAATTTGTTTATGTTTTATGAACAAATTGTTTCCAACTGCCACTTATTATACCATAATACCGCTGTTTTGCAACTGTTTTTTTATTATTTTTGAATTTTAAAATTTTAAATTGTATAAAATCCAATTATTATTTTTTACACATTGCAATTTTTGTTATAATTTTTTTCTATGATTTTTACACTTTATGATATGTTTTTTTGCTTTCCATAAAAATTTGCTATGACGAAACTGTGCATTGTTTTTATCCATCCGTCATTATCAACAAATCAAGCTTCTTTTTTTCTACTTTTTTCACAACGTATGTTTCCGTAAATCTTTCAATAAACACAAAAGACAGTTTTCTTAAGCAAAAACTGTCTTTCATAAAATACATATTATGTTTTTCTGCCTGCTGCATCAGAACTGCGCAAAGCCAACCTTGCGGTAAACCTTGCTGATTACCTTGTTTGCCTGATAGCGCGCTTTTTCGGCACCTTCTTTAAGAACACTTTCAAGATATGCCTTATCACTGAGGATGCGGCTGTATTCTTCCTGTACAGGTCTGAGGGTTTCAATTACACTTTCTGCAACTGCAGTTTTGAATGCGCCATAGCCCTGACCGTCGAATTCTTTTTCGATTTCGTCAAAACCTTTGCCTGTCATTACCGAATAGATGCTGATGAGGTTTGAGATGCCCGGTTTGTTTTCCACATCATATTTTACAAAACCGTCACTGTCTGTAACTGCGGATTTGAATTTTTTCATTATCACATCAGCACTGTCTGTCATAAGAACAAAGCTTTTTTCGTTTGCATCGGATTTTGACATTTTTTTGGTTGGTTCCTGCAGGCTCATAACCCTTGCGCCAACCTTTGGGATAAGCGGTTCCGGCAGAACAAAAGTTTCGCTGTATGCGCCGTTGAAACGCTGTGCAATATCGCGGGCAAGTTCAACGTGCTGCTTCTGGTCGCCGCCAACCGGCACATAGTGTGAATTGTAAAGCATAATATCTGCAGCCATAAGCACAGGATATGTGAAAAGGCCTGTATTGATATTGTCTGCGTGTTTGGAGCTTTTATCCTTGAACTGTGTCATACGTCCGAGTTCGCCAAACTGTGCATTGCAGCTTAACACCCAGGCAAGCTGTGAATGCTGCGGAACATGGCTCTGAATAAATACCAGTGATTTCTGAGGGTCTATGCCGGATGCAAGCAGCATGGCTGCTGCCTCGTAACTGCGTTTGCGAAGTTCGGCAGGCATCTGACGTACTGTAAGGGCATGCTGGTCAACAACACAGTATATGCAGTCGTATTCATCCTGCAAGAGAGGCCAGTTACGCACAGCACCTATATAGTTGCCAAGTGTAAATGCACCTGTTGGCTGAATGCCGCTGAACACGCGTTTTTTTGGTGCGTCCATAAATTTTTCCTCCTTGATAATTAATAATATATAAACATATTGATAATGCCTGAAAACAAACCGGAAATTATTTTTTCAGTCCGTTCATAAATTCTTCCATACGGCGGAGTGCCTGCTGGATATGGTCGATGGAGTAGGAATAGCTTATGCGCACAAAGCCCTCGCCCGCATCGCCGAATGCTGTGCCCGGCACAACAACAACCCGTTTTTCAAACATAAGGCGTTCGCAGAACTCCTCACTGGAAAGGCCGCTGCCCCTGATATCTGCAAACACATAAAATGTGCCCTCTGCATCATAGCACGGCATACCTATGCGCTTGAGCTCACTTGTAAGCAGCTTGCGGCGCAGGTTGTACTGGCTGCGCATTTCTTCCACCGCTTCGTCACACTGGGACAGTGCCACAATTGCAGCATACTGGCTGGTTGTAGGCGCGCTCATTATTGCAAACTGGTGAATTTTAAGCATCTGTGCCAGCACAGGCTTTGGTGCACAGGCATAGCCCAGGCGCCAGCCTGTCATTGCGTGAGCTTTTGAAAAGCCGTTTATAAGAATTGTGCGTTCCTTCATACCGTCTATTGAGGCAATGGAAACGTGTTTTTCGTCGCCGTAGGTAAGTTCGGCATAAATTTCGTCGGACATAACAAAGATGTCTGTACCCCGCAGCACCTGTGCAATTTCTTCCAGATGTTCACGGCGCATAACTGCACCTGTAGGGTTGGACGGATAGGGCAGAACAAGCAGCTTTGTTTTTGGTGTTATAGCCGCCTTTAATTCTTCGGCTGTAAGGCGGAAAGAATTTTCTGCTTTGGTGTTTACAGGAACAACTGTTGCACCTGCAAGACGTGCCATAGGGCCATAGCTTACATAGCTTGGATAAGGCACAATAACCTCATCCCCTGCCGCAAGCACAGCACGCATACAGGCATCAATGCCTTCGCTGCCGCCCACCGTTACCATAACCTCATCGGTTGTATAGTCAAGGTCAAAACGGCGGGAAAGATAGCTGCATATTTCTTTTCGCAGCGGGATAAGACCGCTGTTGGATGTGTAGAATGTACGGCCTTTTTCAAGGCTTGTTATACCTGCCTCACGGATGGACCACGGGGTTTTGAAATCAGGTTCGCCAACACCGAGAACGATGCAGTCCTCCATTGTGCTTGCCATATCAAAAAAACGGCGTATTCCCGAAGGCTTCTCCGCTACGATAACAGGGTTTAAAAGCTTATCGTAGTTCATTACAGAAACAGGCCCCTTTCGTCCTTATCCTCTTCAACAAAAGGTACACCGCTCACCTTGTAAGGGCGCAGCACAAAGTTTGTTTTTGTGCCGTAAACGTCGTCCAGAGGAGAAAGGCGTTTTGCAACAAGCATTGCAATTTCCTGAAATGTTTTTGCCTTGATTTCCACAAGCAGGTCATAGCCGCCGCTGATAAGTGTAACAGCTTCAACCTCTTCCATATCTGCAATAACCTGTGCAATTTCTTCGAAACCGCGGCCTTTTTTAGGTGTAACACGCAGTTCGATAAGAGCTTTAACGTGGTTGGAGCTCACCTTGTCCCAGTCGATAAGTGTGCGGTAACCTTTGATGATGCCTTCTTTTTTGCATCTTTCTATAGTTTCAGCAACTTCCTGTTCGCTGATATCCAGCATTGCTGCAATCTGTGCAGGTGTAAGCATTGGCTGTTTTTCAATCAAGCTGAGTATTTTTTCCATATTCCAGAATCCTTTTATATAAATAAGTTTTATTATTTAAAATATACAAATAATTTTATCATTTATAACACCTTTTGACAATATGATATTTTATTACATTTTGTTTACGTTCAAAACACCGATAACGATTGATTTTTACCACTTATTTTTAGTATACTTGTTAATAATTACATATTTACAGGAGAAATACTATGTGGTTTATATATGCCTTGCTGTCGGCAGTTTTTGCTGCTCTTACATCCATACTTGCAAAAGTAGGCATCGACGGCGTAAACTCAAACCTTGCAACTGCCATAAGGACAGTGGTGGTGGTTGCTATGAGCTGGGGAATGGTGTTTTTGACCGATGCCCAGAATGGTATAAACAGTATAAGCAACAAAAGCTGGCTGTTTCTTATTCTTTCAGGTCTTGCAACCGGAGCAAGCTGGCTGTGCTATTACAAAGCGCTGCAGATTGGCGAAGCCAGCAAGGTTGTACCTGTGGACAAGCTTAGCGTAGTTATCACGCTGGTACTCGCATTTGTTTTTCTGCACGAAAAATTCACTGTAAAATCCATTATCGGATGTGCGCTTATCGGTGCAGGCACACTTATAATGGTAATTTAACTGTAACGGGAGATTAAATATGAAAATCTATCTTGCCAACTTCAAAACCAAACCAATGAACATAACCGCAAACCTTGAAAATGCTGCCGCCGAACTGGACAGATGCATCGAACAGGGCTGTGATGTTATCATATACCCTGCCGGCTGTCTTGCAGGCACACAGCCGGGCATTCTCAAGGATGCCGGCTGGTTCAGAATTGATTACAACCTTAAAATTGAAGAAATTTACAGAAAAGCTGCACAGCACGGCATTTTTGCAGTAGCTGACACTCTGGATGAAAAAAGCTTTGAATTTGTACCGCAGATTAAAAGCAGTGCAAAAACAAGCTTTAAAACTATGGATATCTGCGGTTTTAAAACCTGCATTGTAAAAAACAGCACACAGTTTTTTGACAATGCAAGAGAAATCTGCCACGGCACAGACATTGTTTTTATCAACTGGATGGAAAAATGTGTTGCAGGCCAGAAATATCTGCTGACAGAAACACTGAAATCCATCAGCGAAAAATACGGCACAACCTTTGTGCTTAACACAGCCGGCAACGGTTATACCACACACCCTGATTTCTATATGCAGATTATGGGTGTTGTCGAAAACGGAAAAGCCAATGTTTTCTACGGATTTGGTCACGATAAATACTGCCCTTCCGTTTTTGAAATTGAAAAACCGAATCTCAAGTATGTTCCTGAAGAAACCACACAGTTCTGCGGCATGATAAATTCTTCCTGCGACAGCAATATGTCCGAAAGCCAGCTGTTTAAAAATATGTACGCTTTCCCTGTGTGCTACAACCAGAACCCGCTTATTCCTGCCAATGTGCCGGAAAAATTCTACTGCCTTGACCTGTTTGATATGCAGTGCGAAGCGCTGGCAAACCGCCTTTCAAACATCAACTGCAAAAACATTGTGCTCAACTTAAGCGGCGGACTGGACAGCACAATGGCACTGCTTGTTTGTGTAAATACATTCAATATGCTTGGTCTGGACAAAAAAGGCCTGCATATCTTTACAATGCCGGGGTTCGGCACATCCAACACCACAAAAGGTCTTGCACACGAACTGTGTGAAGGCTTTGGCATAGAACTTAAAACAATCGATATTACCGAAACCTGCCGTGCTGCACTGCTGAGCATTGGTCACGACGGTGTGACTGCCGATGTAACCTTTGAAAATGTTCAGGCACGCACCCGCACAATGAACGCCCTTAACCTTGCAAACCACCTTAATGCCATTATGGTGGGTACAGGTGACCTAAGCGAAATTGCCCTTGGTTTTTCCACCTTTGGCGGCGACCAGATTGCAAGCTATAATGTAAACAGCTGTATCTCCAAAACAGTTATGCGCACAATGCTGGGCTACCTTGTTGAACTTGATATGTTCAGCTGTGTAAAAGAAGCGGTAACCAATGTGCTTACAATCCCTGTAAGCCCCGAGCTTGTACCTCACGGTGGAGAGATATTACAGAAAACCGAAGATATTCTTGCACCTTACAAGCTGATTGACTTTTTTATCTACTGCACAGTTGTGACAAAAATTCCGCCTAAAGGAATTGTTTTCTGGGCAAAACAGGTGTTTGGTGACGAGTTCAGCAATGAATATATCACCGAAAAGCTTAAAATGTTCTACCGCAAATTTGCAGTGGGACAGTTCAAGCGCAGCTGCAGCCCTGAATGTGCAGACATCACCCATGTAAGCCTTATCGGTGCTGACCGCAGCTTTGCCAGCGACGGCAGCACAGATGTGTTTGTGCATAATCTGTAAAAATATTACATTTAAGCATCTTATAACAAATTTAAGCCCCGGATAAACATAAAAATGTTTATTCGGGGTTTTATTGTGCATAATATCAGCAAACCGTTTGAAAGAACTCTGCGCAGTGTATATTCATCACCCGCATTCAGCGTATGGGCAGAGATGTCTTAAAAAGGAAAGGAATGATATTTTGAACACATTGTATAAAGTTTGTCTTGCATTGCTTATAGTCGGCGGACTTAACTGGGGGCTTATCGGCATTCTCAACTTTGACCTTGTAGCCTTTATTTTTGGCGAAGGCAGCCTGCTGTCAAGAATTGTATACACCATTGTGGGTGTATCGGCAGTATGTGCAATACCTGCTCTTTTCAGCAGCAACAGCGAAGAAATGTAAAATTACAGAAAAGCAGAGGGAAAACACATTGTCTGTTTCCTCTGCTTTTCCTTTTTATTTTTCAAAAAAACAATTGACAAATCATATCAAAAGTAGTAATATTATTTGTGCTATCAAAATATGCACCATTAGCTCAGTTGGTAGAGCAACTGACTCTTAATCAGTGGGTCCCGGGTTCGAGTCCCTGATGGTGCACCATAAAAGCAGTACAGATTTTCTGTACTGCTTTTTTGTTTGTAATAATAAGGGACGAGAACCCGCGAGGGTTGCAGCGTTTAAAAAACAGTGTAGTACACTGTTTTTAGCTGCAAGAGCCTTGCGCTTCAAGCAAGGCCAGTCAGTATGCAAGGCGAAGCCGCAGCAGACGGCGAGTCCCTGATGGTGCACCAAAAGAAAGCGGTCAGTTTTGACCGCTTTTTTTGTTTTATATGATGAATTTTTAAGTTGTTTATTGTTAAATTTAACATACACCCGATATGATTCACTGAAAAAAGCCGAGTATAAAGTGGTATATCACATATTATCCAAAGGTGAGTGCAATGCGTATTTTCTTGCCTTTGCTTTGGGAGTAATATGTACATACCTTTTGACCATCTCAAGTGTTGTGTGTCCCAAAATCTGTTGCAAAGTGTAGATATCACCGCCGTTTTCAAGGAATTTGGTGGCAAAAGTATGTCGCAAAAGGTGAGCGTGTAATCGTGGAATTTCTGCACGAACTTTTAACTTTTTGAAAAGTTGTGAAATTGTTGAAAGTTTTATCGGCTCACCTTTACTTGTGACAAAAACATAGTTACTTTTGATAAATGACTTTTTACGGAGATATTTGGCAAGAATTTTTCGGGTTTTTTTTGCCTATGGGTACATCTCTTTGTTTGTTGCCCTTGCCGTCAACAATAACATAACCTTCGGATAAGTGAACACTGTTGATTTTAAGTGTTATTACCTCTTCTTTTCTCAATCCACTGTCGAGCATAAGAGAGCAGATGCAGTAATCTCTTAATTGAACAATGTAGTCAGTGTTGAAACAATCAAATAATCGTTTAATTTCCTCGTCTGTCAAAACATCAATTGTTTTTCTTTTTGATTTTGGCAGGCGATATTTTTCGCTCAAATTTTCTGTAAGGATATCTTCGGCATAACACCAAGATAAAAATGCCCTTAAAGCCCTGATATAGCTTTGCATACTTGTGTCGGTAATATCCTTCTGCTGAAGAAATAAAGTGTACCCTTTAAGCAGTTTTATATCGATTGTGTGTATTTCGTTGTCACAATCATAATACCTTTGAAACTGCCTGAAAGCCATTTGATAGTATTCTATTGTCCTTGGTGAGTTGTTTTTCACCTTTTGGTCAATAATGAATTCTTCAAAGCAACTGTTTACTGATGTAAAAGAATGTTCCATAAATCCCCCTTAATCGTATGTATCGTATCTGCCAATTATAATGCTTTGTAAAAGGTCAGTAGAATATTGTTTGCTGTCAAATATAGATATTTTGCAATGTTCGTTTTCAAAGTCTATTGGTATTTCACACTGCAAAGTACCGCGTTTTAATACTTCGGCTCGGGTTAAAGATTGTGATGCAAAGTATAAATGTGCACCTAATTCACTTACTGATGCGTCAAAACCTTTTGAAATATACTTTGTTATGTAGTTTACAGCTTTGACTTTATCACGAATAGGCTCAAGTGAGCAGAAACCGAATTTGTTTTGATATGGTACCCAATTGTAAACGATATCACCTTTTTGAACTTTTTCAGCAAGTTTGGCACCCATTTGGTCACCGATTTTGAACTGCTTTAAATGGCTGACGGGTAACCCATATATAAAGCCATGGAAATGCCAAGCCCCGTCCTGATGCCGTTCAGGAATAATCAAATATTTGATAGACACATTATGCTTTTTACGATAATCTCTTATCCATTGAGTAAGTACCTTTTTGAAATCTTTAAGATTGTATCTGTCATAAAATTGCTTGTTGATTGTAAAGGTAAAAAAGTATTCCCAATCATTGCAAAATCCTAATTCCCTGACAGTGGATTTTGCTCTTGTAATGTTGTTGTTGAGTTTCTTTTCATTTACAGAGTTTTTTGATTTAAAGTTTTCAATTTCAAAACCAGAATTGCGGACAAATGGCAACTGAACAATTGAAAATTGAACATCACCATATTGTTTGAGTATAGAAACATTGCGAGAATAAACATCTGTAAACAAATTTGTCACCTCATTTCCCAATAAATGATACTGTTAAAGACGATAACTACAGAAAACAAAATGTGTCGTAAAAGCCTAATTTCCCGCTTTATGATACTATGTCAAGTAAGAGAGCGAGAAAGACGGCAGTCTGTGTAAGCAATCAATCAACTGTTGGCGAAAACCTCAGGCGGATTGTACCCGCCATCGGTTTCCGCTTTGGGACAGCACTCGCCGTTGGGCAACCCAAAGGCCGTATCTTTGATACAGCCTTTGGCTGTGCACAAGTGTGGGTCGTACGGCGAGTTTGTCCGTCTGTCAATTCCGAGCGGTTGTATTTCCTCCGCAATGCTGCGGAAATCTCCACCGCCAAGTATGGGCATTGACAGAGATTGATTTAGCGAAATACTGTAAGGATTTAATGGTTATCAATTGGTTACATCTCACACTTGTGAAATCAGTTACAGTACATCAGGGCACCCCCAGTGTCCCTGATGCACTTTACTTTGAACACCTAACTATCTGTTTTGGATAATTTTGGTGTATAAAGTGGGTTTCTGATTACGACTTTATTATAAAATCAGTTACAGATAATGTCAATGTAACAAAATGTGTTTTCACAAATATTTCTTATAAAATTCTGTTTTAGATAATTGATTTATCAAAATAAGTGCCTTATAATGTGAAAAAAGGAGTGTGTGTATAATGTATTTGGACGAAAAAAGCCCACTTGCACCTTATGAAAAGCAGATTGACATCAAGGACAGAAAATACCTTGTTGCCAAAATTTTAAAAGGGTTGCGTAATACAAAAGGATATTTGCAGAAAGATGTTGCTGAAATGATTGGTATACCTACACCAACATACAGTGGATATGAAAGTGCAAAAACAGAAGCACCGATTGAAATACTTGTAAGACTTTCGTTTTTGTACGATGTGCCTATTGATTTTTTGGTAGGTAGAGAGATGTTCTCAATAGATTTTGATGAACAGTTACAATCTCAAATTGATGATTTGAAAAATGCTTTTGACAAGATTGGCGGGGAACTTTTATCAGGACAGCTTATGGCTGACGAAAACACACAGCAGTTTGCATCAATGTTCTTGAACGCTATGAAAGATTTAACAAGAGCAATGGAAGAAACAAATCAAATTAATATGAAGAAATCCGGCAAATAACAAAACCCGAGTGGCGGAGGTAGTTGCCACTCGGGATATAAATTTTTAGATTTATGTTTAAAGTAGTATGTTTATAAATCAGTGTATACATACAATGAAAAATACCCTCTGTATTGCTCTTAATCAGTGGGTCCCGGGTTCGAGTCCCTGATGGTGCACCAAAGGCAGATAACTCAGGTTATCTGCTTTTTTATTTTATACGCAATTTGCGGGGACTCGAACCCGCGAGTGTTTTGCCGTTAAGAAAACAGTGTGGTACACTGTTTTTAGGCAAAAGAGCTTGAGCGGCAGCGAAAGCCAGTTAGTATGCGAAGCAGACGGCGAGTCCCTGATGGTGCACCAGAAAGCAGGTAACTTCGGTTATCTGCTTTTTTGTTTTGACAACTTTTCTATTGCTTTTTTTGCCTTAAAAAAATACAATAAAGATATACTTATATTATACGGAGTTACTTTAATGACTGACAAAATAAAGGGCCGCAGCCCTAATCTTGACATAATACGCATATTTGCACTGTTTTGTGTTGTTGGTGTTCATTTTTTTGTGCATACAAATTTCTATGCATATCCGATTGACTGCACCAATATGTATATAATGACCGTTCTGCGTTCGTTTTTTGCAATCTGTGTGCCGCTGTTTATTATCCTTACAGGGTATCTGATGAAAAACAAAACTTTAAGTGCAAAGTTTTATATGAGCATTGTAAAAACCCTGTGCATATATCTGTTGGCAAGTTTTGCCAACTATATTTACCGCATTGCCGTGATAAAGGACGGTATGTCTGTGCTGAGTATGCTTACAGGCATTTTAAATTTCACTACTGCCGAATACGCATGGTATGTGGAAATGTATATCGGCTTATTTCTGCTTATCCCGTTTTTAAACCTTATATACAACAATCTGCAAAGCAAAACCCACAAACTTGTGCTTATCATTACACTTATAGCGCTTACATCAGCACCAAGTGTGCTTAATGTGTGGAACTTTGCCGCGCCATCCTCGTTTTTGCTGCCGTCAGCCAATACCCACTATATAAACCTTATTCCTGACTGGTGGTGCGGTATATATCCCGTGACCTATTACTTTATCGGATGCTGGCTGAGAGAATACGGCATTGGCATAAGCTGCAGAAAAAATGCTGTTCTCCTTGCGGTTTCGGTTATCTTCTGGGGAATGTTCAATATCTACCGCAGCTATCCTTCTGCGTTTTCTGCAGGACCTTGGATTGAGTGGTACGGACTGCCGCAGGTTATCAACGCAACACTGGTGTTCAGTCTTTTGCTCTGCATAAAGGCAGACAATGTTCCTAAAAGCCTGCACAGACCGCTTAAAGTGCTGTCTGACCTTACCTTTGGTGCATACCTTATGAGCTGGGTGTTTGACCATTTTTTCTATACACATATCGGCAGGATTGTGCCCGATATGGCTGCGTGGCTTAAATGGATGCCGCTTATGATTGCACTGACTTTTGTATGTTCCCTTGCCGCAAGTTTTGTGCTTAATGTAATTTACAACGTATGCTATAAAGCTTTTGTAAAATGTTTCGTTAAAAAATCAGCATAAAATCTTATAAAAACAGCAAACCGCTTTGGAAAATTCCAAAGCGGTTTTTATTTGCGGTAATTTGTTTAAGCTGTTTCTTCCGACTGTGGGTCGGCTTCGATTATATCGCCTGTATGCTGTGCAACGAGAGCAAAGCCTGTGTTTTCGAAGGAAACAAGCTCTTTTATAGGAGACTGGTTTTCGCGGTATACAAGTTTTACACTGTCACCTTCTCTTGTAAGGGAAAGCATTTCACTTACTGTGCAACGTGCCTCAAACACAATGTCCTTTCTTTCGTTGAGGATAAAGCGGTAAACTGTTTCACCCGCTATAATTTCCTGATTTATGCGGTAAACTGTACCTTCAATTTCGGCTGTGTTTGTGCTGTCGGTAATTGTGGAGGAACTTGGATTCTGGCGCAGTGCCTTTTCGTAGTCCAGCTTTGCATCCTGCATAGATTCGCCAACGCCTACAACAAGGAAATCTTTTACCGATACATATGCATACTGCTTGATAAGACCGTCGATATCCTTGAGTGTCATAAAGTAGGTTGGTGTACCTTCAAAGTTGATGATAAGCGGGAAGGATGCATAGTAACCATACTGCTGCACCTTGCCCTCTGCAGAGCGCTGTGCTGCTTCTTCGGTTGCACCTGCAAGCTGGTACATAATAGGTTCTTTTGTAACCATGTCCACCATAACAAAACCGATGGCACTTTCGTCTGCGCCAACAGATGTGATACCTGTGAAGAGATAACATCTGCCGTTGTTGTAAACGATAATTTCGCCTGTGCTTGTTTTGTATTTGTCTTTATCCGCCCAGTTGAACACGCCGTGAACATACTGACCTTTGTTGTTTATCTGTGTGACGATAAAATCTTCCGGCTGTACGCGGTCCACCCAGCTTGGCACATCTTCCAGTTTATATTTTGTGCTTTTGCCTGTTGCCGCATCCATAATGATTACACCTGTTGCTTCAGGCAGGGCAAAACCTCGTGTGTATTTGTAGGTTGTGATAACCCAGTGTGGTTTGCCGCTGTCGTCCAGCTCGAAGCTGTAGTCGGTAACACCTGTAAACAGTGCTGCTGTATAACGTGTGTGGAATGTAAGGTCGCTTAAAAGGTAAGCATTTGGCTGATATTTTACCTTGTAGTCTTCCACATATTCAACGTCCTGGCTGTTTGTTGCGCTTACCACAATATAACCCGGTGTACCGCTCATATTGGTAAGCCATTTGAAGAAACCTGAATGCTGCAGCGGAACAACCCATACCAGTTCGCCGTCAACAGTCTGTATTGTAGGCTCTCCCAATACTACCTGGCTGCCGAGAGACGGTTTTTCGCCAAGTTTTTTCTCGGCAATTTTAGTTGCCAGCGGTTTGTCAACAATAGGTATCTGGTTGATATCGATAACCTGAACTTCCTGACTGAAATCGCCAACACGGTAGTCCGGCATCTGGTCGCGATAGGCAGGAACGTTGAAGAACACCATGGAACCGACTGTAACAACGCCGTATACAGCCCATGCCGAAACAGCAAGAATTATAGGTGCTTTAGGAAACGGTGCCTTGCGCTCGAAATCAACTGCAACCTGACCTGTTTCGTGACGAGTAAAAATTATTTTGCCCGCTTTGTTGACAACCCAGATTGCCACGTAAACGGAAAGCATTACACAGTAGTAAAACGCTGTGCCCGGATAAAGCGGATTAAGATTTAAACGTGCGGACACTGCATTGACGATAAAAAACACCGTTGCAATTATATATGCCGCTGCTGAAACTTTTTTCATAACTATCCTCTTTGCCGGTGATGCATAAAACACATCACCACATTTTTATTTTTTTAGATAATAACATCTTTTTGTGTAATATTGGTGTAATGCTAACACAGCCAACACGGCAGATGCTGCCTTTTCCCGCCTTTTATGTTTTCGCACAAAGGCTGCAGATGCAAGGCGGATGTGTGACGCACTACTTGGTGTAATGCTAACACAGCCAACGAGGCAGATGCTGCCTTTTCCCACCTTTTATGTTTTCGCACAAAGGCTGCAGATGCAAGGCGGATGTGTGACGCACTACTTGGTGTAATGCTAACACAGCCAACGCAGCAGATGCTGCCTTTGTGTAGAAAACATCAGTCTTTGTTTTCTTTTATGATGCCCAACTGATATGCCTGAATAAGCAGTTTAAGGTCTCCGATTGTGGTTTTTATCTTTCTGCCTTCGTCGGTATCCTCAACAAGCATACGCTGCTTCATTGTTTCAAAAACGTCCACCTTGTTTTTGATGTCACTGTTTTCCCTGATAACCTTTTCCAGACTTTCAAAAGGTTCGTGAACTCGAAGTGACAGCCCGCGGGATGAATAAACCATTGTGTAACCCGCTATGCCTGTTTTGCTGTGGTAAGCGTGACAGAAACCGCCGTCTATTACAACGATTTTGCCGTTGGCTTTAAGGGGACTTTCGCCTTTTTTGCTCTTTACCGGTACGTGACCGTTGATTATGCGGCACATAGGCCCATAGAGACCAAATTCGGCAAGGATACGTTCGGCAACGTCAACATCTTCCCAATATACATAGTATGGGTCTTTGTGTTCGATTGAAAGCAGAGGATTTTCAAGGAACGCATGTTCAAAGGTTGTCATATTGCTGCGGCCGAACATAGGGCTGTTTTTGCCGCACCACATATACCACAGAAGGTCCTGTCCAAGCTGTTTTTCGTATGTACCGTCCTCGCCGAAATAGGCAACACGGGCCATTTTGTCGCAGTAGTCCATAAGCGCTTTGCCCTTGTAGCCTTTGCCGCCAAAGAAAATTTCGCGTAAAGAACCATCTTCGTTAAGCGGAATTGCACCGTGGAACATAAGCATGCCGTTTTCGATTTTGTAGGCAGAACCTTTTGCATAAAGAAAGCGGATGTGCTGCTGCAGCTTTTCGCTTTCGATAAAACTGCGGCTTAACTGATTTACAAGTGTCTGTTCCTCACTGGTAAGTTTTGCAGGGTCTGCAGGGTCGATTGTAGGGAAATCACAGTCCATAAGCGGGTGATGTTCGCCATTTATTTCCAGTGTGCCTTTTTCGTAGTCAATATGCAGCAGATGACAGCGGTCTTCCATATAGAAACAAGGGTTGCGGCTGATAACCTGACACTGCAGTTTGTACATTATTATGGATATAGCCTTGTGCATCTTTGCAAAAAGCTTTGAGTCCTCATCGTCAGGGTTTGCACCGCGCGGCATGAACACCGGGCTGTCGCCGTAGGTTTTTTCGGCAAATATTGCAAGAGGACGCAGGTTGATGCCGTAGCCTCTTTCCAGCACATCAAGGTTGTTGTAGGTTGCACAGATGCGCACAACACTTACAACACCAAGTGGGTTGCCTGTGCCGCCGCACATCCACAGCACATCATGGTTGCCCCACTGAATATCCACAGAATGATGTTCCATAAGTTTATCCAGAATAATGTCAGGACGTTCGCCACGGTCAAAGATATCGCCCACTATATGCAGTTTGTGCACCGCAAGACGTTTGATAACCTTGGAGATTGCAATGATAAAATCGTCCGCTGTTTTGTTTTCGATAATGGCTGTAACAAACTGATTGTAGTAAAATTCTTTGTTATGGTCTTCAAAGTGTGCATGCAGAAGTTCGTCAATGATAAATTCGTATCCTTCAGGAATAGCCTGACGTACCCACTGACGTGTGTTTTTGCTTGCAACATGACGGCAGACATCTATAAGGCGGTATATTGTGTCTTTGTACCACCGGTTCATATCACGCTGCTGCTGTTTGATTTCTTCCAGCTTCTGCACCGGATAGTAGATAAGTGTTGCCAGCACGGCATTATCTTCCGGTGTGGAACGTCCCGCAAGGGCAACATCAATTTTTTCGCGGATTACACCCGAAGCATTGTTGAGTATATGGGAAAAAGCTATGTGTTCTCCGTGGATATCACTCATATACATCTCGGTGCTTTTTGGCAGTTTAAGCCTTGCTTCAAGGCTGATTATCTCCCCTGCCGCACGCTGTGTGTTGGGATAATCCTTTGCCAGAAGGTTTAAATATTTTATGTTGTCCATTATTAAATCAGTATACATAATTTCCTCCGTTTTAATCGCCGAGCGGGAAATTTTTAACAATCTTTATTATAATAATGTAACATATTTTAATATTCTTGGCAACCATTGTGCATATTTTATATATTTTCTGTGTATCTTTTTGGATGATATTGTGTTATCATTAAATTGTATAAATATAATTTTTACCGGAGGTTATGTTATGCGCAAAGTATTGGTTGTTGTTGATTATCAGAACGATTTTGTTGACGGTTCCCTTGGATTTAACCAGAGTGAAAGTATTGCAGGCAACATCTATGCGCTTGTTGCAAAAGCCGTAAAAAACGGCGACCTTGTGGTTTTCACCAAGGACACCCATCGCGAAGATTATCTTTCTACCCGTGAAGGCAGATTTCTGCCTGTTGAACACTGTATAAAAGGCACAAAAGGCCACCAGCTTTTTGGAGAACTGAAGGTGTTTGAAGAACAGATTAACCCCAATGTGCTTGTGCTGGAAAAAGGCGATTTCGGCTGCGACAAACTGTGCAGTGCCATTGAGGATGCCTTTGGCGGCGAACCTGACGAAATTGAATTCTGCGGCGTTGTGACAAACATATGTGTTATCTCCAATATTGTTCTGTGCCAGACACATTTCAAAAAGGCAAAGCTGAGCCTGCATCTGGACGCATGTGCCGCAGTTGGTGATATGCAGAAGCATGCCGTTGAGGTTATAAAAGGGCTTGGCGTGGAAATTATAGATTAATGTGAGGAATTATGGAAAAGAAACCTTTTTTCAGTATCGGTGTGCCGATTTACAACACCGAAAAATATATGGCAAGATGTCTGGACAGTATTCTGTGCCAGACTTTTGGTGATTTTGAAATTATCTGTGTTGACGACGGCGGCAGCGACAACAGCATTCCAATTGTGCGTGAATATGCCGCAAAGGACTGCCGTGTAAAAATTGTAAGCAAACCAAACGGCGGTCTGCCTGCCGCAAGAAATACTGCGATATATTTTGCACAGGGCGAATATATCTATTTTCTTGACAGCGATGATACTATGTGCACTGATGCTTTGCAGAATGCATATGACGGCATTGTGGCAAACGGTTATCCTGACCTTCTGCACACAGGTTTTATCCGTGTTGTTGACGGCAAGGAAACTCTGGTGCCTGTGGGCAAACCTGACGAAAACTTTTTTGAACCGCATCTCACCGGGGACGAACGCTGGATAAAGATGTGGGACAGAAAACTGACACCTAACCAGGTTATGACAAAATTTATAAAAACAGATTTTCTGCGCACAAGCGGTGTGTGTTTTTCCACCCGTCTATTTGCACAGGAGGACAGCGACTTCACCTTCAATATCTGCCGCAAGGCCGACACCATGGCTTTCAGCGATTTTTATGCTTTCCGTTACTTTAAAAACCAGGAAAACAGTATGTCCACCGTTTGGAGCTACAAGTCCATTTCAAGTGTATTTACAAGATGGCACAATTTTTTCTGGTGCGATGTAAATTTCTATAAACTTAACGATGAATACAAAGCAATCGTGGCAAAGAACAAGGCAAAATTTCTGCGACAGATACGCGCAGGCATTGCAAACCTGCCTTTTGGCCGCAGTGATGAGGATATTGAAAAAATCATCGTTCTGCTGGAAACATATTTTGAAAAAGATATCCGCAGACTGCCGATAACCAAGGACAGATACTGGTTTCTGTTCCCGTTCTATAAAGTTATCGGCATAAGAAAAACCGTTAAACTGCTGCGCTTCGCGCTTAAACTCAGAGGTCAGAAATAATGGAAAAAACACCTTTTTTCACCGTCATAATTCCTGTTTACAATGTGGAAGACTACATCGGAAGATGCCTGGACAGCGTGCTGTGCCAGAGCTTTTCGGATTTTGAAATTATATGCATCGATGACGGCTCGCCAGACAAAAGCATAGATGTACTTAATGCATATGCCGCAAAGGACTGCCGCATAAAGATAATACGCAAGGAAAACGGCGGCCTGCCTGCCGCAAGAAACAGCGGTCTGTATGATGCAGCAGGAAAATACATATTCTTTCTGGACAGCGATGACACCATGTGCGAAGCTGCCCTGCACAATGCATACACTGCCATATGTGAAGAAAACTATCCCGACCTGCTCAATACAGGTTTTATAAAAAATCTTTACGGCGAAATACTTACATATGACTGCATTTATCCGGGCGACGAGTTTTTTGACCCAAGCCTTACAGGTGATGAACGCTGGATTAAGCTGTGGCACAGCAAAAAAACCGTTGACCTTATAATGACCAAGTTTATCCGCCGTGATTTTCTGCGCGACAGCGGTATTGTGTTCAACACCCGTCTTTTTGCACAGGAAGACAGCGACTTTGCCTTTAATATCTACCGCAAGGCAAAGACAATGGCATACCGCAACTTTTATTCCTTCTGCTATTTCAAATACCGCACCGGCAGCCTTTCCACCGAATGGAGCTATAAAGCTGTTACAAGTGTCCTGAGCCGCTGGTACAACTTTTTCTACAATGATGTGCAGTTTTATAAGCTTAATGATGAATGCAGAAAAATTGTTGAAACCGAAAAGAAGGATTTTCTTATAGCAATCCGCCGCGGAATATTCAAGCTTGGTGTAAAATACACCGATGATGAAGTGTTCAAAATGGTGGATATTCTTGAGCACTATTTCGAAAAGGATATAAAAAAGCTGCCTATGACAAAGGGACCTTTTGGTTTTGTATATCCGCTGTATAAAATCATCGGCATAAGAAACACCGTTAAGCTTCTGCGCCTTTTTGTCCGCATAAGAGACAGCATTATTAAAAAATAGTACAAGGGTTTTATATGAACATTATAGATAAAGCAAAAAAAGCACCTGCATATGCAAAGCTGGTGTTCAACAGACACTATGGCGACTGGCTTATTGAGCATAAAAAGTTCCGCAAAGTAAGCTATTCCCCTGCCGATATGTTTTTTCTGCAGGTTAAGGACGGCGAATTCCGCCGCCCTGATATGATTGTGCGCCATCTTGCCATAGACAACTACTATGGCAACAATGATTTTGGCTTTGATATGTACCGCAAGCTGCAGGATGCAAGGGTTAAAAAAGGATATTCGGAAGAAGCGGTTAAAAAGTTTTATGCCCTTATAGAATCCTATGCAAAAAACGGCTATGACCCAGACAGCTATATCCTTGCCGACAGGGAACTTAAACTGCGCGACGGCAGTCACCGCATGGCAATGGCAACCTATCTTAATCTGCCGGAAATCACAGTTGCGGTATTCAATGCAACAACTGCACTTGTGCTGGACTACAAATGGCTGCTTGACCACGGATTTTCCTGTGATGAAGTGGAAGTTCTCCGCTCAAAGGCAGACAGTCTGCGCAGAGAAATGAATGTTCCACTTAAATGCATACTGTGGGACAGCAGCAAAAAAGATGATGTTATTGCTGTTATGGAAAAATACGGCAAGGTTGTAAAATGTGAAACCGCCGTGCTCAGC
This sequence comes from Oscillospiraceae bacterium, assembly GCA_017505635.1. Classification (GTDB taxonomy): domain Bacteria; phylum Bacillota; class Clostridia; order Oscillospirales; family Ruminococcaceae; genus RGIG3102. Next base: position 532 of record JAFVOU010000017.1, on the reverse strand, counting down.
GATACACAGGTTGCGGCTTTAAACAGTTTCTACAGCAGAAACATCGCTGACATTGAATGTACTGTTATTGAATTTCAGCTTGAAGCTCCACAGTATCTGCCGCTTAAATTTGCACAGCAGCCGCAGTTTGCACAGACTGCTGCAATAAAAAAAGCATTAGGCAAGGATGCAGACAAATTTACCATTCCTGCAAACTTCCTCGAAAACACAAAACTGAACAGAATATTCTGATTTCACCGCAGGCCCGATTGATATCGGGTCTGTTTTTATATGCAATCACAGACATACGTCTTTACTTTTATAAAGTTTTTGCTGTCCATTGACATTTGACACCTGAAATAATAAACTATAATCAGAATATTATAATATAATCCGTACATTGAAAGGAGACTACTATGGGACTTATAAAAGCAGCATTAGGATCAGCAGGAGGAGTACTGGCTGACCAGTGGAAAGACTATTTTTATTGCGAATCCATACCGGCAGACGTTCTTATCACAAAAGGACACAAAAGAAATTCCGGCAGAAGCAG
>JAFVOU010000016.1 GCA_017505635.1 Oscillospiraceae bacterium | reverse complement strand
ATACATAAATATAAACAAAGGGAGGTGCTTATGAAAAAAGAAAAACTGAAGGTTATATGTATTTATAGTGGAGAAGAAGATGCTGCAGAATTATTGCTTCGATTATTTGAGCAGTATATGAATCGTATCATTGCAGATGAAGGAAACAACAGTATAATTGAAGATAATTGCGGACCATTTGTGGGAGGATAGCAGTGTTTTGGGAGACAGACAATATGTCAGAAAGTCAGGCAGCTTTATATATCAGGCTGTCAAAAGAAGATGAAAATTCGGAGATTTCGGCAAGTATTGTAAATCAGGAAGCTCTTTTAAGGGAATTTGCAGACAAACACAAAATAAAGGTATACGACATATATATAGATGACGGATGGAGCGGAACAACATTTGAAAGACCGGCATTTAAACGTATGACAGAGGATATAGAAGCCGGAAGAGTAAATATGGTGATAACAAAAGATTTATCCCGCCTTGGACGAGACTACATAATGACTGGATATTATATGGAAAAATATTTTCCTGAAAAAAGAGTGAGGTACATATCCCTGCTTGATGGTGTAGATACCGGAGTTGAATCTTCGGCAAATGACATAACACCATTTAAAGCTGTTATGAATGATATGTATGCAAAAGATATATCAAAGAAGATAAAAAGTGTAAAACGGGATAAACAGAAAAAAGGCAAGTATATAGGTTGGAAACCGGTTTTTGGATATAAACATCATCCTGAAGATAAAAACAGAATTATAATAGATGCAGAAGCAGCAGTCATAGTAAAAAGAATGTTCTGCATGGCGGCAGAGGGAAGAAGCTGCCACAGCATCGCAGAACAGTTCAATAAAGAAAACGTTATCACTCCATCAGAATACAAGGGTATAAAAATATCCGGGAGAGGACATAATACAGGCTTGTGGAGCAGCAGCCGAATCGGAGAAATGCTTCGCAACGAAATGTACACAGGCAATATGGTGCAGGGAAAGATGGTGAAGTTAAGCTATAAATCCTCAAAATGCATAAAGCAGCCTAAAGAAAAGTGGATAATTGTTGAAAATACACACGAGCCGATTATAGATAAGGAAACTTTTTATAAAGTACAGAAAATGCTTGAAAGCAGAAAGTGTACAAGAGAAAGAAAATATGATTATATACTTAAAGGGCTTATTTACTGTCATGAGTGCGGTTGCCCATTAGGAGTGATAAACAGGAAAAATGCTGCAGGTCAAGATGTTCTGTATTTTGTGTGCAGAACTTATCAGCGGTTTTCCGGTATGGATATGTGTACTTCTCATGGAATAAAGGAAGAAAAGGTAACAGAAGAAGTAACGGCGAAAATTAAAGAGATATTTGAGAAAAATGCAGATTATGGAAAATTTATTTCTGCAGCAGAAGAAAAGCTGAATAACTATACTCAGAACAATAAGTTTGAAAATGAAAAGCAATTTATTCAGAGGCGTAAAAAAATGATTGCAGAGAAGATTGACAGGCTTTATATGGATAAGCTTGACAGTATTGTTCTTGCTGAAGATTTTGAAAGAATATATACGAAACTCAAATCGGAAGAATCGTCATTAACTGAAAAACTCAGTTTACTGAAAAGCATAAATACACAAACAGACAAATATGCAGAAAATCCGGAACAGCTTGTAAAAAACTTTGCAGAAACTGTAATAAAAAACAGAGATATGATTATAAGCTTAATTGAGCGTATAGAACTTACAAAAGACAGGGAACTTATTATCAGGTTCAGATGCACAGAATAACAGCAGAGCAGGACAATGGACCAGTGCAGCTTACATTAAAGAATAAGCTATGTATCAAGAATTGAAAAGAAAGCAATAGATATTCTGCGGGATGAACTTGCTTCAAAGGATGATTAAATATATAAAAAAGGATAAACCTCTGTATATATTGTTTAAATAAAATATACAGAGGTGATTTTTTGAAAGAAAAACGTCTGATTTCAGTTATTTGCCTGTTTACAGCAATTGCTTTTCTTATTGAATTGAATATGGTTAAAATTGCTGTAGACGAACAATATTACAGCAATGCATATAATCAGCAGTATAAAGAACTGCAGATAGATGAATGCAGAGGGGATATAACGGATATAAACTTTAATAAAATTACCAATACAACTGTACAGCTTAAAACACTTGTCACGGTTCAGGATAAAGATTTACAGCAGGTATTCAATGTGCTTGAGGAATACGAAAAGGTGGATTTTTATGATAATCTGGAATATCGCAGAAATTTTATTGCGGATATACAGGAAATACCGGGAAACAGAAAAACATATAAATCCGAAAAACGGTATACAGATTTTAATATTGCACAGCACCTTATAGGATATATTGACGGAGAAGGAAATGGTGTATCAGGGCTGGAAAAAGTGTTTGATGAACAGCTGAGAGATGCAAAAAAGGCGGATTTTCTGAAACTGGAATTGAACGGTTACGGAGAAATACTGTCTGCAGAAGAAATCAGTAAAATGAGAGATACAGATAAACTTCCGCAGATGCTGACACTTACAACGGATAATACTATACAGAGATTGTGCGAAGGGATAGCCAAGGAATATATACCAAATGGCTCTGTAGTAGTTATGGAAAGCAAGACGGGAAAGATAAAGGCAATGGTGTCAACACCTTTTTATTCGGCAAATAATGTGGCACAGGCGCTCAATCAGCAGAACTCTCCACTCTTGAACAAAGCACTGCAGTCTTATGAACCGGGAAGTGTGATAAAACCGCTGTGGGCAGCGGTGCTGATGGAAAACGGTTATAATCCGGACAGGGTTTATGATTGCACAGGGACTATAACAGTAAACGATCATGAATATCACTGTGCAAACAACAAAGCTCATGGCCCTGTTGATATGAGGCAGGCTTTGACGGTTTCCTGCAACTGTTATTTTATAAATGCCTGCAGAGGCAATAAAGCACGGTTACTTTATGAAATGGCAGAAACTACAGAACTGGGCAAAGCAATACAGCTTACACAGGAGTATTTTACAAAAGCGGGATATTTTCCTACAGAAGACGAGCTGAAAAATGCCGGACAGCTGGCAAGTGTAAGTTTTGGTCAGGGTAAAATATTGCTTACTCCTGTACATGTGCTTGCTTATATAAATATGTTTGCCAATAACGGAATTTATGTTCAGCCACAGATTGTACAGGGAATTTATAATGCGCAAACAAAAGAACTTATCAAAAATTATTATGATTATAATGCAGAACAGATGATTTCTCCCAAAACAGCTGCTGCAATAAAAGAAATGCTTAAAAGTGTAGTGGAAGAAGGGGCGATGAAAAGAGCAAAACCCGATTATCTTTCAGCAGGAGGGAAAACAGGAACAGCACAGACCGGCAGATACAACGAAAACGGCAGTGAAATATTTACAGCATGGTTCTGTGGTTTCTATCCTTATGATAATCCGCAGTATACAATATGTATTACAATGTACAATGGTGGTGAAAGCACGCGTACAGCAGCACCGGTCTTCAAGAAAATATGTGACAGCCTGTATTACCTGATATAGAAAACTGATATCTGTATCACAGCAACAAATAAATATATCAACAAAAAACAGACGCGAAAAATCCCTCTAAAACGTTTTATCCATTTTAGAGGGATTTACATTATTTCAATCATATTCAATTTTCTTAATCTTTTTATAGATGCATTTTTCGGTCAACTTTCAAAAAATAACTTCTTAATTTTCTTTTTTAAACATTTCTCTTCATTTGCTAAACAGAAGCTATTCTTGCTGCCAATAAAACCTTCAAACTTCAATTGCTTTCTTTACAACAATTTAGTTATACATCTTGGGGAATAATCTTTCTTAAGGTTATTTCTTTTTCAATTATAACTGTTTTACTTTTTGGTTTCGCAGTAATATTATTTCAATATACAGTTTCGTCGCTGTATTTGCCAAAGTTGCCATTTCTTAACAAGTACCTACATCCTTGTTTAAATTGTATTAAGTTTCTTTTAATACACTCTTCTTTAAATATCAATTTCTCGTCTTGATATTTTTAAACCAGGATTTAATGCAAGTATATCAAAGATTTTGTCATTCAACTTTCTTTAATATTTTTATTTTTTCTATATTAAATTTTCTTTTATTTTTCTCTTTTGTTCAGAACCTACAGCTCAAGTTTTCTCTTTTACTATCCTATGCTTTTGGTGATTTCCAATCTACCGTAAAAGCCTGTGTCCTTAACTATATTTACCATATGTTCTTCATTAAAAGAGTGTTCTTCGGTTTTCATTGGTTTCACCTTCTTTCTTTTTCTTGTCTACAATATAACACGTAAAAACGCATAATGCAAGTAAATATTCAGGCCTAATTTTTGGCTAATTTAAGCATTGACTTATAGCTTTTGTTATAGTAAAATGATATTTGTGAGAGAGTAAAAACGAATAGTTAAAAGGCTATAAAAGGGAATACCAATAACAGTATTTTACAGAGATAAGTCGGTTGGTGCAAGACTTAATTTACTCTATTGAATGCCACCCTTTTGCTTCCGGCGAAATAAGTCGGACGTGTTGCAGCGTTAATGCAGTCAAAGTGATGCGCACTGATTTTTGGGTGTGCATAATTTGGGTGGTACCACGGTAAATTTATCGTCCCTTGGATTTTCCAGGGGATTTTTTTATTGCTTGCTGTCTTATGTTTTTACTTTTTAATTTGTTATTTAAAATATTTTATAAATCATTATGAGGTGACTTAAAATGGAATGGACATCATTGAATGACCTTAGAGAGAAATACCTTTCTTTCTATCAGAAAAAAGGCCACAACCGCCTTGGCTCTTTCCCGCTTATCCCACAGGACGATAACAGCCTGCTGCTTATCAACTCTGGTATGGCTCCTTTGAAAAAGTATTTCACAGGTGAAAAAACAATGCCTGGCAACCGTGCAACAACATGTCAGAAATGTATCAGAACTCCTGACATCGAACGCGTTGGTATCACAGCACGTCACGGTACATTCTTCGAAATGCTCGGCAACTTCTCCTTTGGTGACTACTTCAAAGAAGAAGCAACAACATGGGCATGGGAATTTTTGACAGAAGAACTCAAAATCCCAAAAGAACTTCTCTACATCACAGTTTACGAAGATGACGATGAAGCATGGGATATCTGGGTAAACCGTCGCGGTATCGACCCAAGCCATATGAAACGTATGGGCAAAGAAGACAACTTCTGGGAAATCGGTTCCGGTCCTTGCGGTCCTTGTTCCGAACTTTACTTTGACCGTGGTGAAAAATACGGCTGCGGCAGCCCTGACTGTGGCGTAGGCTGTGAATGTGACAGATTTATCGAAATCTGGAACCTTGTATTCACACAGTTTGTTTCTGACGGCAAAGGCAACTACGAAAGAATGCCAAAAGGCAACATCGACACAGGTATGGGTCTTGAAAGACTTGCTTGCGTAATGCAGGGTGTTGACAATATGTTCGAAGTTGACTCCATTGCAAACGTTATCAAGGAAGTTGAAAAAATCAGCGGTGTAAAATACAAAGAAGATGCTAAAACAGATATCTCTGTTCGTGTTATCACAGACCATATCAGAAGTACAGTATTTATGATTTCTGACGGTGTTATCCCATCCAACGAAGGTCGTGGTTACGTTCTCCGCCGTCTTCTCCGTCGTGCTGCACGTCATGGCAGAATGATTGGCATCAAAGGTCTCTTCCTCAACGAACTTTGCGATACAGTTATCAACGAAAGCAAAGCTGCATATCCTGAACTTGAAGAAAACAGAGAATATATCAAAAAGATTATCCTCACAGAAGAAGAACGCTTCAACAAGACAATTGACCAGGGTATGAATATTCTCAGCGGTCTTATCGAAAATATCGAAAAAACAGCAGCTTCTGCAAAAGAAAAAGTTCTTTCCGGTATCGAAGCATTCAAACTCAACGATACATTTGGTTTCCCATTTGACCTTACAAAAGAAATCCTTGCTGAACGCGGTATCGGCATCGACGAAAAAGGCTTCAGAAAACACCTTAAAGAACAGGCAGACCGTGCACGTGAAGCACGCAAAAAGAACAACAATGTAAGCTGGGCAGATGACCTTTTCAAAGCTCTTGATGTAAGTGAAACAGAGTTTGTTGGCTACACAGATATGAAAGCTGATGCAAAAGTGCTTGCACTTGCATACGACGGTGAATTCTGTGATGTTGTTTCCGTTGACGAAGATGCAAAAGAAGATGTTCTTGTTGTTCTTGACAAAACACCATTCTATGCAGAAAGCGGCGGACAGGTTGCTGACACAGGTGTTATCACAACAGATACAGCAACACTCAAAGTTCTCGACTGCCGCAAAACAGGCAAAGGATTCTATGTACACACATGTACACTCGAAAGCGGTTTTGTAAAAGTTGGCGATATGGCTGTTGCAGCTGTTGATGAAGAAACAAGAAAAGCAACAATGCGCAACCACACATCTGCACACCTTCTCCAGGCTGCACTCCGTATGGTTCTCGGCAACCATGTACATCAGTCCGGTTCTTATGTAGACAGCGAAAGAATGCGTTTTGACTTTACACATTTCAATGCAGTTACAAAAGAAGAACTTGAACAGGTTGAAGCTCTTGTAAACAAAGCTGTTCTTGATGCACTTTGTGTAACAGTAAGCGAAATGTCTATCGAAGAAGCTAAAAAATCCGGTGCTATGGCGCTCTTCGGTGAAAAATACGGCAACACAGTACGCGTTGTTAAAATGGGTGACTTCTCCACAGAACTCTGTGGCGGTACACATGTTTCCAACACAGCACATCTTGGCCTTTTCAAAATTGTTTCCGAATCCAGCGTAGCAGCAGGTATCAGAAGAATTGAAGCTGTGACAGGTGCAGGCGTTCTCAGACTTATGGACGAAAAACAGAAACTCATCGATGATTCTGCAAAAGCACTCAAACTTACAAACTCTTCCGAACTTGCAGTTAAAGTTAACGCAATGGTTAGCGAAACAAAAGCAATGCAGAGCGAAATCGAAAGCCTCAAATCTGAAATTGCAAAATCTCAGCTTGATGGTCTTTTTGCAAACCCTGTAGAAGTTGAAGGCATCAAAGTTTATACAGCCCTTCTCGGCGGTACAACAGGTGATGCACTCAAACAGATGTGTGCTATGTCCAACGACAAAGGCGACAATGGTGTAATGGTTCTCTGCGGTGAAAGCGACGGCAAATACACACTTGCAGTAGGTTGTGGCAAAGCAGTTGTTGCAAAAGGCATCAAAGCAGGTGCACTTGTAAAAGCAGTTGCAATGCTTACAGGCGGTAACGGCGGCGGTAAACCTGACGTTGCTATGGCTGGCGTTAAAGATGCAACAAAAGTTGACGAAGCTCTTGCAGCAGTTCCACAGCTTATCAGAGAAATGCTGTAATATTTAATTTAATAATTGCTTTAATAAATAAGCTGTCGTATAATATATTTATACGGCAGCTTTTTATTTTAAGCTGTATGGATATGTCAGTATTATGAAAGAGAGGATAAATTATGGATTGTTTATTCTGCAAAATAGCAAACAGAGAAATTCCTTCCAATGTTGTGTACGAAACAGATGATGTAATGGCTTTTTATGATATTGCACCACAGGCACCTGTACATATTGTTATCATCCCAAAACAGCACATTGCTTCTCCTGCACATATCACTGAAGAAAACTGTGATATAGCAGGTAAAATGTTTCTTGCAGCAGCAGAAATTGCAAAAAAACTTGACCTTGAAAAAGGTTATCGTGTAGTTTCCAACTGCGGAGAAGACGGCGGTCAGACAGTAGGTCATCTTCATTTCCATGTTCTTGCAAAACGCAGCCTTGCATGGCCTCCGGGCTGATGTTAACCGATGGGATAAAAGATAATAATGTTAAAAATTAAAAGACCACTTTCGGTTATTGGTTTTACATTTTTTATAACAGGAACTATAGTACTTTCAATGCCAAGAGAATATACAGCTATTCTTTTGGCATTGTTTGCTTTGTTTATTTTTATTCACAGCAGAACAAGAAAGATTTATACAAAACATCTGTTACTTATGCTTTGTACAGCATTTGTGGCGGTAATGTATGTGAATGTGTATACGGATATATATCAGAAAAATGTTGAAAGTATTCCAACAGAAAATCAGATTTTCAAAGGATATATAAAAGAAATAAACAATCCCGAAAATACAGGATATATTGTCGCCCTATTGGATGAAAATTGCAGGGAGATATACAATATTAGTGTATACTATTCGCCTTATTTTGATATAGGTGATACAGTAGAAATAACCGGCAAGTTCAAGCCTGCAAAGAGCGATAAATACATATTTGCGAATTATTCAGAAAATATAAAAGGTACCGTTTCGGCAGAAAATATGATTGTTACAGACCTAAAAGTGACTACTGTAAAGTACAAGGCCCTAACAGTCAAAAAAGCATTGCTTTCTAGTGCCGCAGAACTGTATAGCAGAGAATATCTTTCGATAGTAAATGCTATTGCCTACAACGACAGTCATCTGCTTACAGCTGATACAAAGGATTTATTTAAAACTGCGGGTATGTCACATGCATTGGTGGTATCCGGATTGCATGTAGGTATTATAGTTATGGCAGTTCAGTCGATTTTTGCATATATACCCGTGCATAAAAAGTATAAAAACATAATTGCTGCAGTTATTGTAGTAGCATATATGTATATAGCAGGGCTTTCACCGTCAATTATAAGGGCGGGGTATCTTGCAATATTTGCACTTATGGCGCGAAATGTGAATAAAGAGCAGGACTCCTTTACAACACTGGCGCTTATAGGATTAATATCAATTATAATTAATCCGTATATAACAAGAAATATCGGTGCAATGCTTTCCTATGCAGCCTGCACGGGAATTATTGTGGCTGGCAGTTGGTGCAACACAAGAAAAGTCAAAGAAGATAAAAGAAACTTTATTTATGCAACAGCGGCTGTTGTTTTTACTTTGCCTGTACTGGCTTTGGCTCGGATGTATGTGACACTTATGTCACCGGTGTATAATGTGATGCTTGCAGTTTTTGTTACAGTTATATGTGTTTTATCGGCATTAACCCCGATTATTAATTTTATACCTGTTATAAGCATCATAAATCCAGTTTTAGTTTTGACTAACAAATTTTTGATATCATCCCTGTTCAATGTTTTGTATTTTATCAGGCAGTATCTGGATTTCACAACGGTAAAACTTCACAGCCCTTTATGGCAGACGGTTATACTTGCTGCACTGGCGGCGGGATTTATAGCCTTTTTTCAGTTTGAAAATAAAAGATATAAAAGTATTTTTATAATATCCGTATCAATTTTTGCATTTATATGTTATAATTTATTGAATTGGAATACAATTACGGTAACAGCCTTTGATTCGGGGAGAGAAGGTTCTTTTCATATACAGGCAAACGGAGAGGAGTATCTTGTTCTTACCGAAGATATCACTGTGACAGAGGCAGAACAGAAACTGGTATCTGCTGCAAAAGATAAATATAAAACGGTATACTATTGTCCAAAAGAATTTAAAACAGATACAGATATGAATGCTGTTGCTGAAAAAACAATAGAAGTAAAAGAAACCTGTGTTTACAATGAGGAAGGATTTTCGTTTGTAAGCAGTATTGAAGAAAATAAAAAACTGTTTACAATTTCAGCGGCAGGGTGTGATATTTCTTTTGGCCACGGCAAGGTAACAAGCAAGGACAGCGAATATTATTTCCTTGGAAATGATAAGCCAAAACAGGTTTTGGCAGATGAAATTTACATCTTTGGCAATACGCCTTCATGGATGAATGTGGATGATATAAAGAACATTGATGCTGATATAAAAATTAAAATAAATTTGAAAAGCGGAAGATACAGAACGGTAAAGGATGTGTTGAACTTTGGCTACAGGATATAAAATTGAAGATATGAATATGCAGAAACTGTGGCTGATTTTATCCGCCGACAGTTTTGTATGTGCAGATAACCTGAAAATAATATTCAAAATTGCAGAGGAAAATTATATAGACAGTGAAAGCATATCTGTTTTTGACAATGCAAAGTTTGATATTGACGAAATGGCAGACCTTGCCCAGACCGTAAGTTTTTTTGGTGACAGACTTATAGTAATCAAGGATTTTGATATTTCAGAACTCAGTGATGAATATGTAGAAAAGCTCTGCGGCATAATTGCGGACAGTGAAGGCACACATTTTGCGGTTGCACTCACATATGATGAAGAAAAAACATTAACTTCAAAAAAATATGCACCGCTTGTTGACCTGGCAAAACAGCAGGGAATGCTTCATATTGTAAAAGAGATAAATGATAAATATCTAGCTGAACTTGCACAGGAAAAAGCAAAAAAGCTTGGTGCATCACTTGACAAGGATACAGCAAAATATATTGTGGATAATGTGGGCAAAAACATATCTCTTATTATGTGTGAAGTGGAAAAATATGCCGCTGCATCCAACTATGAAAAAATAACAAAGGAAATTGTTGATGCGGTTGGAGTTAAAACACTTGAAGCAAGAATTTTTGATGTTATAGACCTGATATGTGCCAAAAAACCAGTCAAAGCTCTGGAAACATTGAATACACTCTATGCACAGGGAACAGATGAAATTGCGGTATTGGGTGCGCTGGCAACAAGCTTTATCGATATACACCGCTGCAAGCTGGCAAAGAAAAACGGGATATCATATCAGACAGTTCATTCGGATTTCGAAAAACGGTCAAACGTTTACCGCTATCAGAAAGCTATGAACAATGCTGGTAAATTTTCCGAAAAAGGGCTTGAAGATATTATACGTCTTATGCTTAAAACCGACCTTTCACTCAAAAGCACAGCAATAGAAAAGCGTCATCTTATAGATATTCTTGTAACGCAGATTATAGTAAAAGGGATGGCAGGCTAATGGATAAAATCAGGGTTAATCAGATTATAGTTGTGGAAGGAAAATACGATGCAATAAAGCTGGACAGCTTTATTGATGGTCTTATAATTCCTGTAAACGGTTTTTCTATCTTCAAAGATGAAGAAAAAAAACTGCTTTTAAAGCAGCTGGGTGAAGAAAACGGTATAATTCTGCTTACAGATTCCGATGCGGCAGGCTTTAAGATAAGAAATTATTTAAGCAATATCTGCCGGAAAGCAAAAATAACAAATGTATATATACCACAGATATCCGGCAAGGAATCCCGCAAGGCGGAACCTTCAAAAGAGGGAACACTTGGTGTGGAGGGGATAGATAAGGATGTACTGATTAAATGTTTTGCAGATGCAGGAATAACAGATATGGGTACTGTAAATGTAAAAAAGTCAGATATGACCTATCTTGATTTGTTTGAACTGGGCTTGTCAGGTACGAACAATGCCTCAAATAATCGCGAAAAGGTGTGCAGAACACTTGCTATACCAACAAAATTATCTAAAAAATCTTTTCTGGAGGTGCTCAACAGAATGACAGATAAACAACAGCTTAAAAATATACTGGAGGAAAAGCCTACACTTTTCTGGGATTTTCACGGTACACTTACCTTGCATCTGCATCAGTGGACAGACTGTGCATATGAACTTATCAGAGACAATTTTCCACAGTACGATATAACAATGGAAAAGGTTTGTGCTGAGCTGGACGGACATTGTCTGCCTTGGTATACACACCCTGACCGTGATACACGCGACCTGCTTGAAATCGAAGACGGCTGGTGGAAAAGCTGCAATGCAGAACTTTTAAAAATGTTTATGCGCTGTGGTCTTAAACAGGAAGAAGCAGAAAGCATATATCTTAAAGTGCGCGAATATCTTGTTGCACCTGAAAACAATCCGCTTTATGAGGATACCAAAATGGTGCTTCAGACACTTAAAGAACGTGGATACAAACATTATCTTGTTTCCAACAACTACCCCGAACTTGATGTGCTTATGGACCAGCTTGGTCTTAGAGAATATTTTGAAGCACAGGTTATCAGCGGTAAAATCGGTTTTGACAAGCCTCGCAAAGAAATTTATGAATACGCACTGGAACTTGCAGGCAATCCTGAAAACAGATATATGATAGGCGATAATCTCAAAGACGATGTTCACGGCAGCAAGGCGTGTGGTTTTAAAACTGTTTTCTTTGATTTGCGCGGAAACCGTGCTGACGACAAGTGTGATTATGCAATCCATGAGATTAAAGAAATACTTGATATTTTTAAATAAAATATTGACTTTGTAATTTTAATAACTATAATTGTTGTGGGCGGTTTATGACCGCCCACAAATTTTGTGCATTAAGTTTTAATATAAGGATTTTTATGAAAAAAGCTGTTTATTTTATCAAAAAAAATGTAGTGCTTTGTGTGGCGGCAGTTGCAGCGTTTATAACCTGCTTCTTTGTACCGCCTTCAGCAGAATATCTGTCATATTTTGACTACAGAACACTTGCCTGTCTGTTCATCACACTTGCAGTGGTTTGTGCTTTGCGACAGATACGTTTTTTTGCAATTCTTGCGAGACGCATTGTGCAGATGACAGGCAGTCTGCGTGTTATGGCTCTGGCACTTATATATATCACTTTTATCGGTTCTATGATTATTGCCAATGATATGGCGCTTATAACATTTCTTCCTCTGGGCTACTATACATTGTCGGTAACAAATAACGACAAGTATGCCGCACCGCTGTTTATTCTGCAGAATATTTCAGCAAACCTTGGTGGTATGCTTACACCGTTCGGCAATCCTCAGAACCTCTATCTCTACAGCTATTTCAGCATTCCTACAGGGGAATTTACTGCAATTATGCTGCCACCGTTTGTACTTGCGGTTGCTATGCTTACACTATGCTGTATGTTTTTTCCTAAAAAATCACTTTCAGTTAATGCAGAACTTGGTGTAAAACTTGATATCAAAAAAACAGTGCTTTATCTTGCACTGTTTGCAGTATCAATTCTTATTGTTTTCCGCCTTGTGCCATGGCAGTTCGGTCTTGTAGCTATTCCTGTTGTGCTTTTCTTTGCAGAAAGAGATTCCCTGTATATGGTTGACTATCCATTGCTGGGGACATTTGTAATGTTCTTTATATTTTCGGGCAATCTTTCACGCATACCTGCTGTAAACGAATTTGTTGGCGCACTGCTGCAGAAAAGCACATTGCTTGTTACAACTGCATGCTGTCAGTTTATCAGCAATGTACCTTCTGCAATTCTGCTTTCGCACTTTACAGATAACTATCGGGAACTTCTGCTTGGCGTTAATATCGGCGGTGCAGGAACACCTATTGCATCCCTTGCAAGCCTTATAACACTCAGTGAATTCCGCCTGCTTTATCCTGAGAAAACAGGTCATTACATAAAACTGTTTTTGGGATTAAATGCACTGTTCCTTGTTGTGCTTACAGTAGCGGCATACTTTTTCTTCATATAATAAAACAGACATCTGAAATCAAAAAGTCAGATGTCTGTTTTTTATTATATATGGTAGTTACTGAACAATACTGCGGAATTCTTCAAGATTATTAATATCATAGACCGAATAGTATTCACCTTTAAAAGCCAGTGAAATATCTGCCTGAAGATTTAAGTTTTCAAAAGTATCTCTTTCGGAACGGCGTACAAGAATAAATGGTTTTTCAGCATCGTAACTGCGGTTGCTTTTAAGGGTCAGCCAGTTGAAATAGTTGACTGATTTGCTGCTGTCTTCAAATGTCACACTGACCATTTTTGTATTTCCGTCTGTAAGTTCAGTTACAACATTACAGTGCCAGAAAGTAGAGTAACCAAGATCATAGCCGTTTTCTTCAATAAAAGCTACAGCTTCCGAAAGGTCAGAAGTAAGATGCCTGTTTTCAAAGTCAAGCCCGGTGTAAGCCTGTTCTGTAAAAGCTTTGCCGTGGAAAAACAGAATATTTGCAAAGCCGTTAAAAACAAGGATACATACAACAATCACAGGCAGCAGGCAGTTAAGGTTCAGCAGCTGTTTTGGTGCTGCATCAAAGTTTACAACCGAAACAATAAACGGAACAGCCCACACATAAACGGGAACAAGATACAGATAAAAATGGTACACATGTGCACCGCCTGTAAGCAGAAATACGGCAATGGTAACTATGGCAGAAAATACAAACATCAGCTGGAATAACTGATAATTTATATCTTTTGAATTATCCGGATTTAAAAGTCTGATAACTGATACGGACAGACAGTATATTGCGGCAAAAGCGCCTGCCACAGAAAGAATGCCCATTGCAGATATCAGTTCAACATTTTCACGGAAGCCGAACAAATGCATAAATCCATAGGTCATTCTGTTCAGCAGGTCGGCAGGCAGCAGTGATAAAATATAGTTGCTGTATGAATTGAACGTATATTCAGCCGATAATACAGCAGAGTTTACAATATATCCCGCAGCTGCAGATATCAGAGAAATACAAGCAGGGGCAAAAACGGTTAAAAACTTTTTATTCAGTATGTACTGATTTTCATGGTTGCGACAGTCTTTTACAAAGGCAAGGAGAACGAGCCCAAAAAGTAAGGGAGCATTGAATATCAGAAGCATACGGGCACCGTTAAGACCACCGGCGAAAGAAAGGGCTGCAAGAAGGATGATTTTTACTGCAAGACTGAGCCTGTTTTTACAGCCTGAAAAACTGAAAATCAGTCCTGCAAGCAAAAAGGAAAACGAGATGTAGGCAGTGTAGAAACAGTGATACAAAACCACACGTCCGTACGAAACACTTACCGGCAGCAAAAGCAGAATACAGCCAAGGTATATGGCACGTTTGTCAAATTTAGCCTTGTGTGCAGCAAAGAAAAACGAACCGATGAGCAGCAACTGAAGAATTGCAGCGCCTGAAAATCGTACAAAACTCCAGTCGTTAAAAAGCATAAACAGCGGAGCATAAATCAGCTGGATGCAGATGATACGTATTTCTGTTGAATAATACCAGTCTTTTGAAAGAAACTGTCCTGTCTGTGCTATATGGTTGGCAAAAACAAGTTCGCTTGCGGCATCACCATCAAGCATATTTGATGTAATATGATATGTGGAAAACACAGATATAATGAAAACCAGAATTAAAAGAATTTTTAAAATGGTTTGTATGTTTATATGTTTCTTTACTGATTGCATAAATGATATCCTTTTGCTTATACGTTTTCGGGTCTTGTTTTATCGGCCCCCATATAGAATTCCTTTATCATATCAAGAAAAATCTGACAGCTTTTGCTCATATAGGAATCTTTTTTATAAACAACAGCCAGTGTGATTTTTGTGCAGGGGTGACCAAATGAAAATACCTTTGCCTGTACACTGGAAGATGAATTGTGCACATAGGTTTCCGGTATAAATGTTACACCGTAACCGTTTGCAGCAAGACGGTAGCCTGTGTTGATATTACCGGTTTCGATGACACTTTTGGGGTTGAAGTTTATGGTGTTGAGAATAGCATTTGTAATTTGTCTTGATTTGAAATGAGGTTTAAGAAGAACATAGGAATCTGTTTCAAAATTTTTTATATCAATCCATGGATACTTGCAGCCTTCTTTTTTTATACCCAGCTCAGCCTTTGGATGGTCAGGCGGTATGGCAAGCAGTATTTCTTCTTCAAGGATAGGGGTATATTCCAGGTTAGGCAGGGAAAGGGGAATATTCATAATAGCAATATCCAGCTCTCCGCGGCTAAGCATCTGTTCAAGATTTTCTGCGCTTTCCTCTGTAACGTTAAGGTCAACATCTGGATATTCGCGATGGAATTTTGCAATTACTTTAGGCAGAAGATAAGGTCCGCGATAGGTGGCGATACCAAGGCGTATTCTGCCTTTTGCAGCATTCTGAACATCGCTCAGTTCGCTTTCAAGATGTTCAAATATTTCCAGCATTTTTGTAGCAGCGGAAACATACTGTTCGCCTGCAAAGGTTAACGTAAGCCTGCCGTTGTTACGGTGAAACAGTTCCACGTTAAGTGTGTCTTCGAGATTTTGTATATATTTGCTCAGCGCAGGCTGAGAGATATACAGATGCTGGCTTGCTTTTGCCATTGTGCCATATGTGTGTATGGCAAGAACATATCTTAATTCTTTAAGTAACATATTTTAACCTGTCTTTCAGCATTTATGTCAATGATAACTTTATTTCATACTCCGAATGAACTATATGTATTAGACATATATAAATTTTTGTTATATTATATAATCAGAGTATAAATAAATAATACAACTTAGTTAATAATAAGTCAATTTTAAATTTTACGGAGGTAAACTATGAAAATCGTGAAAAACGCCGTTGCAGGCACATTGGAATCCAGTGATGCATACGTACAGGTAGAACCAAACGAAGCAGGCATAGAAATTGTGCTTGAATCTGTTGTTCTTACACAGTTCGGTGATGACATCAAAGCTTCTGTTATGGAAGTACTGGCAGAAAATGAAGTTACAAATGCAAAAGTTTCTGTTAACGACAGAGGCGCTATCGACTGCACAATCCGTGCAAGAGTAGAAACTGCATTAAAAAGAGCACAGGGGGATTTATAATTTATGAGACGTTCAATGCTTTTTATTCCTGGTAACACACCAAGCCTTATCGTAAATGGCGATATTCTCGGTGCAGACAGCATCATTCTTGACCTTGAAGACGCTGTTTCTCCTGCAGAAAAAGACTCTGCAAGAATTCTTGTTAGAAATACACTTAAACATCTTGGCCTCAAAGGCTGCGAAATTGTTATCCGTATCAATCCTGTTGATACAGATTTCTGGTACAAAGACCTTGATGAAATCGTACCACACAAACCGGATGCTATCATGCTTCCAAAAGTTAACGGTCCTGAAGACGTTAAAAAAGTAAGCGAATATATCGCAGGCATAGAAGAAAAATGCGGTATGGAAAAAAATACTGTTAAAATCATCACTCTTATCGAAACAACAATGGGTGTTGAAAATGCATTCCATATTGCAGGCTGTGACGAACGTGTTATTGCTATGTTCCTCGGTGCAGAAGACCTTACAGCTGACCTTCGCTGCGTAAGAACAAAAGAAGGTGCAGAAATCCTTTACTGCCGCCAGAGACTTGTTACAGCAGCAAGAGCTTGCGGTGTAGACGTATACGACACACCATTCACAGACGTTGAAGATATCGAAGGTCTTTACAAAGATGCACGCTTTGCTAAAGCTCTCGGCTTTACAGGCAAAGTTTCCATCTCTCCACGTCACGTTGAAGGCATCAACGAAGTATTCAGCCCAACAAAAGCTGAAATTGAATATGCACACGAAGTTCTCGACATCATCGAAGAAGCAAAACGTATGGGCCGCGGCGTTGTTTCCCTCAGAGGTAAAATGATTGACGCACCTATCGTTAACAGAGCAAAACAGGTTATCGAAATGGAAAAAGCAATTTACGGAGGTACAGACCATGAGTAAGTTAATCGGCTCTATCAGAGAAGCTATTGAAGCATGCGGTCTTAAAGACGGTATGACAATTTCTTTCCACCACCATATGAGAAACGGTGACTACGTTCTCAACATGGTTCTTGACGAAATTGCAAAAATGGGCATCAAAAATATCACAGTTAACGCATCAAGCGTTTTTGATACACATGCACCAATTATCGACCACATCAAAAACGGCGTAGTTACAGGTCTTGAATGCAACTATATGGGTGCTAAAGTTGGTAAAGCTATCAGCGAAGGCGTTATGGAAAACCCAGTTATTTTCCGCAGCCACGGTGGCCGTCCTTCCGATATGGAAAAAGGCACAAGCCACATTGATGTTGCTTTTGTAGCAGCACCAACAGCTGACAACCGCGGTAATATGACAGGTAAATACGGCAAATCCGCTTGCGGTTCCATGGGTTATGCATTTGCAGATGCTTACAACGCAGACAAAGTTGTATGTATCACAGACAACCTTGTTGAATATCCTGTTGTTGGCTTCTCCATCCCAGAAGTTTATGTTGACCACGTTGTTGTAGTTGATAAAATCGGCGAACCAAGCGGTATTGTTTCCGGTACAACAAAAATCACAAAAGACCCGGTAGGTCTTAAAATGGCTCAGTATGCAGCTAAAGTTGTTAAAGCTTCCGGTCTCCTTAAAGATGGTTTCTCCTTCCAGACAGGTGCTGGCGGTGCAACACTTGCTGCAGCTAAATACATCAAAGAAATGATGCTGGAAGACAATATCAAAGGCAGCTTTGGTATGGGCGGTATCACAAAATATATGGTAGAAATGCTTAACGAAGGCTGCTTCAAAGCTCTTATCGACGTTCAGTGCTTCGACCTTGATGCTGTTGAATCCATCAAAAATAACCCTAACCATATGGAAGTTTCTGCAAGCCAGTATGCAGGCGTAAACGGTTCTGCAGTTAACAGCCTTGACGTTGTTCTTCTTGGTGCAACACAGGTTGACCTTGACTTCAACGTAAACGTTCACACAGACTCCAACGGTTACATCATGGGCGGTTCAGGCGGCCACGCAGACACAGCTGCAGGTTCCAAATTGGCAATCATCATCGCTCCGCTGGTTCGTGCACGTCTTCCACTTATCGTTGACCGTGTAACATGTATCACAACACCGGGCCACACAGTAGACGTTGTTGTAACACAGAGAGGTATTGCTGTTAACCCTAACAGACCTGAACTTAAAGAAAAACTTGTTAAAGCAGGTCTTCCTGTAGTTGAAATTGATGAACTCAAAGCAATTGCAGAAAAAATCACAGGTGTTCCAAAACCAATCAAACTTGATGAGTCCAAAGTTGTTGCCAAAGTTCTTTACAGAGACGGCACAGTTATCGATACAATCAAAAAAGTTGTTACAGAGTAATGTTGTAACATATATATAATTGAGTTATAATAATAGAAACCCTGTCACTTAGGTGGTAGGGTTTCTGTTAAAATTAGTACTTTTGGAGGAGCAAAATGGAATATACCAATTTTTACGAGGAGTTTGGCTCACCTTTAAATCCGCGCAAACGCAAAAAACTGGAAGAGTTTCTTGCAAAACAGGATTTGAGATATGATGAACAGATAGAGGAAACTGTTAACCTTGTTGACGGAGACGGAAATATTGCAGCAACCTGCTCTCTCCACGCAAATGTTCTAAAATGTATTGCTGTATCCGAAAACTATCAGGGATACGGGTTGTCACCCAGGGTTGTCACCCTTATGATTAACCGTGCAAATGAAAAGGGAATAAAACACCTTTTCCTTTTTACAAAACCAAAAAACTATCAGATGTTCACTGATATGGGCTTTTATCCTATAACACAGACAGAAGATATTCTGCTTATGGAAAATGACAGGGGCGGTATTGACAGATATATTGACAGCCTACCAAAAGGTAACAGCAGCGAAAACATCGGCGCAATTGTTATGAACTGCAATCCTTTTACAAATGGTCATCGCTACCTTGTGGAAACTGCAGCAGCACAGTGTGATACATTGCATCTGTTTGTTCTCAGCGAGGACAAAAGCGAATTCCCGGCAGCAGTAAGGTATGAACTTGTTAAAAAAGGTGTTGCGGATATTCCCAATGTGATTGTTCACCAGACAAGCGACTATCTTATTTCATCAGCTGTATTTCCGACATATTTTATAAAGGACATTTCCAAAGCCGAAGATGCAAACTGTATACTTGACCTTAAAATTTTCTGCGAACATTTTGCAAAGAAAATGAATATTACAAAACGTTTTGTAGGTACAGAACCGACCTGTCAGGTTACAAATGCATACAATCAGCAGATGAAAACAGTGCTGTCTTCTTATGGAATAGAAGTTATCGAAATACAGCGTAAAGAATGGGACGGCAGAGCGATAAGTGCATCTGTTGTGCGCGATTATCTGCACAAATGCGATATAGAAGCAACAAAAAATCTTGTACCGCCAACAACTTATGAATATTTAGAAAAAGAAGGTTACCGTTATAAAAAGTAGCGTTGAAATAAATAAACTTAAAAATCAGCAAAACTATGTTGACCTGCCAATGATGCTTGAAGCCCGCGAAAAAAGGGTGGAACGTCAGGAAAAACTGCTTAAAGAATGCAGCTGTCTTATCTGTTTCACGATGAATATTGCAGGTCCGTATAAAATTTCTGATTGCATAATGAGAGCCTATGCTGAAGGTGTTGCAAAAATTTACAGAATTCTTGAGCAAAACGGCATTGAAACCATAAAAGCTGAACAGATTATAGAAAAAACAGGTATGGAAAGCTATATTGCTTTACAGCAAAATCCGCTGAAAATCAAACGGCTTATGGTTCAGATAGAGGATAATTTTGAACTGGGCAGACTGTTTGACATAGATGTAATCAGGCCTGACGGAGAAAAAGTAAGCCGTGCAGATATCGGTATGGACGGCAGAAGCTGCATGATATGCGGCAGTGAAGGCAGCGGCTGTGCACGTTCACGCAGACACAGTGTGGAAGAACTGCAGCAGTGTTTTATAAATAAAATCTGTGATTATTTTAACTGTCAGTATGCAGATTATCTTGCACAAAGTGCTGTAAAGGCATTAATGTATGAAGTTTCAGTTACACCTAAACCGGGGCTTGTTGACCGAGCAGATAATGGTTCGCACAAGGATATGGACTTTTTTACTTTTATCAACAGCTCCACAGCATTGTATGACTATTTTAAAAAGTGTGCATTAAAAGCTGTAGAATTAAGCGATAAAACACCACAGATTCTGTTTGACAACCTGCGTTATCTGGGACTTGAAGCAGAAAGCAAAATGTATCAGCATACTTTTGGTGTCAACACTCACAAGGGTGCAATTTTTTCTTTTGGCATTATTATTGCCTCAACAGCATATCTTACCGAAAACGGCAGGGAAGCAACTGCAGAAAATGTGCTTGATATATGTTCGCAGATGGCACAGGTTTCACTTGCGGATTTTGAAAATCCAAATATACACCAGTCTTTCGGCAAACAGATTTTTGCACAGCAGAAAATCAAAGGTATACGCGGCCAGGCTGCGGCAGGTTATCCTGATGTCAAACCTGCACTTGCGCTGCTGAAAAAATGTCTGCAGAAAGGTGACGGTTTTGATACTGCGGGAGCAAAAGTGCTTTGTTTGCTTATGTCAGAGCTTGAAGATACAAATGTCATCAGACGTTCTGATGTTGATACTTTAAAAATGGTGCATAGCAAAGCATCGGCTATATTAGAAAGTGATAATTTTGCAGAAGAATTTGCAGCCTTGAACGATGAGTTTGTAAAACTTAATATCAGCCATGGCGGATGTGCAGATCTGCTTGCAATATGTTTTTTACTCTATTTTATATGTGAATAGTATTTCTTGAGTTTATAAAGGAGAATAATTATGAAAGGTTTAATCCATATTTACTGTGGTGACGGCAAAGGAAAAACAACTGCTTCAATGGGGCTTGCTGTCCGTGCACTTGGCAGCGGTATGAAGGTTGTGCTTACACAGTTTATGAAAGGGGATTACTCCAGCGAACTTAAAATTTTGCGTGAAATCCCTAATCTGCAGCTTGTTTTCTGCGAAAAAAACTTTGGCTTTGTATGGAATATGACAGAAGAAGAAAAAGCAGAGGCAAAAGCAGCATACACACGCCAGTTTGAAACAGCTGTTCAGCTTGCAATTGAAAGTGATGCGGATATGCTGGTTATGGACGAATTTATGTCCTGCTACGAACTTCAGTTTATCGACAATGAAAAAGCACTTGAATTTCTCAGAAATAAGCCTGAAAAGCTGGAGGTTGTTCTTACAGGACGCAATCCGGGCCCTGAACTTTGCGAAATTGCAGATTATATTTCCGAAGTTAAAAAAATAAAACACCCATACGATAAAGGTATCAACTCCAGAAAAGGTATTGAAAACTAGAGTATTATGAAAGTTTTGATAGGTACAACAAATCCGTCAAAGGTAAAACGCTTTGTTGATTTGTTGTCGGGATATGATGTGGATTTCTGCACACTTAAAGATTTGAATATAACTGCAGAGCCGGACGAAAAAGGTAAAACACCGGAAGAAAATGCCATAATCAAAGCAAAGTTTTATTCCGCGTATTATGATGCTGTTATCTGCAATGATTCGGGACTGTATTTTGAGGAATTGCCTTTAACCGACAGCAGACAGCCGGGGTTGAATATCAGAACACCGGATGGAAATAAAAGATTGAATGATGATGAAATGATAGAATACTATGCAAATCTGATTTCGTCTTTAGGTGGAGAGGTTACTGCTTTTTATCTTGATGGCATAGCAGTATATTATAAAGGAAAAATAACTTCCTTTATGGATGCTGGAAAAACAACAAGAACAGATTCCTTCTTTATGGTAAGTGAAGCATCACCAAAACGCCACGAAGGGTGGCCTTTGGATTCGCTGTCTATAAGAAAAAACACAAACAAATATTTTGTCGATTCGGAGGTCAGTGAGTCAAAGGACAATATTTTTATCGATGATTACCGAAGCAGAATTATAAATTTTCTTGCTGACTCTCTTGGCTTGTCAAAAAAATAAACAAATAAAATCAGCTGTTTCTTTACCGGAAACAGCTGATTATATTTATAATAATATATTTACTTAAATTACAGATAGAATAACAAATCTGTATAGCTTGGTGTTGGCCATTCGTCTTTAGGCATATACATTTCAAGAGTATCAACCGATTTTCTCAAAGCGCCAAGGTCATCACGTAAAGCAAAATACAAACCTCTTGCTTTTTCCATCATATCATCTTTTTCAAGGGCATTGTCAAAAGATTCGGTAAGTTTCTGTGTAAACTCTGAAATTTCGTCGACCAGTTTTGCAACCTGCTGCTGGTGTCTTAAAGCAGCCTGGCTTATATAACCGGTTTTCATACAGAAATGGTTACCTTCAGCAAGTTTGCCAAGATATTTTGCTCCTGCAGGCAGATAAAGTCTGTTTACCATTTCAAGAGCAGTGTTAAGTTCTACCGTAATGGTTTTTACATAGTTTTCAAGCAGAATTTCATATCTTGCATGGCATTCTGCTTCGCTGTAAGTGTGAGCTTTTTCGAAAAACTTAATATTTTCTGGCTTTATAATTGTAGGTATAGCATCAATTGTGCAGTTTATATTAGGCAGACCGCGTTTTTCGGCCTCTTTAACCCATTCTTCCGAATAACCGTTGCCGTTAAAGATAACTCTGCCGTGTTTTTTATAAACATCGCCTACAATTTTGTATGCTTCTGCAATTCTGTCATCTGATTTTTCCAGCTGTGCAGCAAATTCTTTCATACTTACAGCAACCAAGGCATTGATAACAGTATTTACAAAACCGATAGGCTGGGATGAACCAACCATACGGAACTCAAATTTGGAACCTGTAAAAGCAAAAGGGCTTGTACGGTTACGGTCGTTTTCGTCAAGTTCAAAGGAAGACAGCACCTTTGCACCAAGGTTCATCTGTTTGTGGTGTTCTTCGGTATGTGCGTTTTCGCCAAGGGAAATTTTGTGCAGAATACCCTGCAGATAGTCTCCCAGATAAATAGAGATAATTGCAGGAGGTGCCTCATGTGCGCCAAGTCGGTAGTCGTTGCCGCTTACTGCAGCAGAAAGACGAAGCAGGTCTGCATGCTCATCAACACCTTTGATAAAGGCAGCAAGAGTGATAAGGAATTTTATGTTTTCTTCCGGATTATCTCCCGGACTCAAAAGGTTTTCGCCTGTATTTGTTGCAAGGGAATAGTTATCGTGCTTGCCGCTGCCGTTGATTCCGACAAAAGGTTTTTCATGCAGCAGACAGGCAAGATTGTGCTTGACACTTGTTTTGCGAAGAATGTTCATAACAATCTGGTTGTGGTCGCATGCGATGTTTGCATCGCTGTATACACAGGCAACTTCAAACTGCCCCGGAGCAGCTTCGTTGTGTTCGGTTTTGCTTGGAACACCAAGTTCCCACAGCTGGCGGTCAACGTCACGCATATAGTCTCTTACACGGTCTTTGGTGCTGCCGTAATAGTGGTTGCACATTTCCTGGCCTTTTGGCGGTTTTGCACCGAAAATAGTACGGCCGGTGATTTTTATATCAAGACGTCTGGAATAGTATTCTTTGTCAACAAGAAAATATTCCTGTTCTGCGCCTACAGTTGGTCTTACGGAGGTTATATCGTCAAAGCCAAGAAGATTCATGACTTTAACAACCTGCTTGTTTACAGCCTGAGCAGAGCGCAGAAGCGGTGTTTTCTGGTCCAGGGCTTCGCCTGTAAATGCAGCAAAAGCAGTCGGAATATACAAAGTTGTGCCCATAACATAGCAAGGGCTTGTTACATCCCATACGGTATAACCGCGTGCTTCAAAGGTAGAACGCAATCCGCCTGACGGAAAACTGGAAGCATCACTTTCGCCTTTGGAAAGCAGTTTGCCTGAAAATTTAATGATAGGCTTGCCGTCTTTGCTGCCGTCAAGAAAACTGTCGTGACGACCGCTGTTTGTGCCGGTAAGAGGGGAGAACCAGTGAACAAAATGAGTTGCCCCAAGTTCCATTGCCCAATTTTTCATTGCTTCGGCAACTTCGTCTGCAACCGCAGGGTCCCATTCCATTCCTTCATCACGTATTTTTCTTACAGCTTCATAAATTTCGGGTCTGAGCCGCTGTTTCATAACAGTGTCGCTGAAAAGCTTGCTGCCAAAATCTTTTTCGAAATCAAACATAAATAGCTCCTGATATATATAAACAAAAACATAATTTTCTATTATATATTAACACTTTTTACCTGTGATATCAACGAATTTTGCAAGGTTGCATATGTATTTAATATAAAAAATATTTAGGCAAAATGACAGCTTTTATCTAAACACTTGATATAATCTGCATAAAATAATATAATATATTGGATATAGAAATATGTTTCACAGAGGTGACTGTATGAATATTAAAGCGGAAAAATTCTATAACGGATTAAAAGGCAAAAAGGTGGCGTTTATCGGTGCTGGTGTAAGCCATAAACAGCTTATTGAGATTTTTGCAAAAAAAGGTGCAATAGTAACACTTTGCGATAAAAAACAGCTCAGCGATTTTGGCGACTATGCTGAAACATTGAAGGAATTAAATATAAATCTCTCTTTGGGAGAAAATTATCTTGAAGGTCTTAAAAATCAGGATCTGATTATGAGAACTCCGGGTTTTGAATTTTTTACAAAGGAGCTTCAGGACGAACTTAACAAGGGTACAGAAGTAAGCAGCGAAATGGAACTGTTTTTCCGCCTTTGCCCCTGCAAAATGTATGCTGTAACAGGTTCTGACGGCAAGACAACTACAACAAGTCTTATAGCAAAAATGTTGGAAGAAAGCGGCAGAAAGGTTTATCTTGGCGGCAACATAGGCCGTGCACTATTGCCGATAGCAGAAGAAGTGGAAGAAACAGATGTAGCAGTTGTGGAACTTTCAAGTTTTCAGCTTATCAGCATGAAACAGTCTCCTGATGTGGCTGTTGTTACAAATGTTACACCAAACCACCTTGACCATCACAAGGATATGCAGGAATATATTGATGCAAAACGCAACATTCTGCTTTATCAGAACGAAAACTCCAAAGCGGTTCTCGGTTTTGAAAACGATGTTTCAAAAGGTATGGAAAATGATGTGAAAGGCAGAGTGCGTTTCTTTACACGTCTTTCAAAAATCGACAACGGCGGTTTCATCGATGACGAAGGTTATCTTACAATAGACGGCAGACGCATTGTTCATCAGAGCGAAGTTGCTTTGCGCGGGCTGCATAACCTTGAAAATCTGCTTGCAGCATTTACAGCGGTAGAAGGCGATGTTTCTGACGAAATTATGGCAAAGGTAGCAAGAGAATTCAAAGGTGTTGAACACCGCATTGAACCTGTGCGCACACTCAACGGCGTTCAGTGGTTCAACGACTCTATTGCTTCCAGTCCGACAAGAACAATTGCAGGGCTTAAAGCATTTCCACAGAAAATCTGTATTATTGCAGGCGGTTACGACAAAAATATTCCTTATGAACCGCTTGCAAAGCCAATTCTTGACCACGTTAAACTTCTTGTGGTTATGGGACAGACTGGTCCTAAAATCGAAAAAGTTGTGCGTGAACATGCTGATTTTGCAGCAAGTGATATAAAAATTCTCCATGCAGACAGTATGGAACAGGCAGTACAGCTTATGTATGAAAACACATCTGAAGGCGATGTGGTAAGCCTTTCCCCGGCATCTGCAAGTTTTGACCTTTATCCAAACTTCGAAGTTCGTGGCAGACACTACAAAGAACTGGTAAACGGATTATGATAGTAAACGCAACAGAAAATGCAGGAAAGTTTGAAAAGATAATCAATGAATCCGGCTTTTTGGGTCAGAAAATATATGCAGACTATATAAGTGGACAGATAAGGGATACAAACAGCTTTTATGTGTCGGAAAACTGTGCATTTATGCTTTCGGGTGTAAATCTTACACTGTGCGGAAAACCGACGGCGGACGAACTGGAGGAGATACTTACATTCTGTAATTTCTGTGGGGTATCATCCATTGAAAGCCAGATAAAAAATCTGCCTATGGCGGTGGAAAGAAACCTGCATATAATGGAATATGCAGGAGGGGAAACTCAGGCAGATGATGATATAATCTCCAACGAGGGAACATATTCGTTTATAAAGTTCTGCTGCGCAAATTTTCACAATCTTAATTTTGATATCGTGTATTCAAATTTTGCGCGCAAAATTAACAAAGGTATAGCAAATGTATATTACCTTATGCAGGATGATAAGATAGTCAGCGGTGCAATATCCACAGTTTATAGCGAAGATACGGTATATATCACTTTTGTGTCAACCTTGCCTCAATACAGAAAAAGAGGTCTTGCAGAAAAGGTGCTGGGACATATAATATCCAGGAACAAGGATAAAAAAGTGATTTTAAAATGCGAGGACGTTTTAAAACCATACTATGAAAAACTTGGTTTTAAAGCAGTCGGAGCGATAACAGTTTATAAAGAATAGAGAACAGGTAAAATGATAGGAAATTTTTTTGATATTGACAAAGAACTTCTTGATATAGACAGGGAAGTTATGGAACTTTGTAAACCATATTTTGAAAAAGTGGAAGAAGTTCAGCAGTACAACCAGCTTAAAGTGCTTAAAGCATTTAAAGAAAACCGCATATCAGCACAGCATCTTGTCGGCACAACAGGCTATGGCTATGACGATATGGGACGTGACGGACTTGACCGACTTTGGGCTGATATAGTAGGTGCCGAAGATGCACTTTGCCGCCATAACTTTATGTCCGGCACACACACACTTACAGTTGCACTTTTTGGTGTTCTCCGTGCAGGCGATACACTTATGTGTGCAACAGGCAGACCATACGATACTCTGCTTGGTGTTATTGGTGTTGATGATAATGGTGAAAATTATGGTTCTTTAAAAGACTACGGCATCAGCTATCAGCAGGTTGATTTGCTTCCAAATTCCGAACCTGACCTTGACGGTATCAGGGAAATGGCAAAAACATCAAACGTATGTCACATTCAGCGCAGCCGTGGTTATGCAACAAGAAAAGCACTCAGTCTTGAACAGATTGGTGAAATCTGCAAAGCTGCAAAAGAAGGCAATCCCGATATTATTGTAACAGTAGACAACTGCTATGGTGAATTTACACATACCGAAGAACCTTGTGCATACGGTGCAGACCTTATCATTGGTTCTCTTATCAAAAACCCTGGCGGCGGCATTGCACCTACAGGCGGTTATATTGCAGGCCGTGCTGATTTGGTTGAAAAATGTGGTCACAGACTTACAGCACCTGGTACAGGCCGTGAAATCGGTTGCACTCTGGAAGTTATGCGCAGTATGTACCTTGGTGTTTATTTTGCACCTATGGTAACAGCAAATGCTATCAAAACAAGCATTTATGCATCCTGTCTGTATAATAAAATCGGTTTTGCAACCGACCCGCACTATACAGAAGACCGCAACGATATCATCACATCAATTGCTGCAGAAAATGCCGAAAATCTTATCGCAATCTGTCAGGCAATTCAGCATATGAGCCCTATCGACAGTTTTGCAACACCATACCCAAGCCCAATGCCAGGTTATGACAGTGATATCATTATGGCAAGCGGTTCATTTACAATGGGGTCTTCCATCGAGCTCAGCTGTGATGCCCCTGTGCGTGCACCATTCACAACCTTTATGCAAGGTGGCACAACCTTTGATGCTTCCCGTGCAGCAGTGCTTTATTCTGCACAGAAGGTAAGAGAACTTAACAAATAAACAAAATAAAACTCACCGATAACCCATTCGGTGAGTTTTTATTTTATCTGAGCGGTATTGTGGATGTAACAAATCTGTATACAATCACACATGCCTGATTTGGGTTGGTATGGTCTGTATAAATTGCACCGTTTTCGCCTGTGCCAAGTGAGACTGCTATCAAATCAAAGCTGTCATTGGAAAGCAGTTTAAATGTTTTTATATTTTTGTTAAATGCAGGTCTTATCATCATAGAAGAATACTCTTCATCAGGCAGTGGAATTTTACGTCTTGATTTTACATAAGGATTATCCATAAATTCGACGGTAAGGTCATCAATATGGTTTGTTATAGAAATCCTCATTTCGTTGTGTTCTGTAACAGTTATGATATTTTCAATACCGTATGTTTTGTTGGGGCCTTCATCTTCGTCTGTGCTGTAAGCAACAATGGATGAACTGACAAGTTCGCCATACTGATAAATGTCTTCATATATGCCTTCCCACACAACATCATCAGCAAGATTTATTGTATAACCAATACCCCAGCCATATGTGTTGTCCCAGCCTTCGCTGTAAACGGGTTTAATCCAGCTTTGTGTGGTGGCATACTGCATACTGTCAGAGGTAAAAGGTATCCAGCCATCACCAGTGGTTAAAAAAATGGTTTCGGCATTTTCGCTGCTTTGGTATATCGGAAGATTTAAATTTTTACTGTCAATATACTTGCCGCTCAGTTCTTTTGTCAAATCTGTATCAGCATCAGCTATTTCATTTAAAACACCTATATTTCTGCTGCGTTCTCCGGGGATAGTTACAAGCGGTAAACCGCTTTGATGATAAATCATACCATTATAAAGAATTTCACCTTTATAAGTATCAGGGTTAGCCATAAGTCTGAAAGACAGAAAAACAGCAAATACAACGGCTAAAGATGTGTAAAGTATGCTGTTTTTCTTATCAGCATACAGATTTTTTATGCGCACCTGAGTATCACCTTCACCAAAAGCAAGGGGAGCGCCTGCAAAAATGTGTTTGCCTGTTGCAAAGTTAAGCAAGGACTGCGAATATTTACTGCGTACATCATCACCAAGTTTTTTAATAACTGCTTCATCGCAGCTCATTTCCATATCCTGCATTGCAAATTCAAAGGCAATCCATACAAAAGGATTAAACC
Source organism: Oscillospiraceae bacterium (assembly GCA_017505635.1). GTDB lineage: Bacteria > Bacillota > Clostridia > Oscillospirales > Ruminococcaceae > RGIG3102. Next base: position 136,887 of record JAFVOU010000016.1, on the reverse strand, counting down.
AATGCAAAGTCAAAGCAATAAAAGCCGTAAGCTTGAAAATATGGTCAAAACGCTTTATATGGTGTTTTTCATGCGCAATTACATATTCTGCTTCGTTTTCATTTAAAGTTGATGGTAAATATATTTTAGGTTTTACAGTTCCAATAACAAAAGGGGAAGATATATAATCACATATATAGATATTTTCTTTTAATCTTATGGCGCCAATCAGTTTTTTCTTAAGGTTAATGTAGCTGTGAAATCCATACATTGCCATGCAGAATATACCTGTAAACCACACATTTGTAGCAATGGCAACAGGTGCTTCCAACGGGTCAGCACGCAACTGTTCTTCACCTTGCGGCATATAGTGGTTGATAATATGATTGACAAATCCAACAGGTAAATCCACAGCAGGATATTCTGTGTGTACAATATCAGCAGGTACATATTCTATAACAGAAACATTTTCACTTGTACGATTTATTGGACTGTCATATTGCTGAAAAAATGATTTATCCGATGTAATTGAAAAAGGGCACAGCAGACGGAACAGAACAACAATCCACAATGCATAAAATATTGTGGATGGTATTTTGCGGTCAAAGGCTTTTATACTTTTGAAAAAGCTTCTGAATACGAATAATATAAGTATCACAACACTTGCAGTTACACTCATATTAAAAACAGAAGGGAACAGTTTGTAAGAGATAAAAGAGAATTTTGCCATAACATTACCCCCTCATTTTATTTATCATATCCTGAAGCTGATTAATTTCCTCATCACTCAATTTTTTGCGGCTGCTGAAAGCTGCCACAAATGCAGGTAAAGAACCGCTGAAACTGTCGTTAATAATTTCCTCGCTTTGCAGGGCGTAAAAATCGTTTTTGCTGATCAGTGCTTTAACTGTTCCGCTGTCATTTATAAAAATACCGCGGTCACACAGACGTTTAAGCACGGTATAGGTTGTGGATTTTTTCCATTCAAGTTCGTTTAATGCCAGTTTTGCAAGTTCGCTTGATGATATTGGTTCATTATTCCATATAATATCCGCAAATCTGCTTTCTACAAGACCAAGTTTATATTCGCTCATATAATCACTCCATTCTACAACAAGTAGACTGATTGTTGATTTTATTCTACATCGTGTAGACTGAAATGTCAATATACATATACCATTGTAACATACAGTAAAAAATGTTATTCTGTAAATAATGAATATCAGGAGGTCAGCTATGAAATTTTACACCAAAGCATCAACAGACCCAAGACCCAACGAAAGAGAAATTAAAAACCTGCAGATATCCTACAAGGCGGCCTGCGAGAGCATTGTTTTGCTTGAAAATGACGGCACTTTACCTATAAAAAATAAAACCGTTGCATTGTTTGGTAATGGTGCAAAAAGAACAGTAAAAGGTGGTACAGGTTCGGGCGAAGTTAACGAACGTCATAGTATAAGCATTATGGAAGGCCTTGAAAATGCCGGATTTAACGTTACAACAAAAGACTGGATAGAAGAATATGACCATCTGTATAAAACAAAAGAAAAAGAATTCAATGATAATAAACTAAAACGTTTTTTCAAAAATCCATCAAAGGCAATGGAATTGCTGGAGGATTTTGGCGGTTGCCCTGCACGCTGTGTAGATGAAAATGATGCAGAGAAAAGCAGTACCGACACTTGCATATATGTTGTTGCACGTCAGGCAGGGGAAGGTGTAGACCGCAAAGCACAAAAAGGCGATTTGTATTTAACCGATGAAGAGTATGCGGACATAAAATTCTGTGCCGAAAAATACGATAAATTTATTCTGCTTATTAATGCAGGCGGACAGATAGATATGAAATTTATGCAGGAGATAAAAGGCATAAATGCGGTTATGTATATTTGTCAGCTGGGTTCGGCAGGTGGCAATGCGGTAGCAGATGTTTTATCGGGCAAGGTAACACCAAGCGGTAAACTTACAGATACCTGGGCTAAAACTTACAGCGATATACCATTCCATGACCAGTTCAGTTATCTTAACGGAAATCTTGATGTCGAATATTACAATGAAGATATTTATGTAGGATATCGTTATTTCGACAGCTTTGGTGTAGAACCAAAATATGAATTTGGTTATGGTATAAGCTATACAGATTTTCAGATTGACACTGCCGATGTAACAATAGATGGTACAAAGATAACTGTAAAAGCAACAGTAAAAAATATCGGGGAAAAATACTGCGGCAAAGAAGTTGTGCAGGCTTATATTTCTGCACCGCAAGGTACAATCAACAAGGAGTATCAGTCACTTGCAGGCTTTGCAAAAACAAAAACACTTTCACCTGATGAGACAGAAACAGTATGCATAAGTTTTGATATTAAAAACTTTGCATCATATAACGAAAAAACAGCACAGTTTATCCTTGAAAAAGGGGATTATATAATTCGTGTGGGCAATTCTTCAGGAAACACCAAAAATGTTGCTGTTATAAATCTTGATGAAGATGCAGTTGTGTCACAGCATATAAATATCTGCCCTGTTAAAGAAGAGTTTGAGCTGTTAAGCTGTACAACTTTACATAGTGAAAATACAGACCAAATAGCTATCAAACTGTGTTTAAAAGCTGAAAATATTGTTACAAAAGCTTTTGATTATAACAATTCAAAGGTAATTGATGATAAACGGATTACAAATTTTATATCACGGCTTTCCATTGAAGATATGGCAGAAATTGTTGTTGGCATTGGTATGTTTGGCGGAGAAAGAGTGTTTGATATGCCGGGTTCAGTTGGTAATACCACCTCAAAATTCTGGGATAAAGGTCTTGCCAATATAACACTTTGTGATGGTCCTGCAGGGGTGCGTATTTCACAACGCGCTGCACTCAAAAAAGGAGGAGGCACAAAACTTATTGATATGCCGCTTTCTGCATTCCGTATTGTGCCAAAGTGGATACAAAAGCTTATTCTTGCCGACCCTGAAAAATCCACAGTTTTGTATCAGTACACCACTGCATTTCCTGTTGCAACAGCAATAGCACAAACATTCAATACTGAATTGGCATATGAAATCGGTACCGCAATTTACAGCGAAATGAAAGAATATGGTTGTACATTCTGGCTTGCACCTGCGCTTAATATTCACCGAAATCCACTTTGTGGCCGTAACTTTGAATATTATTCTGAAGACCCATTCCTTTCAGGTGCAATGGCAGCTGCGGTAACAAAAGGTGTTCAGCAGGAAGAAGGATATTATGTAACCCTTAAGCACTTTGCGGCAAACAATCAGGAAGATAACCGAAAAGGTGTTTCTTCCAATGTAAGTGAACGTGCATTGCGAGAAATATATCTTCGTGGTTTTGAGTATGCCGTTAAAGATGGAAATGCCAAAGGTGTTATGACATCATATAATAAAATCAATGGGGTATATACACCAAACAGCTGTGATTTGTGCACTAAAGTATTGCGCAATGAATGGGGATTTGACGGTGTGGTTATGACCGACTGGTTCTCCACAAGCAAAGGCTGTGCGGACAATGCAATATGTATGTCAGCAGGCAACGATTTGATAATGCCTGGTGGAAAACGCGAGAAAAAAGAAATTCTGGAAGGAATAAAAAACGGAAAAATCACAGAAGCTGATTTAAAACGCTGCTGTGCAAATGTGCTTAAAGCCATATTTAACAGTAACATTCAAAAAGAGTATATCGACAATATATAATCAAATAAAAAAATAACTCCACGGTAGTCAAAACTACTGTGGAGTTATAATTTTATTATTATTGTTCAATTTCAAAAAGTCTTGCAGCGTTTTTGTAGGTCTGAGTCATAACTTCTTCTTTTGTTTTTCCAAGCTCGTCGGCAATTTTCTGTGCAACCTGATGCAGCATAGAGGAGTCGCATCTTTTGCCACGATATGGTTCCGGTGCCATATACGGACAGTCGGTTTCGATAAGCAATCTGTCAAAAGGCACAACTTTCAGTGCTTCAAGTGCTTTTCTTGCGTTTTTAAAGGTAACAACACCTGTAAAACCGATGTAATAGCCCATTTTTACAAGCACTTTTGCGCTTTCGGCACTGCCGGAAAAACAGTGGATAACACCACGTACTTTGCCTTCGTACATTTTCAGTATTTCAAGGCTGTCCTGCATAGCTTCACGGATATGAATAATAACAGGTTTATCAAGCTTTACTGCCATATCAAGCTGACGGATAAAAGCTTCTTTTTGCTTTTGTGGTTCAGCGGCATCATCGTAGTGATAGTCAAGACCGATTTCGCCGATAGCCTTGCATTTTGGATCGGAGGCCATTTTTTCAATCTCATCAAAGTCAGCATCGCAGGTTTCAGGTTCGATATCCAAAGGATGAATACCTGCACTGAAGCACATAAAATCGCTGTTTCGGCTTTGTTCCATTGCCTTGCGGCTTGCCTCTACACTGCTGCCGCAGTTCATAACATAACCTACACCACTGTTTTTAAGGTGCTGCATAAGTTCATTGTAATCTTCGCTGAAAGCACTGTTGTTATAGTGGCTGTGGCTGTCAAAAATTTTTTCCATAGTTTTTCCTTAAAATTATCCACTGCCCAATGTATGAGCAGTGGATAGTGTTGTTTGTGGATGATAAAAGATTAAAAATTAACCGATTCTGCTGCCTGCAGGAACATCATTGTCTACAAATACAACTTTTGCACTGTCACCCATAGATGCTGCAAGAATCATACCTTCGCTTACTACACCGCGCATTTTTCTTGGTGCAAGGTTAGCAACGATGATAAGTTTTTTGCCAATCATTTCTTCAGGAGTGTACCACTGTGCAATACCACTGAGGATTGTTCTGTCGCGTTTGCCGTCAAAGATGGTGGATTTGAGAAGCTTGTCGGATTTTGGAAGTTTTTCACAATGCTTGATTTCGCCAACGATAAGTTCTACTTTAGCAAAATCATCAATTGTGATTTCTGGGAACTCTTCTTCAGGTTCTTCTTCAACTGCAGGTTCTGCAGCTTTTGCAGCAGCTTCCTGTTTTGCTTTTTCCTGTTCTTCAAGCAGTTTCATTTCTTTTGCAATGTCAATACGAGGGAAGATAACTTCGCCTTTTTTAACAGTTACATCAGTCTTGTAACCGAATTTAAGATTTTCGAATTTAAGGTCATCTTCTGTATAGCCAAGCTGAGCACTGATTTTAACAGCTGTTGTTGGCAGGAATGCCTGAAGCAGTGTTGTTGCAAAGCGCAGTGCTTCAACAAGGTTGTACATTACTGTTGCAAGACGTGCTTTGTTTGCTTCGTCTTTTGCAAGAACCCAAGGAGCTGTTTCATCGATATATTTATTTGCTCTCTGAATAACTTTAAAGATTTCCTGTAATGCCTGTGGGATAAGCAGGTTATCCATACATTCTGTTGTTTTTGCTTCAAGGTTTTCGCAGAGAGTGATAAGTTCTTTGTCAAGTTCTGCAGCTTCTCTTTCAGCAGGGAGTGTGCCGCCAAAGTATTTTTCAATCATAGCACAGCTGCGGCTTACAAGGTTGCCAAGGTCATTTGCAAGGTCAGCGTTGATACGGTTCATCAGTGCTTCGTTTGTGTAAAGACCATCGTTGCCGAATGGAATTTCTCTGAGCAGGAAATATCTGATAGCGTCAACACCGTATTTGTCGCAGAGGAGAACAGGGTCAACAACGTTACCAACACTCTTGCTCATTTTGCCGCCTTCAAGGAGAAGCCAGCCGTGACCGAATACCTGTTTTGGAAGTTCAAGGTCGAGAGCCATAAGCATTGCAGGCCAGATGATTGTATGGAAACGAAGAATTTCTTTACCTACCATGTGGCATGTTGCAGGCCAGTATCTTTCGTAGTCATCATATTCGTCATTGAATTTGCCCAGCGCAGTGATATAGTTGGACAAAGCATCAACCCAAACATATACTGTGTGTTCAGGGTCAAATGTTACAGGGATACCCCATTTAACTGTTGTTCTGGAAACGCAAAGGTCCTGCAAGCCCTGTTTGATAAAGCTTATCATTTCGTTTTTGCGTGTTTCAGGTTCGATAAATTTTGGGTTGTCTTCGTAGTGTTTAAGAAGTCTGTCTGCATAGTTGGAAAGTTTAAAGAAGTAAGCATCTTCTTTTGCTTTGTAAACTTCGCGGCCGCAGTCAGGGCATTTGCCGTCTACAAGCTGGCTCTGTGTCCAGAAAGTTTCGCAAGGTTTGCAGTAGTGACCTTCGTAGAAGCCTTTGTAGATATCGCCTTTGTCATAAAGCATTTTAAAGATTTTCTGAACAGCTTCTTCGTGATAGTGGTCGGTTGTTCTGATAAATCTGTCGTATTTTACATCAAGAAGCTCCCAAAGGGCTTTGATATTTGTTACGATTTCATCAACATACTGTTTTGGTGTTTTGCCAACAGCAGCAGCTTTGTCCTGAATTTTCTGACCATGTTCATCTGTACCTGTAAGGAACATTACGTCATAGCCTTCAAGTCTTTTGTATCTGGACAATGCATCGCATGCAACTGTTGTGTAGCTGTGGCCGATATGAAGATTATCGGAAGGATAGTAAATAGGGGTGGTAATGTAAAAAGTTTTCTTTTCGCTCATTTTATATAAACCTCATAAATAAAATTATATTTTTAACTGAATATTAATAAAAAACTATACGCCAGCGCTATTGCGCATTCGCATTCGACCTCTCACGGATGGATAGTCGATAATTCTGGAAATATAGAACCGTTTGTCCACAATAACGCTCCTTTCAATTTATATAATTAATAATTCTATCAAATAAAATCACAGAATTCAAGATTAATAAATTAACCTCTCAGTTTGCTTCTTATTTTTAAAGCTATAGCAATAAGCTTGTCTGCAAATGCATTAAAGGTAAGTGTAAATTCGCCTGCAGTTTCGATTACGTCACCGAAAAATTTTGCCTTAAAGCGATATACGCCATAAAGTTCTGCATCAGTTTCTTCATCAAGTGCAATACCCTGCATATCGTAGGTATGACAGTTTCCGTTTAAAGCCCATTTCATCATTTCCCACTGCATCATATAGGTAGGGTTAAGCTTTCTCATTTCGCTTGTGGAACAGCCGTAAACGTGGCTTGTTGTACCTGCATACTGAATGGAAAGTCCGCCGCAGAGTGCAGTTTCTTCACCGCTTTCAGGGTTGTGATAATAACACATAAACAGTTTTGCATTTTCAGGGAAATTTACAAGTATGCTTTCAAGATATGCTTTGGAACGGATAGAGAAATTTTTTCTTTTTCCTGTTTCTTCATAGATTTTATAAAAATCGTCAAGATATTCAAGACCAACCTTGCAGATAACACCGTTTTTAGGACCAAAACGGATATAATATCTTGTGCCGGAGGTGAATTTCATGATAAGTTCATCTTCTGAAAGGCCTTTGATATAGTTGAGCATATAGTTGTATCTTGGCTGAATAGTATCGTGAAAACCGGCGTTTTCATTTATAGAGAAACCGCAGTCTTTGAAAAACTGTATTGTTTCTTTGTCGGTTGCAAGAACAAGAGGGTCGCATATAAATTTATATCCGTTGTGTTTTTTTGCAACAGCTTTTATACCGCTGATAAGGTCTGCCATAACAGTCTTGTCAGCATAATCACATACAGGACCTCTTGGGGCATACATCATACCAAAAGGACCTATTTTTCTTATAAGAACAGAAACACCGCCGACAATGCTGCCGTTTTCATCGCGGCTTACAACAACCTCGTGCAGCCAGTCTTTTTTTACCTTTGCCCAGTTAACGCTCTGCTGAAAAGCACCCTTTGGGTGGTTAAGGCAAAAGTTTTCATATTCGCGGTATAAATCTTTTGTCAATATTTCCATTAATTGTAATCTCCAAATATAATTATACTCATTAAGTATAACATAAATAATATAAAAATAACAGCCTTTTGCGAACAAATATTATTCTGTAATAAAATTGACAACTATACAGTTTTTTGATAAATTTATTATAAGTATATTTAAAGGAATTTTAAAATGAGTGCAACTAAAGAACAGATTTTAAAAGCCGCCTGTAAGCTTGGCAGAAACATCCTTGAAAACGGCGGTGAAATATACAGGGTAGAGGAAACCATAAACTTCTTTCTTGAAGCTTATGGCATTTTTGATGCCCAGATTTTTGCAATACCTGCAACTATAATTGTAACAATAGACGAAAAAGAAAAGCCGATTACTCAGGTAGAAAGAGTAAAAAGTTCAAGTCTTAACCTTGATAAGCTTTCAAAATTCAATGATTTAAGCCGGCGTGCATGCAGAAATACTCCTGATATTGAAAGCGTACTGCAGGAAATTGAGGATATAAGAAGCGAACAGCCGTACAGCTTTTTTATATCGCTTATGGCATATGGTTTTACGGCATTTTTCTTTTGTCTTTTCTGGAAAGGTGATTTAAGGGATTCTCTTGTTGCCTTTGTATGTGGGCTTTCCACCAAATATGTGCTGGAATTTATGTCAAAAAGCAAGACAAATATATTTTTCAGCAATGCATTGTCCAGTATGGTTATTGCATACATTGCAATTTTTTGTGTAAATCTCGGTTTTGCACATCATTATGACAAAATTATTATCGGTGCAATTATGTCATTGGTTCCTGGTGTGGCTATCACAAACATTATGAGAGATATTATTGCAGGGGATATTATTACAGGTACAACCAAACTGGCAGAAGTTCTGCTTATAGCCCTTGCTATTGCTGTCGGCATTGCTTTGGCAATGAGTACAGTAATATTCTTTGGAGGAGGTTTATAACGATGTTTAAAGATTTATTCCTCCCATGTCTGTGGGCTTTCTTATCCAGCCTTGTATTCTGCGGGATATTCAATGTAAAGGATAAAAAGATAATACTTATCTCTGCATTTGGCGGCGGTCTTGGCTGGTTTGCCTATCTTATATCAGCGCCTTTTGCTTCGGTTGTTATGCAGAACTTTATTGCTGCAATCACAGTGGCACTGTTTTCGGAATTTATGTCCAGAATATTCAAAACACCGTCAACAGTATTTCTTGTTATAGGTGTTCTGCCTATGGTTCCGGGCGGGGGTATATACTATACAATGGAATACGGTGTACAGGGAAATACACAGATGTTTATTGAAAAATTTATCGAAACAATATCGGTAGCAGGTGCTATAGCCGTTGGTGTATCGGTAGCGTCTGCAATCTTCAGAATGTATTCCTACTTTCAGACACAACAATTTAAAAACAGGGAGAATATGGTAATCAGATATGACAGGCACAATAATAAATAGTGTTGTAATTCTTGCAGCAGGATTTCTTGGCTGTTTTATAAAAAAAGCAATTCCTGAAAAAATTGAAAAACCTATAATGGATATGATAGGTGTTTCGGTTTTTCTTATAGCCCTGCTTGGTTTCTTTTCAACAGCACTTACTGTAGCTGACGGAAAAATACAATCAAACGGCGAAATTATGATGCTTGTATGTCTTGCATTTGGTGTTGCAATAGGCGAGATGCTTTGCATAGATGACAAGCTTAATGCATTTGGCAAAAAGGTGGAAGAAAAAGCAGGTGTTGACGGATTTGCAAAAGGTTTTGTAACAGCGTCTCTGCTGTTCTGTGTGGGCGCAATGGCGATTTTCGGTTCACTTAAAGACGGAATAAGCGGTGACAGCAGTGTCCTTATTGTAAAAAGTATGATTGACGCAATTACTGCATTTATTTTAAGCACTTCACTTGGAATAGGTGTTGCTTTTGCAGGTATATCAGTATTTATATACCAGGGTTCAATTGCTATGCTTGCCACATTTATTCAGCCGTTTGTAACGGATATAATGATGATGAATATATGTACAGTTGGTTATGCAATAGTTATGGTAATCGGTACAAATATGATGGGACTTACCAGAATAAAGCTTGCAAATACACTGCCTGCAATGCTGCTGGCGATTATTTATACATTTATATTCTGTTAAATAAAGAGTGAAATTTTTGTGAATCATGTAATTTTTCACAAATTATTGTTGACTTTTTTGTAAAAACTTAATATTATAAACTTATTGATATTGAGGGAGTAGTTGGACACGGATTTATTTCGTGTGTTTTAAGTCAACATCATGGCTGTCTTTAAAAGATAACCTGGCTTAAAAGTAATAACAAGACTCATATACAGAATAATACTGTATATGGGTCTTTTTTGGTTTCCCGTATACTATGAAAGAGAGGATTATATGAAATTTTACAATCAGACATTAAGTGAAATTTATTCTCACCTTAACAGTAGTGAAAACGGTCTTACAACGCAGCAAGCACAGGCTGTGCTTGACAAAAACGGGCCGAACAAGCTTGACGAAGCTGAAAAAGTAACACTTGCGCAGCGGTTTGCAGAGCAGCTGAAGGATCCTATGATTATTATTCTGCTTGCAGCTGCGGCAGTAAGTGGTGTTACAGCATTTTACAGCGGCGAAAGCTTTGCAGATGTATTCATTATTCTTGCAGTTGTAATCATTAACGCAGTAATGGGAGTTTATCAGGAAAGCAAGGCGGAAAAAGCCATTGAAGCTCTCAGTAAAATGACTGCCGCAACAAGCAAGGTTATCCGTGACGGAAAACAGACAGTAATTGAATCCACACAGCTTGCAGCAGGTGACGTAATTGTGCTTGAGGCAGGTGATGCAGTTCCGGCAGATGCGCGTATTATCGAATGTGCATCGATAAAGGCGGAAGAAGCTGCTCTTACAGGTGAAAGTGTTCCTGTAAACAAAACAGATGAAATTCTCGAAACTGAAGACGGCAAAGATATACCACTTGGTGACAGAAAAAATATGGTTTATATGGGTTCAACCATTGCATACGGCCGTGGTAAAGCGATTATCACCGGCACAGGTATGAATACCGAAATGGGCAGAATTGCCGATGCTCTTATCCAGACGAAAGACGGCGAAACACCGCTTCAGAAAAAACTTGCCCAGCTCAGTAAAGTTCTCAGCTTTGTTGTTCTTGGTATATGTGTGTTTATCTTTGCATTTACACTTATCCGCAACGGCAGCTTTGAAGGCAGGGCAATGCTTGAAACATTTATGGTTGCAGTATCCCTTGCGGTTGCTGCAATTCCGGAAGGTCTTGCAACAGTGGTAACACTTGTTTTAAGTATCGGTGTTACCAATATGTCCAGACGCAATGCGGTTATACGTCGGCTTACAGCGGTTGAAACTCTTGGCTGTGCACAGATTATATGTTCGGATAAAACAGGTACGCTTACACAGAACAAAATGACTGTTACAGATTATACAGGCGAGGCTGAACTTCTTTCCACAGCAATGGCTCTCTGTAATGATGCACACCTTGAAAACAACGAAGCTGTGGGCGAAGCTACAGAAGCAGCTCTTGTGAACTTTGCATTCAAAAACAGTGTAAACAAAACAGCACTTGATGAAAAATATCCGCGTGTGGCAGAAGCACCGTTTGATTCTTCCAGAAAAATGATGTCAACAGTACACAATATGGAAGGTACGGTTACTCAGTATACAAAAGGTGCACCTGATGAAATCCTAAAAAGATGTACACATTATATTGAAAACGGCACAGTAAAAGTTTTTGACGAAGCAAAACGTTCAGAAATAATGGCACAGAACAAGGCATTTGCAGACCGTGCTTTGCGTGTACTTGCAGCTGCTTATAAAACATATACAGAAGTTCCTGAAGACCAGACACCTGAAAAACTTGAAAAAGATTTGATTTTTATCGGTCTTACAGGTATGATTGACCCGGTTCGTCCTGAGGTTGTGGAAGCTATCAGGGAATGCCGCGCAGCAGGTATCCGTCCGGTAATGATTACGGGGGACCACAAGGACACAGCTGTTGCCATTGCAAAACAGCTTGGTATTATTACAGATGCAAGCCAGGCACTCAGCGGCAGCCAGCTTGATGAACTTGACGAAAAATTCTATTTTGACAATATAGAAAACTATTCCGTATATGCCCGTGTGCAGCCACAGCACAAAACAAAAATTGTTAAAACCTTTAAGGAAAAAGGTTATGTGTGTGCCATGACAGGTGACGGTGTTAATGATGCACCGTCAATAAAAGCTTCTGATATCGGTGTTGCAATGGGCATCACAGGTACAGATGTTACAAAAAACGTTGCGGATATGGTTCTTGCAGATGACAACTTTGCTACAATTGTTGGTGCGGTGGAAGAAGGCAGACGTATCTACGACAATATCAGAAAATCCATTCAGTTTCTGCTTGCTTCCAATATGAGTGAAGTTGTCGGTATATTTGCTGCAACCCTTATGGGCTTTGTTCTGCTCAAACCGGTTCATCTTCTGTGGATAAACCTTATTACGGATACACTGCCTGCACTTGCTCTTGGTATGGAAGAAGCAGAGGGTGACGTTATGGCAAGACCTCCGCGTCCAAGCAACAGCGGTATCTTCTCGGACGGTCTTGGGATAGATGTTATATACCAGGGTGTAATGGTTGCAGTTCTTACTCTTGTTGCATACTTTACGGGGCATTATATCGAAAGCGGTGTGTGGGAGTTTGCAAACAGTGCTGATGGTATGACAATGGCTTTTCTTACAATGAGCATGGCAGAAATTTTTCACAGTTACAATATGCGAAGCCGCCGCAAGAGCATATTTAAAATGCCTGCACATAACAAATATCTTCTCGGTTCCATGATTCTTAGCCTTGTGCTTACAACGGCAGTGCTTTATGTTCCGTTCCTCAGCAATGCATTTGGTTTTGAACATATCAGCCTTGCTGAATACGCAATATCCATGGCTCTTGCCTTCAGTGTAATTCCGATTGTGGAAATTGTTAAATTAATTCAGAGAAAAAAAGAAAAAACAACAGCGTAATATTAAAACAGGTGCTTGCCCAAATATGGGAAAGCACCTGTTTTGTCAGTATAGTTATTTAAGTATTTTGTCAAGCAGGCTTGGAGCATCAGCCTTATATTCCACACCAAGATATTCTGCAACTGTGGCACCGATATGCGCAAAGCTTGTTATTGTGCCAAGATTGTTGTTTTCCTTGATATTTTTACCATAAATAAGCAGTGGCACGCACTCTCTTGAATGGTCAGTGGAAGGTGTCCCCGGGTCGCAGCCGTGATCTGCGGTGATAATAAGCACATCTTCATCACGCATGCGTGGAATAAATGTGCCAAGCCAGCTGTCAAATTCAGTGGCAGCATTGGCATATCCGTCAACGTCATTGCGGTGACCGTATACAGAGTCAAAATCCACAAGATTTACAAATGCCAGGCCGTCAAAATCGCGGTCGAGCAGTTTATATGTTTCGGCAATACCAATATCGTTTGTACCGGTTTTGATTTTTTCTGTAATGCCTTCTCCGTCAAAAATATCATAGATTTTGCCTACACCGATAACATCTTTTCCGGCAGCCTTGATATAGTCAAGAACTGTCTTTTTAGGTGGTTTAAGGGAGTAATCGTGACGGTTTGTGGTTCGCTTGAAATTGCCGTTTTCATCGGTTATAAAAGGTCTTGCAATAATGCGGCCGACAGCATGTTCACCAACAAGCATATCACGGGCAATCTGGCAATATTCGTACAGCTTTTCTACAGGAACAATATCTTCGTGGGCAGCAACCTGAAAAACACTGTCAGCTGAAGTATAAACTATCAGATCTCCGGTTTTCATATGTTCAGGGCCAAACTTTGCAATAACTTCGGTGCCGGAATACGGTTTGTTGCACACAACATTTTTTCCTGTAAGCTTCTTGTATTTTTCAATAACGTCATCAGGAAAACCCTCAGGATATACAGGCAGCGGATTCTGGCTTTCCACACCTGCAATTTCCCAGTGGCCGATGGTTGTATCCTTGCCGTTGGAAGCTTCCCTTATCCTTGCAAAGCTGCCGGCAGGGTGCATAACCTTTTCACCGCAGGTTACATCATCAATGTTGAACATACCAAGTTTTGCCATGTTCGGAATATGGAATTTTTTGCTCTTTGAAATTGATAAAAGTGTATTACTGCCTTCGTCGCCGAAAATTGCTGCATCAGGCATACCGCCGATACCAAATGAGTCCAGAACAATTAGAAAAACTCTTTTTTTCATAACAATACCTCTATAAAAAAGAAAATAATATTATATAAAATTTGATTTTAATATTTGCGATGTGTATATATTATAACATATATTAAAAATAAAAAAAATAAAAATTATGGAATAAAAGTACATATTTTCAGCAAAAGGCAACCATTTTCTATTGCGGATTATTTTCTGAAAGGTATAATTAAAAACAGAGTTAAAATTGACTTTAGTAACAGGGAGAAATATATTATGAGAAAAACTAAAATCGTTTGTACTTTGGGACCATCAACAGATGCACCTGGCGTACTTAAACAAATTATGGAAGCAGGTATGAACGTTGCACGTTTCAACTTTTCTCACGGTACACACGAAGAACATCTTGAACGACTTAAAAAAGTAAGAGCAGTGCGCACAGAACTTGGTCTTTATGTTGCAACTTTGCTGGATACAAAAGGTCCTGAAATTCGTGTATGCAAATTTAAAAACGGCAGTGTAGAACTTAAAGCAGGCGATAAATTCCACCTTACAACAAGAGATGTTGAAGGCGACGAAAATATTGTCAGCGTAACATACAAGGATTTTCCAAAAGATGTAAAAGAAGGCACAAGAGTTCTTTTTTCGGACGGCCTTATTGAAATGGTTGTAGATAAAATTGAAGGTACAGAAGTTGAACTTACAGTTATCAACAGCGGTAAACTTTCCAACAATAAATCCATCAACCTGCCAGATGTTAAAATTTCTATGCCTTTCGTAAGCGAAAAAGACAGAAATGATATTATTTTCGGTATCGAAAACGGCTATGACTTTATTGCATGTTCCTTTACAAGAAGCAAGGAAGACCTGCTTGAAGTAAGAAAAATTCTTGAAGAATATGATGCAACAGATATCCGTCTTATCGCTAAACTTGAAAACGGCGAAGGTATTGAAAACCTTGACGAAATTCTTGAAGTTGCTGACGGCATTATGGTTGCACGCGGTGACATGGGTGTTGAAATTGACTTTACAGAAATCCCAAGAATTCAGAAAGAAATTATCAGAAAATGCTATGAAGCAGGCAAACCTGCAATTACAGCAACACAGATGCTGGAATCTATGATTGAAAACCCACGTCCTACAAGAGCTGAAGTTACAGACGTTGCAAACGCTATCTATGACGGCACATCTGCAATTATGCTTTCCGGCGAAACAGCAGCAGGTAAACATCCGGTTGAAGCAGTTAAAACAATGGCAGCTATTGCAGAAAAAACAGAACAGAATATTGACTATGTAAGCGAACTTAAAGACCGCCCATATGGTCACGACATTTCCATCACAGATGCTGTTGCACATGCAGCTTGCGTAACAGCTATGAACCTTAACGCAAAAGCTATTGTGACAGTTACAAAATCCGGCTTTACAGCAAGAAACATTTCCAAATACCGTCCAAATATTCCTATCATCGGTTGTACAGACTCTGACAAAGCATGTCGCAAAATGGCATTGTCCTGGGGTGTAGTGCCACTTCTCATGGCAACAGTAAGCGGTACTGACGAACTTATCGACATTTCCACAGCTGCAGCCAAAAAGGAAAAAATCCTTAAAGACGGCGATATGGTTATCATCACAGCAGGTGTTCCTGTTGGTGTAAGCGGTTCCACAAACATTATGAAAGCTCATAAAGTTGGCGAAGAAAGCCTTGGCAACCTTAAGCTTTAATTATTAATAAAGTGGGTATCTTGAAAAAGATGCCCACTTTTGTTATATATATTATCTGAGATAATTTGATATAAAGTTTTGCCATATAAAAATGTTAAGAGGTATGTATGTCAATAGGACTGCAAAGAGGTAAAGTTAAATTAGAACCACATAGCAAAGAGTGGGGAATTTCGGCACAGGAAATAATTATAAAATTAAGAGAAATTCTTAGAAATGATATTGTTGATGCTCAGCACATTGGCAGTACGGCAATAAAATGTATAAGTGCAAAACCAATTATAGATATAGTTGTCGGCGTGGAAAGTTTTGACAAAATATTAAAGCACAATGATGTTTTGTCGGACAATGGTATTATATATCGAAGGGAAGACCATCCGGGGCAGCATCTTTATATATGTGGAGATTTGAAAAACAATATACACACCCACTATATACATGTGGTTCTTTGGGGACAAAAGGCATGGAATGA
This sequence comes from Oscillospiraceae bacterium, assembly GCA_017505635.1. Taxonomy (GTDB): domain Bacteria; phylum Bacillota; class Clostridia; order Oscillospirales; family Ruminococcaceae; genus RGIG3102. Next base: position 120,716 of record JAFVOU010000016.1, on the reverse strand, counting down.
TTATATAAACATGCGTGATTATCTTAATGCCAACGAAGATACAGCAAAAGAATATTCAGACATTAAAATGAGCCTTGCAGAAAAATATTATAATGACAGGATTGCGTATACAAACGGAAAAAGTGATTATATTGAAAAAATCCTGAAGAGTGCGGAAGAATGGAGTAAAAAACTTTAACAGCTTATGCTGTGTAAAAAACGGAATATCTTAAATTTACAGTTTTCTGTTTTTAAAGCCTTCTACAAACCACGGCATAGGACAACTGATTTCTTTGTAGGACAGATATTCAAAATATTTGTCTTCGATTCTGCCGAATTTAAGATAATAGCTGCATAAAAGCTGATATTTAAGCTTTAGTTTCCGGTTAAGGCTGTTATCTCCGTATTTGCTGTCTCCAAGCACATTCATGCCCATATATGCCATATGAGCTCTTATCTGATGAGTTCTGCCTGTAAACAGATTTATATCCATCAGCTTATATTCATCAAAGCTGTCCAGAGTTTTTATACCTGTTTCAATGTTCTGGCTGGCATTGTTCAAAGGCTTTTCGCTTACTGTTACAAAACCGCGCTGACTGTTTTTGGTAAGGTATGCCTTATATACACCATCTTTTATTTTGGGGTTGTTTTTTACAGCGCAGATATATTTTTTCTTTAACTGTCTGTCGCGGAACATATCAAACATAAATTCCAGCGTTTTTTCGTTTTTGGCAAGAACAACAATGCCGCTTGTGCCGGTATCAATACGGTGGCAGAGCTGAGGATAACTGTTGCCAAGACTGTTTTTATGGTAATAATGCTTTATGCGGTTGGTAAGGGTATCGAAATCCTGCCAGTTGTCACTGATAACACTTATGCCAGACGGTTTGTTAACCACAAAAAGATTGTCATCTTCGTAAAGAATTTCAATCTGGGATGAGGCAAACAGAAAAGCGTTGTCTTTATCGGGCTGCATAAACATATCATCATTAAGATAAAGATTTATAATATCACCGTATGCAAGTTTCTGACCTGCTGCAGATTTTGCGCCGTTTACTTTGATTTTGTTCTGACGTGCAAATTTGTTAACATTATTTGGCCGTATAAGCGGAAATTTTTCACTGATATATAAGTCAAGTCTTTGTGGTCTTGTTTCGTTAAAAATAATTTCTTTCATAATATCACCAATAAGATATTACCACAAAGCAATTGTTATTTACAACCGATTTTTATTGTGATAACATATTAAAAGTTTAAATCTGAGCACACAAAGGTTAATATATATGAAGACTATAAATCTGGGTAAAGACCCTATTTTCAGTATAGCTTTAAAGCTTGCAATTCCGTCTATGTTCGCACAATTTGTAAATGTGCTGTATACAATCATAGACCGAATGTTTATCGGAAATATTCCGCAGATAGGTGAAATTGCTCTTGCGGGCATAGGTGTATGCGGACCTATTGCTGCATTTCTTGCATCTTTCGGCAACCTTATCGGTATAGGCGGCAGTGTATATATGGCTATGAAAATGGGTGCGGGGGATAATAAAAAGGCAGAGGAAATACTTTCAAACTGTTTTGCTTTTCTGATTATAATGTCTCTTGTTCTGTCTGCGATTTTTATAGTTTTCCGCAATCAGATGGTGTGGTGGTTTGGTGCAAGTGAAGAGACTTTTGGCTATGCATCACAGTATCTTGCAATATATGCATCGGGCGCTGTTTTTGCAATACTCACTATTGGTATGAACTATTTCATAACAGGGCAGGGGTTTGCAACGGTGGCAATGATTTCGGTGGTTATAGGTGCAGTTGCAAACATTATCCTTGACTATGTTTTTGTATTCGTTTTCAATCTGCAGGTAGCAGGCGCTGCATGGGCAACAGTTATTTCGCAGTTTTTGTCATGCTTCTGGACACTGGCTTTTCTGTTTGGAAAAAGAGTTTATATATCAATAAAACGTCACAGACTTTCGGCACAGATTGCCAAAAAAGTTGTTTCTCTTGGCTTTCCTGCATTTATCATGTATGCAACCGACAGTGTAATTCTTATTGTTCTTAATATAGTACTGCAGAAACATGGCGGTGCTGACATGGGTGATATGCTTATTTCTGCCGCAACAATTGTACAGAGTTACGGGCTTATTGTACTGAACCCTCTTGGGGGGATAACAGGAGGGACACAGGCTGTATTAAGTTATAACTACGGTGCCAAGAATAAGGAGAGAGTGATAAAATCATTTTCTGTTATTTCGGCTATGGCGGTTGTATTCTGCACAGTTATGTTTATAATATCGCGTTTTGTGCCGCAGTATTATGTTGCTTTCTTTACTCAGGATCCGCAGCTTGCACAGATGGCAACCTGGGGTATAAAGGCATATACACTTGGTCTTATACCATTGGCACTGCATTATGAGGTAACAGATGGGCTTACTGCATTGGGCAAGGCACATATTGCAGTTTGTATGTCAGCATTCCGCAAAATTACTTTTGTAATTCTTGTGTGTCTGATACCGTTGTTCTTGCCGCCGCATTATACTTTTGTTGCACAGTCTGTTGGCGATGGTGTATGCGGACTTATCAACACAATTATATTTATGTTTCTGTTTAAGAGAATACTGGTGAAAATGGAAACAGAAACAATACAATAAGGAATATCAAAAAACACTCCGACGGCATATCATAAGCCAAAGGGGTGTTTTTATGTTTACAGATATACTTTTTATAGTCACAACAGCATTTGCGCTGTTTGGCATATACTGTTTTGCAGAAACAGTATATGAAATATTTTCAGTATCGGCATTTCCGCCATCGGTTACTGTTATTGCTGCAGAAAACGAGGAACTGGCCTACCGCAAGATAAAATATATCGAAGAAAACGTACCGAATAACCACACTGTAATATATCGCGACCAGAGCAAAGAAAACAGTGCCGACGAGGCTGTTTTGCTCAACCAAATGATAAAAGATGTATTATATGTGAACAATAAGTAACAACTTTGTTTTTTGCTAGATAACAACGAAGTGTTGTGGTACAATATATAATATAAATTCAAAATACAGAGGGTGCAATTTGCAGACACTGAAAAAGATTGAAGGTACTGTTGTTCACATTACTTTTCAAAGTGAAGAAACCGGTTTTACAGTTCTGGAACTGGAGACCGATACAGAATACATAACAGTTGTAGGCGAGATGGCTGGTATAGGCGAAGGGCAGAAACTTGTTGCTTTTGGTGAATATACCAACCACCCGTCTTTTGGTGTGCAGTTTAAGGCACAGAATGTGGAAATCAGCCTGCCAAGTGATGCCAATGCAATCTATACATACCTTGCAAGTGGTGCAGTAAAAGGTATAGGTATGGTTTTTGCAAAGCGTATAGTTGATAAATTTGGCGAAGATACATTTGAAGTGCTGGATGCTCACCCGGAAAAACTTGCGCAGATTCAGGGAATATCACTGTCAAAGGCCAAAGCAATCCAGCAGGAATTCAAAAAAATTCATGGTGTGCAGGATGCGGTTATTCAGCTTGCGCAGTACGGCATTGCGGCAAAGGAAGCGATATTGCTTTATACCCGTCTTGGGCCAAATACAATTGAAATTGTTACAGACAATCCTTTTGTGCTCTGTGAAGAACCCTGTTTTTTTGAATTTGAACGTGCAGATGAAATTGCACAGAAGATGAGCATGGAATATGACAACAGCTGCAGGATTGTGGGCGGTATTATGTTTGTACTGCGACACAATATCCTTAAAGGTCACAGCTGTGTTCCGAAACAAAAACTTGTCGAGACGGTTGCGATGTTTATTTCTGTGGAACCGGAAAAGGTTGAGTACAGTCTTGGCAATCTTTTTGAGCAGGGATTGCTTGTTGAAGAAAATCTATACGGCAAATCATTTGTGTTTCTTGCCGAACTGTATATTGCCGAAAGAGTTATAACACAGAAACTCTCAGAACTTATGGCCAACGAAGTTACTGCAGACGAAGATGTAAATGAACTGATAAAATATATTGAGCAGATAAACGATATAAAATATGCTGAAAAACAGACAGAAGCTATTGAAAAGGTGTATAAATCACCGGTTTCTATTATTACAGGCGGGCCGGGCACAGGCAAAACAACACTTGTAAAGGCAATAATTACTCTTTTTGAAGCACAGGGGTATAAAATCAGCCTTTGTGCACCAACGGGAAGAGCAGCCAAGAGACTTGCTGATTTATCAGGCAGAAGTGCAAAAACTATACACCGCCTTCTGGAGGTTATGCCGGGAAGCAAGGACTCTCTGCGTTTTCAGCGCAATCAGGATAATCCGCTGCCATGCAATGTGCTGATTGTGGATGAGTTTTCCATGGTTGATATCGTATTGTTTTCTCAGCTTATATCGGCCGTTAAATCCAACTGCCGTATTGTAATGGTTGGCGACTCAAACCAGTTGCCGGCCGTAGGTCCCGGTAATATATTAAAGGATTTAATAGAAAGTAGTATTGTGCCTTGTGTTATGCTTACCGAGATTTTCCGTCAGTCACAGCAAAGTCAGATTGTTGTTAACGCCCATAACATAAACAATGGCATAGCGCCGGTTTCAGCCGGTAAAAACAGTGATTTTTTCTTTATTGATGCAGACACTGACAGGGCGGAGGACCTGATTGTGCAGTTTGTTACAAGCCGGCTGCCCAATGCTTATGGTTATGACAGTTACGATGATATTCAGGTGCTTTGTCCATCACGCAAAAAGCGAGGAGGCACAGCAAACATTAATGTTATTCTGCAAAAAAATCTTAACCCGCCTGCAGCAAATAAAAAGGAGATATCATTTAACGGTATTATTTTCCGTGAATGCGATAAAGTTATGCAGATAAAGAATAACTATGACCTTGAATATGTAAAGGACGACGGTACGGGAGATATAGGGGTGTTCAATGGGGACATAGGTATTATAGAACGGATAGATGTATTCAACAAACTTATGTATATCCGTTTTGAAGACAGGCTCTATACTTACACTCAGGAAGAATTTCCTCAGCTGGAGCACTCCTATGCAGTTACTGTGCACAAAAGTCAGGGCTGCGAATTTAAAGCAGTTATACTCTGTATTTCCGATACAGCAAAGGAACTGCAGTACCGCAATCTGCTTTATACAGCAATAACCCGTGCAAAAGAGTTGCTTATAATTATCGGCAAACCATATATCCTGCAACAGATGACACAGAATCACCGCAAACAGCTGCGGTATTCAGGTATAAAATATTTTCTGAAAGAATTAAATGGATAAACACAGTATCATAAAATTTTTTCTGCCGTCAAAATGTATGTTTTGTAAAGATATTGTTACCGATGGCGGCATCTGCGATGAGTGCAGAACAAAAACAGAATATTTGAAGATACCGCAAACGGCGAGAGATATAAATCATCAGTGTTTTAAAAAGCTGGATAAATGCATATCTTTTTATTACTATAAAGATATTGTCCGTGACAGCATACTGTATGCAAAATACAAAAGCTGTGCGCATTTTCTGGATGGTTTTGAAGAAATTACAGGTGTTGATTTTGGCAGATTGTGTGAGGAAAACAATATTGACGAAATAATCTCCATGCCGGCACATAAATCCAAATTTTACACCAATGAGTATGATCTGCCACAGCAGATGGCATTGCGCATTGCAAAAAACAATGGGTTAAGGTATAATAAAGACCTTGTTACAAAGATTAAAAAGACAAAAAATCAGCATGATTTGTCACTTACAGAACGCAAAAGCAATTTAAAAGGTGCATTTGAACTGAATGGTGAAGTAAAAGGCAAAAATATACTTATAATTGACGATATAATTTCTACGGGGTACTCTCTGGAAGAAGTTGCCGCGTGCCTCAAAAAGGGTGGGGCATCAGCGGTTATGGCAATTACTTTTGCGTATAATAAATTATAGAAAGGATGTAAATTATGGCATCAGGTGAAAGAGGTATTGGTATTGATCTTGGTACTACCAAGGTTATGATATATAAAGAAGATGAAGGCATTGTTGTAAACGAACCAAGTGTTGTTGCATACGATGCAGAAAGCGGCGAACCTATTGCGTTTGGTCAGCAGGCATATGAAATGGTTGGAAAAACCCATAAAAATATTGTGGCAGAATATCCGCTTAAAGACGGGGTAATTTCCAACTATACCCTTACAAAGGAAATGGTAAAATATTTTATCGGCAAAGCCTATAATTCCAAAATTGTAAAGCCAAAGGTAAGCATCTGTGTACCAAGTGCAGTAACAGGCATTGAAGAAAATGCGGTTGTTGATGCTGCGGTATCTTCTGGCGCAAGACAGGTGCTTATTATTGAAGAACCAATTGCAGCAGCTATAGGTGCAGGTATTGATATTGTGGAAGCAAATGGTAATATTATCGTTGATATTGGCGGCGGTACAACTGATATTGCAGTTATTTCACTTGGCGGCATTGTATGTTCCAAATCCATAAAACTTGCAGGCAATGCTATCGACCGCGAAATTATCAAACTGCTCAAAAACAAATATGGTTTTCTTGTAGGTCAGAAAACAGCACAGATGCTTAAACACGAAGTAGCAGACTGTATGCCAACAGAAGAAAACAACCGCTGTTTTGAAGTTAAGGGCATAAATCTTTTCAAGGGATTGCCGGGCAAACTTAATGTTTATACAAAAGACATACAGCCTATTATTGACCCTATTGTTGATGAATATATTATGGCTGTAAAAAACGTTCTGGAAATTACACCGCCGGAACTTTCAGGTGATATTTATGAAAATGGTATTCTACTTACAGGTGCAGGTGCAAGACTTGCAAATCTTGACAAAAGACTTGAACAGGCATTGAGCTGCAAGGTTTCTGTTGCAGAAAACTGCGAGCAGTGTGTTGCGATAGGAACAGGCAAAGCATTTGATCTTGCGCTTAAAGGCAAGCTTGAATCAGGATTCCGCGATGTAACACCGGGAATATCAAAAAAATAATGTTAAAAAGGCGACAGGGGCAGTGTGTCCGTACAGTCGCCTTTTTTGGTGAAATATGAAATATAAAATTATACGAAGTAAACGCAGAACCATAGCACTGACAATTGATAAAAACGGGGATATTGTTGTGCGTGCAGGCCTTAAAACAAGTGAAAAATTTATAGACAGTTTTGTGCAGAAAAATATTGTGTGGATTGAAAAGCAAAGGGCAAAAATAGCAGAAATAGAAAAAGAAAAAATATATCTTTCTGACAAAGAAATTGCGGCAATGAAAAAAGATGCCCTTGTTTATATGACACAGCTTACCCAAAAATATGCCGAAATTATGGACCTCAGGCCAAACGGCATAAAGATAACATCTGCAAAAACAAGGTGGGGGTCCTGCAGCAGCACAGATTCCATATGTTATTCTTACCGTGTTATGGTTCTGCCACCACGATGCAGAGAATATATTGCGGTGCATGAACTTGCACATATAATCCATAAAAACCATTCGACAAAATTTTACAGTCTTATAGAAAAATATATTCCTGATTATAAAGAAATTGTAAAAGAAATAAACACTTACCATATAGCATAAATTACATTGATATGGTATAATAAACTGATTAATAATGTTCAGAGGTAATAATGGAATTTTCCAAAGCAGTTTTATTGAGAAAACAGTACATAGAAAAACAGTTCGGCTTTTTAAATCCTATGCAGCAGCAGGCTGTATATGCGGTAAAAGGCCCTATTCTGATACTTGCAGGGGCAGGCAGCGGCAAAACAAGTGTGCTTATAAACCGTATCTCCAATATGGTAAGATTTGGACACAGTTATGCAAGTCAGTATTTCCCGGGTGATGTAAGTGAAGAAACATATATGGCACTGGAAAATGCTGTAAACAGCGGCGAAAAACTTTCCTTTGCACAGGAAAATGAAATAGCAACAAACCCGATAAGACCATACAACATTCTTGCCATTACATTTACAAACAAGGCAGCAGCAGAACTGCGTGAACGTCTTGAAAAATCCATTGGCGAATATGCAAAGGATGTTATGGCAAGCACATTTCATTCATTGTGTGTAAGGATTCTCCGACGTGACGGTGACAAGCTTGGGTTTGATTCATCCTTTACAATCTACGATACAGACGACCAGAAACGCATTATCAAAGAGATAATGAAGGATTTCAATATAGATGATAAGTTTGTACAGCTTAAAAGTGTTATGAGCCGTATGTCAGGATATAAAGACAAGCTTATCTCACCGCAGCAGGCAAATGAATTTTCAGCAAATGCCCACGAAAAGCTTATCGTAAAATGTTACGAAGAATATCAGAAACGTCTTAAAAAAGCAAATGCTTTTGATTTTGATGATCTGATTTATTATACAGTGCAGCTTTTTAAAGAAAATCCGGATGTGCTGGAATACTATCAGAACCGTTACAGATATGTAATGGTGGACGAATATCAGGATACAAGTACAGCACAGTTTGAGCTGGTGCATCTTCTTGCACAGGGGCACAACAATATCTGTGTTGTAGGTGATGATGACCAGAGTATTTATCGTTTTCGCGGTGCAACAATCGAAAATATTTTAAGCTTTGAGGAACATTTTGAAGGCGCACAGGTTATACGTCTTGAACAGAACTACCGTTCCACACAGAATATCCTTAATGCGGCAAACTCTGTTATCAGAAACAATCAGGGACGTAAAGGCAAAACATTGTGGACAAGCCAGGGCGATGGGGAAAAGGTTAAAATATACTCACTTCCAAAAGAATTTGATGAAAGCAGAAATATTGTTGATATAATTGCAGACAATGTTAAAAAAGGTGCAAAGCTTTCTGACCACGCGGTACTGTACCGAATGAATATGCAGTCCAGCGGGGTTGAAAATGCCCTTGCCCGAAGCGGTATCAGTTACCGTATTATCGGAGGTCACCGCTTCTATGACCGTGCAGAAATCAAGGATGTGCTTGCATACATCAATGTTGCAATCAATCCCGAAGATGACCTGCGCTTAAAGCGTATCATTAATGTTCCTGCCCGTAAAATCGGCAATACTACAATAGAAACAATCTCAAATCTTGCCAAAGAAAACGGCGTGCCTATGATAGAAATAATCAGAAATGTATATGATTATCCGCAGTTAAGCCGTGCTGTAAGTGCTCTTATAAATTTCCGTGATATTTACGAAAAGGTAAAAACACTCTGCGAAGAATGTCCGATGGAACATATTGTTCCAAACCTTATCCGCATAACAGGGTACGAAGATATGCTTGCTGCCCAGGGCGAAGAAGGTAAAACACGTCTTGAAAATATAGGTCAGCTTGTTTCAAATATGCAGGAATACCGCAATAATAACGGCGAAGATGCCACACTGCGAATGTTCCTTGAAGAAGTAAGTCTTATCAGTGATATTGATAACTATGATAAGGATGCAGACAGTGTAACACTTATGACAATTCACTCCGCAAAAGGTCTTGAATTTCCTTATGTATTTATTGTAGGTGTTGAAGAAGGGATTTTCCCTGGTGAAATGTCAAAATACAACCCTGATGACATAGAAGAAGAACGCCGTCTTGCTTATGTAGGTATTACACGAGCTAAAAAAGAACTGTATATTTCCTACTGCGGAGAAAGAATGGTATTTGGTCAGACAAAACGTCCGCAGCCGTCCCGTTTTGTGGAAGAAATTGACAAGTCAGTCTGTGATGTTATCGACAGAAATGTAAAAAGATATAATCTTGAAAGCAGTTTTGGTGCACAGAGTTCTTCTGTTATGCAGTATTCACGCAAACCGACACAGAAAGCAACAGGCTTCGGTCAGACAAGCAGCATAATGGGCAGTACGGTATCAAAATCGAACGTTGCTTCAAAAACAGCCCAGAAATCCACAGGTCTGTCTTTCAATACGGGGGACAGAATTTCCCACAAGGTTTTTGGTACAGGCACAGTGCTCAAAATTACACCTATTGCCAATGATGCTATGCTGGAAATTAAATTTGACAGCGTGGGTGTTAAAAAGGTAATGGCAAACTTTACACCAATTACAAAACTCAACTAAAGGAGAAAATATATGAAAGTACAACTTATTGCGCATACTCCAAATCCTGAAAAGGTTGTTGCAGCAGCAGCAAAGCTTTGCTATTCCAATGCAGAAATTGACACACTTCTTGACGGTCTTACCGAAGAAAAAAGCAAAGAATTTGTTACAATGCTTTCTTCTTTAGGTCATGAAAGCCCGACAGAACATGTAAGCTTTACATTTGCAATCGAAGGTGTTTCACGTTCTCTGCTTGCACAGATAACACGTCACCGCATTGCTTCCTACAGTGTTCAGAGTCAGCGTTATGTAAACCTTAAACAGTTTGAATATGTAACACCACCTGAAGTTGCAGCTGATGAAGAAACACTTGCTAAATTCAACGAATCAATGGATGCTGCCTGTGAAAACTATATTAAAACAACAGAAATCCTTAAAGCTGCACATAAGGCAAGAATGATTGCTGAAGGAATGGACGAAAAAGCAGCAAACAAAGCTGCGGAAAAACAGGCCATAGAAGATGCAAGATTTATTCTCCCTAATGCCTGCACAACAAAAATGATTGTTACAATGAACGCACGCAGCCTCAACAACTTTTTTGCACACCGCTGCTGTATGCGTGCACAGTGGGAAATAAGAGAACTTGCAGATGAAATGCTTAAACTTGTGTGGGAAGTAGCACCTGCACTGTTCCAGAAGGCAGGCCCAAGCTGTGCATGCGGCACCTGCAAAGAAGGCAAAATGAGCTGTGGCAAAGCAGCAGAAATGAAAGAAAAATACGCAAATATCAAAAAATAGCGATTTTACAGCATGAAAAACTATGTAAAGATGTATTGCTTTACATACGGTTTTTCTGTATAAAATTATAATCTACTTAACATTGAGGATACATATATGGGTAAATTGATTGTTATAGAAGGTCTTGACGGTTCCGGCAAGGCAACGCAGGCAAATTTACTTTATGAAAGATTGAAAAAAAACAATTATTCTGTAAAAAAGGTTACTTTCCCTGATTACGAAAGTGACTCTTCCGCACCTGTAAGAATGTATCTTGCAGGCAAACTCAGTGATAAACCTGATGGGGTTAATGCTTTTGCGGCATCAAGTTTTTATGCTGTGGACAGATATATCAGCTTTAAAACAAACTGGGAAGAATTTTATAACAATGGCGGCATTGTTATTGCCGACAGATACACAACATCAAATGGTGTGCATCAGTGTTCAAAACTTCCTCAGGAAGAATGGAACAGTTTTATGGACTGGCTGTATGATTATGAATACAAAAAAGTAGGCATACCAAAACCTGATGCAGTAATATATCTTGATATGAGCCCGGAAGTTTCGCAGAAACTTATGAGCAAAAGATATATGGGTGATGAAAGCAAAAAGGATATTCACGAAAAGGATAAGGAATATCTTGCAAAATCCCGTAATGCAGCATATTTCTGTATCGGTCATGATGACTGGACAAAAATAAAATGTGATGACGGTGAAAAGCCGCTTACCATAGAAGAAATTTCCGATAAAATATTCGAAATTGTAAAGAAGGTTTTATAGTTATGGAAAATTTTAAAAAGATTGAAATTTCTGATTTTGAAACAATCAATCCCATTTTAAAAAAATATAATGTGGAAAACTGTGACCACTGTTTTTTCACAATGCTTATATGGTCATTCCGTCACCATGTTGAATATACAATCTGTAAAAACACTCTTTTTATGCGCACAGAAGGTGATAATTCCTACTGGTATCTTTCACCTGTGGGGGAACTTCCTTTTGAACAGGCTGTTCAGCTTATTATTGATGATGCAAAACAGAATAGTTACCGTATAAAAATTTTTGCAATGGATGAAAATCAGAAAGCGGTTATGAAACAGCATTTTGGCAATCTGTTTGAAATAATAGAAGACCGTGATACTTTTGATTATATTTACCGCACAGAAGATTTAAGCAATCTGCCGGGTAAAAATTATCAGAAAAAGCGCAATCACTGTTCCCGTTTTGAAAGAGATAATCCTGAATATACTTTCAATATTCTTACAGCTGAAAATATCGAAAAGGCAAAGGAATTTGAAAGAGAATGGTGCCGCAGAAATAACTGTGACGAATGTCAGGGATTGTATGCCGAAAGAGAAGGCATAATAGAAATTCTTGACAATTTTGACAAAACAGATATAGTTGGTGCATTTATCGAAACAAAAGACGGTGTTGTGGCATTTACTCTTGCTTCACCAATTAATGACAATATGGTTGATATTATAGTGGAAAAAGCATTCCACGAAATAACAGGCGCATATGCAGTAATAAACCGCGATTTTGCCCGCAATTGCCTGCAGGAATATGAGTTTATCAACCGCGAAGATGATATGGGGCAGGAAAACCTTCGCAAGGCAAAACTTGCAAACTTTCCTTGTGAAATACGCACAAAATATCTTGCAAAGCTTGATGTAGTTTAAAGGAGAACATATGCAGATAACTACAGCTAAAACAGGTGATATAGCAGCAATAAAAAAACTGTGGATACAGATTTTTGCAGACAGCGAAAAATTTGCAGAATTTGCTGTGAACCTTTGTAAACCGGAGGGTATCTGGCTTGTAAAAGAAGATGATGAAATTGCTGCAATGGTTATTGCAGGAGTAGACCTTTTTGCATATGGCAAAAAAGGCTTTTACATCTATGGTCTTGCAACTGTACCGCAGTACCGCGGAAAAGGTTTTGCAAAACAGCTTATGAATTATGTGTGTGAGCAGAAATTCAGCAGCGGATACAGCTTTTGCATTGCCCAGCCTGCGGAGGAAAGCCTGTTTGAATTTTATAAAAACCTTGGGTTTGAAAACACCATATATCTGCGCAAAGGCACAGTTGCAATAAAACGGAATCTTTGGGCAACGGCATCTTTTGATACGGTTACAGCAAGCAGATTCAAAGATATGCGCAGTAAATTCAGTGAAGATGAAGTTGTTCATTTTTCGTCTGAAGGTTACGAAAAATTTGCGGAATATGTTTATACAGAAGGCGGTTCTACAGCCGAAACAAAACATGGTTATTGTCTTTATTTTGAAGAAAAAGACAAAATTACAGTCCGTGACTTATTTGCAGATTCAACACAGAATGCCATTGTTCTTCTGCAGGCAATAGCAGAACGTACAGGAAAAAACACTGCAGATATTCAGCTTTCGCAGAATTCACAGCTGTTTTTGGGCGAAGGGAAACTGTTTCCGCACTGTATGGTGAAAAATTTGGATAAAGAACTATATGCAAATTTAATGTTTGATTGATATATAAGGAGAAAAACAGTGAAAAAAATAATTTCTGTTCTGGCGGTTCTTGTAGTGATGGGTATCGTGGCAGCAGGTGCCGTGTTTATGTCCTATAATGGTGATGTAAAAGGCGGTAAAGGAAGCAGCGAAGAAATTACTGTGGAACTTGATAAAGGTATGGGTGCTTATACTGTTGCGGCGGTGCTTGCTGACAAAGGCATTGTTAAAAATGAACTGTTCTTTAAACTTTATGCAAAACAGAATCCGATTGCTGATTTGCAGTATGGCACATTTACTTTGAGAGAAGATATGTCCTACGAAGAAATTGTAAAGGAACTTACAACACCAAAAGATCTGCGCGAAACAGTTTCTGTAACGGTTTTTGAAGGTTCATCAATCGTGCGAATTTCCAAAATTGTAGAAGAAGCAGGTTTCTGCACAGCACAGGAGTTTATTGATGTTGTGGAAAACACCGACTGGTCCCAGTTTAAGTTCTATCAGTATGTTGAAGACCACGAATATAAGCCATTTAAAATGGAAGGGTTCCTTTACCCTGAAACATATGAGTTTTTCCCGGAAGCAACAGCATACGAAATTGCCGAAACAATGCTCAGTCATTTTGACAGCCTTGTAACCGATGAAATGTATGCGCAGATGGAACAGCAGGGTTTTACTCTGCAGGATGTTGTGACACTTGCTTCCTATGTTGAAGAAGAAGCAGGGGATCCAATTAACCAGCCTGATGTTGCAGCTGTATTTCTTAACAGACTTAAACCGGATTCTCCGTTCCCAAAACTTGAATCTGATGTTTCCTATTACTATATGCGTGAACAGGTTGAGCCGTATCTCGGTGTAGGCCGTGACGGCAGCCCTGTTGAAATGCAGCAGCTTGTAAATACATATATGTGCGTTGGCATACCAATCACACCGGTTTCTTCACCAAGCATCACAGCAATAAAAGCCGTGCTCAATCCAACACCGGACAGCCCATATTATTTCTTCCTCACAGACCTTACAGGTAAGTATTACTATGCCGAAACATGGGCAGGTCATGTACAGAATATAGCAACAATGGAAGCTGTTAACGCAACAGTAAAATAAGGAGTTTGAATAATGAATATACCTGAACTTTTGTCTCCGGCAGGGGATATGGAGCGACTTAAATACGCTTTTGCCTATGGTGCCGATGCAGTTTATCTTGGTGCCGAAGACTTTGGCATGCGTGCTGCTCCAAAAAACTTTTCTCTCGAACAGCTTAAAGAAGCTGCAGACTATGCAAACAGCCTTGGCAAAAAGGTTTATCTTACACTTAACACTGTACCGACAAATGCAGATGTTAAAAAAATGCCTGAATTTATCAGAAAAGTTGCCGAAACAGGCATTCACGCTGTTATCGTTGCAGACCTTGGTGTTCTTGCAATGGTAAAGGAAAATGCTCCCGGTATGGAAATTCATTTTTCCACACAGGTTGGTATTATGAACTATGTAACTGCCAATGCAGCTTATGCACTTGGTGCAAAACGTATTGTGCTTGCAAGGGAAACAAGTCTTGAAGATATCATCGAAATCCGCGAAAAAACACCTGCAGACCTTGACATAGAAGCATTTGTACACGGTGCTATGTGCATGTCCTTTTCCGGCAGATGTCTTTTGTCACAGTATCTCAACGGCCGCGATGCAAACCGCGGCGAATGTTCACAGCCTTGCCGCTGGCAGTACCAGCTGGTTGAGAAAAAACGCCCGGACTTGTATTTTGACATAAACGAAACAGAAGAAGGCACATACATAATGAATGCAAACGATTTATGTATGGCTCCGAATATAGATATGCTTGCAAAGGCAGGCATTACAAGCCTTAAAATCGAAGGACGAGCAAAAAGTTTTTACTATGTTGCTTCAGTAACAGCGGCTTACCGTATGGCACTTGATGAATATGTAAAAAATCCGGACAATTTTCTTTGTCCTATTCCGGTGCTTGATGAACTTACAAAAACAAGCCACCGCAGATACTCCACAGGTTTCTATTTTGGCAGGGAAAACGCAACCCAGACAACAGATTCCTCAACTTATATCAGAGAATGGGATTTGCTTGGTGTTGTGGAAAGATGGGAAAACGGTATGCTTTACTGCTCACAGCGCGGTAAATTTGTTCTGGGTGACCAGCTTGAAATTCTGCAGCCGGACGGCACAGTAATTTCGTTTACACCAGCAAAGATTTTTGACGGCGAAGGTTCTGAAATCGAAAGTACAGCTCATTCTATGATGCCATACTCTGTTCCTTGTGAAACAGAAATTGAACCAATGTCAATCATTCGCAAACTTGCAAAATAAAAAAACAACAGCAGGAAATGCCAGTATAGGCTATTCCTGCTGTATTTTATTGCTGTTTCTGAAGATTTTATAGGAATGATTAAGATATTTTATATCATCAGCACTGAAATCAATGGTGTAAGGCTGAAAGACTTTACAAAGCGGCAGATTTGATACTTTTAGAGCTAAAGATTTGTTATTTACAACTAACAGGCTGTATATTACCTCTTTTTTGTGATATGGGGACATTATAAGGTATATAGTGCAGTTGCCGTCGCAGATATACTTTTCGATGACAGTACGGCACAAGGTATCAAAAAATGCATTTATGGGGTCGTTTATTATGATAGTTTTGCTGCATTTTTGGAGAGTTGCGTACAGCTTGCGGTAGTTTATATAGCTGCAGAATTTATCAAAAAGTTTATCCATAATAATTCTGCCTGTGTTTTCCTGCAGAGTTTTTATATACAAAAACCGGTCATATCTGTTTTTCATATTCATCACCTGATACAGTATATTCGTTTTTGATATGAATTGTTAATGTATGTGGTTAATATCTACAATCATCTTTATCTTTAAAATAACAATTTGTGCAAATGTTTAAAATATAACAAAACAGCTAAATTTCTTTAAATATCTATTGTTTTTTTTGCAGTTTTAATGTATCATTAGTATACAAACAAATGTTTATTAAAAACGGAGGATATATAAATGGCAAAAATTTTGATTGAAACATCTGCAAGACACATTCACCTGTCCCAGGAACATCTTGACATTCTTTTCGGTGCAGGCCACGAACTTACAAAGAAAAAAGACCTTTCCCAGCCAGGCCAGTACGCTTGCGAAGAAAGAGTAACAGTTGTTGGTCCTAAAAAAGAACTCAAAAATGTTTCCATCCTTGGCCCAGTTAGAAAAGGCACACAGGTAGAACTTTCTCTTACAGATGCTCGTTCCATCGGTATCGCTGCTCCAGTTAGAGAATCCGGCGATGTTGCTGGTTCTGCTGGCTGCAAACTTGTTGGCCCAGCTGGCGAAGTTGAACTTACAGAAGGCGTTATCGCTGCAAAAAGACACATCCACATCACACCAGAAGATGCACAGAGCTTTGGCGTAGCAGACAAAGAAATCGTTAAAGTTAAAGTTGACACATGCGGTCGTGCACTCGTATTTGATGATGTTGTTGTACGCGTAAGCCCATCTTTCGCAACAGCTATGCACATTGACACAGACGAAAACAACGCTTGTGGCGGTGTTTCTGAAGGCGAAATCGTTAAATAATCAAAGTTAAATATATAAAAACCTGTTCGTCGTGAACAGGTTTTTATTTTTTTGCGTATATATCTGAAGATTTATTATAATTGTTGTAAATAAATAGCATATATGGTATATTAAGATTATAAAATTAATTTGCGTAATACTTAATTTAAATTATTAAATAAATTATAAATGTTATTTAATTAACAATTAGTACAATGCGCAGATTAATGACATAAAAGCTCTGCACACAAAGGGGGAATAGTATGCAAAGCAGATATACAGGATATATGGGAAGGGTTATGCAGATAAACCTTACCACAAAAGAAATCAGCGAATACCCTTGGTCCGATAAGGAACGCGAACTTTTTATCGGCGGCAAAATTATGGCGGCAAAGATACTAAGCGACCATTTCAAAGGCACTGAAAATGCTTTTGGCGAGGAGAATATCATTGTTATCTCCACAGGTCCGCTTACAGGAACAGGTGCACCAAGCTCAAGCCGTTTCAACATATCTGCACTTTCACCGCTTACAGGTATTCTGGCTTCTTCAAACTGTGGCGGAAGCTTTGGGTATTATCTTAAAAAGGCAGGTTATGATGCACTTGTCATAAAAGGAAAATGCAGCAAGAAAACCTGGATTGAGATAAACAACAACAGGTTTATCTTCCACAGCGCAGACGATATGTGGGGCACAAAGATATCTGAATGCCAGGAGATGCTTGAGGAAAAAATTAAAGCATCAAACGGAGAAAAAGCAAAGTACGGACATATCTGCATTGGACCTGCAGGCGAAAACCTTGTTAAATATGCTGCAGTTTTAAGTGGTGAACGTGCGGCTGGCCGTGCAGGCATTGGTGCTGTATTCGGCAGCAAAAATATCAAGGCTATAACAGCAGCAGGAAATCACGAAATTCCGATATATGACCGTGAAAAAACAATCGAATGGAATAAAAAATGGTTCAGATACCTTAAAAAACATCCGCTTACAGGCAATCAGCTGCCGCGACTTGGCACAGCAGGGCTTGTCAGCAGTATGCAGATGAGAGGTTTGCTTGCAACAAAGAATTATACATATGGCAGAAATCCCGAATTTGAAAAGGTAAACGGCGAAACACTTGCAGAACAGTACAATGTTGTAAATAAAGGCTGTATGACCTGTCCGATTAAATGTGCCCGTACGGTAATGGTTGACGGCAAGCAGGTTAAAGGTCCTGAACTTGAAACCCTGGGTCTTCTGGCAGGCGGTATTTTAAATGATAATCTGCAGCTTGTTAACCGATGGAACTACGAGCTCGATGAACTTGGTATGGACACCATATCTGCAGCCAATACATTGTCCTATGCTATGGAAGCAAATGAAAAAGGTCTGTGGGCAAACGGTCTTGAATTCGGAAAAACAGAGGGAATATCAAAGCTTTGGGAGGATATTGCCTATCGCAGAGGTATTGGTGACGAACTTGCTGAAGGCAGCCGCTTTTTAAGTAAAAAATACGGCGGTGAAGAATTTGCAATGAATGTAAAAGGGCTTGAACTTGCAGCGTATGAACCTCGTATGGCGGCAGGACAGGGACTTGGCTATGCAGTTTCAAACCGTGGCGGATGCCATCTCAACGGCGGTTATCTTGTTATTCTGGAGGGGCTGGGGCTTAATACAAATCCTAACACACCAAAGGCAAAAGCGGATTTTACAATGCTGTTCCAGAATCTTATGGAGATGATTTCTGCATCAGGTCAGTGTCTGTTTACATCCTATGCATTCTTCCCGGGTTTTCTTATTACACAGCCAAACGGACCGATTACCAAAGCAGCAAATGCGGCAATACCGCATATAGGTTTTGCATTGAGAGCTATAAATAAATGTCCTACAGCTTTAATGCTGCATCTTCCGGTATTCCACCACACTAAAATTTTCCCATATGCAGTTAATATGCCGATGAATTTTGGTAAATATATCCGTTGCGGTGAACGCGGATATACACTTGAGCGCTATGTAAACAGCCGTTTTGGCATTACCGAAAAGGATGATAAACTGCCGGAAAGACTTACAAAGGTGCCTCAGGACAAAAACAATCCAAAAACAGTGGTGCCGCTTGATGTAATGAAAAAAACATATTATGCAGCAAGAGGCTGGGATAAAAACGGTGTTCCTACAAAGGCAACTCTGCGAAGACTGAATATTATATAGAAAGGGTAATTATGGTAACTGTAAAACTTTTTGGTTTGCTGCGGCTGGACAGCGGTATCAAAGAATTTGTTTCGGAAGCGGCTACAGTCAAAGAACTGTATGAGGAACTGAAACAGCTTGCAGCAGAACGCGGAAATATAATTACCGATAAAAATATCAAAAGCTGTGCATTGCTGGTCAATGGTCAGCAGGCAGATAAAAATATAAAATTTAAAGACGGTGACCAGGTGATATTTATGTCAATGGTTGCCGGAGGATAGGGGGCATAATATGAAAAGCTATGCAATAACCGATAAATGCATCGGCTGTACATTGTGTGCAAAACAATGTCCTGTAAATGCCATAAGTGGCGAACTTAAACAAAAACATATAATTGATGAAGACAAATGCATCAGATGCGGTCTGTGCGGCAGGGTATGTCCACAGAATGCAGTTAACGATGAAAATGGTAAAGCTGTGGAAAAACAGCCTAAAAAAGACTGGAAAAAACCATATATAAAACACAGCTGTGTTGGATGTTCGGTTTGTGTGGAGGTATGTCCGCAGAAATGTCTTAAAATATCTGATGCTGAATACCGTGGCGATATAAACACAAAAGCCGTGCTGATAAACGAAAAAGACTGTATCGGCTGTGGCCTGTGCAAACAGGCTTGTCCGATAGATGCAATAACTATGCACAAAACAGATGAAACCGTAACAGAAGAAACAAAGGGGGCCAACAGTATGTATAAAACATTTTGCAGAACTTTCCAGTTTGTAATGAAGATAGGCAACTATGCATTGCCTTACCGTATGCCGGAATATATTGAAGGCCCGGACAGCGTGCTTCGTCTGCCTGCGTGGATTAAAGAAAAGGGCGTTAAAAACGTATTGGTAGTTACTGATAACGGGCTTATGAAAATAGGTCTGCCGGAGCCGATGTTTGAGGCTATGAAAAAAGAAGGGGTTAAGTTTACTGTTTTCAGTGATATCGAACCAAACCCTACAAGCGACAATGTAGAAGCAGGCTATAAACTTTTTAAAGAAAATAACTGCGACGGTCTTGTTGCGTTTGGCGGTGGTGCACCAATGGACTGTGCAAAAGCAATAGGTGCACGTGTTGCAAGGCCACGCAAATCTGTGGCACAGCTGCAGGGGCTGCTTAAAGTTATGAAGAAAATACCAATTTTCTTTGCTGTACCAACAACATCGGGCACAGGCAGCGAAACTACAGTTGCAGCAGTTATCACCGACAGTAAAACACATCACAAGGCATCTATCAATGATACAGCACTTATCCCTAAATATGCAGTGCTTGACCCTAAGCTTACAATCGGTCTGCCGCCATTTGTAACCGCAACAACAGGTATGGATGCGCTCTGTCATGCTGTTGAAGCTTATACAAACTATACATATCTTACAAAACTTGAAAAGAAACTGGCCCTTGATGCGATCCGCCTTATTCACGAAAATCTGCTTGTGGTATATAAAGACGGCAAAAATATGCAGGCAAGACAGAATATGCAGAAAGCGGCGTTTTATGCAGGCCGTGCTTTCACCCGCGGCTGTGTAGGCTATGTTCACGCTGTAGGTCACACACTTGGCGGTTTGTACGGTGTACCACACGGTCTGGCTATGTCGGTTATTTTGCCACACGTTATGCGTCAGTTTGGTCCTGCAGTATATGATAAACTTGCAGACTGTGCTGATGTATGCGGTATGCAGGGTGCAGACAATAGGGAAAAAGCCCTTAAATTTATAGAATGGATAGATGACCTTAAAGTTCAGATGAGTCTGCCTGCAGGTATGGATATGATACAGCAGAAAGATATCCCGCAGATTATCAAATGGGCATCGGCAGAAGCAAATCCGCTTTATCCTGTACCTGTAATCTGGGGTAAACAGGACTTCATAAAACTTCTGCACACACTTAAAACAGCAAAATAGGAGAATGCTATGAACTGCCCTTATTGCAACAAGGAAATGAAAAAAGGTGCAATATCAGCAAAATCCCCACCATTGTGGACAACAAGAAACAAGGCTACTATATTTAAACGCAAAGATGAAATATCATTGTGTAATTTTGTAGGTACAGAGTTTTCCGCAGCGTATTATTGTGATGTCTGCAATAAAATAATTGTGGATTTAAACGAAACTGTAAGCTACCTTGATCTGGACTGACAGATGTAACAAAAAACGGCCTTTGATAATAAAATATATCAAAGGAGTGTGATTTTGTGTATTTTCCAAACTATCCCGCAAAACCTTTGCAGTATGGTGACTCCGGGGCAGAGGTGGAAACAATGCAGGCGGCAATGAATGTAATACTTGCCAAATATCCTACCCATAATATTATTGTGGAAGACGGATATTTTGGTGATGAAACAGATATTGCGGTCAGAAGTTTTCAGCAGCATGTTGGTCTTGCACAGGACGGTGTTGTGGGTGCCTATACCTGGATTTCTATTTTTGCACTTGCAAATATAATTTACGAAGCATAAAAAATAAAGCTGTTTTTGTAGTAAAATACAGAAACAGCTTTGTTTTGTTGATGTCAGTAATATTGAATTTTATGTCATTCTGAGACTTTAGCCGAAGAATCTCTAGGTTTGAAATGCTGCCAGTTGAAGTATTCCAATCATATCCATGCAATCACACTACTTTGTCAAATTGGAATTTTACGAACAGTCAGTAATATAATTAAATGCTGTTGCACATTTTAATAAAAGCTGTGATTGAGACGGGATTTGTCAAGGGGGCTTTTTGCAAAAGAATATAAAATGCTACAATGCGGGATTTTTAGTCCCGCATTGTAATTTTGATGGCGCACTTTTATTTCGCCGGAATAATATAGAATTTGCTGGTGGTGTCTCCCATCATATCTATGTATTTTTCAACATCGTTTTCATTGTCGATGTGCCAACTCTCTTCACCGTGTCCCCAGAACATAGCCAGTTTCCTATCACTATGCTGTAAATAAACGTTGTCTGCAAATGTGGGAATATTATATCCCGTTTCTTCTGCGTACACCCATGGACTCAAAAGTGCATTGCCAGCAGGGTGTCCGTTTTCGGTGCAATAAAGGATATTGCTTTCCACGATACATTCATCGAAACGGTTCCCCCAAATAATAAGAGCACCTTCAGAATAGTAGTATTTACCATTGTCCATTCGACCGGTGTTCCAGATTTGATTGTCCTTAATGACTACGGAATCGAGTTGCTGCAATTCAAGGTCAACAGAGGAATCCAATCGAATTCCCATGGTATTGACAGCCACATTGTTTAACAAATGGAGGTAGCCAAAGTCTTGAGCAGGTTCCTGTACATCAAAATTTGAAGCTTCGTATACCACAGCAGATGCTGCGCTATCGTGAAAATAGTTGTTTTGGATTGTTGTATTTCGCACAACACAGTAAATTCCATCTCCCATGGTGCCAATGATTCGTATGCCACTATCTGCGGTACGATAATAGCCAACACTTCCACCGCCATAGGCAAATTCGCAATTTTGAATGATGGTATTTTGATAGGCTTTCCAATGATACCAATTCTTGATGTAAGAAGTTCCCGTGTATTTCAGACAGAGATTATCGAAAACCAAATCATCTGCTTCCAGACAAATAAGACCATAGACCTCAAAGCCGGAAAACTCGATGGAATGAAACAGATCGCCGGGGTTACCTTTGTCACAGCGAAGATATAACGGGCCAGTTCCCGAAGAACCAAAATCTTCCTGCATAGGCATACGGGCCGGACGACTGACAAAGGTCATATCTTCTGTTAATGTCTCTTCCAATGGAAGCAATTCTCCCACCAATTCAACGCCCTTATCTTCATGCATCCACCAGCCACCAGGGATACAAGATTCATAAGCGCTGCCATCTTCTATGTTTTCTTGGACACACCATTCGTATACACGGTCGGCAACGACCTCATCGTCACAAACTACCATAGCAATATCGTTCAAGGGATTGTAAAACTGCCAGATTTTAACACCATTTTCATCCTCATAGACAAGCTGCCACTTCTCGGCACCCGTACCGTTTTCGGGAGAACTTGTGATAATCGGTTTGTCACCCTCACCATAAGCGGAATAGGTTATTCCGTCACTACGGCAAGTAAATGGTGTTGCTCCCGCATCAAAGTCAAAAGAACGGAAGATATCACCTCTGCGGAAGAACACAGCATCACCAAATTGAAGAACGCCACCTTCCATAGACTCTCTGCCTACTTTTGCGGCTGACTGCCATGCTGTTTCTGGCGTTAAACCATCGTTGTTATCATTGCCATCAGCAGAAACATAGTATGCTGTTCCAGTGTAAGTCTCACCGGGGATGTAGGTATCAGAATGGACAATTTCCGTTTCTGTATTAAGGATAGCATAAATATCGTTTTGCAAATCCTCTTTTAGTTTTGCATCTTCTTCTACTGAAATAAGAGTTGCTGCTGAATTCTCCGGCAAGCTGTCTGTGCCACATCCGGTCAAAACCCCTAACACGATTGCAGAAATCATTATTAGAGAAATTATTTGCTTTATCTTCATTAAATTTGCCCCCTTGGAGTCCTTGCATCTGTTTTACCTATTCAAATTTATCGAATTGATGCTTTATTACATTATAAAAGAATCATAATATTTTTACAATTAAAAATATATGCATTTATAAATTGCTGATTAAAACATATATTTTTTAAGCGGTTATTATTTGATAGTATAATTTGTAAAATATGTACTTGAATAAAGTTTGGATATGTGGTAAACTATAACAGTTGAAGGACAGAGCTATTAATTGTATTGTTCTGTATGCAAACAGGCGGGATACGATTGGCCGCCATGAACCATGTCAGGTGGGGAACCAAGCAGCATTAAGTGGTTGGACTTTGCGATATCGAAGTTTGTTTGCATATAAAACAATATAAACGCCAAAGGCGAATAGCCTGTCCTGTTTTAAAATGCAGTGGAAGGAGTTTTATTATGGCACATATGGCATTGTACAGAAAATATCGTCCAAAAACTTTTTCCGAAGTTGTAGGTCAAAAAGTTGTTGTTGAAAGTCTTAAAAATCAGATTGCAGCCGGCAAAATCGGTCATGCATTTCTTTTTACAGGCACACGAGGCACCGGCAAAACAAGCTGTGCAAAAATTTTTGCAAAAGCAATCAACTGTCAGCACAATCATAATGGCGAACCTTGTCTTCAGTGTGATGTCTGCAAAGGCATCGAAAACGAGTCTGTTTACGATGTTACCGAAATGGACGCGGCATCCAACAACAGCGTTGAAGATATCCGCGATATTTTAAGTGAAGTAATGTATCTGCCTGTTATGGCAAAATACAAGGTATACATCATCGACGAAGTTCATATGCTTTCTACAGCGGCATTCAATGCTTTGCTCAAAACATTGGAAGAACCACCTGCACACGTTGTGTTTATTCTTGCAACAACAGAATTGCACAAGGTGCCTGCAACCATTCTTTCACGTTGTCAGAGATATGATTTCAATAAACTCAGTATAGAAGAAATCGGCGAAGCACTTATGTATATTGCAGACTGCGAAGATATCGAACTTTCACAGTCCGCAGCACGTACAATAGCATCCCTTGCAGACGGTGCAATGCGCGATGCAGCATCTATACTTGATACCTGTCTTTCACGCGGCAATGTTATCAATGATGATATCGTTGCAGATGTAGCGGGTATCTCCAAACAGGAAGAAATACTCAACCTTGCAGACTGTATGATCAAAAAGGATTTGCCTTCTGCCTTGCAGGAGATTCTGCTTCTTGAACAGCGGTCGGTGGATATCAAGCGCCTTTGTGAAGAGCTGATTACACATTTCCGCAACCTGTTGCTTGCAAATCTGCCAAAGAGCACATATCAGCTGCTTAATGTTTCACCTGAAAAATTTGAAAAAATCAAAATTCAGGCAGAGACGACAAATCATGTATTTATACAGACAGCTTTAAGTGCATTTACAACTGCTTTTGAATCCATTTCAAAGGGGCAGAATGCAAAAATTTCTCTTGATATAGCAATATACACATTGTGCAATACACAGGTTGTTCCTGTTTCGGTTGTTCCGGCATCACAGGAGCAGCGCCCGGCAGCCCCTGCACCAAAACAGCAGGCAGCACCGCAGTCACAGCAGGAAAAAATTATTCCTTTTGCACAATGGCTTAATACAATTGATATTGTTGGTACAGTGGACAAGCCTTTATATTCACTGCTCAAAGGTTCAAAAGCTTATCTTTATAATAATATTGTATACATTGATGGCCACGAAGCACTTAACAACTATCTGCGCGGTAACCGTGAAGCAGCATCAATTGTAAAACAGGCAATTCAGCAGGCCTGCGGTAAAATGCACAATATCGGCGGTTACAAAAATATTGCCGATAAATTTGAACAGCCGAAAAGTGACGGACTTGAAGATATTTTATCACTGCGAAACAGCGGTGTTGAAGTAAATATAAATGATTAAATTTTTAAGGAGATATATATTATGAAAGCAAGATTGCCAAAAGGTATGGGCGGCGGCCCACAGAATATGAACCAGATTATCAAACAGGCTCAGAAAATGCAGGATGACATGAAAGCTCTGCAGGAAGAACTTGATACAACAGAATATGTTGGCGAAAGCGGCAGCGGTGTTGTAAAAGCTACAGTTAACGGCAAACACGATGTTGTAGGCATCAAAATTGATGCATCTATCGTTGATCCTGAAGATATTGAAATGCTCGAAGACCTTGTTGCAGCAGCTGTAAACGATGGTATCGCTAAAGCTAAAAAAGACAGCGAAGAAAGAATGGAAAAGGTAACAGGCGGTCTTAACGTTCCTGGTATGTTTTAATTATGGCTGATTTTAATGCTCAACCGCTGGAAAGACTTATAAATAACTTTCAGAAACTTCCCGGTGTAGGCCGCAAGGGCGCAACCCGAATGGCTTATCAGGTGCTTTCTATGGATAAAGCTGAGGCAGAAGAATTTGCAAATGCAATTATGGCAGTGCACAGTCAGATTCATCGCTGTCCTGTTTGTCAGAACTTTACCGAAAAGGAAGTGTGCAGAATCTGTGATTCTGCAAGCCGTGATAAATCGGTTATCTGCATTGTGGAAAGTCCAAGGGATATAACAACCTTTGAAAAAACAAGGGAATATAAAGGTACCTACCATGTTCTTCACGGGCTTATTTCGCCACTTGACGGTATTGGTGTTGACCAGCTTACTGTCAAGGAACTGCTTGCACGTCTTTCTGATGATACAGTCAAGGAAGTTATTATGGCTACAAACCCTACAGTAGAAGGTGAAGCAACTGCAATGTATCTTTCCAGACTTATTAAACCTATGGATATAAAGGTTACAAGACTTGCTTATGGTCTTCCTGTAGGCTCCAGTCTTGAATTTGCTGACGAAGTAACATTGTTCAGGGCATTAAAAGGCCGTACAGAAATTTAATATAATTTACACAATAAAGGTGGTTTACCACCTTTATTTTTTTTGCATTATATTGTATAATTATATAATAATTATTCTTTATAATGCAGAGGTGCGTAATGGCATATAATTGTTTGCTTTTGGATGCAGATGACACTTTGGTGTCCTTTAAAGACTGTGAAAGACAGGCACTTATAAAAGTGCTTGAAAAATATAATATTTCTGTCACAGAAGAAAATCTGACAAACTACCACAATATCAACGAAGCTTTGTGGCAGGACCTGGAAAAAGGCAGAATAAAAAAACATCTTATAGGTAAAATACGTTTTCAGAAATTCTGTGAATCAGTAAATGCCGATACAAAAAATGCCGAAAAAATGAATAAAGATTATCTGGCATTTCTCAAGGAAGAAGCAGTACTTATCGATGGTGCAATTGAATTTCTTGAAGATGTGGAAGACTATGCAACAATAGCTATAGTTACCAACGGTATCGAAGCTGTGCAGATGAACCGTCTTAAAATAAGCGGTATTGCAGCTTTTGCTGACGGTATCTATACATCCGAAAAGGTTGGTGCAACAAAACCAAACAAACAGATTTTCCTTGCGGCACTCAAAGATCTGGGTGTGGAAAATACAAGCAAGGTGCTTGTTGTAGGCGACCGGCTGCAGTCTGATATCAAAGGCGGTATAAACGCAGGTCTTGATACCTGCTGGATAAACTTTGACAATCAGCCTAACAATACAAACATCAAACCTAAATATACAGTTCAGGACTATACACAGCTTAAAAATATTATTCTGGAGGGTCTGGAAGATGTTATCGCCAATAAAGGAAAAGTTCAGCTTTAAATCATCAAACGGCACAAATACAATAAACGGTTTTATTATCAGACCGCAAAATCCGCCATATAAGGCAATTGTTCAGATATCCCATGGTATGATAGAACATTCCGAGCGATATGAAGAATTTATGACTTTTATGGCACAGAATGGTTATGTCATGGTGGCACATGACCATCTTGGACATAAGAACAGTGTAAATGATAAATCCGAGCTTGGATTTATGGCACACAAAGACGGATATCTGCATGTTTTAAGTGACCTTGCCACAACAGCAGGCAGAGTGCGCAAAAGCTTTCCTCAGCTTAAGCTGTTTATGCTTGGACACAGTATGGGGTCTTTTTATGCACGGGCATTTGCTGCAAAATATCCGTATCTTCTGGACGGTGTGCTTATTTCCGGTACAGGCGGTCCAAACCCTATGGAAGCTGCAGGCAAAGCACTTATCAGTCTTCTTATGAAAATTGAGGGTGAAAAGGCAACATCAAAACTTATCGCAAAAATAATTTTCGGCAGCTATCTTGATAAAATCGAAAATCCTAAAACAGCCAGTGACTGGCTTACAAGGGATGAAGAACAGGTTGCAAAATACCGCGCGGATGAATACTGCCGTTTCTATTTTACTCTCAGCGGATATAAGGACCTTATAAGCATTCTTTCGCTTGCAAACAGCAAGGAATGTTATGAAAATACAAGAAAAGATATACCTTATTTTATCTTCTCGGGCGATATGGACCCTGTTGGCGAATGGGGTAAAGGTGTTAAAAAGGTTTATGAAACCTATAAGGAAAACGGCGTAAAAGATGTTGTTCTGAAACTTTATGAGGGCGGCAGACATGAGATGCTGAATGAACTCAACAAAGATGAAGTATACACTGATGTATACAACTGGATAGAAAGTAAATTATAAAAAGAGGGAAAAGTTATGGCAGCAAAACCACAGAAAACTATTGTAGAAAAATTACTTGATCAGAAAAAAATACCACACAGCAGCTATGAATATGGTGATGGAAGCGGCGAATTTATGGACGGCAAAGAGGTTGCAGATGCAATTGGCAAACCATATGAACAGGTGTTTAAAACACTGGTGTGTGTAGGTCCAAAAGGAAACTGTGTGTTTGTTGTTCCTGTTGAAAAAGAGCTTGACCTTAAAAAAGCAGCCAAAGCAAGCGGTCAGAAATCTGTAGAAATGATTCCTGTAAAAGATATCACAAAAATAACAGGATATATCAAAGGCGGCTGCAGCCCTATAGGTATGAAAAAGATGTTCCCTACATATATAGACAGCACTGCACAGGATTTTGATACAATTATTTTCAGTGCAGGCAAAATCGGCAGACAGGTGGAAATGTCAGTTAATGACCTTCTTCCGCTTATAAAAGGTCAGCTTGCAGAACTTACAAGAGAAGGATAAATTTAAATATGCTTATAACTTTGGACAATGTGGGAAAAAGCTACGGTATTGATGTTATCGTACAGGGCATTTCCGCAGTTGTTAATGAAAATGACAGAATCGGTATCATAGGCGAAAACGGGGCAGGCAAGACAACACTGCTCAATATGCTTATGGGCATACTTGAAAATGATGAAGGGGAAATCATTGTTGCAGACAATGTGACAATTGGTTATCTTAAGCAGACTGACGGGCTGAATCCTAACAATACTCTTTATTCCGAAATGGAAACTGTTTTTGCCGAGGTTTTCAAAGCAGTCAAAGAGCTTGAACTGGTGGAAAAAAAGCTTACAATTGACCCTGATGATGCTGATTTAATAGAAAAATATCACAATCTGCAGAATATAATCTATTCCAAAGACGGATACAATACTGATTTTCAGATTAAAAAGATGCTCAATGGTATGGGATTTACAGAAGAGGAACACAGCAAAATGGTAGGTGTTCTGTCAGGTGGCGAAAGAACACGTCTCAACCTTGCAAAACTCCTGCTTGAAAATCCTGATGTTCTTATCCTTGACGAACCTACCAACCATCTTGACTTTGATACCCTTACCTGGCTTGAAGAATATCTGTCAAACTATAAAGGTGCAATTATTACAGTCAGCCACGACCGTTTCTTCCTTGACAAACTTGTCAAACGCATATGGGAAGTGGAAGATACCTTTATGTACGAATATAAAGGCAATTATTCTGCATTTTCCGTGCTTAAAGAGGAGAAGCTTAAACTTCAGCAGAAACAGTACGAAG
The DNA here is from genome assembly GCA_017505635.1 of Oscillospiraceae bacterium. Classification (GTDB taxonomy): domain Bacteria; phylum Bacillota; class Clostridia; order Oscillospirales; family Ruminococcaceae; genus RGIG3102. Next base: position 91,260 of record JAFVOU010000016.1, on the reverse strand, counting down.
CTGACATGGAAAAAGCTGCAAAACTGGAAGACTATGTTGCCAGAAACCTTGTGCGTGCAAGTACAAGCAATATGGCAAAAAGCCGCCGCAAACAGCTGGAAAAAATGGAAATTGCTGAAAAACCTCGTCCTGTCCGTGTACCGCTTAAATTTAAGTTTGAATTTGATGTAAAACCTTACGATGAAGTACTTAACATCGAAAAACTTGAGGTGCAGGCAGGCGGCAGAAAGCTTATAGAAAATCTAAATATAGACTTGCGCCGTGGTGAAAGGCTGATTATTGCTGGGGCAAACGGTACGGGTAAAACTACTCTGTTAAATACAATAACAGGCCGCAACCGCCCGTTAGGAGGTAAAATAAAAATCGGCACAGGTGTAAAACCTGCGATTTTTGACCAGTATATAGTTAACAAAAGCGGCAGTGTTATAGACAATATATGGGCACTGAGACCAAAATGGACACAGCTTGAAGTCCGCAGTTATCTTGCCCGCTTTGGTTTCCGTGGTGACGATGTTTTTAAAGAGAGCAGTGCTTTGTCAGGCGGTGAAAAGGCAAGAATGCGTTTTTGCGAAATCAGCCTTGACCGTGCAAATCTGCTGTTTCTTGACGAACCTACCAACCATCTCGATATTTATATGAGAGAAGCAATCACAAATGCTCTTATGGAATATGAGGGAACAATTGTGGTGATAACCCATGACCGCTTTCTTATGAAGAGTCTTGACTGTCCTATTATGAACCTGGAAAACGGAACAGGTGTTTTCTATAAAAATTTCGAAGACTTTATGGCAAAACGTTCTGCAACACAGTTTATGGTAAAAAAAGTTGTGGACAAAGCTGTAAAAGAAGAAAAACAGGCAGTACAGCTTAATCAGAAGGAACAGCGCCGCAAAGCTGCTCAGGACAGAGCAAGAGTGAAAGAGTGTGAACGTGAAATTGAACAGCTGCAGGAAAAGCTGGATCAGTATCAGCTTGATATGCAGAATCCTGACATAGTTTCTGATCATTCAAAGATGGCAGAACTGTGGCAGAATATGGAATCGGACAGACAGAGAATGGAAGACCTTATGGATGAATGGGCGGAAATTTCTGAACGTCTGGAAGGATAAAAACAAAGCAGGTGATTTTATGAAAAAAGAAAAATCTTGCGGTGCAATAGTGTTCTACCTTAAAGAAGATAAAGAACAGATATTGCTTATTAAGCATGCAAACAGCGGTCACTGGTCTTTTCCAAAAGGACATGTGGAGGCAGGAGAAACAGAAGTGGAAACTGCAGTGCGTGAAATAAAGGAAGAAACAGGCGTAAATGCAATTATAGATACACGATTCCGCGAAGTTGTTACATATTCACCTAAAAAAGATGTTTTAAAGGATGTAGTATATTTCTTTGCCACAACAAATGATTACGAGACATCTAATCAGGAAGAAGAAGTTTCGGATATACGATGGATGGATATGGACAAGGTTCTTGGCAATGTAAGCTATAAAAACGACAAGGAACTTGTTAAAAAGGCTATAGCTTTTTATAAAAAATATAAGGAGGAAATTAATGTATGATTGTTACAACCACAAATAATATAGAAGGAAAAAGAGTTCTTGAGTATAAAGGTATTGTTTTTGGAGAAGTTATTTCCGGTATTGATTTTATAAAAGACTTTACAGCAGGACTTACAAATATTTTTGGCGGCCGCAGCGGCAGCTACGAACAGGAACTTATACAGGCCAGATACAATGCTATGCAGGAAATGGAAAAGCATGCATACAATATGGGTGCAAATGCAGTTATCGGTGTTGATATAGATTATGAAGTTCTTGGTCAGGGCGGCAATATGATTATGGTTACAGCTTCCGGCACAGCTGTTGTAACAGACTGATATTTTGATTGTGAGAGGCATATTGTGAATAAAGAGGAAAAGAAACAGCTTATAAAACCGTTTTTTGATTTCTGGGATAAACTTGAACCTAACATACAGGATTTTCTTTGTGAAAAAATGTATGACATGACATATGAACCTGGTGAAAACATTCATAACGGCGACCAGATTTGCGTGGGTGTGCTTTTTGTTCAAAGCGGTACACTGCGTGTGTATATTATGTCTGAAGACGGTAAAGAGGTTACACTTTACAGAGTTGAGGATGGAGAAACCTGTGTGCTTTCGGCATCATGTGTACTTTCTGAAGTAACGTTTGATGTTCATGTGGACAGTGTGACAGAAACCAGGGCATGGGTTTTGCCGTCTGGTGCTTTTGGTGACCTTATAGAAAGAAATATTTATTTTGAAAACTATCAGAACAAGCTTAAAGCGCAGCGGCTTTCTGATGTTATGTGGACAATGCAGCAGATTCTCTTTTTCAGTTTCGACAAAAGGCTTGCCATTTTTCTTTATGACGAACTGATAAAAAATGGTCCGGTGATAACCTATTCACACCTTGAAATTGCAAAATATCTTGGCAGTGCAAGAGAGGTTGTTTCCCGTATGCTTAAATATTTCGAAAAGGAAGGCATACTTACGGTATCAAGAAAAGAAATTGTAATTACAGATAAAAAACGTTTGGCAGAGTATACCAGATAATGTGATTAGATTACATACAGCAATGTAATTTTCTGATATATTGTAATCAAAGAAAAGATAATCACACAAAAAAGGAGATATATTATGAGTATTAAACTTACAAGCGAAAATTTTGATTCTGTAGTATTGAACAGTGATAAGCCTGTATTGGTAGACTTCTGGGCAACATGGTGCGGACCATGCAAAATGATTGCTCCTGTTATAGAAGAACTTGCACAGGAACTTGAAGGCAAGGTTATGGTTGCAAAGCTTGATGTTGACAAGTCTCCTGATATTGCAGGCAGATACGGCGTTATGAGCATTCCTACAATGCTTGTTTTTGAAGGTGGCAAAGTGGTTAAACACACAGTTGGTTTCCAGCCTAAAGAAAGACTTAAAGCATGGCTTGGTGTATAAAATAATCAAAATCAGGACCGCAGAAACAGATTCTGCGGTCTTAATTTTTTAAGTGGAAATCCGATGAATTTCTTTTAAAAAATATTGTAATTCCTGCAGATATTTAGTATTATTATAATGTATAATTATATGCCAAATATCAGTTATGGCTAAAATTATCATATTAATGCTATTTAAATGATATATAAATATACAGGAGGATGTTATGAGCTTTTTTGTTACACTAGAACGTTTTATCGAAAGACACCGTCTGGAAGCTATATATGTTCCGGGAGATGCAAAGGATATCAAAATTACAAGCAAGGAAGTTAACCGTCCGGGTCTTATGCTTGCGGGTTTTGAAGAACATTTTGACCCTACAAGAATTCAGGTTATCGGACGTATGGAATACAGTTATGTAAACAGTGTTTCACACGATGAAAAGATGGCAAAGCTTGCAAGACTGTTTGAACACGATATTCCGGCAGTAGTTATCACAAGCAATCTGCTTATATCCAGTGAAGTAGTGGAACTTGCACGTCAGCACAGTGTACCTCTGCTCAGAACAACCGAGACAACATCAGGATTTATGGCATCTGCAATTTCTTATCTTAATGTAGAGCTGGCACAGCGTATTACACGTCATGGCGTATTGGTTGAAGTTTATGGTGAAGGTGTGCTCATTGTAGGTGACAGCGGTGTAGGTAAAAGTGAAACAGCGCTTGAACTTGTTAAGCGCGGTCACCGTCTTATCGCTGATGATGCTGTTGAAATCCGAAAAGTTTCTGACCATACACTCGTTGGTCAGGCACCGGAAAATATCCGTCATTTTATCGAGCTTCGCGGTGTTGGTATTATAAATATTGCCCGTGCATATGGTTCAGGTGCGGTTAAACAGACACAGGGTATTGATATGGTTATCCAGCTTGAAAACTGGGAAATGGGAAAAACATACAGCACAACAGGTCTGTATGATGAATATATGGACATCCTCGGTATCAGCATTATAAAATCTGTTGTACCTGTAAGACCTGGCCGTAACCTTTCCATCATTATCGAAACAGCGGCAATTGCAAACCGTCAGAAGAAAATGGGTTATAATGCTGCAAGAGAATTGCTCAGCCAGCTTGGTGTAGAAGAATAAAAGAGGCGTTATTAATGAAATTAATAGCAGATTTACATACACATACACTTTTTTCATCCCATGCGTTCAATACAGTCAGTGAAATGATAAAGCAGGCACAGCAGCTGGGGCTTAAAGCCATAGCTATTACTGACCATGGTCCGCTTATGCCTGATTCCGGGCACGAATGGCATTTTATGAATAAAGGGCAGATACCTAAAAAAATAGGTAATCTTATAGTTATGTATGGTGCAGAAGTTGATGTTGTAAACATTGACGGTGATTTGGATATAGGCGATTATTATCTTAAAAACCTTGACTGGGTTGTAGCTTCGATACACAAGGAGATTATTCCTGCACTTTCATACGAAGATGCAACACAGCTCTGGCTTAATATTGCCAAAAATCCTTATATAGATATGATAGGGCACTGTGAGCAGGTGCAGCACTTTTTTGATTATGAAAAGGTAATACCTGTATTTGCAGAAAACAACAAAGTAGTAGAACTTAACGTAAACAGCGAAGTGGCACGTCCTGCAGGTCAGCAGAATATGGTTGAAATTGCAAAACTGTGCAAAAAATACGGCTGCAAGGTTGCAGTTAACTCTGATGCGCATTCAATTTATAAGCTGGGCACAACAGGCAATGTGCTAAAAATGCTGGAAAGCATCGATTTTCCGCAGGAACTGATTATCAATGCAAGCTACGAAAATCTTATTGAAGAGTTAAAAATTCATAACAAGTATATTTTAAAACAGATAGAGGAATAATTATGGCTAAATATTATATTGGTATTGATCTTGGCGGCACAAACATTGCTGCAGGTATTGTTAATGAAAATGGTGAAATTCTTTTCAGAAAATCAGTAAAAACAAATCTTCCTCAGCCGGAATATGTTATTGAAAATAAAATCTGCGATCTTTGCAGGGACATCTGCCAGGAAAACGGTTTTGTGCTTGGCAGGGATATTACATCAATCGGCGTAGGTACACCGGGTAATGTTAACAGTGAAACAGGTGTTGTAGGTTTTAATGTTAACTTTGGATATATTGACTGGCATCTTAAGGAAAAGGTTGAAAAACAGATCCCCGGTGTAGAAGTATTTATAGAAAATGATGCAAACAGCGCGATTATTGCCGAAGTTATTGCAGGCTGTGCAAAGGGCTGTGAACACGCAGTTATCCTTACACTTGGTACAGGTGTAGGTGCCGGTGTAATAGTTGACGGCAAGGTTCTTAACGGATACAACCAGTCTGCTGCAGAAATCGGTCATATGGTAATTTCCGCAGGCGGAAGACAGTGCAATTGCGGCAGAAAAGGCTGTTTTGAAAGATACTGTTCTGCAACAGCACTTATCAGTGATACAAAAGAAGCTATGCTTAAAAATCCTGACTCAAAATTGTGGAAAGTTTGTCCTGACATCGAACATGTAAATGCAAAAACAGTTTTTGATGCAGATGAACTTGGTGACGAAACAGCAAAACAGGTTATTGACAGTTACATCGAATATCTTGCCTGCGGTATCACAAATGTTGTAAATATTTTCCAGCCGGAAGTTGTTTGTCTCGGCGGTGGTGTTTCCAACCAGAAGGAAGGTCTTTTGAGACCAATTCAGGAATATCTTGACAAAGAAGACTATGCTCGTCATCTTATGAAACGTGTAACACTTAAAATAGCAACATTCCGCAACGATGCAGGTATCATCGGTGCAGCTATGCTTGGGGTATACAATGCTTAAAACTTTTTTAACCGAAAACAATATTCCTTTTCTTGAAAATGAAAGCCTGAAAAAACACACTACTTTTAAAGTAGGCGGCAATGCATCTTTTGTTGCTTTGCCGGAAGATAAGTTTCAGGCAGTAAAGCTTTTGAAATTTTTAAAAGAAAACGAAATTAAATATTATATTATCGGCCGTGGCTCAAATGTTATATTCAGAGATAACGGATTTGATGGTGTTGTTGTTAAAACTGCAAATATGCAGCAGGTGGATTATATTGGAGAAACAGCTGTTTTTGCAGGTGCAGGTGTACCGATGAATGTGCTGTGCAAATCTTTGCAGGAGCATTCGCTTGAAGGCCTCGAATTCTGCTATGGCATTCCCGGCAATGTTGGCGGCGGTTTGTATATGAATGCAGGCGCATATGGCGGCGAAATCTGCAATGCGGTATGTGAAGTTGAATATATTGATGAAAACTGTGAAATCAGAACAATAGATGTAAAAGATTGTGATTTTGCATACAGACATTCTGTTTTTCAGGGCAAGGACTGGTTTATCACAGGCTGCAGATTTGAACTGAAAAAAGGAGACAAGGATAAAATCCTTGAGTTTATGGAAGATATTATGCAGCGCCGTATTGATAAACAGCCGCTGGATAAACCGAGTGCAGGCAGTTCATTCAAGCGCCCTGCCGGATATTTTGCTGCAGCACTTATTGAACAGTGCGGGCTTAAAGGCTGCAGTATAGGCGGTGCACAGGTAAGCGAAAAGCATTCGGGTTTTATTGTAAACAAAGGTGATGCAACCTGCAGTGATATTGTTGCACTTGCAGAATATGTAGAAAAAGTTGTTTTTGAAAAAACAGGTGTGGCAATCGAAAAAGAAATGATTATAGTTTAATGTGTTATAGCACAAGGGGATGGTAAAATGGACAACAGTTTGCTGATTATCACAGGTTTATCCGGAGCAGGCAAAAGTCTTGCAGTAAAAGCACTTGAAGATGTGGGTTTTTTCTGTATTGACAATATGCCCGCACCGCTTATTATCAAGCTGCTGGAAATGCGCGACGAATTTACACTTAACAATCAGAAAATTGCCTGTGTTATCGATATACGCAACAGTGAAAATCATCCTGAACTTTTTGAACTGGTAGCGCAGCTTCAGAAATCCAATGATGCAAAGGTTATTTTTCTGGATGCCAATGAAAAGGTTATTCTTGACCGATATAAGGAAACAAGGCGCAAACATCCGGTTATGCTGCGGAAAAACCTTTCTCTGGAAGAAGCTGTTAAATACGAAAAAGAGGCATTGCATCAGCTTTATGCCCAGGCGGACTATATACTTGATACAACTCTGTTTTCCACATCACAGCTTAAGGACAGAATACTGTCCTTTGCTGTTCAGGATGTAAAGGAAACAATTACAATTGATGTTGTATCATTTGGTTTTAAATTTGGTGTGCCTGCTGACGTTGATGTAATGTTTGATGTGAGATGTCTGCTTAATCCGTTTTATGTAAAAGGTCTGAGAGAAAAAACAGGTAATGATGAAGAAATTGTTGATTTTGTATTTTCTCAGGCTGAGGCACAGAAATTGCTGGAAAAATATACAGATGTTATCGATTATTCTTTGCCACTGTACATAAAAGAGGGGAAAAGTCATCTCACCATAGGTTTTGGATGTACAGGCGGCAAACACCGTTCTGTTGCATTCTGCAACGCAATGTACAAACATATCAAAGAAAGCGGTTATGTAACAACGGTGCATCACCGCGATATTAACAGGAGAAAATAGCAGATGGAGCTTAGTTTTTCCAAAAAAGCAAAACTGGAAACTCTTGATAATTTAAAATACCCAAAATCAGACTGCTGTAAGCAGAATTTCCTGCGAGGATATTTCTATGATGATGTAAAGCAAGGTGACTTTACACAGATTGTTGTGCAGCCTGATATTATAAAATCAACAAAGATTGCAAAAAAACTGCTTAATGACCTTGAAATTGACAGTTACGTTATAAATAAAGAAAGCGCTGCAAGTAAACAGACTGCTTCTGTACATATAACTGAAGAAGAAAGCATAGAAAAACTGCATAAAATTCAGAAAAACAGATTTTTATGTGAAAAATGTGCCGTTTATTTTTTTCAGGGACTGTTTATAAAAAACGGTTTTCTGTCTGACCCTGAAAAAGAGTATCAGCTTGAATTTACAATAGCTGACGAAGATAAGGCGGCTAAACTGCTTGCCACACTTTACCGTAACAGTTTTGAATTTAAAATCTCACAGCGCAGAAAGGGATTTGTTGTTTATACAAGAAACAGCGAAACAATTGAGGATTTCCTTGCCACAATAGGTGCACAGAGTACTTGTCTGGAGATTATGTCCAACAAGGTTGTCAAGGATATCAGAAACCGTGTAAACCGCATAAGAAACTGCGAAACTGCAAATATTGCAAAAGCTGCAAAGGCAACGAGTGAGCATATAGAGGCAATTGAAACACTTATGGCAAACGGAAAGTTTGAATTTTTAAGTGAAGACCTTAAGTACATAGCTGAACTTAAAATGGAAAATCCTGAATTATCTTTGTCGGAACTTGCAGCAATAACAAATCCGCCAATGACAAAATCATCCCTTAACAGAAGGTTGAAAAAACTTTGCGATATGGCAAAACAAGAGGAATCCAATGAACAATAATTTTGTACATCTGCATCTGCATACCGAATACAGTCTGCTGGACGGCGCATGCCGTATCGACAGGCTTGTTGACCATGTAAAAAGCATTGGTCAGAATGCTGTGGCAATTACTGACCATGGGGTTATGTACGGCTGTGTGGATTTTTATAAAAAGTGCAAAAAAGAAGGTATAAAACCAATTATAGGGTGTGAAGTATATGTTTCTACACGAGGTATGACCGATAAGGTTCATCGTGTGGACGGATACTTCCATCTTGTTTTGTTGTGCAAAAATAAAGTTGGTTATCAGAACCTTATAAAACTTGTTTCTCATGGTTTTATTGATGGTTTTTACACAAAACCAAGGGTTGACCATGAACTGCTTAAAAAACACAGTGAAGGACTTATCTGCCTGTCTGCCTGTCTTGCGGGAGAAATTCCCCGTGCACTTGTGGCAGATGATATAGAAAAGGCAAGAGAAGTTGCACTTTTCTATAAAGATGTGTTCGGTGAAGATTTTTATATAGAACTGCAGGACCACGGCATAGAAGACCAGCAGAAAATTCTGCCAAAACTTATCAGTCTGGCAAGAGAACTGGATATACCACTGGTTGCGACAAACGACTGTCATTATATAAGACAGGAAGACGCAAAGATGCAGTATGCACTTATCTGTGTGCAGACCAACAAAACTCTTACCGACCCTGACACACTGGAATTTGAAACTGAAGAATTTTATGTAAAATCAGGTGAAGAAATGTACAATCTTTTCGGGTATGTACAGGAAGCCTGCGAAAATACAGTTAAAATTGCCGAAAAATGTAATTTCGATTACGAATTCGGCGTTACAAAGCTGCCTAAATACCGTGCACCTGACGGCAGTGACAACTATGATTTCTTTGTGCGTCTTTGCAACGAGGGATTGAGAAAACATTACAGGGAAATCACACCTGAAATTCAGGCACGGCTTGATTACGAAATTTCGGTTATTTCAAAAATGGGGTTTGTAAACTATTATCTTATTGTTTACGACTTCATCAACTATGCAAAAACACACGATATTCCTGTTGGTCCGGGCCGTGGTTCAGGTGCGGCAAGCCTTTGTGCTTATTGTATGGGCATAACAAGTATTGACCCGCTTAAATACAATCTGCTTTTCGAAAGATTTCTTAACCCTGAACGTGTAAGTATGCCGGACTTTGACGTAGACTTCTGTTACGAAAAGCGTCAGCAGGTTATCGATTATGTTATAGATAAATATGGTGCAGACCACGTTGCACAGATCATCACATTTGGTACAATGCTTGCCCGCGGTGCAATCCGTGATATCGCAAGGGTGCTTACAATACCTTATTCTGTTGCAGATAAGGTGGCAAAGCTTATCCCTAACGAACCTAAAATGACTATCGCAAAGGCACTCACTATTTCCAAGGAAATGGAAAGCCTTTACAATACAGACCAGCAGATAAAAGAGCTTATTGACCTTGCGCTTAAGGTGGAAGGTATGCCTCGTCACGCTTCCACACACGCTGCAGGTGTAGTTATCACTGACCTTGCAGCAGAAGAATATGTGCCTTTGCAGAGCAATGAAGGACAGATTGTAACACAGTTTCCGATGACAACAATCGAAGAACTCGGTCTGCTTAAAATGGACTTTCTCGGGCTTCGTACACTTACGGTTATTGACCATTGTGCAAAAATGGTTAAACAGGTGCAGCCTGATTTTGATATGGACAAAATTCCTCATGACGATAAAAAAGTGTTCGAAATGCTTACACAGGGGGATACAACAGGTGTGTTCCAGTTTGAATCTGAAGGCATGCGCAGTGTTCTTATGCGTCTTAAACCTGTGGATATAGAAGATCTGATTGCGGTTATTTCTCTGTATCGTCCGGGTCCTATGGATTCTATACCAACATTTATTGCAAACCGCCACAATCCTGCAAACATCAGCTATAAACATCCTATGCTTGAAAAGATACTCAACGTTACAAACGGATGTATCGTTTATCAGGAACAGGTAATGCAGATATGCCGCGAAATGGCAGGTTATTCCTATGGTCAGGCGGATATTGTTCGCCGTGCTATGGGTAAAAAGAAAGCTGATGTAATGGAAAAAGAACGCGGTCACTTTATTGAAGGATGCAAACAGAATGGTGTTTCCGAAACTATTGCGACAGACATTTTCAACGAAATGACCAGTTTTGCTTCCTATGCGTTCAACAAAGCCCATGCAGCAGCATATGCCTTTGTTGCATATCAGACAGCATATCTGAAAGCGCACTATCCAAAGCAGTTTATGGCTGCAATGATTACAAGTATCATCGAAAACAGTGCCAAAATCCTTGAATATACACAGGAATGTCAACGCTTGAATATTCAGATTTTACCGCCTGATATCAACAAAAGTTTTTCGGATTTTACAGTTGAGGGCGATGATATCCGTTATGGTCTTGCTGCGATTAAAAATGTAGGGAAAAGCTTTACGGAACTGGTTTGCAAAGAGCGTGAAGAAGGTGGGGATTTTACCGGTTTCTACGATTTCTGCAAGCGAATGGCGACAAAGGATTTCAACAAACGTGCAATAGAAAGTCTTATAAAAGTCGGTGCCTTTGATGCGTTTCCGGCAAATCGGCGTCAGCTTTATTCCAACTTTGAAAATGTTCAGAAAAGCATTCAGCAGGATGTGAAAAGCAATCTTGAAGGCCAGCTGGATTTGTTTGCAATGACAAGCGGCGATATTTCAGCAAGCAAAAAAGTGGTAAATGATTATACTTTTCCACCTTGCAGTGAGTTTGAACCGTATGAAATTGTAACCTTTGAAAAATCACTTGCGGGTATCTATCTGTCGGGGCATCCGCTGGATAATTATAAGGAATATTCTAAAAATATATCTACTTGCAACATTTCTCGATTGACAGGCGAGGGTAATGAAGTATACGATAATACAGTACAGACAATTGTTGCAACAATTGTAAAATGCCGTAATCATACAACAAAGAAAAACGATATAATGTGTTTTGCAACAGTTGAAGACCTGTCGGGTACTATGGACGTGATTTTGTTTCCTAAAGTACTTGACACAACAAGTGCAAATATGTTAGAAAATGATGTTGTAATTGTTAAGGGCAGAGTTTCGCTTAAAGATGACTCGGCAACTCTTGTTGCTGAAAATGTATGGGATATAAACTCTGATGATGCAAAACAGATGCTCAGCAACAAAACACAAAAAGGGAACGGTCTGTACATCCGTTTTAAAAATAAAAACGTTCAGAGCCTTGGCAGAGTAAGGCAGATTCTGGAAGAATATAACGGTCAATTGCCGGTATACTTTTATTTTGAAGAAGAAAAACAGAAGATGCTTGCTCCGCAAAAGCTTTGGGTTTATGAAAATCACGATATGTTCAGCCGCATAGAACTGATTGTTGGGCAGGGGAACATAGCGTATAAAAGGTAGGTTAAAAGTATGTCAGAAATCAAAACAATCGGTGTTCTTACAAGTGGCGGCGACGCACCTGGTATGAATGCTGCAATCAGGGCAGTTGTGCGTACAGCACTTTACTATGGTATTAATGTAAAGGGCATTCTCCACGGCTATAATGGTCTTATCGAAGACAATGTTATCGATATGGACCTCAGAAGTGTTTCCAACATTATCCAGCGTGGCGGTACAATGCTTTTTACAGCAAGATGCAAGGCATTCCAGACAGAAGAAGGTCAGCAGAAAGCTTACGAAACCTGTGTGAAACATGGCATTGATGCTTTGGTTGTTATCGGCGGTGACGGTTCTTTCCGCGGATGTCAGGCTATTGCAAAAAAAGGTATCAAATGCATTGGCATTCCTGGCACAATCGATAACGATATTGCCTGCAGTGATTATACAATCGGTTACGATACAGCTCTTAACACATCCATCCAGATGTGTGACAGACTTCGTGATACTGCACGAAGCCACGAACGCTGCAGTGTAGTTGAGGTTATGGGCAGACATGCAGGTCATATTGCTGTAAGTACAGCTATTGCAAACGGTGCTATGGCAGTGCTTATTCCTGAAAAAGAATTTGACCTTGAGAAAGATGTTATCAATCAGATAAAAGAAAGTCTTAAAATCGGCAAAAAGAACTTTCTTATCGTAGTTGCTGAAGGTGTTGGCGATGCAGAAGGTATTGCAAAAATTGTTCAGTTTGCAACAGGCATCGAAACACGCGCAACAATTCTTGGTCATGTTCAGCGTGGCGGTTCTCCTACATCCCGTGACCGTCTTATTGCAACACTTATGGGCTGCAAGGCAGTTGAACTTCTCCGTGAAGGTCAGTACAACCGTGTTGTTGCACTTCACGAATACCATATTGTAAGCTATGAAATTGAAGAAGCTCTTAAAATGACAAAGGAAATTGACCCGTATTTCCTTCATGTAGCTGACATTGTATCAATTTAAATCAAATAATGTATATCATAATCCTGATGCAGTTATTTCTGCATCAGGATTTTTGTTTATTAAAATAATACAGTGCAGCAATTCTTTAATATTTTTTGCTGTCTTTTTATTGTGACATATTTTTTAAACCGTTTGCAGTAAAATTAAACAGGTGATTGTAATGATTGTTTATATAGATGTTCTGATTGCAGTTAATTTTTTGATTACATATTTTTTGCTGACAGCATCATCGGTTATTGCAGGATATACCTACAGCAGAAAAAGAATACTGATTGCCTCTTTGACGGGGGCACTGTTTTGCCTTTATATTTTTGTACCTGCCGGAAATATTTTTGTGGATTTGTCAGTGAAAACGGCTTCTTTATTATTGTGTGCTGTAACAGCATTTGGAAGAACAAATGTAAAAAAGCTTATGATACAGACGGGATGCTTTATTATACTGAACATTTTGCTTATGGGAATGGTAATTTCGGTTTCTGAAAAAAGCAGTGCGGTTTATCATAACAATATGTTTTTCTATATAAATATAAACCCTGTTATTCTGGTTACAGCATCGGCTGGTATATATCTGTCTGTAATATTTTTTTCAGCGGTAAAGGAAAAGATATCTCCGGATAAGGTATACCATGCTGATATTATATTCAGGGACTTCAGTATCACAGATATAGGAGCATTTTATGACAGCGGTTTAAAGATAAAAGATATAATATCAAATAAAGATGTTATACTTTTAAGCTTTGAAAAGGTGTCATTGAAACTGCCGGAAATGCTGAAAAATGATGTGTATAATTTTTTAAAAGGAAAATACACAGATGTCAAAACGGTATTTGTACCGGTTTTTTTCAATACCATTACCGGCGAGGGGATAATACCGTCGCTTAAAGCGGAAAAGATAATTATAGAAGGAACTGTAATAAACAATGTTCTGATAGGTTTTGTAAATAATAAATTAAGTGAAAATGTAACCGCAATTTTTGGAACAGATATAAAAAAACAGCTGTAAAGGAGAAAATATGATTTTTTATTTGAAAAGACTGTTGCTTAATTTGTCAAAGGATACAGGAATAATATGGTACATAAATGGTCCGCAGACATTGCCGCCGCCTTTAAGTGAAACGGAAGAACAGATTATATTCAAAGGTCTTGAAAACGGCGACAGAGCAGCCAGGGAAAAGATGATAGTACACAATCTTCGGCTGGTGATATATATAGCAAAAAAGTTTGAAAGCAGTGCAGTAAACATAGAGGATCTGACATCTATAGGCAGTCTTGGTCTAATAAAAGCAGTAAATTCCTTTAAACCGTCAAAAAATATTAAATTTGCAACCTATGCATCGCGCTGTGTAGAAAATGAAATTCTGATGTATCTGCGCAAACAGAGCAACAAAAATACAGATATAAGCATAGATGATGCACTGAGTGTTGACAGCGACGGAAACGAACTTAATCTTATAGATATACTGTATACAGATGAATATGAGGTAAGCCGAAATATGGAAGAGGAAAGTGAAAAGCAGGTACTGTGGCAGTCTATTCACACTTTGCCCAAAAGAGAAAAGGAGATAATATTGATGCGGTTCGGGCTGAACGGAGTTCCTGAGAAAACGCAGAAAGAGGTTGCGGATGAAATAGGCATTTCGCAGTCATACATATCACGTCTTGAAAAACGTATATTCAGAAAACTGAAAAAAGAAATAGAAAAAATTGTATAAAGGTAAAATATATCCAATTATAAATTAAGTACATAATGCAAATAATTAACCTTGTAACCAAAAGGTTGTGAGGTGTAGCATTCATGTATTACAAAAAGGTTGAAATTTCAGGGGTTGATACAGCCAATCTTCCTGAACTGAACGAAGAAGAAAGAAATAACCTTATACAAAAGATGAAAAACGGAGATAAAAAAGCAAAGGATTTGCTTGTCCTCGGAAATCTTAAACTTGTACTAAGTATAATTCAGCGCTTCAGATATAAAAATGAAGACTTTGATGACCTGTTTCAGGTTGGATGCATAGGTCTGATAAAGGCGCTTAATAATTTTGACACTTCGCTGAATGTTCAGTTTTCCACATATGGAGTAGTGATGATCCTGGGAGAAGTAAAGAGATTTATCAGGGACAATCAGTCGTTGAAGGTAAGCCGTTCTGTAAAAGACCTTGCATATAAAGCGTTGTCTGTAAAAGAAAAACTTACCGATCAGAACGGAAATGAGCCAACAGTTCAGGATATAGCAGAAGAACTGAACTGCTCCGGTTATCAGGTGAGCAGGGCGCTGGATGCTCTTTCACCTTCGATATCTTTATATGAACCTATGTACAGTGACGATACAAGTGATGTATATCTGCTTGACCATATATCCTGTGATAACTTTGAAGAAGCTATATGGTCTAAAATAATAATGCAGGACACATTGCACAATCTGAAAAAACGGGAAAAATATATTATGAATTTACGGTTTATAAAAGGAAAAACGCAGACTGAAGTGGCAAAGGAGATAGGTATAAGTCAGGCACAGGTATCGCGCATAGAGAAAAATGTAATAGGCTATATAAAAAGTCAGCTTGAAACTTAATATGATAATATGTAACAAATTATCATCACTGTGAATAAAATAAATATCAGAGGTGGTATTTTGGTATCCTTGGCGGTATTGTGTCAGAAGGATGTTATAAGTATTGACACCGGACAAAATATAGGACGTGTGGATGACATAGAGTTTTGCAGCGAAAGTGCTGTGGTAAAATATCTTGTCATATTTGGAAGACCGCGTTTTTTTGGATTGCTGGGCAGGTGTGAAGATATAAAAATTGCATGGGAAAATGTTGTCAAAATAGGGCAGGATGCAATACTTGTAAATAAAGGCGAAACAGAGAAAAATACGCGTACAAAAAGATTTGCAATAAAATTTGATTAAAATTCAGCTTAAGATGCACAGAATTTTCAGAAAACCTGTGCATCTTTTGTTTTTGCAAGAAAATGTCATAAAAATGCAACCAAAACTTAATTTACATAAGCTTAAGCATGTGGTATACTAAACATATATTTTTACAAGGAGGAAATAGAAATGAAATTAGAAAAGGACAAAATTTTATTTGTCGGATTTATGCTTTTTTCAATGTTCTTTGGAGCTGGTAACCTGATTTTTCCTCCGTTTTTAGGACAAAATGCAGGGAACCAGACCCTGCTGTCCGTCATAGGTTTTTTGATTACTGCCGTATTGCTGCCTGTTCTGGCTGTAATTGTTGTGGTTAAAACAGGCAGTATGGACAAGCTTACAGGTCGTGTTGGAAAAACATTTTCTGTGATTTTTACCACCCTGCTTTATCTTGCCATAGGTCCGGGTCTTGCAATTCCGCGTGCTGCAAGTGTGCCTTTTGAAATGTCAATTGCTCCGTACCTTTCGGATGAAAGCAATACACTTGTTCTGATGATTATTTATTCAGTGGTATTCTTTGCTCTTTCTGCGTGGCTTTCTCTTAATCCAAACAAACTGGTAGACCGTTTAGGCACAGTCCTTACACCGCTTCTTATCATTATGGTAGTATTTGTGTTTGGTGCATTTGTGCTTATGGGTGACAAATCTGTTGCTGCGGCACAGCCAGCATATGCACAGTCTCCGTTTTTTAAAGGATTCAGTGAAGGTTATCTTACAATGGATGCCATAGCAGGTCTTGTATTTGCTTCTGTTGTAGCCAAATCCTTTGAAAACCTTGGTATATACAGGAAAAAGGATTCTTTAAGATATTCTTCTGTAGCAGGCGTTCTTGCAGGAATTATACTTGCACTTATTTACATTATGCTTACATACATGGGTATGCAGTCCAGTGGTGTTTATGAAATCGGTGCAAACGGTGCGGTTGCACTCAGACAGATTGTATATCAGCTGTTCGGAGAATTTGGTGCAATAATACTTGCTGCGATATTTGCACTTGCATGTCTTACAACATGTGTAGGTCTTATTACTTCGGTTTCGGAATATTTTTCAAAACTTACAAGGGCTACATACAAAAGTATGGTTTGGATTGTAACTCTGTTCTCACTGGTTGTATGCAACTATGGTCTTACAACTATTCTTAATATTTCTGTACCTATCCTCAATGCAATATATCCATCGGTAAGTGTTATTATCATTATGGGATTGCTTGATGATAAAATTAAAAATCCATTTATTTATCCGGTAACTATCGGTGCTACAGCTGTTATCAGTGTTATTTATGCACTTGAGGGTATAATTCCGCTTGGTGCGGTAAGCACACTTTGCAGCAAACTGCCGTTTTATGAACAGGGATTTGGCTGGCTTAGCGTTACAGTTGTTGCTTTGGTTATAGCTTTTGTTCTGGGTAAAACAAAAAAACAGCAATAGTTTGAAATAAAGACGGTCTTGCGGCCGTCTTTTTGTGTACATTTTGTTTTAACAGTGATATACTTAACTGTAATTAAACCGATAAATTTAAAGTTATCAAAGAGGAAACTTTATGCATAGAGTATTTGGCGAAAAATTGAATACAAATTATACCGACAGAACAGGAGCATATCTAATCTGTTATAACGAAGAAAAATTTGCGGTTGTAAAAACACCAAAAGGATTTTTCTTTCTTGGCGGCGGATTGGAACGGAATGAAAGCGATACAGAATGTATCAGCCGTGAATGTATGGAAGAAATCGGATACTCTGTAAATGTATGCGAAAAAATATGTTCGGCAGAGCATTATACATTTCACAGACGCATCGGTTATTTTCACCCGGTACAGACATATTATCTGGGACAGCTTGTGAAGATGGAAAATGCTTTTACTGTGGAAAAAGACCATACACTTATGTGGGTTGGATATGAAGAACTGCGTGGCAGAATGTTTTCTCCTATGCAGAACTGGGCTCTTGACATATGCTGGAAAAAACTCAACGGATTTGATGTGGATAAATTTGTTTTTGAAAACAAAGCACCAGAGGCAGAAGCTTACAATCTGTTAAGGGTGGCATCGGGTATAGGTGGAGCAAAAGATATTGAAAAAGCACGCACAGCTATGGAAAACAGCCTTTTTGCGGTTTCTGTATATGATGGTGACAAACTTATCGGAAGCGGCAGGGTAATAGGTGACGGCGGTGTTTCGTATGCTGTTACAGATATTATGGTTGACAGAGATTACCAGAACAATGGTATAGGCTCAATGATAATGGCACGCATAGACGAATGGTTCAGAGAAAATACAGACGAAAATGCTTTTGTAATGCTTATTGCAAATAAACCTGCCGACAGGCTGTACAGCCGCAACAATTTTGATTATCTGGCAGATAACCGTCTTGGTATGCTGAGGAATCAGAAAAAGAATAAATAAACAAAGGAAAAATACCTGTCAGAACTGTTTTTCGGACAGGTATTTTTTATATGTCTGAGATATCTGATATTTGTAAAAAATGTAGATTTTTTGCCTGTTATTTTGTAAAAAAATATGTATTGACACTTGACTTTGTATGTGTGTTGTGGTAATATATTTAGGCGCATTACGCACGCTGTGTTCCTTACAGTTGGTGTGTCTCACGACATAGGCTGTAAAACAAGCAAAACACAGCGGAGGAATTAACCAAATTGGAGGAAAAAATTATGTCATCAGTATCAATGAAACAGTTGCTTGAAGCAGGTGTACACTTCGGTCACCAGACAAGAAGATGGAACCCAAAAATGGCTCGTTACATCTTCACAGAAAGAAACGGTATCTACATCATCGACCTTCAGAAAACAGTAAAAAAACTTGACGAAGCATACGACTTCATCAAAGAAATTGCTGCAGAAGGCGGCGAAGTTCTCTTCGTAGGTACTAAAAAACAGGCTCAGGACGCTATCAAAGAAGAAGCACAGAGATGTGGTATGCACTTTGTTAACGCAAGATGGCTTGGTGGTATGCTCACAAACTACCGCACAATGAAAACAAGAATTGCTCGTCTTGAACAGCTCAACAAAATGAAAGAAGACGGCACATTTGATCTTCTTCCTAAAAAAGAAGTTATCAAACTTGAACTCGAAATCGAAAAACTCGAAAAAAATATCGGCGGTATCAAAAACATGGAAACATTGCCAAAAGCTATGTTCGTTGTAGATACACGTAAAGAAAAAATCGCTGTAGCAGAAGCTAAAAACCTTGGTATCCCAGTTGTTGCTATCGTTGACACAAACTGTGACCCAGACGAAGTTGACTACGTAATCCCAGGTAACGACGATGCTATCAGAGCTGTTAAACTTATCTCCGGCGCTATGGCTGACGCTATCATCGAAGGCCGTCAGGGCGAACAGACAGCTCCAGTTGCTGAAGAAGCAGAAGTTGTTGAAGAATAATTTTAACAAATAAAAATTTTTTTCTAGTATAAAATTGGAGGACAAAAAAATGGCATTTACAGCTAGTGATGTAAAAAACCTTCGTGAACGCACAGGCTGCGGCATGATGGACTGCAAAAAAGCTTTGACAGAATCCAACGGCGATTTCGAAAAAGCAATCGAATACCTCAGAGAAAAAGGCCTTGCTGCTGCTACTAAAAAAGCTGGCAGAATTGCTGCTGAAGGTATGGTTTTTGCAACAGTTGACAAAGAAGCAAAAGTTGGTGTAGTTATCGAAGTTAACTCCGAAACAGACTTTGTTGCTAAAAACGAACAGTTTAAAACATTCGTTGCAGACCTTGCTAAAATTGTTGCTGACACAAACCCAGCTACAGTTGAAGAACTTATGACAAAAACAATGGCAGACGGCAACACAGTTGAAGCTGGTCTCCAGGAAAAAATTCTTGTTATCGGCGAAAACATCAAAATCCGTCGTTTCGTAAGATACGAAGGTCCATGTGTAGCTTACATCCACGCTGGTGGTACACACGGTGTTCTTGTTAAATTTGAAACATCTGACGAAGTATTTGCAAAAGCTGAATTCGAAGCTTACGGTAAAGACGTTGCTATGCAGGTTGCTGCAGCAAACCCAACTTACCTCTGCAAAGCTGACGTTGCTCCAGAAGTTCTTGAAAAAGAAAAAGAAATTCTTATGCAGCAGGCTATCAACGAAGGCAAACCAGCTAACATCGCTGAAAAAATGGTTATGGGCAGAATTGCAAAATTCTACAAAGAAAACTGCTTGCTCGACCAGGCTTTCGTAAAAGACGACAAACAGTCTATTACAGATTACACAAAAGCAACAGCTAAAGAACTCGGCGGCGATATCGCAGTAGTAGCATTCACACGTTTTGAAAAAGGTGAAGGCCTCGAAAAGAAAGAAGACAACTTCGCAGCAGAAATCGCAAGCATGACAAAATAATTAATCATCTGATTGCAGAAGGTGTTACCTTAACGGGTAACACCTTTTTGTTTTATTTATTATGTATTTAAAAATGAATAAAATATATAAAGTCAATAATGCTATTTTATAAATAATATCCTTTACTTTATAGGTGAAATATAGTAAAATATTATAGAATAAAGTAAATGTGAGGTGCTTAAATTGGCTATGAAATACAAAAGAGTTTTAATCAAGCTTAGCGGCGAAGCTTTGGCAGGCGATAAGGCATTTGGTCTTGACTATCCTACAATTCTTGAAATTTGCAAAAATATCAAAAGTGCTTATGACCTTGGTGCAGAAATCGGTATCGTTGTTGGCGGTGGTAACTTCTGGCGCGGCAGAACAAGCGGTGATATGGAAAGAACAAGAGCAGACCAGATTGGCATGCTTGCAACAGTTATGAATGCTTTGTCTGTTGCTGATGCGCTGGAACACCTTGGCGTAGAGGTAAGAGTTCAGACAGCTTTGCAGATGAACCAGGTTGCAGAAATGTACATCAGAAACAAAGCAACAAGACACCTTGAAAAGGGCAGAGTAGTTATCTTTGCATGCGGTACAGGTAATCCATACTTCTCTACAGATACAGCAGCAGCTTTGAGAGCACTGGAAATCAATGCAGAAGTTATCTTTAAAGCAACAATGGTTGACGGTGTTTATGATAAAGACCCTAAAAAATACGATGATGCTGTTAAATATGATACACTTACATTTACAAAAGTTTTGAACGATCAGCTTAATGTTATGGATATGACAGCTGCAACAATGTGTCGTGATAACAAACTGCCTATACTTGTTTTTGATATGGCAGAAGGCAACTTTGTTAAAGCTATTAACGGCGAAAAAATCGGTACATTAGTAACAGAATAAGGAGATTATAGATTATGACAAAAGCATACGAAGAAAGAATGGTTAAAGCAGTTGCTCACCTTGAAAGTGAATATGCATCCGTTCGTGCAGGCCGCGCAAATCCAGGAGTTCTGGACAAAGTTACAGTTGACTACTACGGTGTTGCAACACCAATTAACCAGGTTGCATCTGTTTCTGTAACAGAAGCAAGAACACTTTCTATCCAGCCTTGGGACAGAAGTTTGCTTAAAGCAATCACAAAAGCAATTCAGATGTCCGATGTAGGTATCAACCCAATTGATGACGGTGTAAGCATTCGTCTTAATTTCCCTGCACCAACAGAAGAACGCAGAAAAGCTTTGGCAAAAGATGTTTCCAAAATGGCAGAAGAAGCAAAAGTTGCAGTAAGAAATGTTCGCCGTGATGCACTTGATAAATTTAAAGCTGCTAAAAAAGCATCCGAGCTTACAGAAGATGATTTGAAAAATCTCGAAGATAAAATGCAGAAAATCACAGACAAATACATCAAAGAAGTTGATGCAGTATGTGAAAAGAAAACAAAAGAGGTTATGGAACTGTAATAGTTTACGCCGAATATAGATATGCAATTTGGAAGGGCGTTGAAAAATGCCCTTCATTTTTTTAGAGGATTTTATTATGGATAATATCACAATTCCTAAACATATAGGGATTATAATGGATGGCAATGGAAGATGGGCAAAAAAACGTCTGCTTCCAAGAAATATGGGCCATAAAAAAGGTGCTGAAGTTTTCAAGGATATTGCACGTTATTGTGATGACCTTGGTATGGAAGCTGTTACATTCTATGCTTTTTCTACAGAAAACTGGAAACGCCCTCAGGATGAAATTGATGGCCTTATGAAGCTGTTCAAACAGTATCTTATAGATGCTTTTGATTATGAAAAGGATAATAACAGAATAATCTTTTTAGGCGATAAAGCGGCATTCAACGATGAACTGCGCAGTCTGATGATTGAAATTGAAGAAAAAACTGCAGACAGAGATGGTATGATAATCAATCTCGCGCTTAACTATGGCTCAAGAAGTGAAATTGTTATGGCCTGCAAGGAAATAGCCGAAAAGGTTAAAAACGGCGAAATTTCTGCAGATAGTATTGATGAACAGATGATTTCTGACCATCTTTATACTAAAAATCAGCCTGACCCTGATTTTATCCTCAGACCAAGCGGCGAAAAAAGAATATCCAATTTCCTGCTCTGGCAGTGTGCTTATTCTGAATTTATCTATATGGATGTATTATGGCCTGATTTTACAAGAAAAGATCTTGATCTGGCTATTGAAGAGTTTAACAGACGCAACAGAAGATTTGGCGGCGTTTAAAATATAATTGATTTAAGGGGCTTTTATGAAAACCAGAGTGATTTCGGGGGTAGTTGCGGCCTTACTGGGTGCACTTGTTGTGTGGCAGTACTATACACCGATTTTCGATATTGCAGCTTTTGCAGTTTATTCTATTGCTATTTTTGAAATATACAGAACATTTAAAGACGGCAACTCCAAAGTTGCCGCTGCTTTGCTTGTTGTTGTAGGTGCACTTATAATTTTTGACAGATATTACGAGACAAACCTTATAGCAATAGCGGTAGGGTTTACGGTTGCTGCGGTATTTATTGTTGTTTTTGACTTTGAAAATATTAAATTCACTTCAATTGCTTCAAGTGTTATTTTTGCAGCATATGTACTGTTTGGCATATACAATCTTGTAAGGCTTAAAAGAATTATGCCGCTGGAACAGTATGGATATGACGCAGGATTTCTTGTAATACTCTGTGCAGGTATTGCATGGGGCGGGGATATAATGGCATATTTTTCGGGATATTTTTTCGGTAAACATAAAATGGCACCCAAACTCAGCCCTAAAAAGACAATTGAAGGAGCAGTAGGGGGAATTCTTGGCAGCGTAGTTCTTGCTTTGTTTATGACATATTGTTATGGTAAGCTGCCGTTTTCTGCAAATACCGTAGTTGGAAATATAGGCGAAAACTATCTGTCACTTATATTGTTTGCTGCATTAGGTTCATTTGTAGGTATGATTGGGGACCTTTTTGCTTCTGCAGTTAAAAGACAGCAGGGGATAAAGGACTATGGAAATATTATGCCGGGGCACGGTGGTGTTCTTGACAGATTTGACAGTTTTCTGCTTGTAGCGGTTATTATATCCTTGATGGCAGACTTTATTGTATTATCTAACGGGGTGATATAAATGTATAAAAATTTGATTTTATTGGGTTCTACAGGTTCTATAGGTACACAGAGTCTTGATGTTGTAAGAAAATATGGCATTAATGTTGTGGCTTTGTCTGCACATAAAAATGTTAAACTTCTCGAAGAACAAATAAAAGAGTTTAAACCGGAATATATTTGTATTACCGATATAGAAACAGCCAATAATTTTGAAGAAAAAGCTAAAGAACTGGGTGTTGAACTTTTCAAAGGCAGTGAAGGTACACAGAAACTTGCACAGCTTGATGGTTATAATGATATTGTAGTATTAAATGCCATAGTTGGTATTGCAGGTTTAAAAGCTACACTTGCAGCTATTGAAAGCGGCAAGGATGTTGCTCTTGCAAACAAGGAAAGCCTTGTAACAGGCGGTAAACTTGTTATGGAAGCAGTAAAACGCAATAATGTAAAACTTTTGCCTGTTGACAGCGAACATTCTGCTATTTTTCAGTGTCTGCAGGATAAAAACTCTGCACCATCGCTTAAAAAAATTCTGCTTACAGCCTCAGGTGGGCCTTTCTTTGGATATACAACACAGCAGCTTGCTGAAGTAACAAAAGAACAGGCACTCAAACATCCAAACTGGTCTATGGGCAGCAAAATTACAATAGATTCTGCTACACTGATGAACAAAGGTCTTGAACTTATTGAAGCAGTGTGGCTGTTTGATGTTGAGCCAAAAGATATTCAGATTGTGGTGCACCGTCAGAGTATCATTCATTCTATGGTGGAATATTCCGACAACAGTGTTATAGCACAGCTTGGTACACCGGATATGAGAATACCTATTCAGTATTCACTTACATATCCGCAGAGAATGGAAAGTAATGCAGCTGGTCTTGATTTCTTTGCTGTAAAGGACTTTACCTTTGCACCAGCTGATGATGATACTTTCCTTTGCCTCAAAGCAGCAAAAGAAGCTATTGCAAAGGGTGGTTTGTATCCATGTGCAGTCAATGGTGCAAACGAAAGAGCAGTTGAACTGTTTTTGAATGATAAAATTTCTTTCCTTGATATAGGCAAGGCAGTTTATGGTGTTCTTGAACGTTTTGACTTTAAAGATGAATACACAATTGAAGATGTGTTTAATGCCGATAAAATGGCAAGAGAGTATGTAGACAGCATATTCAATATATAATTAATCCGAGGTTATTAGTTTAATGAGTTTTCTTGTTTCAATACTGGTTTTCAGTGTTGTTATTGTAATACATGAACTTGGGCATTTTGTTGTTGCCAAAAAAAGTGGCATCAAAGTTAATGAGTTCAGCATCGGTATGGGCCCAAGACTTGCCGGTGTAAAAAAAGGCGAAACAGAATATTCCATCCGCGCATTACCTATTGGTGGTTATGTTGCTATGGAGGGTGAAGATGAAGAAAGTGACAGTGAAGGCTCTTTCAGCAAGGCACCGGTAACAAATCGTATAGCAGTTGTTGTTGCGGGTGCTGTTATGAACCTTATTCTTGGTTTTGCCATTCTTGTGTTTATGGTTTCACGTCAGGATGCAATTACCAGCAGGACGGTAAGTGTTTTCCATGACAATGCAATGACACAGCAGACAGGTTTGCAGATAGATGACGAGATTATCGCTGTAAACGGCAGAAGATGCTATATTGCAAATGATATTATATACGAGTTTGCACGCACACAGGATGGTGTAGTTGACCTGACAGTACGCCGTGACGGTAAAATCACAGAGCTTGAAGACGTAACCTTTGAAACATACGAGGATGAAAACGGAATGCAGCAGCTTGTGCTTGATTTTTATGTATATCCTGCACAAAAAACAGTGGTATCCGTTGTCAAGGAAGCAATCAACTGGACCGTAAGCTATGCAAGAATGATTTTCTTAAGTCTTATTGATATGGTTACCGGTCATGTTGCTATCAATCAGATGTCAGGTCCTGTGGGCATTGTTTCTGTTATCAGCGAAGCAACATCAGTGGGACTTGAACCGGTTCTTAATATTCTTGCCCTTATCACAATTAACCTTGGTGTATTTAATCTTGTGCCGTTTCCGGCGCTTGATGGCGGCAGACTGGTATTTTTGTTGATAGAATTATTGCGTGGAAAACCAATTAATCCTAAATATGAAATCTGGGTTAATACTGCAGGGATGATTGTATTGCTTGCATTTATGGCATTTGTAACATTCAGTGATATAACAAAACTCATAGGATTTTAAGAGGTAATAATATGAGACATATCAAAAGAGAATTGAAAATTGGCAACACAGCAATAGGTGGCAATAACCCTGTGCTTGTTCAGAGTATGCTCAACGTTCGTTCAAGTGATATTGAAGGTAACGTAAAACAGGCAGTTGAACTTGAAAAAGCAGGCTGTCAGATTGTTCGTGTAAGTGTTCCTACACTTGAAGATGTAAAGCTTGTGGAAGCTATCAAAAACGAAATTTCTATTCCACTTGTTGCAGATATTCATTTTGATTACAAAGTTGCACTTGCCTGTGCAGATGCAGGTATTGATAAAATCCGCATCAATCCGGGTAATATTGGCGATGATGAAAAGGTAAAAGCTGTTGTAAAAGCCTGCAGTGCAAAGAATATCCCAATCAGAATCGGTGTTAATGCAGGTTCTCTTGAAAAAAATATCCTTGCAAAATACGGCAAACCAACACCTGAAGCATTGTGTGAAAGTGCAATGTACCATATTGGTCTGCTTGAAAGATACGATTTCAATGATATTGCAGTATCCATCAAATCCTCCAATGTAAACAATATGATACAGGCATATACATTGCTGGATTCCAAATGCAACTATCCGCTTCATCTTGGTGTTACCGAAGCAGGTACATACAGAATGGGTGTTATTAAGTCTGCAATGGGCATAGGCAGTCTGCTGCTTAACGGAATAGGTGATACAATCCGTGTAAGTCTTACCGATGCACCTGTAAGAGAAATAGAAGCAGGCTTTGATATTCTGCGTGCAGCAGGTCATGAAGTTGCAGGTCCTGAAATTATTTCCTGCCCAACTTGCGGCAGAACACGTCTTGATGTTGCGGCAATTGCAAATCAGGTTGAAGCAGGTCTTAAAGGTATAAATAAAAATATCAAAGTAGCAGTTATGGGCTGTGTTGTTAACGGTCCGGGCGAAGCACGTGAAGCAGACATTGGCATTGCATGCGGTGCTGATAATGCTGCGATGTTTAAAAAAGGTGTAAAAATTAAAACTTATTCAGGTAATTTTATCGAAGAGTTTATCGAAGATATTAAAATTTGTGCAGAGGAATTATAGTGAGCAATTTACTTTTATCTGTATATAAAGAATTGCAGAAGAACAATCCATATTCTCACGAATATATGGATGTTATACTGCAAAAGGTAAATGTCAAAAGAAAATCATCAGAACTTACAGCCGTGATACATTCATCACGGCTGCTTAGCTATGCGGCAATAGAGTATTTTGCACTGTTTATGCACGAAAAATATCCGCAGTTTTCTATTGAGGTTACCAATACTTTTGACAGAGACAATCTGTCAGAAAAGGATTTTCCGACATTGTTCCGTCTTTATTCTGACAGTATTGCTGCTGTGCCGACAATTTTTTTTGAAGATGCAGATGTAACCCTTGAAGATAAATCGATACATATAAACCTTTCTATGGGTAAAAGTTTTCTTGAAGCTGTTAATTTCGCCGAAAGCTTTTCTGATTACCTGGCATTGCTTATCGGCAAGGAATACAAAATAACACTTTACCAGACAAAAGAGGCAAAACAGCATACAAGACCGGCATATGAACTTGAAAATAAAGTTGTCAAGGTGGTTGAAAAGCCAAAATACGATGATTTTGAGATATCGGGTCTTAATGTTAAGAAAGAGTCGGTTAAAGTTGTACATGGCAAATATCAGAATATCAGACCTAAAGATATTGTTACTATAGACAAGGCTCTTAACGACAACGGCAAAGTTACCGTATGGGGCAAAGTGTTTGCTGTTGCAGAACAGGGAAACTTCAGAAAAATATTTATCTATTCAATAACTGACGGAACAAATTCAATCAATATAAAAATTCTTCTTGATCCTAACGATAAAAATATTGAAAAATGGGAGAATATAAAACCTGGTGTTCACTTTATTGTTAAAGGTGATTGTCAGATGGATAAGTACGAGCGTGATTTTGTTATTATGCCGTACGATATTCTTTCATTTGATCTACAGGATAAGAAGGACACTGCAGAGCATAAAAGGGTAGAACTGCATCTGCATACAAAGCTTTCTGCCATGGATGGTCTTGTAGAACCTGGCGATGCTGTAAAAAAAGCATTCAAATATGGCCACAGAGCAGTTGCAATTACCGACCATGGTGTGGCGCAGGGATTTCCTCAGGCTATGCTGGAATACGATGCCATAATGAAAAACAATCCTGATGCAGATTTTAAGCTTATATACGGATGTGAAGGTTATTTTGTAGATAATATGGTTGATATCTTCACAGGTAACCGCAAAGGCGCAATTGCTGATACAGAGTTTGTTGTTTTTGATATTGAAACAACAGGGTTGTCTCCTGCACAGGAAAATATAACAGAAATTGGTGCGGTACTTGTAAAAGGTGAACAGGTTATCAACGAATTTCATACATTTGTTGACCCGGAAAAACCAATTCCTGCAAAGATTACCGAACTTACAGGTATAACTGATACAATGGTAAAAGGGGCACCAAGCCAGCGTGATGCAATAACAGCATTTAAGGCTTTTATTGGTGACAGAATTATTATTGCTCACAATGCTGCTAATTTTGATGTAAACTTTATTAAAGTTGTATGCGAAAGACTTGGTATGTCTTTTGAATACGAATATATTGATACATTGCCTCTGGCACAGAATCTGCTTACAGAACTGAAAAAACATAAACTGGATGTAGTTGCAGAGCACTATAACCTTGGTGATTTCAACCATCACAGAGCAACAGATGATGCCAAAATGCTTTTTGAAATACTTAAATGTATGGAAAAAGATCTTGCAGACAAAGGAATTGTTAATCTTGAACAGATAAATGCAGGACTCAGCAGTACACAGAAACTTCCACGAAAAAGCAATCATATTATTCTTCTGTGCAAAAATAAACAGGGACTTAAAAATTTGTACAAACTTATTTCTTATGGTCATCTGAAATATTTTTTCAAACAGCCAAGGATGCCCAAAAGTGAGATTATTGCTCACAGAGAAGGTTTGATTATAGGTTCTGCGTGTGAAGCAGGTGAACTTTACAGAGCGATAGTGGAAGGAAAACCGCATAAAGAACTGCTTAAAATAGCTTCTTTCTATGATTTTCTTGAGATTCAGCCTCTCGGCAATAACGAGTATATGCTGCGTGAAGGTGTGGTTGAATCTATGGAACAGATAAAGGACTTTAACCGCAAAATTATTCAGCTTGGCGAAGAGCTCAACAAACCTGTTGTTGCAACAGGTGACGTACACTTTATGACCATGGAAGAAAGCAAGTACCGCGCTATTCTTATGGCGGGTATGGGTTTCTCTGATGCAGACAATCAGGCGCCACTTTATTTCCGCACAACAGATGAAATGCTGGAAGAGTTCAGTTATCTCACTCCTGAAAAAGCATTTGAGGTGGTTGTTACAAACCCAAATCTTATTGCCGATATGTGTGACAGGGAAATCCGTGCTATACCAAAGGGTACATATCCTCCAAGTATAGACGGAGCAGAGGAAGAATTGCGCACTGCCACATATAAAAAGCTGCATGATATCTATGGTGAAAATCCGCCTGCAGTTATTACTGAACGAGTGGATAAGGAACTTAACAGCATTATCAAACACGGTTATGCGGTTCTGTATGTTATCGCAAAAAAACTTGTTCAGAACAGTGAGGAAAACGGATATCTTGTTGGCTCCCGTGGGTCCGTTGGTTCATCGTCAATTGCATTCTTTTCAAGTATTTCCGAAGTTAATCCGCTTCCTCCGCACTATGTATGTCCAAACTGCAAGTACAGCGAGTTTGATATACCTGATGAATATCTTACCGGTTTTGACCTGCCTGACAAAAACTGTCCGCACTGCGGTGCAAAGCTTCACGGCGACGGCAGTGATATTCCGTTTGAAACTTTTCTTGGTTTTGACGGAGATAAAGAACCGGATATTGACCTTAACTTTTCGGGCGAATATCAGTCCTTTGCACACAGATATACCGAAGATCTGTTTGGTCACGAATATGTGTTCAAAGCAGGCACAATCTCTGCTTTGCAGGACAAAACAGCTTACGGCTATGTAAAAAAATATCTTGATGAGCGCGGAATTGTATGCAATAAAGCAGAAGAAAACCGTCTTACTCTTGGCTGTGCCGGTGTTAAAAAAACAACAGGCCAGCACCCGGGTGGCATGGTTGTTGTGCCAAGCACACACGAAGTTTATGACTTCTGTCCTGTTCAGCATCCTGCAGATGATAAGGAAAAGGGTGTTGTAACAACTCATTTTGAATTTAAATATCTCCATGATACATTGCTGAAACTTGATATCCTGGGCCACGATGTGCCTACAATGTACAAGCATCTTGAGGATATGACAGGCATAAAAATGGCAGATGTTCCGATGAATGACCGGGATGTATACCGTATGCTTACAAGCACAGAGCCTATAGGTGTTACACCTGAAGATATTCAGAGTCAGACTGCAACATTTGGTATTCCTGAACTTGGCACCGATTTTGTGCGTCAGATGCTTATTGACGCACAGCCGCAGACCTTCTCTGACCTTATACAGATTTCAGGGCTGAGTCACGGTACAGATGTATGGATTGGCAATGCACAGGACCTTATCAAAAGCGGTACCTGTACAATCAGGGATGTTATCGGCACCCGTGATGATATTATGCTTACACTTATCAAAAAAGGTGTGGACAAGGCAAAAGCATTCAAGATTATGGAGATAACCCGTAAAGGTAAAGCTGCAAAAACTTTTGATGCTGAACTTGAAGATATGCTGCGAAGCCACGGGGTAGAAGACTGGTATATTGAAAGCTGTAAAAAAATCAAATATATGTTCCCGAAAGCTCACGCTGTTGCTTATCTTATGGCTGCAATCCGTCTTATGTGGTTTAAACTGCACAGACCGCTTGAGTTTTATGCAACTATATTTACAGTACGCGGTGATGCTATTGACTACGAATCTGCAGTTGGCGGCAAGGCGGTTGCAACTAAAAATCTTAAGGAAATAACACAGCGTCTTAAAATTGAAAAGAACGCAAAAGACCTTGAAAGCCAGACAGCACTGCAGCTTGTGTGCGAGATGCTTGCCCGTGGTTATGAATTTCTGCCGATTGCGCTTGGAAAAAGCAAAGCTAAAAAGTATGTTATCGAAGACGGAAAAATCCGTCTGCCTTATTCATCTCTTAAAGGTGTTGGTGAAGCCGCTGCAGAACAGTTGGAAGAAGCCTGCAAAAACGGCGTTGATTTTATTTCTGTAGAAGATTTCCAGAAATCATGTGGTGTTTCAAGTGCTGTTATTGACAGCCTTTACAACGCAGGTGCTTTGGGAGATATGCCAAAAGAAAACCAGATATCACTGCTGGGTATGATGTAAATAAAAAACGCATAGAAAGAGGATAAACTCAATCTATGCGTTTTTGTTTTATAACTTATTAAAATACTGATGTACAAAACTGTCTTTTAAAGCGAATTCTTTGCCTGAAAGATAATTTAAACTGTTTTGATGTGGTATGTCACGGAATATAATTTTGTATGCACACAGAAGCTGACTTTTAAGGTTTTTAACAGAAATGCCATACTTTCTATCACCTAATATACCTGCACCCAGCCAGGCGAGATGTGCCCTTATCTGATGTGTACGGCCTGTAACAAGAGTACATTCAACAAGATGGCAGTTGTTTTTTGAATTTAAAGTTTCAAAAACTGTAACAATATCCTTGCTTTCATTGCTTATTGGTTTTTGCGTAACAGTTACTTTTTTGGCCTGCTTATCCCTTGTAAGATATGCGGCATATCTGCCGTTTATAGCTTTGTGTGTTACTGCTAGATATTTTTTACAAAGCATATCTTCGCGTATAATCTCGTTCATATCAGCAAGAGAACGATAATTTTTGGCAGCAATTACAATACCTTCGGTACCCTGGTCAATTCTGTTGCAGAGTGCAGGGGTAAAACTGTTTTCGTTTTCGGCACTGTATTCGCCTTTGTGAGTAAGATAAGCAATAACCATATCCACAAGATTATCTTCGTTTTTATTGTCAGAATGACAAAGCAATCCCTGAGGTTTATATATGAAAATTAAATTTTCATCTTCGTAAACTATATTAAGATTATTTTTATATTCTTTTTGCGGTTTAAATTCTGATTTGTTGTCAGAGGCAAAAAATTCATCATTTATATATAGCTCAATCAGGTCACCGCTTTTTATTCTGTAGTCAGCATCCTGTTTTTTGCCGTTAACTTTTATTCTTTTGTTGCGAAAACTTTTGTACAGCATGCTTTTAGGCATAGCAGGACAAAGTTTTTCACAGAAACGGCTCAGGCGGACACCGTCATCATTTGATGTTGCAGTAAAGCTTTTCATAATAAACCTACTTTTATTTTTATTGTTAATAATATATAATAGTATACAATAATTTTATTCTATAGTAAATATTTTCTAAAAGGAAAGCAAAAACCATATGAACTTACACGAAGGACACAGAAAACGTCTTAAACAACGATTTGTAAATGACGGTCTTTCAACTTTCGAAGACCATAATATACTGGAACTACTTTTGTTTTATTCGCTGCCACGCTGTGACACCAACGAAATAGGTCACAGACTGCTTAAACAGTTTGGAAGCTTATCCAATGTGTTTGATGCACCCATAGAAGAACTTTGCAAGGTTGAAGGAATAGGCGAACACAGTGCAGTACTTATTAAACTTATACCGGAAATCTGTAATATTTATCATACAGATAAAACCGAAAAAGTTACTGTAATAAATTCCACAAATCTTGCAGGCAGATATTTTGTTCCAAGATTTATGGGCAAAACAAGTGAAGAAGTACATATAATGCTGCTTGATGACAAAAAGAAATTTATTAAAAGCGAGATGATAAGCAAGGGCACTGTAAATGCAAGTGCTGTTTCGGTGCGCAAAATTGTTGCGGCGGCAATTAACAGCAATGCAACAGGTGTTGTGCTGGCGCACAATCATCCGGGTGGTGTGGCGCTTCCATCCAGCAGTGATATTCTTACAACAAAAAGAATATACAAAGCTCTAAAGCTTATGGATATTCAGCTGTGTGACCACATTGTCGTTGCTGACAATGACTATGTTTCTATGCTGGACAGCGGTATGTTTGCTGATTTTGAATACTGATATAAGGTTTTACTATGAACATAATTAAAAAATGGCTCAGACGAATTATTATTATACTGCTTACTGTTATTCTGTCTGCAGGATGCTATCTTGCGGTTATATATAATATTCTGCCGGAAATTACCTTTAAAGCCAGCTGCTTTGATATAGGAACAGTGCACAGCACTGTGGATTTCAATAATAACGGTGTGGATGACTACACAGACATTATGCTAGGGGCAAGAAAGGATGCAGAAAATCATCCTAAATATGACAGTTCATACTGGGCGGAGGGATATCCGCCGGATAATATAGGCGTATGTACCGATGTTGTATGGCGAGCATTTAAAAATGCAGGGTATAATCTGCGTGAAATGGTGGATTATGATATACGTCTGCGTCCGCAGGCTTATCCCAACATAATCAAGCGCGATGATAATATTGATTTCAGAAGAGTTGTAAATTTGAGGGTGTTCTTTGAAGAATACGGGCAGAAGCTTACACTGGATACAACCGATATATCCCAGTGGCAGCCGGGAGATATTGTTATTTTCGGCAATGATAAACATATAGGGATAGTTTCGGACAAAAGAAATATAAAAGGGCAGACGTACATAATTCACAACGGAGGACAGCCGAACAGAGAAGAAAATTATTTTAAGCGCGGTGAGGTTACGGGCCATTACAGATTTGACGCATCGCTTGTTGAAGAATATATTCTGATAGAATGGAAATAAAATAAAACTACCGTTTGAAATAAAATTCACACGGTAGTTTTGCTTTATTATCTTTTTTTGATTGACGATGAGTATTCATCAAGGGATTTTATTGCCTGTCTGTGCATAGGTATAATGGCAATCATATTGAATACAGTCATAAGGGCTACACCAATATCACCCAGGTCCCATACAAATGTATATGTAGCCATACCGCCAATGAACAGCATAAGAAGTGCTATGATTTTGTAGATGTTCTGTGATTTCATATTATCACCAAAAAGATATGCAACATTTGAGCGCGCATAATAAAGAATACCGATAAAGGTAGAAAAGCTGAACAGCCACAATGCAATAGCAGTAAATATAACACCAATATAGCCAAAATGGTGCATCATTGCAGTCTGCAGCAATTCCATACCATTAAGACCACTCACCAATTCAGCAGGAGCAAGAAGAATGATAAAAGCTGTACAGCTGCATATTACAATAGTGTCTATTATAACACCAAAAGCCTGAAAAAGACCTGCTTTTGCAGGATGGCTTACATCTGCCGCTGCCGCAGCACAAGGAGCAGAACCGCTGCCTGCTTCGTTGGAGAACAAACCTCGTTTTACGCCATTCATAAGTGCAGCACCAAAACCGCCGGCAACAACCTGTCTTAAGCCGAATGCTTCTTCAAAAATCCTTACAAAAACAGCAGGAAGAAGATTTAAATTTGTAATTACAACAATCACAGAAAGAATAAAGTAAAATGCAGCCATAACAGGAACAATGATATCCAGAACTCTGACTGTAGCATTTTTTCTGAAAACAATAACAGCAGCAACAATTACAGTAACAGAAGTGGATATAATTGTCGGAATATTAAATGCGTTGTAAAATGCCGAAGAAATAGAGTTGCTGATAACCTGACTTACACCACACCAGCATAAGAGGCCGCTCAATGCGAAAAGTACAGCTATAACGCTGTAACGATTGCCTTTTTTTGCAAAAAAGTTATGTATATAGTATGTAGGACCACCGCGGAAACCTCCATAAAGAGGGTCCTTTTCTTTATGAAGCTGTGCAAGTGTTGCTTCAACAAACGCAGTGGAAGAACCGATAAGGGCTGTAATCCACATCCAGAAAACTGCACCTGCACCGCCTGCAGAAACAGCAGCAACAACACCAACCATATTGCCCATACCAACACGGGTAGCTGTTGATACAATCAAAGTCTGCATACCGGAGATAGCACCGTTTTTACCCGGATTTTTTTCAACCGATATTTTAAGCATTTCAGGGAACATTCTTATTGGAACAAACTTTGTTTTTATAGTAAAGAATATACCGGAAGGAATAAGAATAAGCACAAGAAGTGAAATGCCTATTGAAGAACCGTTTGGCAATGGGATGAAAAACAAATCTCCCCAAAGCAAATTATAGATGAAAGATATAATACTCATAATATTTAACCTCTTGCATTTGATATGGGTTAAGTATATAATACAAGCAATCATTTGTCCAATTGATAGTTTTGATAAAGAACATTTAAAAATTGAATCGAGGAAATATGGATTTACAAAGTTTAAACATATTTATACACGTAGCAGAGCTTAACAGCTTTACAAAAGCAGCAGAAAAGCTTGGCTTTTCGCAGCCAACTGTATCTTTTCAGATAAAACAGCTTGAATCAGAGCTGGGAGTACAGTTGTTTGACAGAATAGGGCATACAATCAAACTTACAGATGCAGGAAGAAATGCACTTAACTATGCTCAGAAAATCTGTAATATGTCACAGGAAATGGTTTCAGACAACAATAAAAACAGCATAACGGGGCTTGTAAGACTGGCAACAGCTGATTCATTGTGTTCTCCGTTGTTGTCCGATTGGTTTTTAAGATTTAAAAAGGAATATCCGGATATAGCATTGAACATAAAAACAGCAGGAACAGGTGATTTGTTCAAACTTATTGACCATAATGAAGCAGACGTAGTGTGTACGCTGGACAGCCATATTTACAACACAAACTATGTAATTATTCACGAAGAACCTATATCTGTGCATTTTGTTGCATCATCTGCCAATGAAATTTCCCAAAAAGATATTATCAGTGTTGAAGAAATTGTAAATCAGCCATTTTTGCTTACCGAAAGAGGAATGAGCTACAGACGTATTCTGGACGAAGAGCTTGCAAAACGATCTTTGGAAATAACACCTGTGCTTGAAATGAGCAGTGCTGATCTGCTTTGTAAATTTGTAACAGAAAATGTCGGTATTTCTTTTTTGCCTGATTATGTTACCGAGGAAGATGTTAAGAAAGGAAAAATTGTCCGTTTAAACGTAAAAGGTTTTGATATAAAGATATGGAAGCAGCTTATTCATCACAGGGATAAGTGGGTTTCAAAACCTATGCGTATTGTAATAGATGAGCTTTCCTGTGTAAATTTATCGTAAGAATGTGTTGAGTAAAGCTTACAACTGTGTTAAAATATGGATATAAAATTATTGTTAAGGAGTAGAGATATGAAATATCAGGAAATAAAAGAACAGATATGCGATGTATGCCATAAAATGTGGCAGCTTGGCTGGGTTGCTGCAAATGATGGTAACGTTTCTGTAAGAGTGGACGAAAATGTTGTTATTGCAACACCAACAGGTATAAGCAAAAGCTTTATCACACCGGACAAACTTGTAACTATTGATATGGACGGAAATATTCTCGAAGCAAACGAAGGTTACCGTCCATCCAGCGAAATTAAAATGCATCTCTGCTGTTACAGAGAAAGAGAAGATGTAAAATCCGTTATCCATGCACATCCGCCAACCGCTACAGGTTTTGCAGTTGCACATGTACATATGGATAAATACATAATGATAGAAAATGTTATTATGTTTGGCAGTGTGCCAATCACACCTTACGGCACACCATCAACACAGGAAGTTCCTGATGCAATCAGACCATATCTGCAGGAACACGATGTAATGCTTCTTGAAAACCACGGTGCAATCACAGTTGGTGCAGATGTTATTACAGCATATTATCGTATGGAAAGTCTTGAACTTGGTGCAAAAATTCAGCTTACAGCACATCTGCTTGGCGGTGAAAAAGAAATCTCAAAACCAAATATTGATACACTTATCAGTATGCGCAGTAAATACGGAGTTACAGGCAAGCATCCCGGTTACAAAAAGTACAACGAAACAGAAGAATAATTATAGAATACGGACCTTTGTTAAAAAGGTTCGTATTTTTTGTGAAATGTAAAAAATTGCATATATAGGATGTTCCAATTTTACTGTATTTGTGGTATAATATATTCTTACAATATTATGCGTAATTGTAGTAAAAAGGAGGGCAAAGCGGTGGCAGATTGTTTCAGACTTGTCAGTGAATACAAGCCTATGGGTGACCAGCCAAAGGCTATAGATTCTATTGCAGAAGGTATAGAAAAAGGCCTTAAAGCACAGACAATTCTTGGTGCAACAGGTACGGGCAAAACCTTTGTTATGGCTCAGATAATACAAAAAATCAATCGTCCGACACTTGTTCTGGCGCACAACAAAACCCTTGCAGCACAGCTTTGCACAGAGTTTAAAGAACTTTTTCCTGAAAATGCGGTTGAATATTTTGTATCCTATTATGATTACTATCAGCCGGAAGCATATATTCCGTCCAAAGATGTTTATATAGAAAAAGACAGTGCTATAAACGAAGAAATTGACCGGTTGCGACACAGTGCCACAGCAAGCCTTTCCGAACGCAGAGATGTAATAATTGTAGCAAGTGTATCCTGCATTTATTCTCTGGGTGACCCTATCGATTATCGTGAAATGGTTATTTCACTGCGTCAGGGGATGGAAAAAAGCCGTGACACACTTATGAAGGAACTTGTAAAACTTCAGTACGAACGTAATGATATGAATTTTATCCGCAACAAGTTCCGCGTGCGTGGCGATGTTGTGGAAGTTTATCCTGCATACAGTCACGAAACAGCATACCGCATAGAATTTTTTGGCGATGAAATAGACAGGATAAGAGAGATAAATTATCTTACAGGTGAAGTAAAAAACACCATAAGCCATCTGGCAATTTTCCCAGCCAGCCATTACATTATTTCTGATGAAAAGCTGAAAACAGCACTGGAACGCATTCAGGATGAGATGGACAGCCAGGTTAAAAAGTTTACCGAAGAAGGCAAACTGATTGAGGCGCAGCGCATTGCACAGCGCACAATGTATGATATGGAAATGCTGCAGGAGGTTGGTACCTGCAAAGGCGTTGAAAACTATTCGTCTGTTTTTGCAGGCAGAAAACCGGGAGAGACCGGCACAACTCTGCTGGATTATTTCCCTGATGATTTTGTGCTTTTTGTTGATGAATCGCACGTTACAATTCCTCAGGTAGGAGCAATGTACGGCGGCGACTATGCACGAAAGAAAAATCTTGTTGAATTTGGTTTCCGTCTGCCCAGTGCTTTTGATAACCGTCCGCTTAAATTTGAAGAATTTGAAAACAAACTCAATCAGATGGTGTTTGTAAGTGCCACACCAAGCAGATACGAAAAAGAACACAGCGAAAACACAACCGAACTTATCATCCGTCCTACAGGTCTTGTTGACCCCGAAATAACAGTAAAACCTGTTGAAGGTCAGATTGAGGATCTGCTTGAAGAAATTAATATCCGTATTGCAAAAAACGAAAGAGTTCTTGTTACAACCCTTACAAAGAAAATGGCGGAGGATTTAACCGAATACCTGGCTCATCAGAAAATCAAGGTTAAATATATGCACCACGAAGTTGATACTTTTGAACGTATGGAACTTATACGCGATTTGCGCACAGGTACTATTGATGTGCTTGTGGGTATCAACCTCCTGCGCGAAGGGCTTGATATGCCGGAAGTAAGTCTGGTTGCCATACTTGATGCTGATAAAGAAGGCTTCCTGCGCAGCGAAACAAGCCTTATACAGACTATTGGACGTGCAGCCCGCAATGCGAACGGTCAGGTTATAATGTATGCAGACAGCGTTACAAATTCCATGGAACGTGCAATAACCGAGACATACCGACGACGTGAAATACAGATAAAATACAACGAAGAACACGGCATAATCCCTCAGACTGTTAAAAAAGATATCCGTGGTATTATCGAAATCTCTACAAAAGATGACGAAGCAAATAAAAAACGCAGCAGCCGTATGTCCAAGGCGGAAAAGGAAAAGCTCATAGAAAAACTTACAAAAGAAATGAAAGAAGCTGCAAAAATTCTGGATTTCGAACACGCGGCATTTGTTCGTGACAGAATTGAAAAACTTAAAAATTCAAAATAGGTGATTAAATGGCTAATGATAAAATTATAATCAGAGGTGCTAAAGAGAATAACCTTAAAAATATAGATGTAACCCTGCCAAGAGACAAGATGATAGTTATGACAGGATTGTCCGGCAGCGGTAAATCCAGTCTTGCATTCGACACCATATATGCTGACGGTCAGCGCAGATATATGGAAAGCTTGTCTTCTTATGCCCGTCAGTTTCTTGGGCAGATGGAAAAACCAAATGTTGAATCAATCGAGGGTTTATCTCCTGCGATTTCTATAGACCAGAAGACAACAAGCAAAAACCCACGTTCCACTGTTGGTACTGTTACAGAAATATATGACTATCTGCGTCTGTTGTATGCAAGAATAGGTATTCCACACTGTCCTGTATGCGGCAAAGAAATTAAACAGCAGTCTGTTGACCAGATGGTTGATGCTATTATGCAGCTGGACGAAGGAACAAAGATTCAGGTTATGGCTCCTGTTGTTCACGGACAGAAGGGGATGCATATAAAAGAACTTGATGCGGCAAAACGTCAGGGATTTGTGCGTGTGCGTGTTGACGGAAATATTTATGACCTTGATGAAGAAATCACTCTTGATAAAAATAAAAAGCATAATATCGATATTATAGTTGACCGTCTTGTTGTAAGAGGCGATATTGCATCACGTCTTGCAGGCAGTATCGAAACAGCGCTATCTGTTGCAGATGTAGGTGTTGTCATTGACGTTATCGGCGGGGAAGAAATGTTCTTTTCTCAAAGTTTTGCCTGCCCGGAACACGGCATAAGTATAGGTGAACTTGAACCGAGAATGTTTTCCTTCAATGCACCTTTCGGCGCCTGTGAAAAATGCACAGGTCTGGGAGAATTTATGCGTGTTGACCCGGATATGATTATCCCGAACAAAAAGTTATCCATTGAAGAAGGCGCAATCAAAGCAAGCGGATGGTATTATGCCGAAGGCTCAATTTCTGAAATGTATTACAAAGGGCTTGGCAAAGAATATGGTTTCACCTTGTCTACACCAATCAAAGATATGTCAAAAGAAGCGGTTGATGCTATTCTTTATGGTACAAAAGGCAAAAAACTTGAACTGTACCGTGAAACCGACAGAGGAATGAGCAGTTACAGCAACGACTTTGAAGGAGTTGTAAATAACCTGGAACGTCGTTTCCGCGAGACTACATCAAGCTGGATGAAGGAAGAAATTTCCCGTGTTATGAGTGGTATTGAATGCCCTGAATGTCATGGCGACCGTCTTAAGCCTGTTATTCTTGCGGTGACAGTAGGTGGTATAAATATCAGCGAATTCACAAAAATGTCTGTAAGAGAAGCAATTGATTTTATTGACAATCTTAAACTTACACATCAGGAACAGCTTATAGCTCACAGCATATTGAAAGAAGTAAGGGAACGTCTTAACTTCCTTAAAAGTGTAGGGCTTGAGTATCTCACACTTGCCCGTGCATCAGCAACACTTTCAGGCGGTGAAAGTCAGCGTATACGCCTTGCTACACAGATTGGCTCTATGCTTACAGGGGTATTGTATGTGCTTGATGAACCAAGTATAGGTCTGCATCAGCGAGACAACGAAAAGCTTATTGCCACACTAAAACATCTTAGAGATCTTGGCAATACACTTATCGTGGTTGAACACGATGAAGATACAATCCGCAGTGCTGACCATATTGTGGATATAGGCCCGGGTGCAGGTGTACATGGCGGTGAGATTATTGCACAGGGAACACTGGAAGATATAGAAAACTGCGAAGAGAGTCTTACCGGTCAGTATCTCAGTGGCAGAAAAGTTATTGAAATACCCGAAAAAACAAGAGACGGCAACGGGAAAATCATAAAGATTATCGGTGCAACACATAATAACCTGAAAAATATTGATGTGGAAATTCCTCTTGGAAAAATGGTTTGTGTAACGGGTGTTTCCGGCAGCGGTAAATCCAGCCTTATAAACGAAATTTTCTACAAAAAAGCCACAAATGTGCTTAACGGCTCCAAAGTTAAACCAGGTGCACACGAAGACATTATAGGTTTTGAAAATATCGACAAGGTTATCGGTATTGACCAGTCTGCAATAGGCCGTACACCACGTTCCAATCCTGCGACATACACTGGTGTATTCGGAGATATAAGAACATTATTTGCGCAGACACAGGATGCAAAGATGCGCGGCTATCAGCCCGGACGTTTTTCCTTTAACGTAAAAGGCGGCCGCTGTGAAGCCTGCGAAGGTGACGGTATTATTGAAATTGAAATGCATTTTCTGCCTGATATATATGTGCCTTGTGAGGTATGTAAAGGCAAGCGTTATAACCGTGAAACTCTTGAGGTTAAATATAAAGGCAAAAATATCAGTGATGTGCTTGAAATGACGGTTGAACAGGCAATGGCTTTCTTTGAAAATCAGCCTAAAATTTACCGTAAAATCAAAACACTGTATGATGTTGGGCTGGGATATATAAAACTTGGCCAGAGCGCAACAACCTTATCTGGCGGTGAAGCACAGCGTGTTAAACTTGCGCTTGAACTTTCAAAGATACAAACAGGTAACACATTGTATATTCTTGACGAACCAACCACAGGTCTGCACACAGCAGATGTACACAAGCTTATAGAAGTGCTTCAGAAGCTTGTAGATGCAGGCAATACAGTTATTGTTATTGAACATAACCTTGACCTTATCAAAGTATGTGACCACATTATTGATATCGGACCTGAAGGCGGAGACAAAGGCGGCACAATCGTTGCACAGGGTACACCGCGTGAAGTCAGCCGAAACAAAAAATCATACACAGGTATGTTTCTTAAAAAATATTTTGAACAGGAGGTATAGTATGGAGTACACAGAAAAATTGCACAGCCTTGTGCAGAAAAAGTTTGACCATACACCTCTTGTAAATGTACAGACATTCGGCTGTGTACAGAATGAAAACGATTCGGAAAAAATCCGTGGTATACTTGCTAAGTCCGGGTATGCTGTCAGCGACAGTTTTGAAAACAGTGATATTGTGATTTTCAATACAT
This sequence comes from Oscillospiraceae bacterium, assembly GCA_017505635.1. Taxonomy (GTDB): domain Bacteria; phylum Bacillota; class Clostridia; order Oscillospirales; family Ruminococcaceae; genus RGIG3102. The sequence continues at coordinate 49,571 of JAFVOU010000016.1, read as the reverse complement.
GTGCAATCAGAGAAAATGCCGAGCTTAAAATTTTCGGCAATATCGGCAAACTTAAAGCGCTTAAATCAGATAATCCCGATATGATTGTTGCTGTATGCGGATGTATGGTTATGCAGCCTCATATCGTGGCAAAAATCAAAAAATCATATCCGTTTGTTGATATAGTTTTTGGTGTTAATTCCATTGAAGAATTACCATATATAGTGTATAATTGGTATGTTGACAACAAACGTATGGTGTCTGACCCCGTTGTAAAGACCGATATCGTTGAAGATATTCCGGTTTATCGTCAAAGCAAATCCAAAGCCACAATATCAATTATGTATGGATGTGACAATTTCTGTTCATACTGTATTGTGCCTTATGTGCGCGGCAGAGAAAGAAGCAGAGAACCACAGAATATCCTTAAAGAATTTACACAGCTTGTAAAGGAAGGATATAAGGATATAACCTTGCTTGGGCAGAATGTGGACAGTTATGGCAAAAATCTTAATCCTCAGATTGATTTTGCTGATTTACTTAATATGCTCTGTCAGGTTCCGGGAGACTATGTGCTTCATTTTATGTCCAGCCATCCAAAGGATATAACACGCAAGGTAATTGATACCATAAGGGACAATCCTAAAATATCAAGACAGATACATCTTCCGGTTCAGTCCGGCAGCAACCGTATTCTTAAACTTATGAACCGCAGATATACAGTGGAACAGTATAAGGATATTATAAATTATGCAAAAGAACAGATACCGGATGTAGGCTTTTCAAGCGATATAATTGTTGGTTTCCCTGGTGAAACATTCGAAGAATATTTAGAAACAGAAAATCTTGTAAAGGAGATAAACTTTACACAGCTTTTTACTTTTATATATTCAAAGAGAAATGGCACAAAAGCTGCTGAAATGGAAGATAATACTTCTCACAAGGAGAAATCTGATCGTCTTAACAGACTTATAAAGATTCAGCAGGATATCTTCTTTAAATATCTTGAAAGTTTCGAAGGCAAAACTGTCCGCGCACTGGTGGAAGAAACAAAACCGGGCGGGTATTCAGCCCGTATGGCAAATACTTTGGTTGTACATTTCAAAAGTGACAATGAAAATTTGTCGGACACTTTTGTGGATTTAAAAATTACAGGTAAAAAAGGTACTGTTTTAACAGCAGAACTTTTAAATAAATAAAATACAGAAAAAGAGGAATATAAAAATGGCATTTGATTTTATTACAGAATTCAAAAAACTTTGCGTACAGCTTCAGAAAGAAGATATCATTGTATATCTCAATCAGGCTAAAGACATGATGGATAAAGATCAGGAACTTCAGGAAATGATTGGCAAGTTCAATCTTACAAAATATCAGCTTAATGCTGAAATGGCAAAACCTGAAGCTGACAACGATAAACTCAATCAGCTTGATCTTGAACTCAACAAACTTTATGACGAAATTATGGAAAACGAATTTATGGTTGCTTTTTCTCAGGCATCCGATGAAGTTGACCAGCTTACAAAACACATTCAGGCAATTATAACTGCAACAGTAAACGGCGGTGACCCAATGGCAGTTGAACTTCCTGCAGGCGGTTGCTCCGGCAGCTGTTCCACATGCAGCGGCTGTCATTAATCTATAAAGACAGCTTATTATATACAGTAAATTAATTCTATTTAAACTTACAGAAGGACGGTTTGGATTGTGGCAAAATTATCACCGATGATGCAACAATACTTGGATATAAAAGAAAGACATAAAGACCATATTGTGTTTTTCCGTCTGGGTGACTTTTACGAAATGTTTTTTGATGATGCTCTCCTTGCATCCAAAGAACTGGAACTCACTCTGACAGGACGCGATTGTGGCCTTGAAGAACGTGCGCCTATGTGCGGTATTCCGTACCACAGCAGCGAGGCATATATTCAGCGTCTTATAGAAAAAGGGTACAAGGTTGCTATCTGCGAACAGACAGAACAGCCACAAAAGGGAAAAACCATTGTAAACCGTGATGTAATAAGGGTTGTTACACCTGGCACTATACTTGAAAACAGTATGCTCAGTGAGGATAAAAACAACTATATTGCAAGTGTATTTATTGACAAAGACAATAAATTCAATCTTTGTTTCTGTGATATTTCCACAGGCAGTATGCATACAACAGCTATTGCCTGTGAAAATCTGCAGAACAATGTTCAGTCAGAACTTTTTAAATACAAGCCAAGCGAAATTGTAATTAACAGCAGAATACTGGATTTCAAATGGCTTACCGATTACATAAAAAACATTCTCAAATGTCCTGTTGAACTCAAAAGTGATGATGAGTACAACACAATAACAGCAACAGAAAAAGTAAAAACATATTTTGCAGATAATTCTTTTGATGAAAATATGGTTTTCTGTATCTGGCAGTTGCTGGATTACCTTGAAGACACACAAAAGGTTGGTATTGATAATATTTCGCAGGTTGAAGCATACGAGCAGAACAATTTTATGAAGCTTAGCTACACAACCATTTCTAACCTTGAACTTTTTGAAACTATCAGAAGCAAAGAGAAAAAGGGCAGTCTGCTGTGGGTGATAGACAACACAAAAACTTCTTTTGGTAAACGTATGATGCGTCAGGTGCTTTCGGCACCGCTGATGGACAAAAATGCTATTGATGCACGTCTTGACTGTGTTGAATTTCTTAACAAAAACCTTGTTACAAGAATGGAAATTCAGAATATTCTTAAGGGAATTCAGGATATGGAGCGTTTGTGTTCCCGTGCTTCTTTTGGCAATGCAAGCCCAAGAGATGTTTTCAGTTTGTCCGTTTCGTTAAAAAATCTGCTGCCGCTTAAAAGTTTGCTTGCACAGTGTGATAATAAACTTATAAGCGCACTTAACATGGATATCAATCCTCTTACAGAACTTTGTGATGTTCTGGACAGAGCTATTATAGAAAATCCGCCTGCACTTGCAAAGGATGGCGGTATGATTAAAGATGGATATAACGAAGAAATTGACCGTCTGCGTAACCTTGTAAACAACAGTATGGGAATTCTTGCGGGCATTGAAAACCGTCTTAAAGAAGAAACAGGCATTCCCAAGCTCAAAATCGGTTATAACCGTGTTTTCGGTTATTATATCGAGGTTACACGTTCCTATCTTAATCTTGTTCCCCCAACATTCTTCCGAAAACAGACACTTGCGGGGGCGGAAAGATTTATAACTGAAGAACTTAAAGACCTGGAGCAGGAAATTCTTTCAGCCAGTGACAAGTTACTTGCACTGGAAAAGGAACTGTTCAGTGATCTGCTTAAACAGATAAGCAGCAATTCCAAAGAGATACTTACCACAACAAAAGCTCTCAGCTATATTGATGTTATGGCGGCTTTTTCCGAGACAAGTATTAAAAACAATTATGTCAAGCCAACTGTTACAGCAGGAGACAGAACATATATAAAAGACGGTCGTCACCCTGTTGTGGAAGCAATGCTTAAGGATGAAATTTTTATACCTAATGATACATTGCTTGACTGTTCGGACAACCGCGTAAGTATTATCACAGGCCCTAACATGGCAGGTAAGTCCACATATATGCGTCAGGTAGCAATTATAACTGTTATGGCACAGATTGGCTGCTTTGTACCTGCAAGAGAAGCGGAAATTTCTATTGCAGATGCAATTTTCACCCGTGTAGGTGCATCGGACGACCTTTCAAGCGGTCGTTCCACATTTATGGTGGAAATGAGCGAGGTAAGTGAAATCCTTAAAAACGCAACAACAAAAAGCCTTGTTATACTTGATGAAATAGGCAGAGGCACATCTACATTTGACGGTATGAGCATCGCAAAGGCTGTTGTGGAATATATCTACGATAAAAAGAACAATCTTGGCTGCAAAACCTTGTTTGCAACCCACTACCACGAACTTACCGATATGGAAAACAAATTTAATGGTGTGGTTAATTACAATATTGCAGTTAAAAAACGCGGTGATGAAATTACATTCCTGCGCAAGATTGTCAAAGGTGGTGCGGATGACAGCTTTGGTATTCAGGTTGCAAAACTTGCAGGTGTACCTGATGCAGTTATCGAAAGAGCCAAGGTGATACTTGCTGAACTTGAAGAAAATGCACGCAGAGAAAAAATGGCGGTACGTCAGCTTTCTTTTGATGATGCATTGCCTTTGATTGTGGAACAGAACGAAAGGGAAGTTCCTAATGAAATTATAAAAGAGCTTGAAAAGGTGGATGTAAATGTGCTTACACCTATCGAAGCACTTAATATACTTAATAAACTTAAATCTTTACTTTAAAAGGAGATTACAATGGCGGTAATCAATGTTCTGGACAAATTTACAGCAGAACTTATTGCAGCAGGTGAAGTGGTTGAAAAACCTGCATCGGTTGTAAAGGAACTGGTGGAAAATTCCATAGATGCCGGAGCAAAAAATATCACAGTTGATATCGAAAACGGCGGCATTAAAAAAATATTGGTTCAGGATGACGGCTGCGGCATAGACAGCGAATATGTTGCAACAGCCTTTATTCGTCATGCAACAAGCAAAATTTCCGATAAAAATGATTTAAACAATATTCAAAGTCTTGGTTTCCGTGGTGAAGCACTTGCTTCGATTGCTTCAGTAGCAAGAGTTACACTTACAACAAAAACAGAAGACCAGGATTTTGCCATTGAATATAAAATTGAAGGCGGAGAAGAAATAAGCACAGAGATTGTGCCATTTGTAAATGGTACAAGATTTATTATCCGAGATTTGTTCTACAATACACCCGCAAGAATGAAGTTTCTTAAAAAAGATGCTACAGAAGCGGGATATATCAATGAAATACTTGTAAATCTTGCCCTTGCAAATCCCTGTATATCATTTACGTTCAAAAAAGACGGAAAACTTGTTTTTACAACTGCAGGTGACGGAAACCTTAAAAATACAATTGCCTGTCTGTTTACTGCAAGTTTCTCAAATGAAATCTGTGAAGTAAATCACACGGATGGTAAATATACGATAACAGGATATACAACCTATCCGCATTATTCACGTCAGAGCAGAAATATGCAGTTTGCGTTTATAAACGGAAGATATGTAAAAAATAAAACTGTGCTCGCAGCAGTGGAAAATGCATACAAAGGCACAGTTATGGTAGGAAAATTCCCGGGTTATGTGCTTGATATATCAATGCCATATGACTGTGTTGATGTAAATGTTCATCCTGCAAAAACAGAGGTAAGATTTGCAAACGACAATGAAATATTTACCGCTGTTTACCGTGCAGTTAAAACTGCTTTGTCTGACAACCAGGATATAAAGCAGGTAAATATTAAAAATACTGTTCAGCAGAAATTCTATGTTGATACAGATAATATAGAACAGCAGACTCTTAAACCTGTTGAACCTTTAAAACAGGAACCTGCAAAAACATTAAAACTCAATTTAAATACAAATAAAGAAACTTTCAAAACAGTTTCATCACAGGAATTCAAAGAAATACTGTCCGGTGGGGCAGATATGGTCAAGAGTGACAGAGATATCACTCCTTTTGTATCTTCGGCACAGGAAAGTAGCTATGCAAAAAGCTATACAGCAAAAAAAGAAATATTTATTCCTTTTGAAGATCCTAAATCTGCAGAATATATAGCAGAAGAAAAAACTGTTACAACACAGCCTGAAACAGAAGATATACAAAAAGAAACAGATTCTGACAGCGATATTCTGTATGATATTAAACTGATAGGCGAAATATTCAACACATATATACTTTGTCAGAACAAAGACAGCCTTGTTATCATCGATAAACATGCGGCACATGAAAGACTGCTGTATGAAAAACTGAAAAAAGCACAGAACAATGACAATCAGATGCTGTTGGTGCCTGTAGGAGTTAACCTTAGTGCAAAAGAAAAAGAAGCTGTTATGAACAATATCAAGCTGCTTGAAGACAATGGTTTTATCATTGATGATATGGGACTTAACGGAGTTATTGTCCGTGCTGTTCCTGTAAATATCAGCTGTGAAGACCCACAGAGTCTTATAGAAGAAATTGCACATAACCTCAGCGAGGGAAACAGTGCAGAGTTTTCTGAAAAGCAGGAATGGATATTCCATTCGGTTGCCTGCCGCAGTGCAATCAAAGCAGGGGACAAAGCTACAGATTATGAACTCAGATGTCTTGTAAGAGATATCATACAGCAAAAAATACCGCTTTACTGTCCACATGGCAGACCGGTTATTATATCCCTCACCCAAAAGGAGATTGAAAAACAGTTTGGAAGAGCGTAAAAAAATTATAGTTATCTGTGGGCCTACAGCAAGCGGAAAAACAGGTCTATCACTTGTGCTGGCACAGCAGTTTGACGGCGAAATAATTTCTGCTGACTCAATGCAGGTATACAAACAGCTTGATGTTGGTACAGCAAAAGCAACAAAGGAAGAACAGGCAGCGGCAAGACATCATCTTGTCGATTTTCTTGAACCTGATGAACCATATAATGTAGAAATATTTACCCGCCTTGCAAAAGAAAAGATTGACGAGATAACTGCAAGGGGTAAATTGCCTTTAATTACCGGAGGCACCTGTTTATACATAGAAAGTCTTGTAAATGGAATCACCTTTACAGACCAGCCGGAAGATAAAACTGTCCGTGAAAAGCTTGAAAAACAGCTTAATGAACACGGAAAAGAATGGATGTATCAGCAGCTTGTTGATATTGACCCTGAATATGCACAGGGAGTTCATCCGAACAATGCCGTAAGAGTAATTCGAGCCCTGGAAATATATCATACAACCGGTGTAACTATGACACAGCAGATTGCTGCATCAAAACCAAAAGAAAAACCATATGATGTGCTGTTTCTGGCTACCGGTTTTTATGACCGTACAAAGCTTTATGAAAACATTGAAAAACGTGTGGATATAATGGTTGAACTTGGTGTTATTGATGAAGCAGAATATGTATATAAAAATAAAGATTCATTTGTAAACTCTGCTGCAGCAATAGGATATAAAGAGTTTTTTCCATATTTTGAAGGAACCCGTACTTTGCAGGAATGCATTGAAGAACTAAAAAAGGCATCACGTCATTATGCAAAAAGACAGCTTACATGGTTTAATCGGATGAAAGACATAAACTGGCTTTATGTTGATGCGGATTATGATTATAAACAGACAGCGATAGGTCTTGTACAAAATTTTTTGAACGGATAACAGCATGACAGAATATAAAAAACATAAAAAAAAGAAAAAATTTTTTCCTGTATTGATAGTATCTGTGCTGTTGATGTATTTTGTTGCGCAATGGTATCTGATTAACCGCAATAAAATCGAAACTGTCAAAGCCAACGAAGGTTACATAAATGACAGTATTCTGTCGACAGGTATAGTCTGCAGGGAAGAAACCATAATCGAAAATGTTGCGGACGGATATTTCTATTATAATGCAGACAACGGACAGAGAGTTTCGGCAGGTATGACAATCGGTGAAGTGTATCCGTCACAGAACGATATAGACAATATTATTACGTCACAGCAACTGGAAAACAGAATATCGGATCTTGAAGAAGCAGATAATTTTATGTATTCGGTAAATGTGGATATTTCGATAATCCGTAAACAGCTAAGCAACAGTATGGCTGAATTTTCGAAACAGATTTCAGTTGGAAATTACGGTGATGTATATAACAGTGTTCAGGATATTCTGCTTAATCTTAATAAGATTAATGTAGCTATGGACCGTGAAGGAGATATTTCCGGTACAAAAGATGTTTTAAATGCACAGTATAACTCAATAAAAGGACAGGTATCTTCACCGGTGCAGACTATATACAGTCCGACATCAGGTTATTTTATGAACGATGTAGACGGATATGAATATATAGCAGATGCGGATAACTTTAAAAATATATCGTATGAAGAAGGATATGATATATTGATTAATCCTATGGAAAACTCTGTAAACAGTTACGGAAAAATGATTACAGATTACAAATGGAATTTGTGCACTTATGTAACTGCACAGCAGGCAGAAAGACTGTATGTCGGACAGAGAGTAAGGTTATCTTTGAACAGTCAGGAAAACGAATACCATTCTGTAACAGTAGACAGCATCGTTCCAAAAGGTGATATGGTGCTTATAGTGCTTAAATCCACAACAATGAATAAACAGGCGGCTGCTTCCCGCATTGTTGACGGAGAAATTCTGTTTTCACAGTACCGTGGAATTAAAATACCTAAATCTGCAATCAGAATTGTTGACGGCGAAATGGGTGTATATGTAAAGTTTTCAAAACTTGTAATATTCAAAAAAGTTAATCCTGTTTATCAGGACGAAAATTATGTAATTCTGCCTTTGAATGTTGAAGAAGGCAACGAAGTCGAACTGTACGATGATATAATTGTTAAAGGAGTAAATCTTTATGACGGAAAATATTTGTAATATTGCAGAAAATGTGCACAGACTTAAATTTGAAGTTAATGATATCTGTGCAAAGCTTGGCAGAGACCCGGATAAAATACAGATAATGGGTGTGTCCAAAACAAAAACTGCTCAGGATGTAGAACAGGCTATAAAAGCAGGAATTACACTTTTTGGTGAAAACAGAGTTCAGGAACTGCAGCAGAAAGCATTTATGTTCCAGCAGTATAATATGCCATGTCATATAATCGGTCAGCTGCAGACAAACAAAGTTAAATATCTGCCGGAACTTACAGACTGCATACAGAGTGTTGACAGTGTTAAACTTGCAAAAGAGATTGATAAACAGTATTCAAAATACAACAAAACTGCAGATGTGCTTGTTGAAATCAATATCGGTGATGAAGAAAGCAAAGGCGGTATAGATTTTAAAAATGCATGGGAATTTATTCATGAAATTTCAGAACTTAAAGGTTTGTCAGTAAAAGGGCTTATGTGTGTGCCTCCTATATGCGAAGGTGACCTTGTAAGACGTTATTTTGCTCAAATGTATCAGTTATTTATTGACATAGAGTCTAAAAAAGTAGATAATGTTAATATGAGTATTCTGTCCATGGGTATGTCTGATGACTATAAATATGCCATTATGGAAGGCAGCAACCTTATCAGGGTTGGCTCGGGTATATTCGGACACAGAAATTATAATATATAAAAAAACCAGGAGGTTAGCATGGGAGTTTTCGGTAAACTTAAAAATGTTTTTGGCGTAGACGATGACGATTTTGAAGATGAATTTGAATATGAATATGAGGAAGAAACAGAGGTTGCAGAAAATACAGTAAAACCTGATTTTTCTCAGATGAAAAAAGAAAAAACAGCACCTCTCAGTACTGTAGCAGCTATTCCATCTTCTCAGCTTCAGGTTGTTCTTGTAAAACCTGAAAAATTCGATGATGCAAGCGGAATAGCAGACAGCCTTAATGCCAAAAAGACTGTTGTTCTCAATCTTGAAGCAACAAGCAAAGAGGTTTCCAGACGTCTTGTAGACTTTTTGTCCGGTGTTGCATATGCAAACAACGGTCAGATTAAAAAAATAGCAAACTCAACATTTATCATTACACCATATAATGTTGATGTTTCCGGCATCGGTATCCTTGAAGAAATTGATACAACATCAATTTATTAATATGCGAGGATATATTCCACCTCAGAACAGTGAAGAAAATATATTTGTAAAAAAGATTGTACGCATTCTGGAACTTGCACAGGGTATAGGTAATGTTCAGTTTACACTGTTTATGGATTTGCGTCAGCAGCAGCTTTTTTTAGCACAGGCAAACAGATATCCTGATGTAAATGTAAAGCTGGTGTGCGGATACAACGGCTACGGTGAGCGCATGCTTGCTGTCATATATCCTGAATATATTGATTTTGAAAATATATCATTGCCTATAGTTGTAATCAGAACAAAACTTGCAGATAACAGTCTTTCCCACAAGGATTTTTTAGGTGCGGCTATGTCTCTTAAAATTGACAGAGACTATATAGGTGATATTATCGTAAAAGATAAAGAAGCTTTTATTGTCTGTCATAAAAATGTTGCAGATATACTGGCTGAAGAACTTACAGGTGTAAAACACAGCAGTACAAAATTTGAAATATGGGACATGCCCCTTGAATATGTAAAGGAATACAGCGAAACAAGAACAACTACAGTCGCATCATTGCGTGCAGACAGTGTTGTTGCTGCGGCTCTGAATAAAAGCCGCACGGAAGCGGTAAAACTAATAAAACAAGGGAATGTAAAAGTTAATCAGATGGATATATTGCACACTGATTTTGAGATTTTTGATAATGATGTTATAAGTATCAGATATAATGGGAAATATAAAATATTCTGTGACGGGGCAAAAAGCCGAAAAGACAGAATATTTATAAATATTGCAAAATATTAAGTTGGAGGAAATTTATGTTCAACGCAGATGAAATCAGACAGATTACATTCGAAAAGGTTGTTCGTGGTTATCGCCCTGAAGATGTAGAGTCTTTTATGGAAAAAATTGCAGATGAATTTGAAGCACTTGCAAATGAAAAACAGGAAATCGAAAGTCAGCTTTATATTCTGGCAGAGAGCATTGAAAGATATAAATCAGAAGAAGAAGCAATAAAAACAACTTTGATTAATGCACAGAAGCTTGGTGAAAGCATTATTGCAGAATCAAGACAGAAAGCAGAGGCTATCCTTAAAGATGCAAATATCAGAAAAAATGATATACTTGCATCTGCACATGAAGAATTTGCAATGTATGAAGAAAATCTTGCAAGAATTAAAAAAGAAACAAATGATTTTAAAATCAACGTTCTCAGCATGTATAAAGAACATATTGAATCTTTGAGCAGAGTTCCTGAACTTCCAAAAGAACCTGCAAATGTTGTTGAAGAAGAAACTGAAGAAACTGTTGTTCAGCAGGAAGCACCTGCTTCTGAAGAAGTTGCTGAAATTGCTGAATTTCCTGCAGAAGAACAGACAGTTGTTTTTGAACCTGAAGAACCTGCTGTTTCTGATAAATTCAATAACATTTCTTCACTTTTTGAATAAAAATAAATAACACAAAAGATTAGTGTTTTCAGCGCTAATCTTTTTGTGCTGTAATTAAGAAGGAAATTAATGTTAAATATATTGATTGTAGTAATATTGGTTGCGTTGGACCAGTTATTTAAATTTTTGGCAACACAGTATTTAAGCATTACTGCACCGGTTGTTGTTATTCCCAATCTTATAGGTCTTAACTATTTGCACAACTATGGAGCAGGTTTCAGCATTTTGAGCGGAAAAGTTAATTTTTTAATCATAATTACATCAATCGCTCTTGTTGCAGTTGCACTTGCAATACTTATGCATAAATTTGACTCAAAGTTTGAGGAATTTTGTTTTGTTCTTATTCTGGCAGGTGGCATAGGCAACCTTATAGACCGTGCTCTCAACGGATTTGTAGTTGACTATCTTGAATTTCTTTTTATAGAATTTCCGGTATTCAATTTTGCAGATATTCTTATCTGCTGTGGTGTTGGTCTGTATATAATATATACTGTAAAAGTTGAGTTTTTCTCCAAAAATAAAAAGGAAAACAATTTAAATGAATGAAAATATTGTTCTGGAAACAGGGTTGGAATGGGTTGATAAACGTATAGATGTATATGTTGCACAGAATACAGATTATTCCCGCAATTCCGTACAGCTGCTTCTGGAAGAAAATAAAATATCAGTAAACGGAAAAAACGTCTCCAAAAGTTATAAAATGAAGTACGGAGATATACTTGAAATAACAGTGGAAGACGCAAAAGATGTTGGAATTGAAGCTGAAAATATTCCGTTGGATATATATTATGAAGACAAGGATCTGCTGGTTGTAAACAAGCCGAAAGGAATGGTTGTTCATCCGGCAAACGGCAACGAAAACGGTACTCTGGTAAATGCACTGATGTATCACTGCAAGGATTCTCTGTCGGGTATCAATGGTGAAATAAGACCTGGTATAGTACATCGTATAGATAAAGATACGTCTGGGCTGCTTGTGGTTGCCAAAAATGATATTGCTCATGAACATCTTGCAAAGCAGTTCAAAGAACATTCCATAAACCGTATCTACTATGCAATAGTATACGGAAATGTAAAGGAAGATTCCGGGGATATAGAAGCTCCAATCGGACGGCATAAAACTGACAGAAAAAAATTCTGTATTACTGAAACCAACTCGAAATATGCATTTACACATTACGATGTGGTTGACAGGTTAAATGGCTTTACACTCGTAAAATTAAAGCTGAAAACGGGAAGAACACATCAAATCAGGGTACATATGCAAAGCAAAGGTCATCCGTTGGCAGGAGACCCTGTATATGGACCTAAAAACTGCATCACCGAACTTAAAGGACAGGCTTTGCATGCAGGGGTGCTTGGATTTATTCATCCAACAACCAATGAATATATAGAATTTTCATCTCCATGGCCAATTGAGTTTGAAAAATTCTACAACAGTAAAAAATTAAAATTATAAAAAGGTTTTTAACCAATGACAAATATCAAAGACATTCTTGTATTAAGCGACATAGACAACACGTTGCTTGTTGCAGACGTTGGAATTCCTGAATATAACATTCAGATGATTAAAAAATTTCAGGAACTTGGCGGCAACTTCACTATAGCAACAGGTCGTTCTATCGAATCTGTGTCACATTATCTTGATCGGATTGAGCTTTCTGCACCTGCAATTGTGTATAACGGTGGTGTTATATATGATTTTAAAAATAAAATGTACATCGTAAAAGACACACTGCCTGAAAGTTCAAAAAAAGCATTGCAGATTATCAGAGAAAACTTTCCTGATGTGGGAATTGAAATAATGTGCGACAACAACCGTCTGTATATGATAAGAGAAAATGCTTATACACAAAAACATGTAGAGGACGAACGGTTAAGTTATGTAAATGCAGATATTTCAAGCATAAAGAACAACTGGATAAGAGTGTTGTTTGCTGACAGAAACAGTCGTTTGCTTGAGTTACAGGAATTTTGTAAAACTCTGCCTTATGATGATATCGAATTTATAATGACAGGTACGGTATATTTTGAAATGGTACCTAAAGGTGTATCAAAAGGTGCTGGTCTTCGCAAACTTTGTGATGCGATGAATATAGACATCAAAGATACAGTTGCTATAGGCGATTATTATAATGATATGGAAATTCTGTCAATGGCAGGTTTAAGTGTGTGTGTTGATAATGCACCGCAGGATATTAAAAATATATGTCATGCAGTTGTTCCAAAATGTATGGACGGCGGCGTAGGACATTTATTGGCACAGATTATTAAGTCATCAATGACATAATATATTAGGAGGACACAATGGATAAACAATTTTTGCAAACAAAAGCTTTGGAAGTTAGAAAAAGCATTGTAACAGCTGTTCATGCTGCAAAAAGCGGCCACCCAGGCGGCTCTTTGTCCTTGGCAGATACATTGACTTATCTTTACTTCTACAAAATGAACGTAGACCCAAAAAATCCTAAAATGGAAAACAGAGACAGATTTGTTCTCTCTAAAGGTCATACAGCACCTGCACTTTATTCTGTTCTGGCTGAAAAAGGCTTCTTTGATAAAGCTGAACTGCTTAAACTCAGAAAAACAGGCGCTATGCTTCAGGGTCACCCAGATATGAAAGGTACACCAGGTGTAGATATGTCCACAGGTTCTCTTGGTCAGGGTATTTCTACAGCAGTAGGTATGGCTTTGGGCGGAAAAATCTCTAATGCAGAATACACAGTTTATACTGCTCTTGGTGATGGTGAAATTCAGGAAGGTCAGGTTTGGGAAGCTGCAATGGCTGCTGCTCACTACAAACTTGATAATCTTGTTGCAGTTGTGGACAATAACAATCTTCAGATTGACGGTGAAGTAGACAAAGTTATGTCCGTATATCCAATCGTTGATAAATTTGAAAGCTTTGGTTGGAATGTTACAACTTGTGATGCTCACGACTTTGACAGCATCCATGCTGCATTTGAAAAAACAAACGAAAAGAATGGTAAACCATGGGTAATTGTTCAGAAATCCGTAAAAGGTAAAGGTGTTTCCTTTATGGAAAATCTTGCTTCCTGGCACGGTACTGCTCCTAATGACGAACAGTATGCTCAGGCTATGGCAGACCTTGAAGCTATAGGTAAAGAATTGGAGGCTGAATAATTATGGCAGATGTTAAAATGATTGCTACAAGAGAAAGCTACGGCAATGCTCTTGCAGAACTTGGTAAAGTAAATCCTAATGTTGTAGTTCTTGATGCTGACCTTGCAGGTGCAACAAAAACAGGTGTTTTCAAAAAAGCTTTCCCGGAAAGATTCTTTGACTGCGGTATCGCAGAAAGCAATATGGTAGGTATTGCAGCAGGTCTTTCTACAACAGGTAAAATTCCATTTGCTTCTTCCTTCGCAATGTTTGCAGCAGGCAGAGCATTTGAACAGATCAGAAACTCCGTAGGTTATCCACACCTTAACGTAAAAATCTGTGCTTCTCACGCAGGTATTTCTGTTGGTGAAGATGGTGCTTCCCACCAGTGTAACGAAGATATTGCTCTTATGCGTACAATTCCAGGTATGGTTGTTATCAACCCTGCTGACGATGTTGAAGCAAAAGCAGCTATTTTTGCAGCAGCAGAATATGTTGGTCCTGTATATGTTCGTCTTGGCAGACTTGCAGTTCCTGTAATCAATGATGAATCAACCTATAAATTTGAACTTGGCAAAGGTGTTACAATGCGCGAAGGTAAAGATGTAACAATTATTGCTACAGGTCTTATGGTTGCACGTGCACTTGATGCTGCACAGCAGCTTGCAGCAGATGGTATTGATGCAAGAGTTATCAATATCCACACAATCAAACCTATCGATAAAGAAATTATCGTTAAAGCAGCAAAAGAAACAGGTTTGATTATCACAGCTGAAGAACACAATGTAATCGGTGGTCTTTACAGCGCTGTTACAGAAGTTACATCCCAGGAAGCTCCATGCAAAGTTGTTCCAGTTGCTGTTATGGATACATTTGGTAAATCCGGCCCTGCAAAAGAACTTCTTGAAGTATTTGGTCTTAATGCAGCTACAATCGTAGAAAAAGTTAAAGCAAATCTTAAATAAAAACAATAATACAAATCACAGCCTTACTGATATTTGGTAAGGCTGTTTTTTATGATATGAAATGGTAAAAAAATGTGATATATACTACAATATTGTTGTTTTGAAAAGAAAAATATATTATAATTATATAAATATATTTTAGCAGGAGTAATTTTATGAAAAAGACTTTGTTTTTTCTCATAAATTTAATATTGATTATAGTTTTGGGCTGTGCATCAGTTTATGCAGATGAAGCGGAAACTGTCGTATACAACTCACCGGACGAAATACGCGGTGTTGTTGTATCCCCGGGAGAGGATTTTGCAACAGAAGCAGGCCAATCCGAGGATAAGGTAAAAGGACAGATAGACAATATTATTTACACAGCATCCAGCTATGGACTGAATACAATATTCCTTAATGTTCAGCATCGAAACGGAACAATCTATCTTTCGGATTATTATCCGGTGTATACATCCTTTGATGCTTTAGAATATTTTGCCGAAAAATGCAGGCAGAATGAGATATATCTTTATGCTGTCATTAATCCTACAATGATATCTGCCAAGGATTTACTGTATGATTACGGATATATCTACACTGAAAACATTATTCAGGCACAGAAAAATATAAAAGAGATTGCTGAAAAGTATGCTGTTGATGCAATACTTGTGAATGGTTATTATAACAGTATTACCGAAGACAGTTTTGATGAATACAAAAAATATTCTGCAGGAATGGGCTTTGACCGGTGGGTCAGAGAAAGCGTTACAGGCTTTGTAAAATCTTTATCTGATACTGTTAAAAAATCCAATCCTGCAATTCAGTTTGGTCTGGTGTGTGACAGTGTATGGGCAAACAGTTCTTCTGTGGAAGGCGGTTCCGAAACATCTTCTGAATTTGAAATGCGCAGTGATGCCTATGTAGACCTTCCTGCAGTTATGGAATGTGCGGATGTCGATGTTTTGCTTGTGGATTTGCCGGGTTCACTGACAGATTCGCATATACCTTTTAAAAGTACACTTCGGTGGTGGAGTAAGTTTGCATATCAGTATAACAGTGAATTATGTGCACTTGTTTACAACAATAAGCTTTCAGCAGGAGAAACAGGATGGAACTCACCGGACCAGGTTATACAGCAGCTGATTGCAATGCGTGATGTTCAGGCCGACGGTGCGGCATTCTGCAATTACAGCCATATAGAATCAAACCCTAACGGACACAGCGACCTTATCAAAAAATTCTTCAAAGGACAGGTTTCAACTGCAGATATCCTTACAAATCTTACAGTAAGCCGTCCTGAACAGCTTTCATATTCTACATATGAACCTAATGTAAGTTTTTATGGAGCTTCGGACCCTAATTTCCCACTGCTGCTTAATGGTGATGAAGTAGAACGTAATGATAAAGGCGTGTTCTCTCTGGAAATTGAACTTTCAGCAGGAGAAAATGAATTTGAATTTACCCATAAAACCAGAAGTGTAACCTACAATATCACACGAAATGTAAAAGTATTTCAGTCGGTAGCTCCTGAAGGTTCCATGACAGTTGAGGGAGATTCCATTGTTACAATTTCTGCATATGCATATAAAGGTTCATCAATTACAGCTTATATCAATGGAACAACTATTCCGCTGCTGGAAACAGGCAGACAGGATGACAGTACGGATAAAAACTCTGCATATGTACTGTATGTCGGCGATTATCTTGTTCCTTCAAGCACATCTTCTGTACAGGATATAGGCAATATTTCCTTTACAGGTGAATGGAATGGTATTAAGCAAAGTGTAACCGGTGCAAGAATAAAAGTTACAGCATTACCGCCTGATCCTGTTATTGTTGGCGAAAAAGGAAATATGATAGAAGTTACAGCGGCACAGGCAAGGACATATCCTGCATCTGTCCTCAATGCAGACCCTTCGGGAGACAGTTTCCCACTGCCTGCAGGCAGCAGAGACTTTATTGCAAGTGATATGCTTACATTTACAAGCGGAAGCAAAACAAACAACTATTACATTTTGCGTTCAGGAGTACGTATAAATGCAGAAGATGTTAAGGTTCTTGGTGAGCAGGAAGTTGTTGCGAACAATATCACATCGGCTGAAGTATACTCTGATGGCGGATATATTTATCTTAAAGTTAAACAGGACCAGCCTATGGCATACAAAGCACAGCTTTCAGGTCTTGCCCTTGATGCAAATAACGGCATCAGTTCATTCAATTCCAATGCTATAACATTTACATTCAGTAATGTAGACAGTGTTCCTGAAAGTATATCTGTTTCAGAAAACAATGTGTTCTCATCTGCATCTGTAAGCAAAAACGGAACTGATGCAACAATTACGCTGTATTTCCACAGTCCTGGACGGTTTGCAGGATATCGTGCATTTTACAGTGATGGTTATCTGTATTTCAGATTTACAAACACACCATCATCCCTGGCAGGAGCAAAAATATACCTTGACCCTGGTCATGGCGGATATGACAGTGGTGCATTGCCTATTGAAGGCATGAAAACAGAGGCACAGATTAACCGTGAAATCGCACATAAGGTTGCCGCAATTCTGCAGTCAAAAGGTGCAAATGTTCAGATGACGGATACAACAAACTATGTAAGTCTGTCAAGCAGGGTGCAGATATCGCAGGATTATTCACCGCACCTGTTTGTCAGCCTGCATCAGAACTCCGCAACCTCTCCATCAGCAACAGGGGCAGAAGTATGGTACTTCAACCCGTATTCGGAAGTATTTGCAGACTATATCTCATCGGGAGTAGCAAATGCACTTGGTATCAGAGACCGAGGTGAAAAATATGGTTGGTATGCGGTTACTGCCCATATGGAATTTCCGGCTGTACTGGTAGAACACGGGTTCCTGTCAAATGTAGCAGAATATGATAAACTTAAAGATGACAGCTATCAGAATGCGGCAGCACAAGCTATAGTTTCTGCAATAGAAGCGGCATTTAAAGCTAAATAAAATTTTAAAACACATCGGATATACAAAATTCCGATGTGTTTTTTTGTTAATATTTATTTTGCATCTTCATATATATTTATCAGGTGATATATATGGAAAAAAATATTAAAGAGAAAAGCAACAACAATAAAAAAACAAAAAATAACATAAACTCTTATAATTGGTATTTATATACACAGATTGTTGTAACTGCAGTAATGGTGCTAAGCTGTGTCATTCTTAAAGTAAATAATGAAGCAGTTTTTTATCAGGTTAAAGAGGATTATAAAGCATTTTTTGCAACAGAAAATGTGTACGAAAATAATTTTTCATACAAGAATTTCATAGACAGAATATATTCTGAAACCAAAGAAAAATATGATGAATTTCTACAGACAATAGCATATGTTTACGGCAAAGGGGCAAACGATACATATCCTTCAAACGTATCTATGGTTAAATACGTTCCTGATAAAAAAGGATTTATGCCTGTAAAGGGGTATATAACATCACGATATGGTATAAGAAAAAATCCGTTTAACAGCAGGGAAAAGGATTTTCATACAGGAATTGATATAGCAAATGAAAAAGGAACTTTTATCAAAGCTGCATTCAGCGGAAATGTAATTGAAACAGGGTATACCGATATTGCGGGTAACTATATAAAAATACAATCAGATAATAATATTCAGACATTTTATGGCCATATACAGTTTGTATTTGTAAATCAGGGAGAATATGTTCTTAAAGGTCAGCCAATAGCAACAGTAGGAGATACCGGTCTTGTAACAGGTCCGCATCTTCATTTTGAGGTTTTGCATAACGGAATAAGAGTTAATCCGGTTTATACGGTGGAATAGTTGTTGTTTATAGTTTTTGTTGTAATATTTTATGCTTTGCTTTTTGACCGTCTGAATATTTTTTTATATCTTGTGATAAGTGCTGTTTTACATGAGTTGGGACATATTTCTGCATGCATAATTTGTCACATAAGACCCCAGATAAAAATTTCGGTATTCGGGATTAAACTGTGCAGATATCCGCAAGAAAAATATAAAAAATTATTTGTACTTTTGTCGGGACCGCTGATAAATCTTATACTGGCAATATTATCCGGCTTAAAACTGCAGGAGCATTTCAGTTTAAATCTGTATGTTTTTCTTTGTATAAATCTGGTACTGTTTATTTTCAATATTTTACCGGTAAATTTTCTTGACGGAGGACAGATTATTCAACTTTTTTGTCAGAGTGCATCAATACAAAAAACAGCGGAGAAAGCATCCTTTGCATTTATAATAATTGCAGTAATGCTGTTTACAGGCAATATAATATTTTCGGCATTAGCTGTGATGATGTTTTTTGTATATTGTTATATAAATAAAAAAGACCTGCAATAAATCATCAGATTATGCAGGTCCAATTAATTATTTACAGCTTAATATAAATTTTCCATAAGCTTTACGAAATTCAATTGTAAGAAAGTACTTACCGGGAATTACATCGGCAGTAAACTGAGGATTTTCCGGTGTAAGATAAATATTGTGTCCGTCAGGAGTATTAATTATTGCCCTGATTTCTCCATTTTCTATGGTTGTGTCAAATTCAAATGTTTTCAAGGCGGATTCCTTGAATATAATAACCCTCTTTACCTGACCGGTACAGGCTTTAAAAGTTGCTGAATATTCTTTTTTTGAAGAATTATATTTACCAATAAATATAATTGATTTTTTGTTTCCCAGTGTAGCAAGGCCATTGAGATACAGGACATATATTGCTGCCACAGTTACTGCGAGAATAATCAGTATTTTAATAATCATAACAATATCTCCGGTAAAGTTTTACATAATTTTATCATATATAATCCAAAGTGGCAATAATATTTGAAAAAGTATGCAATATATGTTAAACTATTATGTAAACTCATTTTTCGGAGGGAAATATGATAGACAACAAACTTAAATCAGCCCTTTTAAGTATTCAGAAACCGGCACGATATACCGGCGGAGAACCGGGCTGTATTGTTAAAGATAAAAAAAATATCGATGTAAGGTTTGCATTTTGTTTTCCTGATACATACGAAGTAGGTATGTCTCACCTTGGCTTAAAGGTTATTTACGATGTACTCAATAAACAGCCAAACATATGGTGCGAACGCTGTTTTGCTCCCTGGACAGATATGATTGAGCAGATGAAGCTTCGGGATATTCCTTTATTTGCATTGGAAAGCAAAGATCCGCTGACAGCATTTGATATAGTTGGCTTTACATTACAGTACGAGCTTTCCTATACAAATGTCCTGCTTATGCTGGAACTTGCAGGCATTCCTTTCTATGCCAAAGACCGCGGAGAAGATATGCCTCTTATCTGCGCAGGTGGTCCCTGCACCTGCAACGCAGAGCCTATGGCAGATTTCTTTGACTTTATGTTTCTTGGTGAAGGTGAATATCATACTGTTGAAGTTTGCAACAAATTGAACGAGCTTAAAAAAGCAGGAAAAAGCAAACAGGAGATTCTTGTCGAACTTTCAAAAATCGATGGTATATATGTGCCTTCTCTGTATCAGATAGAATATAATGAAGATAACACCATCAAATCTGTTTCTTCAGCTGTAAATGCACCTATTCCTTGCTCAAAAGCTATTGTTCGTGATTTCAAAAATATGCCATTTCCTACAGATGTTGCAGTTCCTATGATTGGTGCAATCCATGACAGAGCAATGGTGGAAGTGCTGCGCGGTTGTGTACGCGGCTGCCGTTTCTGTCAGGCAGGCTTTATTTACAGACCGTTCCGCGAAAGAGATGCAGAACTTATCAATGAAGGCGCAAAAGAACTTTGCCGCTGCACAGGTTATGAAGAAATTTCTCTTACCTCTCTTTCCACAAGTGACCATCCGCAGCTCGAAGAACTGCTGGATAAAATGATGGTGTGGACAGAGAAAGAAAAGGTTAATATTGCTTTGCCTTCTCTTCGTGTGGACAACTTCTCCGAAAGCCTTGTTGAAAAGGTTTCCAAAGTGCGTAAATCCGGTCTTACATTTGCACCTGAAGCAGGCACACAGCGTCTGCGTGATATTATCAATAAAAATGTAACTGAAGAAGAAATTGAAAAAACCTGCAAACTTGCATTCAAAGCAGGGTACTCTGCTGTTAAATTGTACTTTATGATGGGGCTTCCTGGTGAAACTATGGAAGATATCAAAGGTATTGCAGATACAGCAAAACGAGTAATTGAATATTACTACTCAATGCCGGACCGTCCAAAAGGCAGGGGAGCAGAAGTTTCCATCAGTGTTGCATGTTTTGTTCCAAAACCATTTACACCATTCCAGTTTGTAGCACAGAATACGGCAGAAGAATTCAAGGCAAAACAGGCTTATCTGCTTGAATGCTGTGCAAATAACAGACGTATCAAGGTAAGTTACCACGATTCTGATACAAGCTTCCTTGAAGCAGTATTTGCACGCGGTGACCGCAGACTTTCAAAAGTTATTCTTGATGCATATAAAAAAGGCAGCATCTTTGACGGCTGGTTTGAATGCTTTAACTATCAGAACTGGCTGGATGCATTTGCCGAAAATGGTATCGATATGGCCTTCTATGCAAACAGACAGAGACCTTTGGATGAAATCAATCCTTGGGACCATATCAACTATGGTGTTACAAAAGATTTTTTGATAAGAGAATATCAGAAATCACTTGAAGCCATCACATCCAGACCTTGCAATAAGCAGTGTTATAATTGTGGTGCAAATAAACTTTTAGGGAGGGCTTGTTTTGAATACAATAAGGCTTAAATTCAGAAAAAAAGGTCTTTCTATCTACTATTCACAGCTTGACCTTCAGCGTGTAATGGCACGTGCGCTTAAAAAATCAGGTTTACCTGTATGGTATTCCCAGGGGTTTAACCCGCATATCTATATGACATTCACTCTGCCGCTTTCACTCGGTCACGAAAGTGAATGCGAAAGTGTTGACTTCCGTCTTAATGAAGAAATGGCTGAAGCCGATATTTTAAAAGCACTTGAAGGCACATTGCCACAGGGTATTGAGCTTGTGTCCGCCCAGGCACCTGACTATGATGCACGCAGCATTATGTTTGCAAAATATGATATAACACTTTATGGTGAAAGCAAAAATATTATAAATGCTTTAAACAGCTACTGTGCACTGGAGCAGGCTGTTGTTACCAAAACAACAAAAAAAGGGCAAAAAGATATCAATCTTAAGGAACTTATAAAAGATATAATCGTTACAGATGAAAAAGAAAATGAGGTAACTTTTACAGCAATTTATCCTGCAGGCACTCCGCTGAATATCAATCCTCAGCTTTTGCTTGATTTCTTAAAGGATAATTATGGAATAGAAATCATAGATGCTTTTATAATCCGTAAAAATCTTTTTGATAAAGATATGAACATTTTGCAGTAAATTCTGTTACAAAATTGTACAAATTGTTTAAATTTTTCTTGACACATAACATATGTTGTGGTATTATATTTAGGCGTTAGTATCTGTTGAGCCATCAACAGGTTTAATGTATAAAATATAACATAACATTAAACGGGTGGTCCGCTGGTGATAACATGCTTTATCATTTATGAACACTGGTAAAATCATGGAGGAAAAAAATGGACGCAATTAAATTGATGACAGAAGGCATGCTTAAAGCAGAAAAACCAGTTGTTAACGTTGGTGACACAGTTAAAGTTCATGTTCGTATCAAAGAAGGTGAAAGAGAAAGAATTCAGGTGTTTGAAGGCACAGTTATTGCTAAAAAACACGGTGGTATCAGCGAAACATTTACAGTAAGACGTGTTGCTTACGGTTGTGGTGTTGAAAGAGTATTCCCAATCAACAGCCCATTCGTAGAAAAAGTAGAAATCGTTCGTCTCGGCCGTGTTCGTCGTGCTAAACTCTTCTACCTCAGAGACCGCGTTGGTAAAGCTGCTAAAGTTAAAGAAAGAATCAAATAATCAATCAAAAAAGAGGACACATTGTTGTCCTCTTTTGATTTTATATAAGTCAGGGAGGTTTTAGAATGGAAAAATCTTCAGTAAAAAATTTTTATGAAATATTTGAAAGTATAATGTTTGCATTTTTGGCAATTATTGTGCTTGTTGTGTTTGTGTTCCGTGCAGTAACAGTGGATGGCGATTCGATGGAACCAAATCTTCACCATACAGATAAACTTATCACAACCAATCTTTTTTACAAGGCAGAAAAAGGGGACATAATTGTTGTAGACAAAAACAATGTTCTTGGAAAACCGATTGTAAAAAGGGTTATTGCAACAGCAGGTGATACTGTTAAATATGAATATGCAACAGGTTATGTATATGTTAACGGTGAAAAGCTGAATGAAGACTATATTTTAATCGACAATGATATAAACCCTTACAATACCGATATTGAAACAACAATAAAGGATGGATATGTTTTTGTTATGGGCGATAACCGCAATCATTCCAACGATTCCCGCAACAGTGAACTTGGCCAGATAAGTGAAAAAAACATTCTTGGCAAAGCAGTACTCAGAATTTATCCATTTAACAGCATAGGAGTTGTAAAATAATGAAATACGATGATTTTGAAATTCTTCAGGAACACAACGTAAATCATCAGCAGATTCACTGGTTTCCGGGCCATATGATGAAAACATTGCGCCTTATGGAAAAAGAGGTTAAAAATGTTGACGTTGTAATTGTACTGCTTGATGCACGTATTCCTTTTTCAAGCCAGAATCCTGAAATCGAAAAAATAATTGCAAACAAAAACAGAATATATATTCTCAACAAGCAGGACCTAGCAGACCCTGAAATTACCGCCGAATGGATTAAATATTTCAAAGCAAAAGGAACAGGTGCAATAGCTTTAAACAGCAAAACAGGCAAAAATTTTGGCTCTGTTAAGGCACAGATTGATAAAGAGCTTAAAGAACTGCTGGAAAGACGACAGAACAGAGGTATTGAAGGCGTAAAAATCCGCGCAATGCTTTGTGGTATTCCAAATGTCGGCAAATCTACATTTATCAATGGTTTTGCAGGCGAACAGCGTGCAAAAGCGGCTGACCGTCCGGGTGTTACCAGAGGCAAACAGTGGATTACAGTAGATAACTTTGAACTGCTTGATATGCCCGGTGTGCTGTGGCGTAAGTTTGAAAACAATAATATTGCTTCTAACCTTGCGTTTATCGGTTCTATCAAGGATGACATTCTTGATATCGAAATGCTTGCAATGTCACTTATTGATCAGCTTAAAAATATCTATCCTGCAATGCTTATGGAAAGATACAAACTTACAGAAGCTGATATTGAAATGGAAAATTATGATATTCTGCGTAAAATTGCACGTAAACGTGGTATGCTGTTGCCAGGAAACGAAGAAAATACCGAACGTGCAGCTATAATGCTGTGTGATGAGTTCAGAGCTTCAAAACTGGGCAGAATTACTCTTGAAAGGCCTGCAGATTATGAATGAGTTATATCTTTATGACAAGTCCATAAAAGAGGATTTTCCGCTTTTATGCGGTGTTGATGAAGCAGGCAGAGGTCCTTTGTGTGGTCCTGTTTGCTGTGCTGCTGTTGTGCTTAAAGATGATTTCTGCTGTGACGAAATAAATGACTCGAAAAAAATCAGCGAAAAGAAACGTGAAAAGCTTTTTGATATCATCATAGAAAACTGTGTATCTTACAGTATAGTTTTTGTGGATTCAAAGACGATTGATGAGATAAATATACTTAATGCATCGCTTTTGGGGATGAAACAAGCTGTAAAGGAACTTAACTTGACACCGGATATTGTGATTGTCGACGGCAACAGAGTGCCACCGCAGATGGATATTGAAACAAAAGCAGTTGTAAAAGGCGATGCAAAAAGCCTTTCGATTGCTGCAGCATCAATTCTTGCCAAAGTAAGTCGTGACAGATATATGGAAAAACTTCACGAACAGTATCCGAAGTATCGTCTTGACAAACATAAAGGTTATCCTACAAAACTGCACTATGAACTTCTTGCCGAACATGGCATACAGGATTTTTACCGCAGAAGTTTTCTTAAAAACAGACCGGAGCTGTTAAAATGAATATCAGAAAAATAACAGGAAATATCGGCGAGGAAAAGGTTGTATGGAAATACAGACTTGGCGGATATAAGATTATAGCCCGCAATTTTTCCTGCCGCTATGGTGAACTTGACATAGTAGCGGAAAAGAACAATACAATTGTTATTGTCGAAGTTAAAACCCGAAAAAATGCAGATTTTGCCTGTGCAAAGGAATTTGTGGATTATAAAAAACAGAACCGCATAAAAAATACAACAAATATTTTTTTACAGAAAAACAATCTTACGGAACACAATATTCGCTTTGATGTAGCAGAAGTTTATACTGAAAGCAATACCATTAATATAATTGAAAACGCATTTTGATTATATAACATAATTAAAGCCAGACCGCAACAAACGGTCTGGCTTTTCATATTTGATATCATTTGTAAAGCAGAAATTCCTGAGGTATATATTTGTTTATTATATTTTCCATAAATTCTATGGAAAACACAGGTTCAAAAGCTCTTACCCCATGTACATTTGCCAGTTCTTCACTGTAATCTTTAAGAAGATAGTTTCTTACATTGGAATAGTTAGCATCAT
Organism: Oscillospiraceae bacterium; assembly: GCA_017505635.1. Taxonomy (GTDB): domain Bacteria; phylum Bacillota; class Clostridia; order Oscillospirales; family Ruminococcaceae; genus RGIG3102. The sequence continues at coordinate 23,906 of JAFVOU010000016.1, read as the reverse complement.
AATGTGTAACTGTAGGTACAAATTTAGGATTTTTAATAGATACAGTATAGTTATCTTCCAAATCAGTATATGTTTTAACTATATCAAACTGAAACATACCGCCAAGCATTGTATTTGCGGTTGATTGGGCAGAGATAAAGTTACCCAAAGAGTAGCATACAATGGTTTTGTGGCCATTTTCAGGATTTTCAATCCATTCAACAGTCTGAATAACATGAGGATGTGTGCCTATAATTGCATCCACACCAAATTCATTAAGCTTTTGTGCTGCTTCTTTCTGTTCATCTATTATCTGATTTGTTTCTTCATATCCCCAGTGGCAGCTGGCAATAACAATATCGGCATTTTCCTTTGCAATTTTCACCTGACGTTCAATTGTGTCGTAATCATAAGTAAACACAATCTGCGGGCAGCTTTCATCTGCAATGGATAAACCGTTTGTCCAGCGGGTATAAGCTAGAAAAGCAACTCTGACACCATTGATATCAAGGTATTTTATTTCGTTTTCATCATCCCCTGTATAGAAACCAAAATAAACGAGGTCTTTCTGTCTGCTCCAGAAATCAAGGGAAGAACGTATACCGTCAGGACCTTTATCGTACGAATGGTTATTGCTCATACCTATGGCATTAAAGCCCATATCAACAACTTTTTGTCCAAGTTCAAGAGGAGAAGAAAACTGCGGATATGTACTTGGTTTAAATGCATCATTTACCAGAGTTTCCTGATTTATAAATTTTATATCAAAATCATCGAAGTAATATTCAATATTTTCATATGCATAATCAAAATCATATCCGTTACCGTTTGCACGGTTATTCGCCTGCATATAGAGCATACCGTGAATAAGGTTGTCGCCAACACCAATAAATTTTGTTGTTTCCTGCGGTTTTATAGTTGGTTGGGGTGTAGGAGTGGGTTCCGGTGTGCTATCTGCAGTAAATATAAAGGCTGTAACAAAATCTGTTTTTGAAAAAACATCATAAAAAGCAATACCGGATATTACAATTGCCACGGATAAAAATATAAGTAAAATCTTTTTTGTTTTTTTCATATCTTCACCTCTGAATAATTATATAAATATATTACAGCAAAAAATTTATTTTATCAATATTTGTAAGATATTATGGATTTAAGCCGTTTTATGCTATATAATATTTTATATACTAATAAATGCGAGGGATTTATTATGCGTCATATTGTAAATATTAACGAAGGCTGGATGTTTTCAAAAGTGAATTCTGCATGGGAAATGGTAGATTTCCCGCACACCTGGAACGGATATGACGGGCAGGATGGCGGAGATGATTATTTCCGTGGCACATGTATGTACAGCAAACCTGTTCGCAAGATGCTTCTGCCAAAAGCCGATAAATACTACATTGAATTTGAGGGTACTAATTCGGAAGCAACTCTGTATATAAACAGAGAAGAAATTGCAAGACATAAAGGAGGATATTCTACATGGCGTGTAGATATAACCGAAGCATTATCCCAAGATGAAATTTCAACAGTGCTTATCAAAGTAAACAACAAAGTTACTGAAGATATGTACCCTTGTGAAATGGACTTTCCGAATTATGGCGGTGTCTATCGCGACGTAAATATAATCTGTGTAAACGATACACACTTTGACCTGGATTATTACGGTTCAAAAGGTGTAAAAGTTACTCCGACAGTAAATGGAAAAAATGCTGATATTGAAATTGAAACCTTTATAAACAATCCAAAACAGGAACAAATTATTGAATATACAATAAAATCTTCTGAAGGCAATATTATCTGTACTGCTGAATATCCGGTTACAGAAACCAAAGTAAATATTACAATAGAAGATGCACACCTCTGGAATGGGGTAAAGGACCCGTATCTTTATACTGCGGAAGTTTTTATCAAAGAAAATGACACAATACTTGATAATGTAGAAACAAAATTTGGCTGCCGCAGCTTTAAACTTGATGCAGATAAAGGTTTTATTCTTAACGGAAAACAATATCCGTTGTATGCTGTTGCCCGTCATCAGGACCGATGGATAAAAGGCAATGCTGTATCAAAATCTGATATGGACGAAGATATGGCACTTATACAGGAAATCGGTGCCAACGCTGTGCGCCTTGCACATTATCAGCATAATCAGTATTTCTATGACCTGTGTGATGCAAAAGGTTTGATTGTATGGGCTGAAATTCCATATATAAACAAGCATGTGCCTGCAGCAAAAGAAAGTACACGAGCTCAGCTTAAAGAACTTATTATACAAAACTATAATCATCCGTCCATCATTCTATGGGGATTGTCCAACGAACTCAGTCTTTCTGATGATTATGATGATATGACGGAAAATCATAAGTATCTCAATGACCTTGCTCACAGCCTTGATAAAACACGTATAACAGCTATAGGCAGCATCGCCTCAACTCCTGAAAATGATCCGTTTATCCGCATTACAGACGCAGTCGGATATAATCTCTATTATGGCTGGTATGGCGGAAATATCGAGGATAACGGCGTATGGCTGGATAATTTCCATAAAAATAATCCTGATATGCCTATAGGTGTTTCAGAATATGGCTGCGAATCTCTCGACTGGCACAGCGGCAATCCTGTAGCATGGGATTTTACTGAAGAATTTCATGCTCATTTCCATGAAGAACTTATAAAACAGCTTTATACAAGAGACTATCTTTGGATAAGAATCTGCTGGAATATGTTCGACTATGCTGCTGACGGCAGAAATGAAGGCGGTAAACCGGGGCAAAACCGCAAAGGTCTTGTTACAATCGACCGCAAGTACAAGAAAGATGCATTTTATGCATATAAAGCATGGCTGAGCGATGAGCCGTTTGTACATATCTGCGGTAAGCGATATATTGACCGACACGAAGAAACAACAAAAGTTACCGTTTATTCAAATCAGCCTGAAGTTGAACTGTTTGCAAATGATATATCTTTGGGTAAGCAAACAAGCGATGTGCATTTCTTCTGTTTTGATGTACCAAACACTTCTGATATTACAAATATTAAAGTGGTTACAGGAAATTGTGAAGACACAAGCGAAATACACAAAGTATCTGTACCAAATCCTGATTATATTTTTAAAAAATAAATATTTTAATTTAAATAATCCCTTTGAGATATTTTCAAAGGGATTTTCTTTGTTAATGTATTGAAATTAGTGTATAAATCTAATATAATATATTAGTTATAAACCTAATTGTTTTTCGACTAAAAGGATGTTATAAATGAAAGATTTAATGAATACATCATCATATCACTTTGACCTGCCACAGGAACTTATTGCGCAGACACCTGCAATTCCTCGTGACAGCTGCAGAATGTTATGTGTAAATAAAAATAAAACAGGGGACTACCAGGACAAAGTTTTTACTGATATTCTTGATATATTAAAAGCAGGGGATGTGCTTGTACTTAACGACTCCAAGGTACTTCCGGCACGTCTTTATGGCAACAAGGAAACAGGTGCAGCCTGTGAAGTTCTTATGCTTAAACAGAAAGAACAGGATATCTGGGAATGCCTTGCAAAACCTGGCAGAAAACTGCGCAACGGCGATAAGATTATTTTCAGTGATAAATGTTTATCTGCCGAAATCGTGGAAACACTTGAAAATGGTAACAAAATAATCAGATTTTCCTATACAACACAGACTCTGTTTGAAGCATTGGATATAGTTGGCAAACTTCCTCTGCCACATTATATCACAAAAGAGCTTGAAGACGGTTCTCTGTATCAGACAGAATATGCAAAAATTCTTGGTTCCTCTGCTGCACCTACAGCCGGTCTGCATTTTACACATGAGCTTATGGAAAAATTACAGGCCAAAGGTGTAATAATCAAATACATCACTCTGCATGTTGGACTTGGTACTTTCAGACCTGTAAAGGTTGACAATATTCTCGAACACGATATGCACAGCGAATGGTTTACAATTCCACAGGATACAGCAGACGAAATTAAGAAAGCAAAAAAAGAGGGAAGACGTGTTATTTCTGTCGGAACTACAAGCACAAGAACACTGGAATCCTGCTATAAATTCAACGGTGATATCAAAGCCTGCAGCATGGATACAAATATTTTTATCTATCCGGGTTATGAATTCAAAGCAATCGACGGACTTATTACAAATTTTCATCTGCCCGAAAGCACTTTGATTATGCTTGTAAGTGCATTGGCAGGTTATGAAAACTGTATGGCTGCATACAAACATGCAGTGGAAGAAAAATACCGTTTTTACAGCTTTGGCGATGCTATGATTATTCTTTAAGAGGTAAATATGTCATATAAACTTATAAAAAATGTAAATACTGCACGACGCGGTGAATTTACAACAGTTCACGGAACTGTACAGACACCTGCGTTTATGAATGTTGCAACAACAGCAGCAATCAAAGGCGGTTTATCTACAAAAGACCTTGAAGATATCCGCTGTCAGGTTATGCTCTGCAACACATATCATCTTCATCTGAGACCAACAGATAAAATTGTTCACGACCTTGGCGGCCTTCATCAGTTTACAAACTGGAAAAGACCTATCCTTACCGACAGCGGCGGATTTCAGGTGTTTTCTCTTGCAAAGCTGAGAAAAATCAAGGAAGAAGGTGTATATTTTTCTTCTCACATTGACGGCCGTAAAATTTTTATGGGGCCGGAAGAAAGCATGCAGATTCAGTCAAATCTCGCTTCCACAATTGCAATGGCTTTTGACGAATGTGTAGAAAATCCTGCACAGCATTCGTATTCAAAAGAATCCTGCGCAAGAACAACACGCTGGCTTAAACGCTGCAAGACAGAGATGGACAGACTTAACACCCTTGATACAACAATCAATAAAAATCAGATGCTGTTTGGTATAAACCAGGGTTGCTGTTTCGATGACCTTCGTGTAAATCATATGAAGGAAATCCGTGAGCTTGACCTTGACGGTTATGCAATAGGCGGTCTTGCTGTTGGCGAACCAAAAGAAGAAATGTATCATGTTATCTCTGTGGTTGAAGAACATATGCCAAAAGATAAAATCAGATATCTTATGGGTGTAGGTACTCCGGGTAATATTCTGGAAGCAGTGCGCCGTGGTGTCGATATTTTTGACTGTGTAATGCCAAGCCGAAATGCTCGACATGGTCACCTTAACACATGGAATGGTATTATCAATATCAAAAATGCAAAATACCAGCTGGATACAGAGCCAATTGACCCTGAATGCAACTGTCCTGTCTGCAGAACTTATTCCAAAGCATATATACGTCATCTTTTCAAAGCAGACGAAATGCTGGCTATGCGACTTGCTGTTATGCATAATCTCTATTTCTATAACAATCTTATGGAAAAAATCAGAGAATCACTTGATAATGATACATTTGAAGAATTTTACAGAAAATATGTGGATTTGCTTGATACACGTATATAAATTATTGCAAATGTAAAAACTTTATGATATAATGTTATGCAGTCTATTAGGAGGTAAAAAGCTATGTACTTTATGGAAGCAGCAGGCACAGTAGGCCTTGTTGGCAGCATGTTGCCATTTCTTCTTGTTCTCGTTGTAATGTATTTCCTCATTATCCGTCCACAGAAAAAAAAGGACAAACAGATGCAGGATATGAGAAGCAGTGTTGAAATCGGTGACAGCATCACAACAATCGGCGGTATCGTTGGTATCGTTGTATCTATTAAAGAAGATACACTTGTTGTTGAAACAGGCACAGACAGATCTAAAATCCGTTTTAAAAGATGGGCTATTTCTGAAGTTAACAAACTTTCAGCAGAATAATTTAAAAAGAATAAAAACACCTTTTACCGAATACAATGTAATGTATTTGCGTAGGAGGTGTTTTTTTGTTGCAGAATATTATGAGCAAAACCGAAATGATAAAATTTATATTGCGGATACTTCTGGTTTCTGCTTTATGTATATCATCTGTGCTGATATCACTGATGATTGCAGCAATTGTTATCTCAAAAACTGATTTTAAATATGAGTCACTGATTATTGTGACAAACCTGATAATAGCTGTTAATTCGTTTATATGCAGTTTTCTGATATCAAGGTTTCACAAGCAAAATGGCTTGATTTGCGGAATTTATGCAGCTGTTACAATATCATTATTTATAGTTGTTACAGCTATATCCAACAATACATTTAAAATATCACCAATTCTTTTGAGTAAACTGTGTGCCGTATTTATTGCAGGCGCAGCAGGAGGGATTATTGGTGTAAATACCAATTAAAATCAACAGGAAAATATGGTTAATAAAGGGAACAACAATAACAAAAAAATCCGAAATACAGAAAAATATGCATTTATATTACTTGTTTCAGGATATATTTCAGGATTATGCATAGGAGCATTTTTTGTTTTCAGCAACAATGCAAATGCTGCATTTACAAATAGCGTTGTAAATCATAATGATTTATATGTACTGACTGTTTTTATTATTGCGCTGATTTTAAAATATTCGGGAATTTTAAGTGGTGTTATGTGCACTTTACCTGTTTTTTTAGGTATATGTAACTCTGCTTACTATTGTAATTATATAATAAATAATAAAAATAAAATATTATATACTGCCATTCTGGATATGCTTAAAGATACCGCAATATGTATTTTATTGATTTTATATATTATTATAATAATACTGCAGATATCTTCAAAAAAATATATCCTAAAAAAAGATCTGAAATATCTTGCAGTATATCTGTCAGGAGCTTCAATAATCTATATATTTGAACATCTGCTGAAAAAATTTATTGTTTAATTTATGCAAAAACAGAAGTTCATGCGTCTTTTTTCAATAGCTTATTATTTATTTTACTGTAAATTATTTTTGCAGCAGGTTTTTCCACAAGATATGTTGCAAGTACAGCCGCTATAAATGCTGTAACAAAACAAAGTGTCTGATATTTCCACATCCACACTCTGTCATTGAGCATGTTAGGAGGAACATCACCCTGCCAGTGTGGTATTCTGAATGCTTTCAGTTTTACTGCTATATATTGATGCCATATATATAGATTGAAGGATATTCCTGCAATAAATTTCATTATTTTGTTTCCCAGTAAAAGCTGAAACGTTTTCTGTGCCATAAGAATGCTGATAACAATCAGAAGAAAAACAAGTGAGAGCATAAATCTGTTATCAACCTGCCATTTCTGACCATTGGAAGAATATGTGTGATTGTTACACATTATTCTGTACATATACAGGCCGCAGAAAGTCAGCACGGTGAAAAGCATTTCAATCGAAATATTATATTTTAAATTTTTTGTAAAATTCATATAAGCCCACGCACCCAGCATACCGTTGGCAAATACACAGAAAAAAGTTAAGGTATGGTTTACATAAAGCTGCATACTTATGTTTTCTGCATTTGTGCTTATTACAAAACAGCTTAGCAATCCTGTTGCCGCCATTACAGAATATGTAATTATCGGCTTTTTCTGAAAACATCTGGCCAGAAACGGAAAGATTATATAAAACTGCATCTCAACAGCAACAGTCCACAGTACAACATTCAGTTTTGTAGCCACCAAAGTATCTGCCCACAGGTTATTAATAAAGAAAATATGGCTTGCCAGATCTTTTGCCATAAATAAGCTGTTGCTGTATTCTCCTGCAGGCAAAGCAAATATAAAAAAACAGATTAAAACCGACATATAATATGACGGCATTATTCTTGCTGCACGTTTTAAATAAAATTCTTTTGTCCCTGATGTCTTTATTCCGTAAACCATTTCTTTTGCATAAGGCAGAAAAAGGCAGAAGCCTGACAGCAAAATCATCATATCTACACATATTGCACCATTTCTGGGAATCCAGTCAATGTTTACATCACCCCATACCGGCATTATCCATGACTGCTGCCAGATGTGATACCAAACAATAATCAATATTGTTACAGCACGGATACCATCCAATACGTCTATGTGATTTATCTGATAATTTAAATTTGTATTGTTTTTATTCATAAATATTCAATCCTGAAAAGTATTTTAAACTAGAATAATAGTTATATAGAAAATTGTCATCTGTAAATCAGGTGTCATTTTTTTTCTTTTTAAATGAGGCGAGGGGAGAAGACTTTGCAGCTTTTTTTAATGATTCATCAGAAATATGTGTGTATATTTCTGTAGTGGAGACATGTTCGTGACCTAATATTTCTTTAAGTGCAAGCATATCTGCATTTCCGGAACGATACAGCAATGTTGCTGCCGTATGCCGCAGCTTGTGTGCAGAAAATCCCATCTGGCTTAATCCGGAACGCTGCAAGCATTCTTCAACAACCTGTTCAATGCGTCTTGTAGACATACGCTTTTTTGTAATTTTTGATATAAACAATGCCGGTTCAGAAGCAGGGGAAACAATAGTGTTTCTTACAGCTATATAATCTTCCAGAGCCTTTATGCAGGAATCATTCAGATATACAAACCGCTCTTTATTGCCTTTACCGATTATTCTTAAAGTATCTTTACTGATATCTTTGATATCTATTGCCGCAAGTTCAGACAAACGCATACCACAACTCAAAAACAGCAGAATTATGCAAAAATCACGTTCAGAAAAACTGCTTTGTGTATTGTTTAACAGTTCTATGGATTGCTCAAGTGTAAGATATTTCGGCATTCGCTTTTTCAATGCAGGCATCTCGATATGTTCAGCAGGATTATGCTGCAATTGATTTGTTTTAACAGTCAGGTATTTGAAAAAACTTTTTATACTGCTGATTTTCCGTGAACGTGATGCTGCAGAATTATTTCTTACATTTGAAACAAAATATAAGAACTCCAGAATATCAGACTGTGTAATTTCAGAAACAAATTCCAGATTAATATCAGAAATTGAAATTTCATTGATAGAATCATTATCAACAGAGTTGTTGCGTTTTTGAATCATAAATCTCAGAAACAGCTGCAGATCTATAAAATTTGCTTCAACAGTCCGTGCAGATAATCCTTTGATAGTTAGAGAATAATATAAAAATTCTTTTAATACTGCAGGTGCATTTGAATAGTCAGAATAAATTTTAGTGGAAGTGTTAGGCATATATCAGAACAAAACTCCTTTCAGACTCCTCTAAATTTCGCTAAATTTTTATTTAGCGAAATTATTACAATGAAATTATAGCACATTCACCCTTTTATTTCAAGTAAATGTGCTGATTTAGTTTCGCAATTTTATTCTATTATTGTATTTGTTCTAAAACTTTTTTATTCTGTTATTCGATTAAATTCCAGGCCATCTCCCAAAAATCCAGCTCATAGCGTGAACAAGTAACAAAAATGTCTACAAGATGTTGCAGCTGTTTTTCGGTACACTCTGTGGAAAGTCGGTTCATCTGTTTTATCATCACATCATTTTCTGAACTATAGCTTGGTGAGATATATCCTTTTATCCAGTCTCCGTAAAATTCGTCATTTATGGCAGAAGGATTGTTTTTAACTATATTTTTTGCAATAAATTCGTAGCTGCAGGCACAGGCCAGTATTGCTGCAAAAATTTCTGTCTCCCCTTCCTCGTATGCTACCCGTAACATATATGATGTGTAGGAAAGGTTGTTCAAAGCTCTCGATGTAGTTTTAATTTCACTCTGTGTCACCCCAAGTTTTGCAAGATAACACTTGTGAATATCCAGTTCCCCGTTCATAACACCGATATACTTGGCGAAAAGGTTTGCAGTTTCAAGACTTTTTGCTTTTGCCACACCGATTGCAAATATTTTGGCATAATCCTCCAGATACAAATAGTCCTGAATTATATAATATCGGAACTTTTCCCTGTCAAGTGTACCATCCTGAATCCCCTGTACAAACGGGTGTGAGGTGTATTCCTGCCATATTTCTGCTGCGGCTGCAAGCATTTTTTCTGATATGTTCATTCTGCAGCCTCCAATGAGTATTCTCCCTGGAGAGCAAAATTATGTTGCATCGGGCCGCTTCCGCTGCCTAAATCAAGCATAGCGGACAGTGCCCCCTGTATATATTTCTTTGCCATTTTTATCGATTCTTCAAGTGTAAAACCTTTTGCAAGATTTGCCGCAATAGCACTGGAAAGAGTGCATCCTGTACCATGTGTATTTGGATTATCTATTCTTTTACCTTCAAACCATATTATTTTACCTTCTCTGTATAAAAGGTCATTGGCATCGTTTATGCTATGTCCGCCCTTTAGCAGAACCGCACAGCCGTATGTATCTCCAATATATTTTGCAGCGATTTCCATTTCTTTTTTGTTGGTGATTGAAAGACCGGAAAGCACCTGTGCTTCCGGGATATTTGGAGTGATTACAGTTGAAAGCGGCAACAGTTTATCTATAAGAGTCTGTATTGCGTCAGTTTTCATAAGTGAAGAACCTGCAGTTGCCACCATAACAGGGTCTATAACTACATTTCTGGCATTGTAGAATTCAAGTCTTTCTGCTATAACCTCGATAAGCTCACCGGAAGATACCATACCTATTTTGACTGAATCAGGAAAAATATCCGTGAATATCGCATCAAGCTGCTGTTTCAAAAATTCCGGTGAAGATTCCTGAATTGCATATACCCCAAGCGTATTCTGTGCAGTAAGTGCTGTTACAGCACTCATTGCAAATACTCCGTTCATAGTCATTGTTTTAATATCCGCCTGAATACCAGCGCCTCCGCTGCAGTCACTGCCAGCGATTGATAATGCTTTTTTCATAATTTTCTCCTTTACTTTTTGCATTATTTTTATTAAGCGACACAAAGTGGTGCTCCCGATTTGCCGCTTGTTTTATATTATTTGATACGTAAAAACTTTTCTTTTATCTCTTCAGCCGCTTTACAAGGATTGTCAGCTTTCATTATCGCCGATACCACACATACCCCTGATATACCCGAATTTTCAAGAACATCCATATTTTCCTTATTCAGACCGCCGATTGCATTTACAGGGATAGGTACGGATTTTACAATATCTTTAAGAGTGTCAACAGAGGTAAGAACTGTTTTAACTTTTGTGGTAGTTGGATAAATTGCACCAACCCCAAGATTATCTGCACCGTTTTTGTACGCTTCCAAAGCCTGAGGAACTGTTTTTGCTGTTGCACCAATTATTTTTTCTTTACCCAGAATTCTGCGTGCAATATTCACTGGCATATCGCTCTGACCAAGGTGTACCCCTTCAGCATCAATCGCCATTGCCACGTCAATGCGGTCATCAATAATAAGCGGGACATTGTATCTCTGTGTAATATTGTGTACCTTTTCCGCCAAAGAGATATATTCTCTTGTTGTTTTATTCTTTTCACGCAACTGTAATAAAGTCACACCACCTTTAAGTGCCTGTTCCACTATGTAAAGAAACTTTTCTTCAGAAAAACCAGTGCTGTCGGTAATAAAGTAAAGAGTTGTATCAAATTTCTTCATTGGTTTTCACCTCTATATTCAATAATTCATCTATCTGTTCATCTTTAAGAACAGTCAGATTATCCATAAGATTTACAAGGAATGTACCGTTTCCTTTACTTGTTTGAGATAATTCTCCACATATGCCAAGCACAGCACAGGCTGTAACCAATGAGCATATGTTTTGCTCAGCAGCCATATAACAGCCACACAGCACACCAAGCAGACATCCTGTGCCCGTTATCTGCGCCAGCTGCGGTACGCCGTTGTTTATATATACAACGGTTCTGCCATCGGTAATAATATCTGTTTTACCGCTTGCCAGCACAAAAGAATTGTATTTTTGCGCCAGTTTTACTGCTGTTTTACTAATATTTTCCGGTTTTAAGGTTTTATCAGCATCAACACCTGTTGAGCAATAACTTTCATCAGCCAGTGCATATATTTCTGAATAGTTCCCTTTTATTGCTGTTGGTTTGAATTCAGAAAGAAAATTATTTATAAAATTCCGCCTCAATAATGAGCATGACACTCCAACAGCATCTATAATAAACGGAATATTGTTGTTCTGTGCAGTCTGGGCAGATATTTTAACAGCTTGCATACGTACATCAGTAATGTTTGCAATGTTAATAACAAGAGCATCGGCAGTCTGTGTTATTTCACATACTTCCATCGGATGTTCTGCCATCATTGGCCTTGCCCCAACTGCAAGTACACCATTGGCACACTGGTTAATAGATATCGGGTTTGTTATACAGTGGATAAGAGGGTTCTTATCCACTGTTTTTTTACGTATGTTATTTATCAGATGAGTATTCATTCTGCTTTTTCCTTTTTAAATTTATTAATCGCAAAGTAAACTATTGCAAGTGTAACAGAGATAACTATGCATCCTCTGGATACAATATGCCATACAGGAGAAGTAAGGCTAAATATACCTGTAGGAATTTCTATAACTACATACAGAATGGCACCAACTGCAGCAATGCAGGCTGTGTTGCTGATAAGGCTTGTTTTATCTTCATAAACATTGTCTGTAAGCATAGCCTGAAATTTTTTAAGCATACCGTTTGCTGCCAGTTTTTTAAGAAAAACCAGTGCTATACTGCCGCCGATAAGTGTTCCACAGATAAAGCTTGGCACATAGAACATCCAGCTTAATCCTTCTTTACCCCACAATATAGACATAACCGGATAAGAAGCTATGGCACCTATAATACCTGTACCGAATACCTCGCCAACTGCAGCAAAAAGGATATTGCCTTTAGACAGGCGATAAAATACACCAGATAAAAAAGCCCCGAACACAGCCCCTGTAAGTGCAATAGGCGGTATTCCCATAGTAAGCATACGGATTATGCCGATAAGTGTTGCGCATAAAAGCGAATACCATGGTCCCATAAGTACACTGCATACAATATTGATAAAATGAGCCATAGGGCACATTCCCTCAACACGCAGAAATGGTGAAATTACAACACCAAGTGCAATAAGCATAGCAAGTACAGTCATTCTTAAAGTCTGTTTGGTTTTATTCATTTGTTTTTCCTCTTTTCGTATTTTTAACTGAACAAAGCTGTTTGCTTTGTGCGGTCGATACTCAAAAGTATCCTCTCACCCTGAAACACAGGTTCCCATCGCTTTACGAAAAGCACAGGGCGCTCCCCCTCTGCCCTAAAATATCTTTTTCACAGCACCTCTTTTCCAAAAAACTGCAACAAAAAACGGAGATACCGTTTATGGATATCTCCGCATAAGTAACTGTATCTTGACTTCCTACGATGGCATTATCCATATCAGGTATAAGGGTCGAAGTTAAATACTTCCTCTCAGCCTGACACACAGGCTCCCCTGCATTTTAAGTTGTAAAAATAAAAACAGGAAGCAACCTTTTACGGCACTTCCTGCAAAAAATCTGTATGTGACTTCCTACGCCGGCATTATCCGTATCAGGTTAAAGGGTCAAAGTTCGCTTACTTTTTCTCAGCCTGCCTTACAAGCTCCCCTGTATTTATATGTTATATAATATTACTATTTGTTCAGTATGTCAATAATACAATTCACATTTATCCTATAATAATACAATTCCTCCTATGTCATATAAATCATCATTGTCAATATAATCAATCAGTATATGCTGATTATTGCAGAAATCTTTTATCTTGATATAGTCGGGATGTTTTTGGATATTTCCTGTAAACAATACAGTATTTTTCTCTTTTATATATACACTTGCCCCACCTATAAATCCACAATCATATCCGTCAAGCCTTACATAACCCTTTTTTATCAGAAGACAGTTTTTTTCTGCTTTGGTCAATACTTTGTAAATGTTTTCGTCCTCTGTTATAAAATTATTATCTCCGATTACCGCAGTTGAACATTTTGTGTATCCCTGATTTGTATAAACTGTCATCTTTTTTTCTGATATCTGCGCAATATCCATACAGGTTTTCGGGTTACACATTATTAAACTGTCTGTAACAACTATATTAAGTCTGCTTTCTGTTTTATATCCCGGCATAAGCCTGACAGTTTTAACATCATAGCCTATTGATCTGATAAATTCAGCATTATTTTTTTGGCATTCTGAAATATATATCTCTCTGTCTGATGTTTTTAAATACAGAACATCAGCATGATAAGCAATCGGCTGACTTACATCAGTCGATTTTTCTACATTTATTTGTTCGTAGCCATATGCTTTCAATTTGTTTATAATTAATTGGTTTGTTGTGCCTGCTATACAATATTTTTTCATTATTCCCTGTTAAGCGCTTTTATTGGTGACATTTTTGCAGCATTGTAGCTTGGAGAAAAGCTGAATATAACTGTTAAAACAATTGTAGCAAAAACACTGAAAACTATCAATGAATAATCTGCAATAAAATAAATCCCGAATATCTGTGTTACAATTTTCATCAGTACAAATATTAAAACACCGGCATAAAAAATGCCAATCAAACAGGAAATCAGAGCTGCAGATAAAAACTCCGTTGTAATGTTCCACCTGCTTGCCCCCATACTTATTTTTATGCCTATATCTTTCTGCCTTGAAATTACTGCAGTATTAACACTTGAACCAACTGCCATACTGCATACAACAACTGCAACACACGAAACAGCAAACAATGATAAAAATGCTGTATCGCTGATTTTTAATATCTGTTCTTTCTGACCTGAAAGATTGGTAAGCTTTATTGTATGATTACGGTATCTGTAGTTTTCGTTTACTACTTTCTGTTTGAATTCCGATGCAGACTGTGTTGTATCACTGCTTCGAAAAATAATCTGGTCAAATGCATTTTTGCTGCTTAAACGATGCATTGTAGTATAGGGAATATATATGAAATCAGGAATAACCTCACCCGTCAGGGCGTTCAGTATATTACTCTCTTTTTCAATTGTGCCTATAATTTTAAATAATTCAGTTTTACCGCCTATGGTTAATGCTACCGTTTTTCCGTTTATGTTATCACGTTTATATATCTTTTCAGCCAGGTTTTTATCTATAAGACATACTCTGGAACTGCCTTCTATATCCACGTCGTTTATCATCCGCCCGTTCATAATATTCAAAGATATTATTTCTGCAGCAGAATAATCTATCCCCCAGCCCATCGTTTCAACAAATATACCGTTTGAAAAAGTTGCTGTTGTCGTGCTGCATATTACGGGAGATATATCCGATATTTCATACATCCCGGACAGTGTGTTGTAAAATACAATGTCTGTTGCGTTGTTTCCGTCTGATGTATAGGCAGATGCAGTCATGCCGTCAAGGCCCATGGTATACATTTCGTCTGTAATAATCTGTTTTCCAAGCGAAGATATCACCGAAACACTGAATGATGCCATAACCGCAATAAATACCGTAAAAATAGCAGTTTTAAATGGTTTGATATCTGTTATGATTTTATTTACGCTGTTTATTATTGTATTCAAGTAATGATTTCCTTTTATAATTATCCTTTACAAAAATGGTTTCCGGTGAAAATGTTGTTTTTATTTCTGCATAGTTTTCGGTCTCTATTCCTGTTTCGATATATTTTTTTATTATATTTCCGTTGTCGTATACATTAACATATTCACCATTTTCATCCTGATGAATAAATTCGTAAGGCAGTGTATATATAATTTTTTTATCCGGTTTGGTCACAGTTCCCGAGAAAATCAGCCCATCTGTTATAAAATCATCAACAGAATCAATATCGGCAAAAATATCAATTACAGTTTTAGTACCTGTTAATGATGTTTCCTTGCGTACTACTGCAGTTTTATCAGTTACAGTTCCTGTATATTTTCTTGAAGGTGCTATTGAAGGGCTGAACACTATTTTATCTCCCACAGAAATGTCGGAATAATTCTCCTGATTCAATGTTATTTTCAGCATCAGTGCATCACCTTTTTTAATAACACACAATGCTTCGTTTGCCATTACAGCGCTGCCGCTGCCAGCAGTCAGTTCACCTACCGTTCCACTGTCACTTGCATATATTTCAGTGGAAATATTAATCAAAGTATCTTTATTTATATCAAAATTTTTATTTTCAGCAAGTGTAAAGTAGTTGTTCTTTACATAATTCTGCATCTTTTCAGTATCTATTGTAAACAAAAGCTGACCTTTATTTACATAACTGTTTTCATCTATAAAGCACTCATCAATATACACTGGATAAGACAGCATAACAGGTATACTTTCCTGAGATACTATTGTGCCGGTGACTTCGAGTTTTTTCTGATACTCAACACCTGACAATCTGGTTGCCTTTGTATTTTTTAATTCTGAAAAATATAAATATGGGAGCATATTTACAAACAGCATAACTGCCAGCAAAACCTTTATATAACCTTTGAACATAAAAACACCTCGCTTATCCATACACATAATTATGTGCTGGACAAGCGAGGTTAAACATTATATTAATTTTATAGCCTGTTTTATATTGTTTACACCATATATTTCCAGATTGTATTCTGCTGTATTAATTTTACTCATACAATGATAAGGTATAATTGCGCGTTTAAATCCCAGTCGCTCCGTCTCTTTAAGACGTGAATCAATATTTGTAACCGCTCTTACCTCTCCTCCAAGGCCGACTTCACCTATAACAACCATATCTTCGGGAATAGATTTTTCTCCAAGTCCCGATATTATACTTAAAATTACTGCAAGGTCAATTGAAGTTTCGTCAAGTTCAAGTCCGCCTACAACATTTACATATATGTCAATATTCTGCATATAATATCCTGCCCGTTTTTCCATAACTGCAAGCAGAAGATTAAGACGGTTATAATCAATACCACTGGAAGCACGTCTCGGTGTACCAAATCCCGTTTTCGTCGCCAGCGCCTGAATTTCGGTCAGAATAGGGCGTGTTCCCTCTATTACACATGTAACACAGCTTCCGCTGACAGACGTGCTTCTTCCCTCTAAAAGAAGCAATGAAGGGTTTGTAATCTCTACTATTCCTTTTGCCGTCATATCAAACATACCAATTTCGTTTGTAGAACCATATCTGTTTTTACTTGCACGAAGAATTTTGTAAGGCAACGTCCTGTCCCCTTCAAAATATAAAACTGTATCCACAATATGTTCCATAACTTTCGGGCCGGCAATAGCACCGTCCTTATTTACATGACCTACAATAAAAAGTGCTGTGCCGATTTTTTTGGCAGTTCCAAGCAACAATGCTGTTGATTCTCTTACCTGGGAAACGCTGCCCGGACTTGATGAAATCTCAGAATAGTTCATTGTCTGAATAGAATCTATAACCATAACATCAGGTTTTAAATCTTCTATACTCTGACATATGGAAACAACGTCTGTTTCGCTGGCTATAGCAATATTGCTGCCGTCAATACCAAGGCGATTTGCACGCAGTCTAATCTGATTTACAGATTCTTCACCGCTTATATATACAACCTTATTGTCATTACAGATATTACCGCAAATCTGCAGCAGCAAGGTGGATTTACCTGCGCCAGGTTCACCTCCGATAAGCATGCCAGCCCCTTTTACAATACCTCCGCCAAACACTCGGTCAAGCTCTGTTATCCCGGTTTTTATTCTTATATGATTATCATCGGCTTCTATATCGTTCAGTTGTCTGAAACTGATTTTTGAAGCAGAACTATATGAATGGCTGCCTGTTTTTGTCAAGGCAGCATTCTGCTTTATAACATCTTCCTCTATGGAATTCCATGCTTTGCAGGCAGAACACTGTCCCTGCCATTTATGGTATGTCTCTCCGCACTCGGAACAAATATAAACGGTTTTTAATTTTTCTTTCATATACATCCTCAACAACATTTACAACTGTTAGTTGTATTTTAAATCATATATGTATTTTTGTCAATATAACACAAAACAAGCAGATAAAAATATCTGCCTGTTTTTGATAGTTGTAAATTTATATTTATTTGTTTTTAAACTTCCACATATGATAGTCAGGACAGATATATCTGCCTTTATCCTGAGTCTGATTTTTTACATTGATAGCCTTTTTCGGACAATGGTGTAAACAAGCCAGACACCCGCAGCAGTTTCCTGTAAAAACAGGTTTTCCTTCCTGCATTTCTATATTGTTTACCGGACAAAGTTCTGCACATTTACCGCATGAAACACAATCATCATCTGCCTTAAGTTCCTGCTTTTTAACCATAAAGCGGTTAAATCCTGCATTAACAGCACCCGACATAAAAGCAGCAAAAAGTGTTCTGTCATCTTTGTATAGTGCCTCGTTGTTTTTTATTGCCAGCGAAATTTTTTCAAGTTTAGGGATAATATTATGCAAAGCTTTTGAGGCATCTCTGGGTTTTGGCATTTTTTCCATAAAAAGATAATTATTCTGCATGGCTATACCGATGTATCCGGCAAATGTCATGCCTTTATCCGTTATAATTTTCTTTATGTATTTATCTGCATTCCCACTGTTTTCACCCATTGTTGCCAAGCAATATACTTTTCTGCAGCCATTTAGCTGTGCTTCTTTTATTGTTTCTTCCACAACTGCAGGTAAGCGCCATGCATAGATAGGCGCAACTATAACATATGGTTTTTCACTTGTGCAAATCAGTTTTTCCTTATTTTTAATAATTCTGTTCAGAGAAACTGTTTCGTCATCAAGTTTTTCAGCAATATAATCTGCAACAAATTTACTGTTACCGGTACCTGTAAAATATAAAATCATATCTTCACTCCATCAAATATTATCCGGTTACCATATAAACTATATAAGACGGTATTTTACATTATTTTTATACTATATATCCATCAAGCTCTTTGTCAAGCAGGTTCTCCTCGTCCTTTATGCGTGCTATTATAACCACCGGATATATAAGCATCACAACAAATGAAATCCAGAACCCCAGAACAACCGGAAAATGCATTGATTATCAGTTGTTTTATGTTCATCATAACACTCTTTTTATTTGTGTGCATTATAATATTTTTATATTTGAAATCAAATAAACCGCTGCATATCTGCAACGGTTTATCTTAGTTGTATTATTCAACTTCTATAAGTTCATACTCTCTGCTGCCATATCCAAGTTTTGCAGCTGCTTCAACTGTAAGAACGCCATTGCGGCTTTCAATTCTTTCTATAAGATGGTCTCTGCCAGGGTCATCGGAAGCATATACAAGGTCAAGACAAGCCTGATCAATTGCAATAGGGTCAAGTGAAGCAAGAATGCCTATATCCTTCATACAAGGGTCTTCGGCCTTAGCACAGCAGTCACAGTCTACAGACATATTCATCATAACATTGATATATGCTGCATTACCTTTAAAATAATCCACTACACTGCCTGCTGCATCAGCCATAGATTCAAGGAAAAGATCGTGTTCTGCTGTCCAGATTTTTTCAGGTTCACCTGCACCGTGGATATATGCCTTGCCGAAAGAAGAAGCTACACCGATGGAAAGCTGTTTAAGTGCACCACCAAAGCCTCCCATAGGATGCCCTTTAAAGTGGGAAAGCACCAGCATGGAATCATATTTGAGCAGGTTTTTGCCTACATAGTTTTCTTTGATAATTTTGCCGTTTGGAACAGGAATAATTACATCAGGACCTTCTGCATCAAGCAGGTCAAAATCAAAATATTTGCTCCAGCCATGTTCTTCGATAAGTTTAACATGTTTTTCTGTTGTGTTGCGTTCGCCGTCATATGCAGTGTTGCATTCCACAACTGTACCCTTTACTTCATCAATAATTGGTTTCCAGAATTCAGGTTTAAGAAAATTCTGATTTCCTTTTTCACCTGAATGAAGTTTAATCGCAACATTGCCTGTAAGTTCTTTGCCGAGCAGCCTGTAAAGTTCAAGAACTTTTTCAGGTGTTATAGTTTTGGAAAAATAAACTTTTGCGCTCATCATTTTACCCCCATAATATAATTATATCCTTAATTAAATTTTACTAAATTAATTATAATATATCAATGATTATTTTTTCTTTGGTCTTACTTTTTTGTTGATGAATACTACAAAATCTTCATCATTGCCAACAGTAAATGCACCTTTTTCCACGCGGAGAACGGCATTTTCATTTTTGAAAAGAAGATAGTATCTTTCGTCTTCATCAAATTTTACAAACTCGTGATATTTAAATGTTGTTACTGTATTTCCGTCGGTAACTTTTATATCTTTATCAAAAGTTATTACACGGTACCACATACCGTTTTCCTGATTTTCTATAATCTGTTTATACTGTTTTGTGCTTGCACGATTGCGCTGAAACATAAGTTTGTAAAGAAAAGCAGCAACAAGCACAAGGCTGATAACCGCAATAGGCAACGCATCTGCATAAAAACACACAAAAGCATTTACAGCCATAACTGCCATTGCAAAAATTTGCAGCATTATCCAGTTTTTCAGCTTTTTCTTTGCTTTTTTACCGATTGGATGGTTGCTCAGATAAAGATATTTTTCCAGAGTAATTTCTGATTTGTTTTCAAAAATCGGTGTTGTCATAAATATGTACTTCCTTTTAAAGTTCTAATTGGTTGTCTTTGTAAAGCCATATAAGTTCCATTATATGACCAATATTGCCGTAACCTGCATACTGGCTGCTGTCAAAGAAATTATTATCAAATCCCGACCAGTATAACGGATGTTTTTCTTCTTTCAGTATAACATCTTTGTTCAGTTTTCCAACATAAACTTCTACAAAACAATCATCTAATGGATAATTAAAATCCACAAGATGTGTTATGGATATATCTGCTGATGTGATTGCAGTTTCCTCCCGGAGTTCACGGTATGCTGCGGTATAGCCATCTTCGCCTTTTTCAATTTTGCCGCCTACAAAATTGGATTTGCCTTTATATGGTTCTTTTGTTCTTTTACACATCAGAACTCTGTCCAGCTGTCTGTTAAAAACAACTATTACATTATATCCTTGCATTGTTGTTTCCTCTTGATTAATGTATATCAAAACACCCGTTGTTCTGAAACATAACTGAACCAACGGGTGCTGTAAATATCTGTTATCTGATAAACTCCTGTATAGTTTCCCACTCTACATAGTCAGGGAAAAATACACCTTCTGCCACGGCTACAAATATTCTTTTCTGTGCAAGAGGATAAGTTTCTCCTTCGTAGAATAAAACAGTTTCATTTGCGGCTACTTCAGTAACATTTCCTTTTTTATCTGTGTATTTTATAGTTACTATCGGTTCACCCACATCACCTTCTATTTCGTAGAACAAGCTTTTATTAAGATAAGAAACAATATTTCTTGCATATTCAATATATTCATCATCAGTAACAGTAACAGTGTTTTCGGTAAGCCTTGGTGATGAAATTTCGGCTTCGACAATTCTGTTGTGTGACGGTACGCCAAAGATTGGCATACCAAAAAGAACAAGATAAATTCCTAATGATACTGTTGCCATAAACATAAACATTGCAAAAACCCTTATTGCAATCTGACCGTTGGACATATGTCTTATTCTTTCAAAAGGTGTTTTGTATTTTGCTTTAAGTTCTTTGATTGAAAGTTTCTGAAACTCTGTATTTTCTGCCATTGTTATGTACTTCCCCTCTTTTGAATCAGTGTTCAAAATAATCTTTATATATTATACTACATAAACAAATAAGTATCAAATAAAATATCTGTGAAATTCCCGTATGCGAACAAAATTTTTGTTTTCAATTAGAATAAGAGGTATATCTGATATACCTCTTATAAAAATTAATATTTATTTTTTACGTTTTCTATAACAGTATTTCCCATAAGATATAACCGGTTCCTGTTATTGTTTAAAAAAGATTTTAACTGCTTTTTATGGTGACAAAGTTTTTCACTGCATTCAGCACATGACAGGCATATGTTTGTATTTTCTGAAAATCTTTCAGGGTGCAGCTTATATGTTATCTCCCAACGAACAAGAAGAATTATTGCACACAGCAGAATACTGCGGTAAAACAGGCTTTTTGTAAACACAAGAGGTGTAAACATCATCGCATAATCCCAGTTATATATACGGCAGGTTGTACAGCACTTGTTCTTCATAAACCATGTCTGAAATGGACAGAAGAACAAAATACAAATCATGTCACAGGCAGAATAGGCAAGACTTATCAACAGCAGTATTCCTTCATCGATTATATCTGTATAATATAGTACACCTATTATTCCGTTTAAAATACTCCATGCAGCAACTATTGAAAAAGTTACCTTCCAGGAAACATTTTCAGGTATATTATCACCTTTTACTACCGGTTTATAATTTGCAGCAAACTGTTTCTGGCACCCCATACTTTCCATTTTTGACGGAAAGAAACGCAGAACCATTTCGGTTACAAAAACCACCCAGATTATAACCAGTATAACCGGTTTTTTATCAAGTCCGCCAAAATATTCGCCTGTACCAAGAATTCTGTTTGCTATATATGTAAGCAAAGCAACAACAAACAGTGTACTGCGAAAAACAAGCTTTGAATAGTGCATTGCTGATATTTTGGATAATTTATGTTTTTTGATTTTTATATCGGTCATTATTTCCTCTTTTAAATAATTGTATATGACCAATTATAAGTTAAGCATAAATTAAAATCAATTTTGTTCACTTAAAATTCACATAAAAGTATAAGACCTGAATAATATATTTACTCAGGTCTTTGTTTTATTCAGACAATGCCGAAATTATAGTCTGTGCAATAATACGCATACCATAGTCATTTTTATGCACAAGATTATCTATTGTAAACGACAAAAAGTTTTTATCTGCTTTTTGCATCAGATCCATTTCTATAGCAAGCGGGTCACATATCTCTACATTTTTCCACTTTTCTGCCAACTGATATAATGCCTCTCTGTATTCTTTATAGTAGTTTATATCAAATATATTTGAATTAGAAAGATGAGGAGTAACAATAATAAAATCGCATTTTGACAGATGTTTTTTTATAAATTCTATTCTTCCTTCAATATCTGAAATATAATCTTCAGTTGTTCTGCCTGCCATAGCATCGTTTGTACCAAGGGCAATTATAACCATAGATGGTTTGTAGCGGATAACTTCATTAAGCAGCTTTTCCTCATCTATTTCTGCGGTTGCACCGCCAACAGATGAATTTATAAATTTTATATTTTCATTATTATAATAGTTTTGTAAATACTTTGATGTCATATCCACATATGCGTCTGCATACGGTGATAAATCAACCATTTTACTTGAAGAATATCCTACAGATACGCTGTCACCTGTTACAACAATTGTTGTTTCTTTACCCTTTTTCATCTTTGATATTGTTCTTTTCAAAGATTTTTTATAATGCTGAGGTGTGAAATAATCCCATGTATCGTTGTGAATATATGTTACTGCAATTGTTTTCTTTATTAGTTTGTTGTGTACATCGAAATACTCGGTGCCTTTTCCGTCAAGAGTTTTCAACAAATCATCTGGCATAATATCCGGTACACCTGTTCTGTGAATCAACGAATAACCTGATATTTCTATATCACCTTCAGGAAGAATAATAAGGTTGCCGTCTTCAAGTTTATAATCCTTGCCTTCCACATAGGTTTTATTGAGAGAATAATCTCTTACCGATACAATTTCATCTGCATCATACATAAGCTGAAATGGCGGTATTTCAGCATTTTCATTATACATAGGAAATATCAGCTCGTTATACACAATATTTCCTTTCCAGAACGGTGAAGCATATTTATCAACATCATATACAGAAGAATCAAGCTGTTCTGCAGTATAATCTGCACTTGTAAATATTTTGTTTTCTTCTGCTGTATCTTCCGCATTGTTTTGGGCTGAACATCCTGCAAATAAGGACATTCCTATTGCAACCAGAGATATTGAAATAATTATTCTTTTTAACATCGGTTTTATCCTCGGTCTTATGTTTTATTAAATAATATCATATTATAAATTTAAAGTAAACCAAAGCAAAATAAAAAGACGGCTGCAAATGCAACCGTCTTAAATATATGGAGGCGCCAACCAGATTTGAACTGGTGAATAAAGGTTTTGCAGACCTCTGCCTTACCACTT
>JAFVOU010000015.1 GCA_017505635.1 Oscillospiraceae bacterium | reverse complement strand
GGTCAGTATGCAAGGCGCAAGCCGCTGCAGACGGCGAATCCTAGTACCCCAGCCAATGAGAACCACTGAACACTGTTTCAGTGGTTTTTATTTTTTTGTACAGATTAAGCGGATTCGAACCTGCGAAGGTTTTTGCGTAAAAAAAACAGTGTGGTACACTGTTTTTAGCAAAAAGAGCTTGAGCGGCAGCGAAAGCCGGTCAGTATGCAAGGCGCAGCCGATGCAGACGGCGAATCCTAGTACCCCAGCCAATGAGAACCACTGAACACTGTTTCAGTGGTTTTTATTTTTATATTCATCTTTTTGTTGTAAATACAACAGATTTTTGTGCGCTCATCTGATATAATGTACTCATAAAGATAAATCTGCATATTTTACAAGGAGATACATTATGATAAGAAGAATAATTAAAATTAACGAAGATAAATGTAACGGCTGCGGTCTTTGTGCCAATGCCTGCCACGAAGGTGCTATCGAAATGATTGACGGCAAGGCAAAACTTACAAGAGAGGACTACTGCGACGGTCTTGGTGACTGTCTGCCGGCATGCCCTACCGGTGCTATCAGTTTTGAAGAACGCGAGGCACCTGCCTATGACGAAGCCGCTGTGCTTGCCTCTAAAGCCAAAAAAGAAGAAAAACCGCTTGCCTGCGGATGTCCCGGCACCGCCGCAAAAACCTTCAGCCGCGATGTAACACCTTCTGCTCCGGTTTCTGTTTCTTATGCAACAAGCCAGCTCGCTCAGTGGCCTGTGCAGATTAAGCTGCTGCCAATAAGAGCACCATACTACGACAATGCAAATCTGCTTGTTGCCGCTGACTGCACCGCTTTTGCATACGGCAACTTCCACAACGAATTTATTCGCAACCACATTACAGTTATCGGCTGTCCTAAACTGGATGTGGGTGACTATACCGAAAAGCTTACACAGATTATTGCAAACAACAATATTAAAAGTGTAACAGTTGCCAGAATGGAAGTTCCTTGCTGCGGAGGTATTGAAAACGCTGTTAAACAGGCTCTTATGGCAAGCGGAAAGTTTATTCCATGGCAGGTTGTAACAATCTCTACAGACGGCAGAATTCTTGACATATAACAATCTACAGCTGCTCTTTCAGTCACAAAAAAGCTTCGGACTATATAAATAATCCGAAGCTTTATTTTTTTATATAATTCAAATCAAATCCGGCAGTTCACAGTATTCACAAAGCTGAATAAACATATCACTGTATTTGTTAAGCATAAAATCACCCGATTTGCTTTCCAGCACAATGGCATTATCCTCTTTGCAAAGAGGAATCGATATATTTATGTTTACTCCCTCGCCAAATTCTGACTGGATGATAACTGTTCCGCCTGCCTGCACTGCAGCCTGCCTTACAATATACAGCCCAATGCCAAGTTTATTGCTTGGCTCTCCGTCGTTGTAAGGATCTGCCGAATAAAACGGCTCAAAAACACTGCCTATAATTTCCGGCTTAATGCCCTTGGAGTTGTCCCTGTAGGTAAGTATGCATCTGTCCGCTTCTTTTTTAAGTTTTACCGACACCTGTACATCTTCTTTGCGGTATTCCAGACTGTTGTGCAGTAAATTGAACAAAGCTGTACCGAGCAGTGAATTGCTGCCTTTGATAATACAGCTGTTATCACATATACAGTCTATTTTGACATATGAAGGAAGCACCATCTGCGAACTCTGAAATGCGTTTTTTACCAGTTTAGAAAAATCAATAACATCTTTTCGGTAGTCATATCCGCTTTTCAGTTTTGAAACCACTGTAAGATTGTTTATATTCTTTATTATGGAATAGGTACGTCTGTACACTGCATTCAAATTTTCCAGCGCTGCCTCGGTATTGTTTTTATTTATATTTTCCGCCATAATGGGCAGTGATGCAAATATATTTGTAGCAGGCTCCCTCATCTGATAATTTATAATATCAATATATTCAACAAAATTATCAGATGCTGACTGGCTATTCTGTTTTTTATCCAAATCCTTCATAACAGCCTCACTTTCGACAAATGTCGACAAATTGTTATTAATTAATTGTATAATATATCTGTTTTTTTGTAAAGAAAAAACTGACTCTCCCTTATATATATCACCCGTTAGTATGCAATAATAATGCCTGTTTATGATATTGTGATGTAATTTGCCTTTTGCGCTTTACTAAAGCAAAAAATTATTGTATAATTAAATTTGTCAGATAATTTAACGATATAATATGGTTTAAAAGTACAAATTTTAGGGTGATATTTAAATCGCACAAATGTTGACTAAAAGCCAGGGATTAGGTATCATATACACAGTAAGTTAATTTTTTGACAATCGCAAAATTAAACTATATTTACATTTTTAGGAGGCTATTCATTATGGCAATCAAAATTGGTATTAATGGTTTCGGTCGTATCGGCCGTCTTGTTTTCAGAGCTGCTGTTGCTCAGCCTGAACTTTTTGAAGTTGTAGGTATCAACGACATCGGTGTTACACCTGACTATGCAGCATACATGACAAAATACGACACAATCCACGGTCGTTTCAAAGGTGAAGTTTCCTCCACAGAAACAGAACTTGTTGTTAACGGTCAGAAAATCCCATTCTTCGCTATCAAAAACCCAGCTGAACTTCCTTGGGGCGAACTTGGTGCAGAATACGTTGTAGAATCCACAGGTGTATTTACAACAACAGAAAAATGTCAGGCTCACCTTGAAGCTGGCGCTAAAAAAGTTGTTATCTCTGCTCCTGCAAAAGATAAAGAAACACCAACATTCGTTTGCGGTGTTAACCTTGAAAAATACACAAAAGATATGACAGTTGTTTCCAACGCATCCTGCACAACAAACTGTCTTGCTCCTTTGGCAAAAGTTATCAACGACAAATTCGGCATCGTTGAAGGTCTTATGACAACTGTTCACGCTACAACAGCTACACAGAAAACAGTTGACGGTCCTTCCAACAAAGACTGGAGAGGCGGCCGTGCAGCAGCAGGCAACATCATTCCTTCCTCCACAGGTGCTGCAAAAGCTTGTGCTCTTGTAATTCCAGAACTCAAAGGCAAACTTACAGGTATGGCTTTCCGTGTTCCTACACTTGACGTTTCTGTTGTTGACCTTACAGTTAGACTTGAAAAACCAACAACATACGAAGAAATCTGTGCAGCAGTTAAAGAAGCTAGCGAAGGCAGCATGAAAGGTATCCTCGGTTACTGTGATGAAGCTGTTGTTTCCAGCGACTTCTACGGCGAAACAAACACATCTGTATTTGATGCTAAAGCTGGTATCATGCTCAACGAACAGTTTGTTAAACTTGTTTCCTGGTACGACAACGAAATGGGTTACTCCTGCAAAGTTCTTGAACTTATCAAACACATGGCAGAAGTTGACGCACAGTAATTTAATTACAGCAAATTTAAAAGCCTCGGAAAATTCCGAGGCTTTTTTGTTTGTAAATTGCAATAAAAATATTATTTATCACTTATCATTTCTTTCAAAACAGTATTTTTGTTTATGATATTCACCATAACAAGGCCGATTAAACCGCAGCTTACTATCTGCCCCGCTGCTACACTTGCTGCCTGAGCAATAAAAACTACTGTATTGAAACCGCCGTTTATCAGCACACACAGTTCCCAGCCTACAACAACCGCATTAAAAAGTATTGGCGGAATAACCGAAAGTACAGGCATACCTTTAAATTTTATATTTCGCAGCAGATAGGTGCTGACTGCCGCAAGAAATGTTGCCATTGTGCCAAAAACTATATCCAATGATCCAAGGATATTTGCACCTGTGAAAAAGCCTATAAGATTTGTAAGAAAACATCCGATAGTCACCCCCCATATATTGCCAAATGCAAATACAGGAAGCAGTGTAAGTGCTTCACTTATCCTTATCTGCACAGGTCCGTATGTTATTGCTGAAAGGCATACGCTGACAACAGTGTATATTGCAGCTATCATAGCCTGTTTTGAAAGTGTTGATGCTTTGTTTGATTTTCCTTTATTCATATTATAAACTCCTTTTATTTCAGGAGCTTTTAACAAAATTAAAAGGTACGGTCAGCTTTAACCGTACCTTTGTCTGTTTTAAGTTAAAAGCTTTATATACTGGCGGCAGAAAAGCTTGAAGGCTGCCGCAGGCTGTGAATTATTAACGGAAACATTATATCACCGCATATGTGTAAAATCAACAGTTTTATTATTTACCAAGATACATCATACCGATGCTGTGTGGACCGGCATTGATAGATACTGCA
Source organism: Oscillospiraceae bacterium (assembly GCA_017505635.1). GTDB lineage: Bacteria > Bacillota > Clostridia > Oscillospirales > Ruminococcaceae > RGIG3102. The sequence continues at coordinate 70,239 of JAFVOU010000015.1, read as the reverse complement.
CTGCCAAGATGGCATACAAGCTTTGGAGGGTATCCCATAGCTTCTGTACAGGCTGCAACAAGTTCATCCCTTGCATCTTCATCGGCTGTGTAACCCACAACATAATCCGCAGGGTCAGAATTTCTTTCACGCAGCTTTGCAACAAGCCCGGGAATAAGCAATTTATCACCTCTGGCTTTAAGCAGAACATCGGTTTTGCCGTGTTTCATAAGAATTACCGGTCTGAGGCCCATAAGCTCTCCTGCAAAAGCTGCTGCTGCAGAAATACGTCCGGATTTTTTCATAAATTTAAGTGAATATGTGCCAAGAAGAATTTCAGTTTTTTCAAAACGTTCTTCAAGATATTCGATAATCTGTGCAGCAGTTGCACCGTCATTTATCATTTTATCTGCACACATAACAGGATAACCATATCCTACAGAATAACAGCGGCTGTCCAGCACAGTGATATTCATATGGCTGTTTGGATTTTCGTCATAAAACATCTGACTTGCCATAACAGCTGCATCATGTGTTGCACTTGCACCTTTATTGATAGAAACATGTATAACATCTGTCACGCCGTTTTTTGCCAGCTGACAATATTTTTCGTAAAAATCAAGCATTGTGATATGCGCTGTTTTCGGAATTTTATCGCATTTATCCAGTTCTGCATAAAATTCTTCCATTGTGTAGTCAACACGTTCTTCACAGTCCCTGTCGTTGATATTTATATGAAAATTCATAATATCAACATTGTCAAGCTGTGTATTAAGCGGTATATCACAAGCTGAATCTGTAACTATTCTGATTGTCAAAACAAATCACTCCCAATTATATTTTGTCAGATTGCCAAAAGGCTCAAAGCCTTCAAAATCCCACTGACGCAGAATTTCATATGTTGCTATTGCCACGGTGTTGGATAAGTTTAAGCTGCGTATGTTGGAAAGCATGGGCATTCTTACGCAGGTGTCCGGATTTGCAAAGAGAATTTCTTCATCTATACCTTTATCTTCCCTGCCAAATACTATGTAAACATTATCCTCATAGTTTACATCAGTATATCTATGACGGGCTTTTGTGGTAAAATAATAGAATTTTCCATCAGGATTTTTGCTGAAAAAATCTTTGGTGCTTTCATAATATGATACACCCAGTTTATCCCAGTAGTCAAGACCTGCTCTTTTAAGCTTTTTATCCTCAATTACAAAGCCCATAGGACCTACCAGATGCAGGTGTGCACCCGTTGCTGCACAAGTTCTTGCTATATTTCCTGTATTCTGCGGTATCTGCGGCTGAAGTAAAACTATATTTATGGATTTCATATATAACCTTCTTGATTATTATCTGTAATATTATAAAACACAAAAGTGAAAACACTGTGAATATTCTAACACATAATGTGCAAACTATCAAATATAACTTTGATATTATGAGATACAAAAGGAGATTAAAAATGAATAATGGTATGATGGGTATGGTGCGTTCTGGACTTATAGGAATGGCGGTAGGTACCGCAGTTACAATGGCCGGTGTGATGTATGTAAAAGACAACAAAGATACTGCAGACAAAGTTATGAAAAAAGCTAAAAACTCCAGAAAAATTATTACCCGTGCAGGTGAAAATGTTATAAAGGAAATAACTGATTAGCAATAACATAATGCTGTACATTTTGATTATGTGCTTTTCCCTTTCGGTTTATTTGCTCCGAAAGGGATTTTTTGTTTTATCATCGCATATCTATAAACTAAAGATATGAGGTGATAACTATGCTGAAAACCCGCAAGAAACTTTTACTTTACTTTTTCGCCGCCTTGATTACAATATCTTCTGCAGGCGGTTATTTTTATATGGAAGAAGAAACATCCGAATACGAAAAAGCTATCAGCAGAATTGAATATCAGCTGGGATACAGCGAAGTATATTCTGCCAAAAACAGCAAGACCGCAAAAGAGGTGCAGACAGTTTCCTCGGATTCAAAAACCGTTTATCTCACCTTTGACGACGGTCCCAGTCCCAGAACTCTGGAAATTCTTGATATACTTAAAGAGTACAATATAAAAGCAACCTTTTTCGTCCTTAGTGACGAAAAGGAATCAAGCAAAGAAATTGTAAAGAAAATTTATGATGAAGGGCATGCCATAGGTGTGCACAGTGCCAGTCACAACTACGAAACAATATACAAAAGTGTTGACCATTTTCTGAAAGATTTTGAAATATGCTTTGAATATATAAAAGATATTATAGGAGAAGCACCCGGTATATTCCGTTTTCCGGGCGGCAGTGTCAACAGCTACAACAAAGACATATGCAAGGAACTTACCGACGAAATGATACGCCGTGGCTTTACATATTTTGACTGGAATGTAAGCAGCGATGATGCTGTTAAAGGCTATACCGAGGAAAGCATATACAACAATGTTATAAACGGGTGTAAAAAACACAGCACATCTGTTGTGCTTATGCATGATTCGTCACCTAAAAAAGCCACTGTTGCTGCACTTAAACGTATAATTCCCGAGCTGATTGAACAGGGCTATACCTTTGACCGTCTTGATGAAAGTGCACAGCCTACAATTTTCAGAATTGATTGATATAATTTTTCACAAAACAAAAGCACCACTGCAGTGGTGCTTAATTTATTGTTGTATATTTTATTCAGCAAAAAAATCATACACTTTTTTATTGAAATCCCTTGCTTCTTCATATGCAGCATGACCTAAATTGCTGTACATATATATTTTGCAGCCAAGCTTCTGTGCAATTTCTTCACTTGCTTTGCCACCGACAACCTTATCTTTACCGCCTCCTATAACAAAAACCGGGCATTTTATCTTTTCCAGTTCATCATATATATCACAGGTAAGGCAGGATTTTGAAAGAGTTATAAATCTGTGTACATCTTTTGGTTTTTGCAGTATTGTAAGCAGCGGCATAAACAGTCTGTAACGTTTTATATATGCATCTGAATACATTTTTTCCGCCATATCTCTTACAAGACGTCTGAAATCACCCTGTTTTGTCATATCTATCCAGTTATTTACCACAGATACTACCGTATCATTATTTCTGGATAATGTTACTGCAAGAACAAGCTTTTTTACAAGGTCAGGGCGTCTGACAGCCAGATACTGTGCTATCATGCCTCCCTGAGATACACCAAGTATACAGGCACCTTTTATTCCAAGCGTATCCATAGCCACAGCCATATCTTCTGCAAGGTCTTTTACAGTAATATCTTCTTTTATTGTTTCTCTCCTGTCAAAAAGATATACTTTGAAATCCTTTGCAAAAATGCGGTACATATATGCAAGCCAAACAGCTGTGCCTTTTATGCCATTGGTGTTAAGCCCCTGTATCATAACCAATGGTATATTTCCTCTGCCAAAGGTTATGTAATCCATTTTAATACCGTTTATATCAAGTTTTTCTTCTCTTGCATTGTAAATCATCGGCAAAACAGTCCTTTTTTATATAATATATTAACTTTAGCACAATTTACAGTATGTTTCAACAACAGCAGGTGCCCGCCGTCCCCTTTCGTTTTTTAGCTTTATTGATAATAAACACATTTTGTGGTAAAATATAAGTTAATTGATTTTACAGGAGAGGCTATGAGATACGCAATTTTTGACTTTGACGGCACATTGATTGACAGCATGACAATGTGGCGCAATGTGGGCAATGCATTTTTAGAAAAAAACAATCTGCCCCCACTTAAATATCAGAAGAAACTGCAGAATGACACCTGGGAAGTTGAATTTTTAAAAGCTGTAAACGAACAGCTTGGACTTGATATAAGTCAGGAGTTTTTCTTTAACTGGTTTTCTGATTATGTTATGGAAGCTTACAGCAAATATCTTCCACTTAAAGAAACTGCATATGAATTTCTTGAAAAGATGCACAATGACGGCGTAAAAATGTGCATCTGTTCTTCCACACACCGCTTTATGATGGAACCTGCCCTTGAAAGACTTGATCTGCTTAAATTTTTCGAATTTACCTGTCATTGCAACGAATTTGGCGAAGAAAAAAATAAACCAGGTATATATCTGCATTGTATGGAAAAACTTGGTGCAAATTCTCCCGAAGAAGTTGCAGTATTCGAAGATGCCCTGTATGCCGTAAAAACCGTGTCAGAAGCAGGTTTTTACACTGTAGGCATATACGATGTAACCGAAAAAAACAAAGAAGAAATGCAAAAATACTGCCACCAGTACATAGAAAACTACAATCAGCTTGATATGGACAAGCTGCCTTTATAACAGGGGAATTTTATGAAATACAAAGTAATTCTGTTTGACCTTGACGGCACACTGACCGACCCTCAGGAAGGAATCTGCAACTGTATAACTCATGCTTTAAGCTATTATGGCATCAGCAAACCCCACAGCGAACTCACACAGTTTATCGGACCGCCTCTTTTAAAATCCTTTGCAGGACTTGTAGGCGAAGAAAATGCCGCAGATGCAGTTAAATACTACCGTGAAAGATTTTCTGTTGTAGGTCTGTATGAAAATCAGATATATCCAAATGTAAAGGAAACCCTTGCCCTGCTTAAAGAAAAAGGCTATACCCTTTGCACTGCAAGCAGCAAACCACAGGTTTTTGTGGAAAAGATACTGCACCATTTTGACATAGCGCAGTATTTTACTGTTATCGGCGGTGCAACTCTTGATGGAAAAATCGGTGAAAAAGAACAGGTTATCGAAATGGTGCTTAATGCTGTGAAAGCCGAAAAATCCTCTGTTGTAATGGTTGGTGACACCCGTTTTGACCTTATAGGTGCAGAAAAAATAGGGCTTGATGCCATTGGCGTTACATACGGATTTGGTACCAGAGAAGATCTCACGCAGTATCCGCATATTGCGCTGATTGATGACATCACCGAAATCACAACAATAGTTTAGGGTGTATTATATGTTTTACAAAAATAAATATTTTTATCCTGTTCTTGCCTTGTTCTGTATAGCAATACTTAGTTTTATTGCCATAAGCAGTTCCGGCAGCAAATATCAGGAACCCGAAAGCAGTGAGCCTGTTATTGAAAGCCAGCCCGATGAAGAAGTTCAGGCAGAAGTTGACCCTTATGACAAAACAGTTTACGAAACAGAAATTGTAAAGTACACCGATATTATTCTGCCATTAAACAGTACTAACGGCAATTATCTTGCCGAAACTCTGTTTGTCGGCGATTCCAACACCGAAGGTATCGGCGCTTTTGAACATCTGCCTATGCAGAATGTTCTTGGCAAACACTCTATGAATATTCAGGGCTTTACTGCTGATGACTATATGCTGATTGCTGAAGACAACCCCGAAACAGAAGAAGACGAAAGCCAGTATATCACCATGTATAATGTTCTTGTAAACCGTCAGCCCCAGCGAATAATAATCAACTTCGGCACAAACAATGCCGGGGCACACGCAGTTCCGGAACAGTTTGCCAGAACATACGCAGATACTCTCAGTCTTATAAAAGCAGCCTGCCCGAACACAAAAATTGTTGTTGCGGCAATTCTGCCCGTTTGCAAAGACAGAGCATACCCTAAAATTATGCAGGACGTTATAGATTTGTTTAATATTGAGCTGGCAAAAATTTGCAAAGAAAACGGATACGGCTTTCTGCATTATCCCGAAATTTTCAAAGACAGCGAAACCGGATATGCAAATCCCGATTATTTTTCATCGGACGGGGTACATCTCAACGGCAGCGGTTACAGACTTTTGCTTGATTATGCCGCAAAACATCAGTATAATTAAAATATAATAATATTTTTGGCATTGTCCCTTTTATTAATATAGAAAGGAATTTTAATATGAATGTAACAGTTTTAGGCTCCGGCAGATGGGGCACATTTCTGGCAGTATATCACTCCCGCAGAAACAATGTAAAATTGTGGGGTTTAAGTGAAGCTCCTGATTTTCAGGAACTTATGGCAACAAGAAAGAACTCTTATCTTGAACTGCCTGACAACCTGGAACTTGAACCAGACCTTGAAAAAGCACTTAATCATGCAGATTATATTGTTATTTCTATCAGTGCACAGCATCTGCGCAGTTTCTGCCAGCGCATCAACCAGTATGATGTAAGCGGCAAAACATTTATCCTTTGTATGAAGGGCATCGAATCAGAAACCGGCAAACGTCTTACAACTATTGTTAAAGAAAACATCACTCAGGATATCAACGTATGTGTATGGGTTGGTCCCGGTCATGTGCAGGACTTTATGGCAGGCATCCCAAACTGTATGGTTGTTGACAGCGAAGACAAGGCTGTTATCGATGATGTTGTAAACAAATTCTCCAGTGACCTTATCCGCCTTTATCTTGGCGATGACATTATCGGCACAGAAATTGGTGCAGCTGCAAAAAACGTTGTAGGTATTGCTGCCGGTATGCTTGACGGCGCTGGTCTTTCCAGCCTTAAAGGTGCACTTATGGCACGTGGTGCAAGAGAAGTTGCAAGACTTATCCACGCAATGGGCGGCAACGAACTTTCTGCTTATGGCCTGTGCCACCTTGGTGACTACGAAGCAACTTTGTTCTCTCTCCACAGCCAGAACAGAAAATTCGGCGAAAGCTTTATCAAACAGGAACCATACTCCAAACTTGCAGAAGGCGCTGCAACTGTTAAAGCTTTGATGAAGCTGAGTAAGGAATACAATGTTGAAATGCCTATTGCAAAGCTTGTTTATGATGTAATTTATAACGGAGTAGACTATAAAGAAGCTATGAATGCACTGTTTGCAAGAGATGTAAAAACAGAGTTTTCAAAAGATTACTAATAATTATATATCTGCTTTGAAGGAGGATTTATATGAAAGTTAAGGACAATACAAAGCTTTTTACAAGAATTTGCCTTGCAATTATTCTTATTGCCGTTGTTTTCCTTGTATATAAACTCCACTTTAAAGGCAGTGATGTGGATTTTATCAGCAGTATAAACGAAAACTATACCATAACTGTTGAAAAAGAAGTTACTCTGATTGACAACACCGATTATAAACGTTTGCACGTTGGTGATGAGTTTACCACTTATCAGCTTACAGGAGACAAAGCAGTTGAGTTTAAAGATGTTATTTCTTCTTTAAAAATCCGCCGTCTTTTAAGAACTTCCGTAAGTACAAAACATGTTGAGGATTTTGTCTGGTACAGAATCACTGTTGTCTCCGACAGTGGTGAAAAATACACTTTTAGCTCTCACGGAGATTATATGAATATCGATGATTATACAATGTTCTTCTGTAAACCTTACGGCAACTGGCGTGATAAACTTGATGCTGTACTGGCTGACGCTGAAATAGTTGAGTATTATATCCAGAATAGTCCATATGTAAACCAATCATAACCTAAAAAATCCTGCAGGTACTATTAGCCTGCAGGATTTTTTGTTCTATTTCTTTTTATACACATAAACAATAAAATGAGCATTTACCGTTAAATTTTCCGCTTTAAGCAGCACTTCCTGTGCTTCTTTCGGACTACGGTAAACATAAGGTGTCATTTTAAACAGATTGTTTATATCTGTGTTGTTATCTATAAAAATTTCTCTTTCTGCTTTTACTGTTTCTATCAGTTCAAAACCTTCGTACTGTTCTTCTTTCAAAGGATTTTCGTATGGCTTTTCGTATAAAGCTTCTTTAAGCTGCCACAGATGCTTTGGCGCAGGCACAACATAGAGAAAAACTCCGCCTTTTTTCAGCACACGGCCGAACTCTTTAAGACACAGCGGTGAAAAACAGTTGATAAGCACATTTACGCTGTTGTTCTGTATTGGAAGATGGAAGGATGAAGCCACCGCAAATTGCCCTTCTTTAAGGCGTTTTGCCGCAATGGCTACTGCATCCTTTGAAATATCTATACCTTTAATTTCAGCATTTTTCCCCTGCTGTGTAAGTTTTTCGTACACACCCTGAGTGTAATATCCCTCACCGCAGCCGCAGTCAAGAACTGATACGTTTTTATCTGAATATTTATCGCACAGATTTTCAATAGTTTCTTTAAGATGGCTGTAATATCCCAGCGACAGAAAATTGTTTCTTGCCACCACCATAAGCTTGTCATCTCCCGGTGCTGCCGAATGCTTTTTGTTTGCAGGCAGCAGATTTACATATCCTTTTGCGGAAATATCAAAGCTGTGACGGTTTTTGCAGATATATGATTTTTCTTTTATGTTAAGCGGCTGTGAACACACAGGACAGATAAAATTTGCCATAATAAAATTCCTTTTGTAAATTTCTGTATTCAATAATACCATATTTTTGTGTATGATACAATTGTTTGAAAATATGATATCTTTGCTGTATACTTAAAACATATTAATCTGCGGAGGTAAATTATGTTTACAGATAAAAGAAGCAAAAAGGTTATCTTTATGGCACACTGTCTTTTAAACCAGAACTCCATATCAGATGGCACAGCAGTTCACCCTGCAGCTTTTAAAGATATAATCAATCTTTTTATGGACAACGATATCGGCATTGTGCAGCTTCCCTGCCCTGAACTTTGCTGTTTAGGTCTTGACCGCGGCAACATTTATGGTGCCGACAGCCCTGTAACTGTGGAAAACACCCGTATCCGCAGAGAAATGGAAAAATCCGAGACACAAACCAAGCTGAAAACACTTGTTGATTATACAATGCTGCAGATTGACGAGTATATAAAACATGGCTTTGAGATAAAAGGCATCATCGGTGCAAACCGTTCACCTAACTGCGGTGTGGAAAGCACAAGCGACAACGATGTGGAAATAAGCGGTATGGGTGTGTTTATGAATGCATTGCACAAAGAGATATCTGACCGTGGATTGAACATCAGAATGACAGGTATAAAAGGCAGTGATGATATTATGGAAAAGTTTAAGGAATTTTTGTAATCTTACATAATTTTAACAGTTAACAGGCTAACACAGTTTGCCCCTGCTTTTTACAGTAAAATACATATTTTCACAAACAAAAAAGCACGCTGAAATCAGCGTGCTTTGTTTGTTTTCAATTACCGTTTGTGCTAAAGTAATCTTCAAAAAATTCTAAACAATATAATTATTTAGCTGCTCTGAGAGCGATGATTCTCTGCATTTCGTTGTAAACGATCATGAAGCCTTCGTCAACACCCATACCTGGTTTAGCAAGAATCTGTGTTGGTTTTGTAGCCATTGCGCAGTTTACGCAGATCTGTGCAGAACGGTCTGTTTCGTTACATGTACCACCCTGGTATGCACCGATGCCTTTTTCTTTACAGTAAAGAACAGCTTCACATGTGTTGTTGATACCGCCAAGGTCAGGTGTTTTGATCTGGATCATATGACCAGCTTTGTTGTCTGCGAAGTATTTGATATCTTCGAGAGTGTTGCACCATTCGTCAGCAACGAGTTCTACTGTAGAACCACGTTTGTCGAGTTCTGCTGTAAGACCTTTGAGGCAGAGCATCTGTTTTTCTCTTTCTTCAGCATCCATTGGGCCTTCAATTCTGAGTTTGAATGGTTTTGCTGTTTCTTCGAGATCCTGAATGTAGTCAGCCATAGCTGTGAAGTTGTCAACGCCGAATGCAGCACCGATTGTGCCGTATACGTCGATGTGGAATGTTGGCATGTATTCTTCGCCGCCGAGGTGTTTTACACGGTCACGGAGCCATGCAACATATTCTTTAAGGATTTCGCCGTTTTTACCAAGTTTTGTTTCAACATGGTTGATAAGAGCATGTGGAAGAACAGCTGCACCTTTAAGGATCATTTTGTCGGAGTTTTCATATCTGTTGTCGCCGGACTGTGTGAAGATTGGCACTGGTTCTGTGGAAACTTCTGTGCCGTATTCTTCAGCAACAACTTCGCACATCATCATTTTTTTGGATTTTGCTACTGCGTCGAGGATAGCCTGTGTTACGCCGTAACGGATAGCTGTGTGAAGTCTTTTACCGTCAACTTCGATAGCTTCAACATCTCTGGAGAGGTTTCTGAAGCTGTCTGCTTCTTTACCTACGAGGAATGGTTTGATGTACTGGTCGATAACTGGGATAAAGTCTTCAGCAAGGAAGAGTGGGTCACGTCCGCCAGCACCGGAGTACTGAACAGCTGCACAGTCACCGTATGCAACCTGACCGTCTTCAAGAACGATCATAACGGAGATAGCTTCGCCTGCCTGACGAACTGTTTTAAAACCTGGTGTTACTGTATCGCCGATGTAAGCTGCACCGTCGGAAACAGCACCTTTTTTGATAGCTCTCTGGTCGTCGAAGAAGAAACCTGTACGGCCTTTAGCACAAACAACGTTTACGATTTTCATGATAAATTCCTCTTTTCATTAAAAAAATCTTTATTTGTGCAGGCGGGGTTTATCCCCACCTGCTTATAAACTGATAATAATTATGTTAATTTAAACAGCGTTTAAATTATTCTGGACGACCAACAAGGCGGCCACGGCTGATGGAGTAAACGTCATCAACAAGCATGTTGAAGGAAACTGGTCTGCCTTCTGTTGCACTTCTTGCTGCGAGTTTTTCTGCGTGGAAGTCTTTGAGTTCTTTTGTGAATGGGAGGTTGCCCATTTCAAGAATTCTGATTGCGCCGTCGTTGTCACGAGCTGGGAGCATAAGACCCATGTTGTGACGGGATGGCCCAAATGGGATGTCGATAACACCAGCTTTAACTGCTGCGATTGTACCAAGAGCAAGGTCGCCGTTGCCAAGTTCGAATGTTTTGTCAACGATGCATCTTGTTTCAGCCATGATGATTTCTTTTTCATCTTTGATGCTCATTGGGTTAAGCTGCTGTTCAGCAAGCATGGAGATAACCTGTTTTGTACATCTGAGGCCTTCTGCGTTTGCTTCTTTTGTTGGAACGCCAGCTGCTTCGTGTGGTGTTTTTACGATAACTTTTGTAGCTTTGGAAAGAGCTGCTACTGCAGAACCCCAAGCGATAACGCCGAATGCGCGAGCTTCGTCAGCTGGGAAGCCACCCATCCACTGATGGAGAACTGTTGTAACTTTTACATCGTTGTAACCGTATTTAGCAAGGTATTCTTCTGTAAGTTCTTCGAGGGAACGGATAGCTGCAACGTCCTGTACAAGGTTACCACACTGGCCGTAACCAACTGTAACGTTTTTAACACCCTGTTCTGCAGCAAGAAGAGCTTCGATGATAGCAACAGCGTGGGATACACATGCTGGTACCAATGTACCTGTAAGTGGGCCGTATGGTTCACGGTTGATTTCGATGCCAGCTTCTTCGTAGATACCTGTAAGACGGTCTACATACTGCCAGTCATAGATTGTTTTTTCCATTGGAACATCTTTTGTGTAAGGGATGTTGTAGGAGATACCGCCGCCTTCGTAGGATGTGAAACCGCCAGCGTATGTGATTTCAGCAAGAAGACGAGCGTCTGGTGTACCATGACGAACCTGAAGTGGTGTTTCGAGAGCTTCAACTACTCTACGGCAGTTTGCAACACCATGGTTAACAGCTGGGAAGCCGTTGAGCATGGAACGGCCTTCTTTGATGGATTCTTCGATACCGTGCTGTGCTTCTTTAAATCTGTTCTGACGTGTGTAGCTGTCGATTGTGGATGGAAGGAGGTCTGCGCCGCCTTCGTCCTGAAGGTGTTTGAGCAATTCGATGTGTTCATCAACAAGAGCAACACCTGCACGTGGCTGGATAAGTGTGATGCCTGCTTCTTTAGCTGCATTCAATTTTTTTGTAAAGTTTTTGTGGTCAGGAATATTTTTCTGATATTCTACGCCGTCTTCGATTTTGAGGCCTGCGCCTGTTGGCCACTGGTTAAGAACTTCTTCACGAACTTTGTAAAAATGTTCGTCGGACCATTTTTTATTCATTATTTCCATCTTTAATTAACTCCTTTTTCATAATTCTGAGTGCAGTTTCAGGGTAGTTTGTGCTCAAAAGACCCATAGCTGCAAGAATATATTTTCTGTCTACTAAAACATCTGCTTTTTTAGGTTTAAGGGACATAGCCTGCATTTCGTTGTACAGTGCATATTCTGCAATTTCTGCAGTTTTTTCTGTGCGGATAAGTGCACCGCCTGTCACGATAACCTTTTTAACCTGGGTCAAGTCTTTACCTAACTGCATATAGGTAATGCCCATTGGTGTAAAAATCTGCTCTAAATGACCTGCATGACGTGTTACTGCTGTTTCGATTGCCAGAGAAGCAAGTGCCTTGTCCAGCATTATCAGCTCTTCATCGCCGTTAGGAACAACATCTGTATGCACAGAAAGATAATCTATAAGTTCCAGTGCTCTGTCTTCATCAAGACCGGAGATTTCGCACACACGGTCGATATCTGTTGCCTCAACAATACCTTTGATGCTGTAACGCATGCCGATATCGCCTTCAACTGTACGTTTTGCATAGGTTTCGCGCAAGCCCTTGAGAACCGTGCCGGACTGGCTTGGCAAGCCCTGACACATTGAATATATGTCAGTTGTTGCACCGCCAAGGTCAACACCTACAAGGTCGCCTATGCCTTCTTCTTTCTTTGTGCCCTTAGCCAGAAGTTTCATGGCTGTAAGCATTGCGGAAGGTGTTGGCATAAGGATATCACCGATAAGTTCTTCTGCATCGGAAAGACCTTTTGCCTTAACGATTTCCTGAAGGAAGATTTCGCGTATCTGCTTCTGTGCAGGTTCGATATTAGGCTGCTCAAGTTTAGGCATTACGTTTTCGCAAACATAGCATTCTTTGCCGGCATTTGCAAGAATTTCTTTAGCTGTGGACGCACAGTTTCTGTTACCTGCATACACGATTGGGAATTTCTTTTTGGATTTAGCCAGCATTTCAGCATTGTAAACGATAACTTCCTTGTTGCCGCCGTCGATGCCGCCTGTAAGAAGTGCGATATCAGGGTTGATTTCGTCAATTTCTTCAAGGTCTGCTTCGGTAAGCTGGTAGGAATATGTTTTCATAACCTTTGCACCGGCACCGAGAGAAGCCATCTTTGCCGCCTTTGCTGTAAGCTCCGGTACAAGACCGATTGCAACCATTTTAAGTCCGCCTGCTGCAGAAGAACAAGCATACTGTTCACTGAATTCTATATCACCGATTTCTTCTCTGAGAAGCTTTAAAGCATTGTTGAGACCGTCGTTGATATCGGTTTCTATGGTTGTAAAGCTCTGTGATGTACCGATAATTTCTTCTGTGTCCAAATCAACTGCAGTAACTTTTGTATAGGTACTGCCAAAGTCAATCAATAATACAGCTTTCATTTATAAAGCCTTTCTTTACTGTTTAGTCAATTAGCAACCAAGGTCTGCTTTAAGGTCTGCAATTGTTGTTTCTGCAGATGTTCCTGGAGGATATGCTCTGTCAAAGCCCATTGCTTTGAAACGTTTTTCAACTTCGTTGAAGTCCTGTTTACCAACAACGATGTTGCCGCCTACATAAAGGAGGATACCTTTGAGGCCTGCTTCGTCACATTTTTCTCTGAGGCCTGCACAGTCAAGTTCGCCGTGGCCGTAGAGAGAAGATACGCAGATTGCGTCTGCACCGGATTCAATTGCAGCCTGGATGTATTCTTCCTGAGAAACCATAACGCCGAGGTTGATAACTTCGAAGCCTGCCTGTTTGAAAGCATTGTTCAAAATTGTATTACCTACTGCGTGTACATCAGCGCCGATAACGCCGATAACCAATTTTTTCTTTTCCATTTTTTCTACCTCACTTTAATATTTAACTTAAATGTTAAAATGCTTAAAATTTATTTGTTCGCAAATTCAAGATATTCTTTGCGACCAATTTCGTAAAGATTGTTGCCTTCGCTGTCAATGATAACGAAAGCAGGGAGGTTTTCTACCTCGAGACGACGGAGAGCTTCTGCGCCAAGATCATCGTAAGCAATAACTTCTGCTTTTTTGATACACTGGCTGAGAAGTGCGCCTGCGCCGCCGATAGCACCAAAGTATACTGCGCCAACTTCTTTCATTGCTTCAATAACTTCAGGGCTGCGTTTGCCTTTGCCAAGCATACCGCGCTGGCCAAGACGAATCATTGTTGGAGAGTAAGCATCCATTCTGTAGCTTGTTGTAGGACCTGCAGAACCGATAACCTGACCTGGCTGAGCCGGTGCAGGACCAACGTAGTAAACAATAGTGTCTTTTACATCGTATGGAAGTTCTTCTCCTCTTTCGTGTGCTTCTACAAGACGTTTGTGAGCTGCGTCACGGGATGTGTAGATAACACCGGAAATCATAACATTGTCGCCGCATTTAAGGTCTTTTACTTTTTCGTAAGTAAGCGGAGTTGTAATGTGTTTTACCATAATTGTTCTCCTCCTTATAAGCTTGCGTGTTTGTGGCGTGTTACATGGCAGTTGATGTTAACTGCTACTGGCAAACCGGCAATATGTGTAGGAAGTGTTTCGATGTTTACGCACAAAGCTGTTGTAAGACCGCCTACACCCTGTGGGCCAAGGCCCAGTGCATTGATTTTTTCAAGCAGTTCTTTTTCAAGGTCTGCATAGAATGGATTTGCGTTTCTTTCATCTGTGCTTCTCATCAAAGCTTTTTTAGCAAGCAAAGCTGCTTTGTCAAATGTACCGCCGATACCTACACCAACAACAATTGGCGGACATGGGTTTGGACCTGCGTCTTCAACACATTTGATAACAAAATCTTTAACACCCTGAAGACCGTCGGATGGTTTGAGCATTTTAATCTGGCTCATATTTTCGCTGCCGAAACCTTTTGGTGCTACCATAATGTCAAATGTGTCACCAGGAACGATGTTGTAATAAATCATAGCTGGTGTGTTGTCTTTTGTGTTTACACGATCAAGTGGATCTTTAACCACTGATTTTCTCAGACAACCTTCCACATAACCCTGTCTTACACCCTCGTTAACAGCATCTTCAATGTTGCCGTTTACATGAACATCCTGACCAATGTCAAGGAACACACAAGCCATGCCTGTATCCTGACAGATTGGCACTGCTTTATCAAGAGAGATTTCGTAGTTTTCTTTGATTACGCCCAAAATGCTCTGTGCAAGCGGCCATGGTTCATTGTCGCATGCCTTGCAGATTTTGTCCTGGATATCTTCTGGCAAAAAGTAGTTTGCTTCCATACAAAGCTTTTTAACTACAGCAGTGATATCCTGTGCATTTATTTCTCTCATTTTTCTGCCTCCTGTTTTATTTTTTTAAGTTTTATACGTTAAAAGAGCGCGTAGTTGCTCTTTTACATACTACCTTGTATAACATTATATAACTTTGTGAATAATTTGTACAATATATATTATTTAACATATCTATAACATAAAATTATACAAATTGCACGGCTATAAATAAAATTTAATATATGTTATAATTTTTTTTGATATACACTTATCTTCATTTTATATGATACATATGCACAACAAAAAAATACAAAAAAATACAAAAACCTTACAGCAAAAAATCTGTAAGGTTTTATATGTTTTATTTTGGTTTTTTATAAACAATTTTCTTTGTTTCTGATTTTAATTTTCCTGCAGTCTGTTCTTCCGCAGTAAATTTTGTTCTTTCCTTAACTATGGTATCCCCGGAAACATTTTTATGTTCTGATGCAGATTTCTCTGTGACCGATTTTCCTCTGGCAGTATTTTCTTTTTTGCTGCCGCCGAAAAACGAACGTTTTTTCTTCTTTTCAGAATTCCTTGCGGTTGTATTTTCAGTTTCTTCAGCCTCAAACTGATACTGTGATGTGTCCTCGCCTTTAAACATGCTTTTGAGCATGTCGTACTCATGGGCGGATTCGTCCAGCTTTGGCTGTGAAATTTTTTTGAAGGAGCGGGTTTCGCTCAGGATGCTGTGGTGCTCTGATGGTATATAATCCTGTGTTTCCCTGCCAAACAGTTCAGAAAACATTGTATGCTTTATAGCATTTTCATCTGTTTCTTCCTTTATCAAAAATTCTTCAGCTGTATATACATCATTTTCGCTGCCTTCAGTATTTTTTTCCGCTCTTTCCTCCGCAATAGCCTCGAACATCTTTTCCAGTTCATTTACCGCAAAAACTTCTGTCAGCTCGGTTTTATCTTCCGTTTCTGATTTATCAAAAGCATCATTTTCCTCAGATACAGTCATGTCTGCACGTTCCTCTGCATAATCTTTTTCCACACTTTCATCATGGATATATTTATCTTCCCTGACTGTTTTTTTCTTGTTTTTAACCGGTATAGCAGATATGGCAGTATCAAAAGCAAAAACGCCAAACATCGCTGTCGCAATATACATAAACAGTTTATACAGTGCCTGCCCGCCTGTTATAAAGTAACAGATTATATCTGCAACATTCATCATGGAACACACTGAAAAGGAAAGCATGCCTGTCACATACAGAAACATACGGGAATATTTTGAAGGCAGATATACATTTTTTACTACTGTAAGCATAAATGCTATTATGCACAGATATTCCATCACATTCTGCACAAACACAGTGTTGTGATATGTATTTACGTCAAACGAAACCACATCCATACACATGCCTGCCGCAAAACCAAGCATAAGCAGCATAACAGCAATATCTGTTTTCTTTTTGCCAAGGCCAGTGATTCCCATAATAATCAGTGCTGCACCGCCTGCAATAAAAAACGGTGCCGTAACTTCAAACTGCATTGCCGGCACAGCTGCTGCAACAAACCCCACACCTGCCAGAATACAGGTCACCTTTGAAGATTTTGAATAGTATGGCACTGCTGCTTTTCCGGAACCGAAAATCAGTATGCCGCAGCACAGGGTGATAACCACAAAAAGCCCGATAACATAAGGGTTCATAACAACGCCGTTTACTATGAGAAATCCGGTGAACGCATCGGTAAGATTAAGTATTTCGTAAACTCTTCCGGCAAGGATGCCTGCCGAAAGCAGACTGAGTAAAACTGTGAGGGTAAGCGACATAACCATTATCCTTTTTAACATATAATTATTTATTGTTTCATAGTATGTATTGTATACCAATTATCATAAAAAGGCAACATCCCTGTATTGTGCAGGAAAGCCCTGAAACGAGGAATATCATGAAAAAATTTATAGGAATTTTTATCTTTTTGTTCTGTATAAACGCCTTTGTTCCCGTGCTGTACTATAATATATATTACAGCCCCGGGATAAATCTTCCTGACGGGTACGCAACCGATAATATGCAAAACAGCAGCATATCTGACACTCCCCATAACAGCACAGCCCCGGATGATACGCAGACTGTTACATATGATTTGTACAACCTTGCCACCCAGGAGCTTTGCACAATGGACCGCATATCCTTTCTTGTGGGGTCTGCCGCCTGTGAAATGCCTGCAAGCTATAACGAAGAAGCCATAAAGGCACAGATGATTGCCTGTCACAGCTATTATCTTTACTGCAGGGAAAACGGTGTACCTGACGAAGATATAAATCTCAGTTTTGACGAAAGATATATGAGCAAATATGCCTCAAAACAGCGTCTTCAGGAATACTGGGGCATGAGTTTCAATGAATATTACGAAAAGTTTCTGCGGTGTGCCAACGAAGTAAGCAATATAATTGTAAAATACAATAATTCTGTTGCTCTTACCCCTTATTATGCTGTATCCTGCGGAAAAACCCAGAGCAGTGAAGCGGAATGGGGCAATGCCCTGCCATACCTGAAATGTGTGGAAAGCACCGGAGATGCCCTGAGTGACAACTATCTTAAACTGACAACTTTTTCTGTTCAGGATATGTACGACCGCTTTATGACCTGTTTTACAGGTTTTGAACTGAGTACCGAAAATCCCGAAGACTGGTTTGGCGAAACCTACTATAACGAATCAGGATACGTAACAGCCATCGAAGTGGCAGACATAAAAATAACAGGCAGCCAGTTCCGCAAATGCCTCGAACTTCCTTCTGCCTGTTTTATTGTATTTTATGAAGACGGTGAGTTTTCCGTTGCAACCAAAGGCTACGGACACGGTGTTGGTTTAAGCCAGTTCGGTGCCGACACTATGGCCGAAAACGGAAAAAACTATGCTGAAATACTCCAGCATTATTTTCCCGGCACTGTACTGGATAAACTTTAATAATAAAGCTCAGGGTCTATTTTAAGGCTTATCTGATTTGGCAGATACTGCGAATTAAGTATCTTTGTGCGGTAAGAAACAGGTGTTTCCCCCGTTGCCTTTTTAAATGCCTTGCACAGATAATTGTCACCCGAAAAACCTGTGCGCAGTGCAATGGCATTAAGGGACAGACTGCTGTCCACAAGCAGCTGTTTAACAGCTTCTATACGAACGTTGGCCAGATATTTGCCCGGTGTGATACCCGTATATTTGTAGAACTCACGCACAAGATGACTTTTTGACACCTCAAGGTCTTCTGCCAGTTCTTCAACACCATAGTTGCGGGAATAATTCTGTTTGATGAGAGATACTGCCTGAGAAATAATCTTTGACGCAACAACACTTTTTTTATCCACGCTGTTTAACGTATTGATAATCTCGAAAGCTACATTGCACAGATAATTTTCCGAAACAAAATCATAGTTTGTGGATATCTGCATAATCTGCTGCGGTAAAAATGCCGCAAAAATACCGCTGGTCACAAATGCTCCTGAATATTCCCTGCAGAATTTCTGTGCAATTATACCGTCAATATTAAAACCGGCAATATGACTGTCCTTTGGAATTTCCAGCTTCATTTCTCCGGTTGCATACACAATTTCTCCTGTGTTTACAGCAATATCCTTTTCACCCCAGTGTACCGATACTGTCCCCTCGGACACAAGAAAGATATTTATTCCGTTGTAGTCGTAAGTTATTGTACTTTCCCCTTTTTGGCTTAGAGGAAATCTGCAATAACAATAATCCTGCATATTAAGTGCCATTATTGTTACCTCTTACATCAATATTTTCCCATCGGATATGATTTTCCCTTATAAACAGTATAATATGGCATTGCAAAAATATCAATATTTTATTATCCTTATTGTCCGTTTTTATGTTTATTTGTGTAAAAAAAGTTAAAAATATGTGTAATACACAACTGTTTCACACTTATACATTTAAAATTTTCATATCAGATAACAAGGAGTGACTATATTGAATATTCTTGTAACGCTTAACAGCGGATATATAAAACCTTTATGTGCTATGCTGCGCTCTCTGCTGGACACACACCCGGATGTGGTGTTGGAAATATATGTTATCAACAAATCCCTGACAGAAAAAGACTATGCTTTTCTTTACAGCAATCTTGAAGGAACCAACTATAATATTCACGACATAAAAATCTGCGACGATATGCTTAGCGGCGCTCCCGTAAGCAGCAGATATCCCTGTGAAATGTACTACCGCATCTTTGCGGCAGATTTTTTACCTCCCGATGTTGATAAAATATTATATCTTGACCCTGATCTGATTGTGCTTAAAAACCTTGAAAAACTGTACAGCACCGACCTGGGGGACTGCTACTTTGCTGCAGCAAGCCATGTTAACAGGCCATTGCAGAAACTGAACGAAATACGGCTGCAGATGGATAAAAAGGGGCCTTATATAAATTCGGGGGTAATGCTTATGAATATCAGACTGCTGCGTACACAGCAGGATTGCAGCAAAGTGTTTGAATATATAGAAAAGAACAAAAACATTCTGTTTCTGCCCGACCAGGATATAATCAGTGCCGTTTACAGCGATAAAATTATCGCCATAGACCCATATATTTACAACATGACCGAACGTATGCTGTTTTCTCCCCGAAGCATAAAAAATGATATCGATGCACAATGGGTAAAAGAAAACAGTGCTATTGTGCATTATTGCGGACGCAACAAACCATGGAAAGCCAGTTACTCAGGATTGCTTGGCGGGTTTTATCATCAGTATGCAGACGGAATGGATAAAAATATATAAAATACCGCCGCAATACAGAATGTACAGCAGAATAAAACTGCATATATCTCTCATAATATATTTACCGAAAGGAATAAACTATTTATCGGAGGAAATATGAAATTTTTTGTAAACAGTGACTGTATCGGCTGCGGACTTTGCACATCCGTATGCCCCGAAGTTTTTTCCATGACAGACGAAAATGCTGCACAGGCGGTTGATGCCGAACTTTCGGGAGAAACTGCAGTGCTTGCACAGCAGGCAATGGAACAGTGCCCGGTAAGTGCAATTGAACATTCCTGACAAATTTTAAGGGCGGATATATTCCGCCCTTTTTGCCTGTAATACACATATTTTTATGGGTCAACAGTAGTTGAACTTGAACCATTGCCTTTTACCCTGCTGCACAGTTTTTCCCATGTGGCACAGCCCACTATACCATCTCTTGTCAGGTTGTAATCACCCTGAAAGTTCTGCACCGCACGGTATGTTGCCGGTCCGAAACGTCCGTCAAGCCCTGCTGTTGAATAGCCAAGTGTATTCAGTGCGTCCTGCAGTATAAGTACATAACATCCACGTGAATCCAGTCTCAGTGTGCTGTACCCCGTAGAACAGGCAGGACGGCCGTAACGACGGTCAAAATGCACCCATGTAGGTGTAAGAGACAGCGGTTCCACATATCCCCACAATCCCGAATCCCTTGCAACATTATAAATTCGGCGGCGCTGTGACGAACTGAGTGCCTGCCCCACATCAAAGGATATTCCTGCATAGTGCTGACTCATAAGCCCGTGGCCTCCCTCCCATATGCGTTTGAAAGCATAACGGAATGGTATTGGCGCGCCATAAGCTGCACGGGTGCGGTTCCATGCCTCCATTGCCTGACGTGTTGTCCATAGCACACTGGAATCGGAAGACCCGCGGAACTCCCTTACCCGCATTGTCCCGTTTGTGTTGTATGGCATAAAATCACTTTCGTTGCGGTAATATGTCTGCAGAGTATTCTGCTGTGTATCATAAACAAAGATTTTTGCCACATAATTACCTCCTTTCAGACTTTTATTACAGTATATGCACTTTTGCTTTTTCCTGTGTTTCATCAGCTTGTTAAAAATATAACATCTTTGTACTTTTGTTGCAAAAAATCATATACTGTTGAAAATAAAATGTAATTTGATATAATGATATTCAAGATGTATATTATTAATTAATATAAATTCAGTTAAAAAGTTAAAGGAGTTTTTACTATGGCTGGTTTAGGCAAAAAAACAGTAGAAGATATTAATGTTGCAGGCAAAAAATGTATCGTGCGCTGTGACTTCAACGTTCCTGTAAAAGATGGCGTTATCACAGATGACAAACGCATCCGTGAAGCTATGAAAACAGTTAAATACCTTAAAGAAAACGGTGCAAAGGTTATCCTCTGCAGCCACATGGGCAGACCAAAGGGCGAATTCAATATGAAATATTCTCTCGCTCCTGTTGCTGAAAGAATCAGCGAAATCCTTGGCTGCGAAGTTGCTATGGCAACAGATGTTATCGGCGAAGATGCAAAAGCAAAAGCTGCTGCACTTAAAGACGGCGATGTAATGCTGCTTGAAAACCTTCGTTTCCACAAAGAAGAAGAAAAAAATGCACCTGAATTTGCAAAAGCTCTTGCTGACTTTGCAGAAATCTATGTAAATGATGCATTTGGCACAGCACACCGTGCACATGCTTCCACAGCAGGTATTGCAGATTACCTTCCTGCAGTTTGCGGCTACCTTATCCAGAAAGAAATCGACGTTATGGGCAAAGCTCTCAACGACCCTGCAAGACCATTTGTTGCTATTCTTGGCGGTGCTAAAGTAAGTGACAAAATCGGTGTTATCGAAAACCTTATCGACAAGGTTGACAGCCTTGTTATCGGCGGCGGTATGGCTTATACATTCTTTAAAGCCAAAGGCTGGACAGTTGGCGAATCCATCTGCGAAGATGACAAAGTTGAACTTGCAAAAGAACTTATGGCTAAAGCAGAAGCTAAAGGCGTTAAAATGCTTCTTCCTGTTGATACAGTAGTTGGCAAAGAATTCAAAGAAGATACAGAACATATGACAGTTGATTCCAGCGCAATTCCAGAAGGCTGGCAGGGTCTTGACATCGGTCCAAAATCCGTTGAACTTTTCAGCGATGCAATCAAAAATGCTGAAACAGTTGTATGGAACGGTCCTATGGGCGTATTTGAATTTGAAGCATTTGCAGTTGGTACAAAAGCTGTTGCAAAAGCAGTTGCAGAAAGTGGCGCAATCTCCATTATCGGCGGCGGCGACAGCGCAGCAGCAGTTGAACTTCTTGGCTATGCAGACAAAATGACACACATCTCCACAGGCGGCGGTGCTTCCCTTGAATTCCTCGAAGGTCTTGAACTTCCTGGTATCGCAGCACTCAACGACAAATAATTTCTGTTGAGAAAACAAATAAAAATATCAATAGCGGCAGAAACCACCTGCCGCTATTATTTGCTTAATACAGTAAAGGTTAGGAGTATAAATATGGACAAATCCAAAAGACAGGTTGTTATTGCAGGCAACTGGAAAATGAACAAAAACGCAGAAGAAACAAAAGCCCTTCTTGCTGAAATGACAACTGCAATCAAAGATGCCGACTGCAAAGTTCTGCTTTGCGTTCCTGCAATCAACATTTCCACAGCAGTTGAAGCAACAAAAGACAGCATTATTGAAATTGGCGCACAGAACTGTCACTGGGCTGCAAACGGCGCATACACAGGCGAAATCAGTGCAGATATGCTTAAAAGCTTTGGTATTAAATATGCTATCATCGGCCACAGTGAAAGAAGACAGTACTTTGGCGAAACAGACAAAACTGTAAATATGCGTGCACTTGCCTGCCACGAAAACGGCATTACACCTATTATCTGTGTTGGCGAAAACCTCGAAGAACGCGAAAAAGATATTACAAAAGATGTTATCAAAACACAGATTACAGAAGGTCTTGCAAACTTTACAAAACAGCAGCTGCACAACACAATCATCGCTTACGAACCTGTGTGGGCTATCGGCACAGGCAAAACAGCAACTGCACAGCAGGCTGAAGAAGTTTGTGCATATATCCGTGAACTTCTTGGCGAACTTTTCTGCCCTATGTGCGCACAGAAAGTTACAATTCAGTACGGCGGCAGTATGAATGCAGCAAACGCAAAAGAACTTCTCTCTATGCCAAATATCGACGGCGGTCTTATCGGCGGTGCTTCACTTAAAGCTACTGATTTTAACACAATTGTTGAAAGTGCAAAATAAGAGGTATTTTTTATGAAAAAACCACTGGTTCTTTGTATTATGGACGGTTATGCCTTTACCGATAAAACAGAAGGCAACGCAATTTATACAGCAAAAACACCAAGACTTGATGAAATTTTTGCAAAATATCCTACCGTTACTCTCGGTGCAAGCGGTTTGTCCGTAGGTCTGCCTGACGGTCAGATGGGCAACAGCGAAGTAGGCCACACAAATATGGGTGCAGGCCGCATTGTTTATCAGGAACTTACAAGAATTACAAAATCCATCAAAGACGGCGATTTCTTTGAAAATGAAGCTTTGGTAAAAGCTATAAACAAAGCAAAAGAAAACGGCAAAACTGTTCACGTTATGGGCCTTATGAGTGACGGCGGTGTGCACAGCCACATCGAACACTGTCTTGCAGTTGTTGAGCTTTGCAAACGTATGGGTGTTGAAAATGTATTTGTACATCCATTTATGGACGGCCGTGACGTAAGCCCGACAAGCGGTGCAGATTTTCTGCGTCAGCTTGACAAGGAAATGGCAGAAATCGGCGTTGGCAAAATCGGTACAGTACATGGCAGATTCTACATTATGGACCGTGACAAGCGCTGGGACCGTGTTGAAACAGCTTACCAAACACTTGTTTACGGCGAAGGCGAAGTTTGCCCTGATGCAGCTGCAAAACTGGAAGAAAACTACAAAAACGAAGTTACTGACGAATTTACAGTGCCATTTGTTGTTACACCTGACAGCAACATCAAGCAGGGTGACAGCGTAATCTTCTTTAACTTCCGTCCTGACAGAGCAAGAGAAATCACAAGAAGCCTTGTGGACACAGACTTTGACGGTTTTGCAAGAAAAGAAACAAATATGCTGCTCAATTATGTGTGCTTTACACAGTATGATGCAACAATGCCAAACGTTGATGTTGCATTTAAACCACAGAGCCTTGACAACACTTTGGGCGAATATCTCTCCAAAATGGGCACAACACAGCTGAGAATTGCCGAAACAGAAAAATATGCACACGTTACATTCTTCTTTAACGGCGGCGTTGAAGCTGTAAGCGAAGGCGAAGACAGAGCACTTATCAACAGCCCTAAAGTTGCAACTTATGACCTTAAACCTGAAATGAGCGCTTATGAAGTAACAGAAGAAATGCTCAGCCGACTTGACAGCGGTAAATACGACGTTGTTATTCTCAACTTTGCAAACTGCGATATGGTTGGCCACACAGGTGTTTTTGAAGCAGCTGTTACAGCTGTACAGACTGTTGACGAATGCGTTGGCAAAGTGCTGGACAAAACAATGGCTATGGGCGGTGTATTCCTTTTGACAGCTGACCACGGCAATGCAGACAAACTGCTTGATGATGACGGCAGCGTGTTTACAGCACATACAACAAACCCTGTTCCATTTACTGTTTGCGGTTACCCTTGCTCACTGCACACAGATGGTGTGCTTGCAGATATTGCACCTACAATGCTGCACATCCTTGGTCTCGAACAGCCAAAAGAAATGACAGGTAAATCCCTTATCAAATAATATTTATCAGAAACTACAGGCACAGCAGATTTAACCGCTGTGCCTGTTATTGTTTTTGTATGGCAATAATGTTAATATTATATAAATTGCAATATGATTCAACATACTTTCAGGAAAAATAAATATTATGGAATTTAACGAAAAGCTACAGGAACTGAGAAAACAAAAAGGACTTACACAGGAAGAACTTGCAAATGCTTTGTTTGTGTCACGTACAGCAGTTTCAAAATGGGAATCAGGAAGAGGATACCCAAGTATCGATTCTCTTAAAGCAATATCAAAACTGTTTTCGGTATCCATAGACCAGCTTTTGTCAGGTGATGAGTTGCTGACCGCCGCAGAAGAAGATAACATACAAAAAAGCCGCCATCTGCGCGACCTTGTGTTCGGGCTTATGGATATAAGCTGTATACTTTTGCTTTTTCTGCCTTTGTTTGCACAAAGAACTGGCGGAACAATAAGCGACGTTTCCCTTTTACAGCTTGATACAGTTGCGCCGTATGTAAAAACCGCATATTTTGCTTTAATTGCATTGATTATTGTTTGCGGCATTCTTGCCCTTGCCTTGCAGAACTGTAATAAACTGTTCTGGTTAAAAAACAGCAGCATTGTTTCGCTGATTTTGACTATGACGGGAATTTTGCTTTTTACTTTAAGTCTTCAGCCATATGCCGCAGTATTTTTGTTTGTTTTTTCGGCAATAAAGGTGCTTATGATTATAAAAAAATGATGACACGGAAAGTGTCATTGGTGTGACATGGCGTTTCTTGCAGTTTTGTGTCGCCTGCCTTAAAGTGTGACTGTAACAACACACAAAAGAAAGGCAGTTTAAAATGAAAAACAACAGCAAAAAATATTTATATCTATCGATAACAGCTTTTGTCTTTTTTATACTATGGACCACAGCGGTAAGTTTTGTTGATGTGCAGCCAATAGGTCCACAACAATCAGAAGTTGGTTTTGCCGCAATTAACGGCTTTTTCCACAAGCTTACAGGCGTGCATATGTGGTTTTATACCGTTACCGACCTGCTGAGTCTTGTTCCCGCTGTTTTTATAGCAGGATTCGGCACACTGGGGCTTATGCAGTTGATTAAGCGAAAAAACATTTTAAAGGTGGATTACAGCATACTGGTACTTGGCGGATTTTATATTGCTGTAATGGCTGTGTATATTTTCTTTGAAATATTCACCATTAACTATAGACCTGTTCTGATTGACGGTGTGCTGGAAACATCTTATCCGTCATCCACAACTTTGCTGGTACTTTGTGTAATGCCAACTGCCGCACTGCAGATAAAAGAACGTTTGAAAAATGCAGTTGCAAAAAAATATTCTGTTTTGGCAATTTATATTTTTACAGCATTTATGGTAATGGGCAGAATTGTATCTGGCGTACACTGGATTACCGATATTATCGGAGGTATCCTGCTCAGCACCTCCCTTGTGGCGATGTATTGTTATATAAACAGACTGAATAAAAACTGATAACATAAAAAAATCCGACTCGGTTGAGTCGGATTTTTGTTTTTATTCTTCTGTTTTTGGCATAAATATCTCCAATGACATAACTCTGTATGGATACTGCCCTGTTACCTTATCCTGATGTGTATAGTCAGCCAGGATAACCTGTTCTTCACCGTAACTGTACAGAACTGCAAAGCCAATCTTGCCCTGTTTTGCCTTTTCACGCTGATTGTCAAATATACCCATATCGGTATTATTAAGCGCTATACGGACATATTTCATACGTTCGTCAGCAATATGCAGACAGTGATACAGTTTGCCTGTGCGGTCGGTAATTATGCGGTCTTTTGCCAGTTCATCACGCAGACGGGATTTTTCGACATTCGGCAATGTTGCTAAATAATCCAGCATTGCTGATGTATAGGTATCAAGTGACGGTGACTGCAGACCAATTCTTTCGCAGTATTCGCCCATACCGTAGAACAGGCTGTACGGAGACATCTTTGTTGTATTTAGTACATATTCCAAAGTGTCAGGAAAACGGTTGGAGTTGTAAATGCGTTCCACAGCATCTTCGGCCAGCTTAAGTTTTAACAAATCACTGTACCCAATGTAGTTATTGCTGATAACCTGATACGGTGCATAGGACCAGTATCTGTAGCCGTGTTTTTCTTTTTCTGCTTCCAGCGGTGAACCGTTGAGCAGTTTTAAAAATCCAAGCTGTATAACTTCGGCACCGATTTCGTATGCAAGGTCAAAGCCTTTTGCAAAGCTGTCATAATCCTCATAAGGCAGACCTGCAATAAGGTCGATATGCAGATGGATATTTTTCATCTGTGCAATTTCCTTGAGATTGTGTACAAGGCGCTCTATGTTGTGGCGGCGGTCAACCGCTTTGAGTGTCTGCGGATTGAAGGACTGCAGACCTGCCTCAAACTGAAACAGCCCTTTAGGCATTGTCTTGAGATAATCAAGTGTTTCCTGACTGAACAGGTCTGCCTCCACTTCGCAGTGGAAAACCACATTTTCCGGAATATTGCCCAAAGTGCGCTGGGTATATATATATTCAAAAATTTCTCTTGCACGTTTGTCATTGCAATTAAAGGTTCTGTCCACAAATTTAACCGTCTGTGTGCCGCAGTTTGCAAGTTTAAGGATATTTGCTTTTGAAACATCCATATCAAAAAATCGCACTGTTTCATCACGCCCCGAAAGACAGAATGCACAGTGGAACGGACATCCGCGGCTGGTTTCCAGATAGACAATTCTGCCGTTTAAAGCGGCAAAATATTCTTCTGAGTACGGATTGAAATATTCGCCTGCAGGGGCAAAAACAACCTTTTCTGCCACTGTGAAATTATTTTGAAGCAGACTGATAAACGCCTGCTCACCTTCGCCTTTTATAATGCAGTCAACATCGGTTATTTTTAACAGATGTTCTGCATCAAAGCTTGCTTCGGGACCACCAAAGAAAATTTTGAGCTGTGGGTTGATTTTTTTAAGACATTCGGTAATTTTTTTTACATATCCGATATTCCATATATAACAGGAAAATCCAACCACATCAGGATTGAGGTTGTATATATCCGCAACAATATCATCAATATGATTGTTTATTGTGCTTTCGTAAACTGTAACAGTATGGTTTGTGCCTGCTGACTTTGCCGCAGAGTGCAGATACCATACGCCAAGTGAAGAGTGTATATATTTGCTGTTTATACTTGCTAAAACAATTTTCATAATTTCCGCCTGTAAAAATAATTATCAGTTATATGATACCACAATCTGTTTCATAAAAAAAGCAGGGCGAACAATGTTCGCCCATTAATTTTTTTATTTATTTGTGGAACCAAAGCCACCCATACGCTGTGCATCTGTGTTACCGCTGTCTGCAACAAGATAATTGATAAACATACACTGTGCAATACGGTCGCCTGCTTTGATGACATAATCGGTTGTGCCAAGGTTTATAAGATTTACACCAAGGTTGCCGTCGTTATCAGGGTTACCGTAGTAATCGCATTCCACCCAGCCCTGACTGTTTGCGATCATAACCGGCTGTTTGCCCATAGAGGAACGCACATTGATAAGCAGTGCTTCATCGTGACCGAAATAAGCTTTTACATCTGTCCAGATAAGCTGTTTTTCCATTGGTTTTATCACTGCATCAACAGGTGAATAGATATCATATGCAACTGCATATCTGCTGCCGCGTGTAGGAAGCTTGATTTCCACACCCGGATGTTTTCTTTTTTCTGCTGTTACAACTTCAAATCCTCTTGCCATTGTTATTTCTCCCATAAAACTGTTTTATTTTCTTTTAAAGATTTCTGCACATCAATTATTCGCTGGTTTGCACTGCCGCGGAACAGAAGGCGCATATCCTTCTGTGCTTCTATAAAAGGGCCGTCCACAAGTACATCAATATATTTTACTATCTCAAGCTGTTTTTCATTAAGATTTTCAAATACATACCCTGTCCACATCCATATTGTTTTGTCCGTCTGCTGCTTTATAGCCTTTACAGTGCGCAACAAGGTATCGTCATAAATCTGGTCAAGCGGTTCGCCGCCGAGAAAAGAAAACCCGCTTATGCTTGGATTTTTGCCAAGGTCAATAAACTTCTGCATTTCTTCATCGGTAAACTCTTTGCCAAAGGAAAAATTCTGATATTCTTTATTGAAGCATCCTGGACAGTTAAAATGGCATCCTGACACAAACAGTGTTGCACGGATGCCCACACCGTTAGCCACATCATATTTTCTTATCTGTGCATAGTTCATTTATACAACCCTTTCGCAACTGAATAGATGTTTAAAGTATACCATCTGCAACCTGTAAATTCAATTGTGTATTAATACCAAAAAGGTGAAAGACTTTTTTGAAGTCTCTCACCTTTTTATTTTTAATCAAGTTCAAGATTGCCTGTATAAAGCTGATAATATTTACCTTTTTGTGCAATAAGGTCGTCGTGGTCACCGCGTTCAATAATGCGGCCTGCCTCCAGCACCATAATTGCATTGGAATTGCGCACGGTGGAAAGTCTGTGGGCAATAACAAATACCGTTCTGCCGTACATAAGTGAGTCCATAGCCTGCTGAACAATAAGTTCTGTACGGGTATCGATGCTTGATGTTGCTTCATCAAGGATGAGAACAGGCGGATTTGCAACCGCCGCCCTTGCTATTGCCAGAAGCTGACGCTGCCCCTGTGACAGACTTGCGCCGTCCTGAGTGAGTTCGGTATTGTATCCGTCAGGCAGATGCTCGATAAAACTGTGTGCATTTGCAATTTTGGCTGCTGCTATAACCTCTTCGTCGGTTGCATCCAGTCTGCCATAGCGTATATTTTCCATAATAGTGCCTGTAAACAGATGTGTATCCTGCAAAACTATACCAAGGGATTTGCGCAAAGATGCTTTGCTTATCTGATTTACATTGATGCCGTCATAACGGATTTTGCCGTCCTGTATATCATAAAAACGGTTGATAAGGTTGGTGATTGTGGTTTTGCCTGCACCTGTAGAACCTACAAATGCAATCTTCTGCCCCGGTTTTGCATAAAGGGAAACATTGTGCAGAACCATTTTTTCATCGTTGTAGCCAAAGTCCACATCATCAAACACAACACTGCCGGTAACGGGAACATAATGGAAATCGCCATTATCCATAGGTATTTTCCATGCCCATGTATTTGTATCCCAGTCTGCTTCTTCTATTGTTCCGTCAGCTTTTTCAACCGAACGCACCAGAGTAATGTTGCCTTCGTCAACTTCGGGTTTCTCATCCATAACTTCAAAAATACGTCCTGCACCTGCCATAGCCATAACAACAGTGTTGAACTGCTGTGTCACCTGCTGGATCGGCATATTGAAGCTGCGCACAAGCTGCAGGAAGGAAGCGATTGTACCAACTGTAACTGCGCCAATGCCGTTTGCCGCAAGGAAACCGCCCACAATGGCAATCATTGTAAAGTTAAGATGTCCCATGTTGTTGGACACAGGCCCCATGATATTGGCATAGCTGTTTGCCTTGGTCATACTGTCGCAGAGTTCTTCATTAAGACGGTCAAACTCTTCCTTTGCTTTTTCTTCGTGTGTAAAAACCTTGATTACTTTCTGGCCTTCCATCATTTCTTCGATATAGCCGTTGAGTTTGCCCACGTCAGCCTGCTGTTTGCCGAAGAACATACCGGACATCATGCCTATTTTTCCGCTTATTTTAAGCATAAGAAACACCATAAAGAAGCTTATAAGTGTCATCTGCCAGCTTAACACAATCATTGACGCTGCAACCGAAACAATCGTTACAACACTGTTTACCAGCTGAGGCACTGTCTGGCTTGTCATCTGACGCAGTGTATCAACGTCATTGGTGTAACGGCTCATCAGTTCACCGTGTGTATGTGTATCAAAGAATTTAACAGGCAGTTTCTGCATATGGCAGAACATATCATCACGGATTTTTTTAAGGGTACCCTGTGTAACATACATCATTATAATCTGATATGTATATGTGGATATAATGCCAAGACAATATATGCCTGCCATCTTTAACAGTGCATATGCAAGCCCGGACATATCAGGGTTATGCATACCGATAAACGGCGCAATATATGTATCAATCAGTGTTTTAAGAAACATTGTGCCTATAACCCCTGCAATTGCAGAGATAAAAATGCAGATTATTACAACAGCAAAATGAAACTTATAGTTTTTGAAGATAATGCCGAAAAGTCTGCCAAGCGTTGCTTTGGCATTTTTGTCCAGCTTCATCATCTTTGCACCGCGTGGTGCGCCGCCGTGTCTGCCCGGAGGGCCCATTGGTGGTTGACCATTACGTTTTTCAGCCATTATTCTTCACTTCCTTTCATCTGTGTTTCGTATACTTCGCGATAAATTGCATTTGTTTTTACAAGTTCTTCGTGGTTGCCTATGCCGTTTATTCTGCCGTTATCAAGTACTATTATAATATCCGCATCCTGAACGGAAGCAATACGCTGTGCAATTATAATCTTGGTAGTATCAGGAATTTCTTCGCGGAATGCTTTGCGTATCATAGCATCGGTTGCTGTATCAACTGCCGATGTAGAGTCGTCAAGAATGAGGATTTTTGGTTTTTTAAGCAGTGCACGTGCAATACACAGACGCTGCTTCTGACCGCCCGAAACATTGGTACCACCCTGTTCGATATATGTGTCATATTTATCAGGGAAAGCCTGTATAAAGCTGTCTGCCTGGGCAAGTTTGCATGCGTGCATAAGTTCTTCATCTGTTGCATTTTCGTTGCCCCAGCGCAGATTGTCTTTGATTGTACCGCTGAACAGCACGTTTTTCTGCAGCACCATTGCCACACTTTCTCGCAGTGCATCGAGGTCGTACTCCCTTACATCTCTGCCGCCTACATAAACTGTTCCTTCGGTTGTATCATAAAGACGTGGAATAAGCTGCACAAGGGTTGTTTTTGAAGACCCTGTTCCGCCTATAATGCCAACTGTCTGCCCTGCTTTTATTTCAAAGCTGACATCTTCCAAAGCAAGTTTAGCCATATCTTTGGAATAGCTGAAACTTACATTTTCAAATTTAACGGAACCGTCTGCAATATCTTCCATTGGGTTTGCGCAGTTTTTAAGGTCTACATCTTCATCAAGCACTTCGATGATACGGTCACCGCTTGTTTTTGCCATGGACATCATTACAATACTCATAGATATCATCATAAGGCTGGAGAGTATCTGCTGAACATATGTAAACATACTCATAAGCTGACCTGTACTGAGTGTTGTATCAATAACAAGCTGTGCACCAATCCAGGATATAAGCAGTATTGTTATATACATTGAAAACTGCATAAGAGGTGATGTAAGGTTAAGCAGTTTTTCGGCCTTGATAGAGTAGCTGTAAAGCTGACCTGTTGCATCTTCAAACTTGTCTGTTTCAAAATCTTCCCTTACAAAAGCCTTTACTGTGCGTACGTTTGTCAGGTTTTCCTGCACAACACGGTTTACAATATCGTAACGTGTAAACATTTTCTGGAAGTTAGGCATAGCCTTAACCATAATAAACACAAGACCTGCCGCCATAAAAGGTACTACCGCCACAAATACAAGGGACAGCTTTATGCTTAATGTAAAGCACATAAACAGCGCCGACACAAGCATCATAGGAGAACGCACAAGCAGACGTATAATCATTGCAAACGCCATCTGTACATTGTTTACGTCGGTTGTAAGACGCGTCACAAGGCTTGCAGTGGAGAATTTATCTATATTTGCAAAAGAAAGTTTCTGCACTTTATAGAAAAGCGCCTGACGCAGATTTTTTGAAAAACCCGCACCTGCCTTTGCGGCATTGCGACCTGCTATAACACCAAACATAAGCGACAGCAGCGCCATAATAATCATAAGAATACCGATTTTTGTTATATAGGCACTGTCGCTGTTTGGCAGACCTATATCGATAATTTTTGCCATACACTGAGGAATAAGCACTTCCATAACCACCTCAAATGCCACAAAAACACTTGTGAGCACTGCAGGCAGTTTGTATTCCCTTACATATGCTGAAAGCTTTTTAATCATATTTATCTCCTTTTGAGTCCACCGCATTGCACAGCACTTTGTTCAGTAATATTTTAAGTGTTTCTGTTTCCTGTGCGGACATATTTTTAATCAGATTTTTTTCAAATGCATCTATAACATCTCTGTGGTGCTGTCCCATCTGCTTTGCCTTTTCGGTCAGCACCAGCTGTTTAAGCCTTGCATCCTGCCGTGACTGACAGCGGAGTACATACCCGTTTTTCTCCATGGTGTCCAGCACACTGCTTACCGATGAACGCCGTATTTTAAATTCCATCTCAATATCACGCTGATACACCGACCTGCCTGCCCTGTCGTTTTTGTCGATAAACCCAAGTATGCGCGCCTGCAGGCCATTTAAACCGGTATCTTCAAAAGAGGCATCCAGAACCACTTTAAGCTGGTGGGCAGTATCAAGTATGCATTTCCCGATACGCTGTGAACTATCCATATTTTCTCCTTTGTTAGATTTCTAATTGTTAGATTTCGTACTATTTTCAATTATATCACCAAAATCTGTTTTTTCAACACAGATACAGTGAAATTACTGTGAATAATAAAAACAAAATATTTATATAAACAGCAAAATCTCCCGGAACAACTCAGCCGGGAGATTTTTACAGCAATTTTTAATCATATATAATTTTACAGATGCATTACACGTTCCTTGATTTCCTGTGTTCTGCCCTCGTTCCAGTAGTTTTCGCCAAGGTAGCCACAGGTACGGCGTACAACATTCATGCGGGATTTATCGCGGTTGCCACAGTTTGGACAGTACCATTCAAGGTTGTCGTCGCAGAGGATTTCACCTTCGTAACCGCATTCCATACAGAAGTCAAGTTTAGTGTTCATCTCTGCATACTGTACGTTCTCGTACATATATTTGATGAGGGTGAGGATAACTTCAGGATTCTGTGCAAGGTTTGGCAGTTCAACATAGCTGATTGCACCGCCGGAAGAAATAGGATGGAACTGACTTTCGAATTTAAGCTTTTCAAAAGCATCAATTTCTTCACCTACAAAAACATGATAGCTGTTTGTAAGGTAGTTACGGTCTGTAATGCCTTTTATCACACCAAAACGGCGCTGGAGACATTTTGCAAAACGTTCGGTAAGGGATTCGCTTGGTGTGCCGTAAAGTGCAAAACCAAGACCTGTTTCCTCTTTCCATTTTACAATGTGAGCCTTGAGGTTTTTCATAATTTCAACGCCAAGCTTTTCACCTTCAGGTGTTGTGTGGCTTTTGCCGATAAGTGCCATTACACATTCGTAAAGACCAATGTAACCAAGTGTAATTGTTGCATAACCGTTCTGAAGCAGCGGATAGATTGGTTCGTGCGGTGCAAGACGGGCAATCGCACCGTGCTGCCAGTGAATTGGTGAAACGTCACTTGTTACATTTTTAAGCTTTTCATAACGAAGCATAAGGCTTTCGCGGCACAGTTCAAGACGGTCTTCGAGAATTTTCCAGAACTTGTCCATATCCCCCTGTGCAGAAAGACCAACGTCAGCAAGGTTGAGGGATGTAAGCCCCATATTGAAACGGCCATACCATTTGTATGTGCCTTCTTCGTTGTTGATTGGTCCTTTGTATGGTGAAAGCCATGCACGGCAGCCCATACAGCCAAACACGTTGCCTTCGTAGTTGGCACGCATATGTTTTGCACTGATAAAGTCAGGCATCATACGTTTGGAAACACATACCGCTGCAAGCTGTGTAAGGCTGTAGTATTTGCTGTCTTCGCGGATATTGTTTTCGTCTGTTACATAGAGAAGTTTAGGGAAAGCCGGTGTAATCCATGCGCCAACTTCGTTTTTGATACCCTGGATGCGCTGGTGAAGAACTTCTTCGATAAGCATAACTGTTTCTTTTTCGTATTCAGGATATTCGCTGATATACATAAACACACTTAAAAACGGGCTCTGACCGTTGGATGTCTGCAGTGTGTTAATCTGATACTGAATTGTCTGAATACCTGCCTTAACCTCTTCTTTAAGACGGCGCTGTACAATTTTTTCAAGCTGTTCTTCGTTGTACATAAATCCGTTTTCGTTCCATTCTATAACAAGGTCACGGCGGATTTTTTCTTCGGAAATGCGCACAAACGGAGACAGATGTGCAAGGCTCATTGTCTGACCGCCAAACTGACCGGAAGCAACCTGTGCAATAATCTGTGTTGCAATTGTGCAGGCTGTGCGGAAGGTTTTTGGCCGTTCAATCATTTTGCCGTTGATAACTGTACCGTTTTCCAGCATATCTTTAAGATTGATAAGACAGCAGTTAAATGATGGGTTGAGATAGTGACCAAGGTCGTGGATGTGGATAAGACCGTTGTCGTGTGCCTGTGCAATATGCGGTGGCAGCATCATACGTTTTGCAACGTCCTTGGAAACTTCTTCTGCAACAAGGTCACGCTGTGTGGAAATAAGGTTTTCCTGCTTGTTGGAGTTTTCCATCAGACTTTCCTTGTTTTCACCATTGATAAGGCCGATAACCTTGTTGTCGATTGTGTTGCGCTGACGCTGATATTCTCGTACCGCACGATATGCTTCGTAACATTTTGCAGTAAGCATATCACCGCTTTCGATAAGTGCAGCATAAACGTAGTCTTCAATCTCCTTGATTGTAACAATCATTTTATCTGTGGAAAAATTTTCGGCAATTTTTTTTGCAAGTTCCTCGTTTACAATACCGCTGCCGTAACGCATTGCCTTGAGAATTGCTATTTCTATTTTAGAGGCATCAAACTGTACCTGTCTGCCATCTCTTTTGATAACTACATACATATTGTGTTTCTCCTTTTATCTGTGTTATATGTAAAATACATACTGTATATCGAAAATTACTTTTTTAGTTTAACACAATATATAGTGGTTTTCAATGGCAATATCTACTACAAATTCAATTTTGGCACAATAAACAAAAAACGGACTTTGATAAGTCCGTTTTTTACAAATATTATTTTTTCGACCTTTTTTTCTTGACATAGGATTTTGACACTTTGTTTTTTGCAGTATCAGACTTTGCAGCTTTTTTCACCTTTTTTTCCGGCTTTTTAACACTGAATCCAAAACTGCCTATTTTTTTGCCAAGCTCAAAATACTGTCCGTGGGCATATGCCATAAGTCCTGCCTTTTCAATTTCAAGACGGCCTTTTTCGTCCAGCATATCCTCGTTAACCACAACATTCACAATATCAGCCATAAACATATCGTGGCTGCCAAGAGGGATTATATCGGTAACTTTGCAGGTAAGCGCAAGGGGGATTTCCTCTATTGCAGGGCAGTTGAAGCCTTCAACTGCATATGGGGTAAAATTCATAGCCTTGAATTTATCCTCGCTTGCACCGCTGCGCACGCCGCACCAGTCAATTTCCCTTACCAGTTTTGCTGTAGGCATATTGATGATAAATTCCCTGCTTTCCTTAATGATATTATAAGAATATCTTTCAGGGCGGATACTGATATATGTTTTAGGCGGATGACTGTTAAGTATACCTGTCCAGCCTATTGTTATTGCATTTGGTTTTTCCATACTGCCGCAGGTTACAATAACAGGCGGTACAGGTGTAAGTAAAGTGGCACCGGGCCATATAAGTTTTTTCATATATAATCACCTTGTGTTTTTATTTGACAAGACAATTATACAGAAAATATCAGATAAAAACAAGATTAAGCAGTACAAGTCCTATAACACCCGGCAGCGACAGTACCGTTGCGACAAAAGCCGTAAAATGGTTGACGGCTATATAACACCCGGTTGATGCAGATGTGATATTTACAAGCATAAGGGCAGCTATACCGCACACTGCACTTTTGGCTGCTGTCAGAAGCGGTTTTCTGCTCTTTGTAAACATATAGACTACCGCAAGAGATAATATACAAAGTGCTGTCATAAGTATTTTTGCCGCCATATCTATTCCCCCACTTTTATCTTTTGCTGTTCTGTGATGTTTTCTTTTTCCTTTATCTGACGTATAAGATAGTTATACTGACACCGCAGGGATTCCCGCTCATATATGTGCGATGCTATAAGGTTTTCGTCCCCTGTCATATTGAAATGCACTTCGTTGCGCATCATAAGAAAACGGCAGTTATCCAGCTCTTTTTTTAAATTTTCTATCTCTGTATCCTGTCCGCTTTTTTTCTTTCTGAATATTTCTGTCATAAAAAATTACCCTTTCTGTTTTTATAAGTATTGGTAATTTATATATGTATATTCAAAAATTTTCCAATAATGATAAAACCCCGGCACTGATTTGCCGGGGTTCGTATATATTATTCTGCAAATTCAAAGTCAACATTGCCCTTGAGAATATCTGTGCCCAGCACTCTTACCTTTACTGTGTCACCGATTGTATAACGTTTTCCTGTTACAGGGCAGTACAGGCGGAAACCTTCCTGCAGAATCGGATTTATCATATCAATAAGAGAAACATGCACAAGACCTTCGGCTGTATTTGGCAATGCCACATACACACCAAAGCTCATAACACTTGTGACCGTGCCTTCAAACTCTTCTCCTATATGCTGCTGCATATATTCTGCAACATATATATCTGTTGCCTGACGTTCTGTCTGCATTGCATTAAGTTCGGTATCCGAGGACTGTTTTGCCGCAGATTTTGCAAATTTTTCGTATTTCTTCTTTATTTTATCCTTCGGCACACCGTTTACCACATCTGTAAGAATACGGTGAATTGCAAGGTCAGGATAACGTCGGATAGGGCTTGTAAAATGTGCGTAGTCATCAAGGGAAAGACCGAAATGTCCCTGCGGAACCTCCAGATATTTTGCCTTGCTCTGGGCGCGGAGTATGCCGCTGTGCACAAACTGCTGCAGGTTTGTGCCACGGGTTTTATCCAGCAGATGTGAAAATGCATTCTGCAGACTTTCGCCCTGTTTTCGTTCTATTTTAAGACCAAATTTACGCAGATTGTCCTTTAAGGTGTACATTTTTTCTGCTTCCGGTTCTTCATGAACACGATAGACAAAAGGAATATCCATCTTGCGTGCAAGGTTTGCACTGCAGCCGTTGGCAAGCAGCATAAATTCTTCTATCATCTTTTCACTTTCACCGCGTTCGCGTTTTCTGATATCAGCAACCCGTCTGTGCTCATCAAAAATAATGTATGCTTCATCACTTTCGATATCCATGGCACCGCGCTGAATACGTTTTTTATTAAGCTTTTCATACAGTTCCATCATAAGTATAAGACTGTCATAAACTTCGCTGTATTTTTGTCTGATTTCTGCCGTTACTCTGCCTGTTTCGCTTTTCGGTTTATCAAGGCTGTATTTTTCTGTCAGCTTTGGTTTTACCATATCTTCAAACAGAATGTCATTAATTTCACTGTAAACACCTTTAAGGCGGGATTTGATAACAGATTTGTAAAACAGATAACTTTTTACATTACCATCGTTATCAAGCTGCATATCGCAGGTAAAAGCAAGACGTTCCACACCTTCGTTAAGGGAACATGCACCATTGGAAAGTGCCTTTGGCAGCATTGGAATAACGCTGTCGCCAAAATAAACAGACGTACCGCGGTTGTATGCTGCCTGATTTACAAAGCTTGCAGGTTTTACAAAATGGCTTACGTCAGCAATGTGCACACCAAGGTTATAGCCGTTTTCTGTTTTTTCGATGGAAATTGCATCGTCAATATCTTTTGTGGAAACGGAGTCGATAGTAAATATAATTTTATCGGTTAAATCCTTGCGGTATTTATACTCGGTTTCCATATTGATGCGGTTGATAACTTCGTTTACTTCATCTTCTACCTTTGGTTCAAAATCTGCTGTCATCTGTTTTTCTGCAAGGAGAAGTTCAACAGCTTTTTCGCTGGTGCTTACCTGACCCATATTTTCCTTGATTTTTGCTGTGAGTGCACGGTGGCTGCGCCCACGTCCGTAGATATCTACAATTATGATATCACCGCGCTGCAGAGTGCGGCGGCGGTTTTCGATTGGCAGATAAAGAACAGGACAAT
Organism: Oscillospiraceae bacterium; assembly: GCA_017505635.1. Lineage (GTDB taxonomy): Bacteria > Bacillota > Clostridia > Oscillospirales > Ruminococcaceae > RGIG3102. The sequence continues at coordinate 31,563 of JAFVOU010000015.1, read as the reverse complement.
CACGAAGAACAGCGTAAAGGTTGCCGTGCTCTTTTTCCACAGTTGCAACAAGATTTGTTTTTTCTTCGATAATTGCTGTAATTTCACCCTCGTACTGATGGCGTTTGGACGGAATTCTTTTAAGTTCAACCCTGTCCCCCACAACTGTGCCCATCATAAATTTGCCTGCAACAAAAACGTCTTTGTCAAATTCTTCAACGCGGACAAATCCGTAATTTTCGGTAAGTTTTACAACTGTACCTTCAAAAACATCTTTTGGGCGCTGTTTCTTTTCTTCTTTTTTGCCTTTAAGCAGAATGATAAGGCCGTTAACCTCGTCAATTATACCCTGCTGATACAGTTCTTCCATAGCAGCAAAAAACTTTTTATTCGCCTTGAATTTTGTCTTTAACGCCTTGTATTTTTTAGGACCGCTTTTAAGTTCGTTTATAATTCTTTCTTTTATCGGCATCTATATTACCTTTCAAAAAATGTATGTAAAGCTATTATGTGTTTTATATAACAAAAAACTCGCCACAAAAATGGGCGAGTTCTTATGTGTTGGATTATTTTGCAAGAAGTGCAAGAACGTTAACTGCTACTGTAAGCACACCGAATGCGATAGCTACATATTTTGTAAGATTAGCAAGTTTAGCGTCTGCTGTTCTGGACTGCATTTCGCCGTAAACGTCGCTGCCGCCTGTCATTGCGGACATACCGCTTGTTTTTGCCTGCTGAGACATAACAAGCATTATAATGATAACGCCGCATACAATAAGCAGTACACCGGCAATAATTTCCAAAATACTCATCTGACACAACCTCCGTCCTTTGTGGTATATGACTTAATAATGATAACATATTAACCAGAATTATGCAAGAAGAATTTTAACAATATATTAAAATATCCGCATATCGCCTGCATTTTTCACAGTGTAAGCTGCTGTGCTATATCTTCTTCTTTTAAAAAGCTGCCTGCTGCAGGGATGTTTTTGGTTTTATATTTTGCAGGATTTGCAAACTGTGCATCAGCCGCAGGTTTTACTATTTTGATGTACTGATTCTTTTTGAGTGTCTGCACCTGAATGCCTGCAGAATTTTTGGTGGTTTTTTCGCTTATCTGGCTTGTGTTTACAACAAGGGCGCGGTTAACCGATGTGATAAATGCAATGTCAATATTTTCTTCGCTGCAGATAATATTGACAAGTTTTGCCTTGTCAGAGTATGCATTTATAAGCTTTTTGCGGTTTGTTTTTGTTTCGTAGGCATTAAGCGGCACCTTTGTTGCCTTGCCGTTGTCAAATGCAAACAGCACAAAACCTTTGTAGTCTTTTGTGTGGATAACTTTTACTACTTCTTCGCCCTCGTCCATACCAAGTTTTGCAGGTGCAAATTCGCCAAGAACAGAAGCTTTTGTATCATCAAACACTGCAGCCTTGCATTTGTAAACCTGCTGTTTGCTGGTAAAGAACAGCAAATCAATATCATTTGTGGTCTCGATATGCTGCGTAATAACATCATCAGCCTTAAGCTTGTGTTCGCCGCTCATACGCAGAGACTGAGGCGTAATCTTTTTGACATATCCCTGCTGTGTAACAAAGATATTTACAGGGTAGGCAGGAATTGCTTCCTCTTCTTCCTCTTCTGCTTCCATAACTGAATCATACATAATCTGCGTTTTTCTTGGCTTTGAATACTTTTTGATTACGTTTTCCAGTTCGGAAATGATAATTTTTTTAACCTTTTTATCGTTTTTAAGGATATCTTCAAGCTCGGCAATCTCTTTGATAAGATTGTCTTTTTCTTCAATACGCTTGAGGATATAGTTGCGGTTAAGCTGACGCAGACGTATTTCGGCAACATATTCTGCCTGAACTTCGTCTATGCCAAAACCAATCATAAGGTTTGGCACAACCTCTTTTTCGTCCTCGGTATTTCTTACAATTTCGATTGCCCTGTCGATATCAAGCAGGATATATTCAAGACCCTGCACCAGATGCAGACGGTCTTTTTTGATGTTAAGGTTGTGGTAAGTACGGCGTTTTACACAGTCGGTACGGAATGCCACCCATTCTTCAATAATTTCGCCAATGCCCATAACTCTTGGTGCACCTGCGATAAGCACATTGAAGTTTGCACTGAAACTGTCTTCAAGCGGGGTGAGTTTAAACAGTTTCTGCATTGTTTTTTCAGGGTCTGCACCGCGTTTGAGGTCAATTGCAATTTTAAGGCCTTTAAGGTCTGTCTCATCGCGGATATCTGCAACTTCCTTGTTGATTTTACCTGCTTTGGACAAATCTGCAATTTTATCGATTATTGCTTCTATTGTAGTTGTGGAAGGAATTTCGGTTATTTCGATAATTGTTTTGCCGTCTTCCTTTACAGCCTGCCATCTGCTGCGCACACGCACACTGCCGCGGCCTGTGCTGTAAATCTGGTCGATATCACTCTGGTCGTACAGCACAATACCGCCGCCTGCAAAATCCGGTGCAAGCAGTGTATCCTTGATATTGTGATTTTTATCCCTGATAAGTGCAATCGTTGTGCGGCACACTTCTTCAAGGTTAAAGGAACAGATGGAAGATGCCATACCAACAGCAATGCCAAGGGTATTGTTTGTAAGAATATTTGGAAACGTTGTAGGCAGCAAGGTAGGTTCTTGGCGGGTGGAGTCGTAGTTATCCACAAAATCCACTGTATCGCTGTCTATATCACGGAACAGTTCTTCACATATCGGCTCCAGCTTTGCCTCTGTGTAACGGGATGCGGCATATGCCATATCCCTTGAATAAGCCTTGCCAAAGTTACCTTTGCTGTCCACAAAAGGTACAAGCAGGCTTTCATTGCCTCGTGCAAGACGCACCATTGTTTCGTAAATTGCCTGGTCGCCGTGTGGGTTAAGGCGCATTGTCTGACCGACAATATTGGCAGATTTTGTCTTTGCTCCTTTGAGCAACCCCATATCATACATCGTATACAGCAGTTTGCGGTGGCTTGGCTTCAAACCGTCAATTTCCGGCAAAGCACGGGAAACAATAACGCTCATCGCATAAGGCATATAGTTTTCTCTCAGTGTATCGGTAATGGAATTTTCCAGCACCTCACCTGCAGAGAGTATTTCAACATTATCAGGCAGTCCCTGACTTTTTGGCATATTCTGTTCTTTTTTTGTTTTTCTTGCCATAATTCAGACTGTCCTTTCTTTATGATAAATCCAGCTGGTCAAGATAATCAGCACCAAAATCCTGAATATACTGTTTTCTGCCTGCAAGGTTATCGCCAAGCAGCAGTTCAAACATTTCCTGTGTGCGTGCCACATCCTCCTTGCACACCTTTATAAGACGGCGTGTTTCGGGGTTCATTGTGGTAATCCACATCATTTCAGGTTCGTTTTCACCAAGACCTTTGGAACGCTGGATTGTAAATTTCTGTTTTTCAATCCGGCTTAAAATATTTTTCTTTTCTTCCTCTGTATATGCAAAATATGTTTTATCCTTTGTATTGATTTCATACAGAGGGCTTTCTGCGATATACACATATCCGTCATCTATAAGCTGTGGGCAAAGGCGGTAAAGCATTGTAAGGATAAGTGTTCTTATCTGGAAACCGTCAACGTCAGCATCGGTACAGATAACAACCTTGTTCCAGCGCAGGTTTTCAATATTGAATGTAGCGATACCTGCTTTCTGATATTTTGCAGGGCTTTCAACACCACAGCCAAGCACTTTGATAAGGTCTGTGATGATATCGCTTTTGAATATTCTGTCGTAATCACATTTAAGACAGTTGAGGATTTTGCCTCTTACCGGCATAAGTGCCTGAAATTCTGCATCGCGGCTGGTTTTACAAGCTCCGAGAGCAGAGTCGCCTTCCACAATATAAACTTCGCGTTTTGCAACGTCCTTGCTGCGGCAGTCAACAAATTTCTGCACTCGGTTTGCAAGGTCAATCTTTTCGCTGATAGTCTTTTTAAGGCTTATGCGTGTTTTTTCGGCCTGTTCACGGGACTGTTTGTTTACGATAACCTGCTGAACAACCTTTGTTGCTTCGTCAGGGTTTTCGATAAAGTAAACTTCCAGAGTACGTTTAAGAAAATCTGTCATTGCCTGGGCAATAAACTTGTTAGTGATTGCCTTTTTGGTCTGGTTTTCGTAGCTTGTCATTGTGGAAAAACCGCTTGACACAAACACAAGGCAGTCTTCTATATCCTGGAATGTAATTTTGCTTTCGTTTTTCTTGTAAAGGTTTTTCTGTTTTGCAAAGGCATCAAACTGACTTACAAAAGCAGATTTAAGTGCTTTTTCCGGACTGCCGCCATATTCAAGGAAGCTGGAGTTGTGGTAGTACTCGATTTTCTGCACCTTATTGGAGAAAGAAAACGCAACATTCATCTTTACCTTGTATTCCGGCATATCGTCACGGTCTTTGCCGCTTGCTTCTTCGCTTGCTGACACAACCTGTGTGAGATTATCGCCGTTGCAGATTTCTTCCACATAGTCTACGATACCTTTTTCGTAGTAGTATTCCTTTGTTTCAAAGCCTTTGTCCTTCTGATTTTTAAAGACAAAGAGAACGTTAGGGTTAACAACCGCCTGACGTTTTAATATTTCTTCAAAATATTCCACAGGAATATTGATATCGCTGAAAACTGTGTTGTCAGGTTTCCATCTGATTTTTGAACCTGTCTGCTTTTTGGTTGCAGGTTCTTTTTTGAGACCACCCACATTTTCGCCTTTTTCAAAATCAAGGTGATAGGCAAAACCGTCACGGATGATGTCAACAGTCATATATTCGGATGCATACTGTGTTGCACACAGACCCAAGCCGTTTAAACCCAGAGAAAATTCGTAGTTATCCCCTGAGTTGTTGTTGTATTTACCGCCTGCATACATTTCGCAGAAAAGAAGTTCCCAGTTGTAGCGGTCTTCGTTTTTGTTGTAGTCCACAGGAATACCACGGGCAAAGTCTTCAACTTCGATAGAACCGTCGGCATATTTTGTCATAATGATTTTGTTGCCGTGGCCTTCGCGTGCTTCGTCGATGCTGTTGGACAGAATTTCAAAAACCGAATGCTGGCAGCCTTCAATACCGTCGGAACCAAAGATAACCGCAGGGCGTTTGCGAACCCTGTCAGCCCCTTTGAGACTGCTGATACTTTCGTTGCCGTAAACTGCTGACTTTCTTGCCATTATAATCTCCTAAAAATTCAATCTATATAAGTTTTATATTATTACCATAATTTAGTCATTAACTATTTAATTTTATCTTTTATAAAAACCTTTGTCAAGGCTGGCTCCTCTATATAAGCGTTTTTTCAGCTTTAACGCAGCACAACATATTGCGATAAAAACAGTTTCGCTGTAAACAAAAAGGCGGTCGTAGGACCGCCTTAATTTTTTGTTATTCGTTTTCTTTTGCTTCTTCTGTTGTTTCTTCAACTATTGGTTCAATCACAGTTTCAACTGTTTCTGCAATTTCTTCGTTAGCTGTTTCCACAATTTTGCTGACTGTTTCTGTGTTTTCAACAGTTTCTGCATCAGCTTCAACTGCCAATACTTCTGCTTCAGCCACAGGTTCTTCTGCAGGTGTTTCTGCTTCTTCTACATAAACATAGTCGTCAGCCATAATTTTTGCAAATTCGTCACCGTCGATTTTTTCCTTTTTCATAAGGATTTTTGCAACGATGTGAAGTTTGTCAATATTATCCTGCAAAATCTGCATACAACGGTTGTAACCTTCGTCTACAAGACGGCGGATTTCGCTGTCGATTTCGTTTGCAACCGCATCAGAATATCCCTGACCCTGACCATAATCGCGTCCAAGGAATGTCTGCTGTGGGTCGTGACCATAAACCACATTGCCAAGTCTGTCAGAGAAACCATAACGCATAACCATTGATTTTGCAATTGCTGTTGTGCGTTCAAGGTCGTTGGAAGCACCTGTGGAGATATCTTCAAGGATAAGTTTTTCTGCACAGCGTCCGCCGAGAAGTGTAACAATTTCGTCCAGCATTTCTTTCTTTGTGCGGTAGTTTGTATCCTCTTCCGGGATAGAAAGTGTGTAACCGCCTGCCATACCGCGCGGAACAATGGAAATTTCTTTTACAGGGCTGGATGTTTCGCAAACGTATGTTGCAACTGCATGACCTGCTTCGTGATAGGAAACAAGTTTCTTTTCTTTTTCTGTAACAACTTTGGATTTCTTTTCAGGACCTGCAATAACCTTGATTACTGCAGCATCCATATCTGCTTTTGTGATAGCTTTTTTGCCTTTTTTAGCAGCCATAAGTGCAGCTTCGTTACAAAGGTTTTCAAGGTCTGCACCTGTAAAGCCTGCTGTTGCCTGTGCGATAGCTTTTGTGTCAACATCAGGAGCAATAGGCTTGTTGCGCAGATGAACCGCAAGAATTTCCTGACGGCCTTTGATATCCGGGTGACCAACATAAACCTGACGGTCAAAACGGCCCGGACGAAGCAGAGCACGGTCAAGAATGTCGGCACGGTTTGTTGCCGCCATAACGATAACACCTGTATTTGCACCAAAGCCGTCCATTTCAACAAGCATCTGGTTGAGTGTCTGTTCTCTTTCGTCGTGACCGCCGCCAAGACCTGCGCCACGCTGACGACCTACTGCGTCGATTTCGTCAATAAAGATAATGGCAGGTGCCGCTTTTTTTGCCTTGTCAAAAAGGTCACGTACACGGGATGCACCAACACCAACATACATTTCCACAAAGTCAGAACCGGAAATTGAGAAGAAAGGCACACCTGCTTCGCCTGCTGTTGCTTTTGCAAGCAAAGTTTTACCTGTACCCGGAGGGCCTACAAGCAGAACACCTTTTGGAATTTTTGCACCCAGGGCATTGAATTTGCCCGGGTCTTTAAGAAATTCCACTATTTCAACAAGTTCTTCTTTTTCTTCGTCCGCACCTGCAACATCTTTGAAATATTTGCGTTCGGACAAATCGCCTGCATCTTTTGTGCGTGCCTTGGCAAAAGCCATACCCTTTGCAGCACCGCCGCCCTGACTCATGTTGTACAGCATAAATGCCACAACACCAAACATGAGAACATAAGGTATTACGCTGAGCCATGCAGGTATTGTTGTTGCAGGAATAAAGTCATGCGGAACATTGTTCTGTTCCACATATGGGTCAATTTTTTCCACAAAATAGTTGATGCTCGGCACACGGTAGATTGTGTTTTCTTCCTCGCCTTTAATGTCAATTTCAAGGTTTCCGTTGCCAAGGTTGAGCTCGTAATATTCTACCTTGTTTTCCTTAAACAGGTCGATAGCCTCGCTCATTTTCATCTCGCTTAAATTGCTTGGCTGGTTGAGAAACACTGCAATAATAACCAGTGTGATAAGCATTGTAATAAGCGGGATAAGATTGTTGTTATTCTTCTTAACCAAGGGATATTATCTCCTTTTAAATTATTTTGTATACACTTCCGGCTTGAGAACACCTACAAACGGAAGGTTTCTGTACTTTTCATCAAAGTCAAGTCCATAGCCAACCACAAATTCATCAGGCACTTTCAGACCGATGTATTTTGCGTACACATGTGCAGCACGGCGTTCAGGTTTGTCAAAAAGTGTACATACTTCAATGCTTTTCGGACGTCTTTCTTCCAGCATTCTGATAAGGTTGGAAAGTGTTACGCCGCTGTCGAGAATATCTTCCACAATAAGAACATCTCTGCCTTCAATCGGCACATCAAGGTCTTTGATAATTTTTACGTTGCCTGATGTCTTTGTGCCGGAACCATAAGAGGAAACCACCATAAAATCAATTTCACATTTAAGGTCAAGTGCACGCATAAAGTCTGCCATAAAAACAACAGCACCTTTAAGCACAGAAACCAGAAGCACGTTTTTGCCTGCATAGTCACGGTTAACCTGTTCTGCAAGTCTTCCTACTGTTTCTTTAAGCTGCTCTTCTGTAAATAATACTTCTTTGATATCGTTTAACATATTGTGAATTCCTTCCATTTACTTATTCTCTATAACCAATATTCTTTTTGTTCCCGCTTTCACCCTGTACGGTCCGTTTGTACCATAGTTTTCAAGCCAGATTACATTTTCAACATCTGCAAGAACTGCAAGGCTATCCCTAAGTTTAAGAGGTATTTTATCCTCGGTAAAAAGCTTTTTCAGTGTCTTTGTTACACCGCGGTTTGCCAATGTGAACCTGTCGCCTGTTCTGCGGGTTCTCAGAAACAGTTTACAGTTTATTGTATCACAATCTATACAGTTATTTAAATAGTTTTTGTCATTTTTTTTATTTTTTTCCAGTTCTCCGGTGGAAATTTCGCGGATAACATATTTATCCCCCATAAAATCAACCGTTGAACCTATAGTGACAGGAACAGTTTCTGCACTTTTTTCCTGCATTGTCTGTTTTGGCTTATAAAATGTGAGATATCCGTTTTTTGTCTGACAGACAATATCCTTTGAAAGCTGTTTTGTAAAGCCTTCATTTTTTATTCCCTCAAGGATATCGCTGATGTTTTCTCTGGAAAGACATCCGTAACGGTCAAGAATATTTCTTAAAAAAAACTTTATAACCACATCATCCTGTTTTTTTATTGTTTCAAGATGAAAGCCGTCAAGTGAAATGGAATTCCTGTACAGAGTATCACTTAATTGAGTTAAAAATGTGTATATCTGCTCCATTTCCTGTGTAAATTCGCCGATTAGGTTTTCGCTTTTTTCGTTTATCTGTTTTAGAACAGGCACCACTTTAAGGCGGATTTTGTTGCGGGAATATTCTTCGCTGAAATTAGTTTTATCAGTTACAAAAGGGATATCGTTTTCTTTGCAGTAATTTTCTATATCTGTGCGGGTGCAGTTGATAAGAGGACGTATGATATTGCCCCTGACTGCAGGAATACCGCACACCCCTTTTAAGCTTGTACCACGGCAAAGATTGAATATAACCGTTTCGCATTTATCGCTAAGCGAATGGGCTGTTGCAATTTTTGCACTGCGTTTTTTTGTTTCTTCTTCAAAAAAAGCATACCGCAGCTGACGTGCCCACATCTCGGTGGAAAGTCCCTGTGGCTTTGGAGTATTATTCATATCAAAATGTTTTACAACACATTCTGCACCAAGTTTTCTGCAGTAATCTGTGATGAAAATTTCTTCTTCATCACTTTCTGACCTCAGCCCGTGATTAACGTGCAGTGCAACAAGATTTATTCCCAGTTTTTCTTTATTTGCATACAAAAGGTGAAACAGCGCCATGCTGTCTGCCCCACCGGACAAACCCACAGCAACTGTATCTCCCTTGTTTATCATATTGTATTGTCTGACTGTATCTAAAAATAAACTATTCATCTTCGTGTACAAAATCAATGTTATAGAAGCGTGTGTGTGCACCGTCCCATCCAAGATAAACCTTGCCTACTTCACCGTGTCGGTTTTTTGCAACAATGCATTCCGCCTTTGTCTGGTCTGCATCTTCGTCCTGATTGTAGTATGCATCACGATAGAGGAACAATACTACGTCGGCGTCCTGTTCGATAGAACCGGAGTCTCGCAGGTCGCTGAGCGCAGGGCGGGCATCACGTCCCTGGCCTTTTTCAGCACTACGGGAAAGCTGTGACAGACAGATAAGCGGAACATTCAGTTCCTTTGCCATAATTTTAAGGTTACGGGTAATTTCGCTGATTTCCTGCACGCGGGATTCGTTGCGCTTGCCTGTAGACATAAGCTGAAGATAGTCAATGACAACAACACCGATGTCGTCCTTGTTAGGGTCCTGATTAAGGCGGCGGATTTTTGCCTTGATGTCAGAAACAGATACATTGGATGTGTCATCAAGATAGATTGGCAGGTCAGAAATTTCGCCTACTGCACGGGAGATATTATCCCATTCATCCACCTGAATATTGCCCGAACGCATTATCTGGCTGTCTATATGGGCTTCGGCAGAAATGATACGGCTGGTAAGCTGTTCTTTTGTCATTTCCAGCGAGAACACCGCAACAGGCATCCCTCTTTTTGCTATGTTTGTTGCTATATTGAGCACAAAAGAGGTTTTACCCATACCAGGACGTGCCGCAAGTATAACAAGGTCGCTTCGTCCAAGACCTGTAAGCATTTTGTCCAGGTAGTTGAACCCTGTAGGAATACCCAGATATTTCTCTCTGTCCTTGCCCGACAGATTGCGCAGTCTTGCAAAGCTTTCTGCCGCAGAAAGCCCGATATGGCTGAGTGCAGAGGTATCCTTTCCCTGACGAAGCTCATAGATTTTCTGCTCGGCATATTCAAGCAGTTCGTCTGCTTCCGGCGCATTCTGTGTCTGTCTGATAATATCTGCTGAGGTATTGAGCAGCATACGCATAAGGTATTTTTCTTTAAGAATTTTTGCGTATGAAGATACATTGGACAAGCTTGGCACCGTTTCGGCAAGCTGGGTAAGATAAACCTTTGCCTCTGCCTCATCTGTAAACACACCATTGGCAATAACACTGTTGAGCACAGTGATAAAGTCTGACGGCATATTTGCATTGAAAAGCTTATGTATTTCCAGAAATATTTTCTGATTCTGTCTGGAATAAAAATACTCCGCTCTTACCTGTTCAATTATAAGCGAAACTGTTTCGGGGCTGATAAGTGCCGCCCCCAGAACCGCCTGTTCCGCCTCCATGCTGTAGGGCTCATTTATACCAAGAGAGCCCAAAGCCAAATCCAATTGCTTGTCCATAAAAAATTATTCCTCTACTTTTACTGTAATCTTTGCTGTGATTTCAGGATAGATTTTAACTGTGCAGTCGTAGCTGCCGAAAAGTTTGATATCGTCCATAACAAGCTTTTTCTTGTCGATATCAACACCAAGCTGTTTTTTCATTTCCGCTGCAACGTCCTTGGAAGTTACTGCACCGAAAAGCTTGCCTTCCTTGCCTGCTTTTGCCTTGAGAGCAACAATTTTGCCGTCAATTTTAGCTTTCAGTTCCTTTGCAGCATTGATTTCTTCCTGCTTGTGATGTGCCTTTGCACTTTCTTTTGTTTTTACATCGTTGATTGCACCTGCTGTTGCTTCCTTTGCAAGCTTTCTTGGAAAGAGAAAGTTTCTTGCATAACCGTCGGAAACATTTACAAGCTGGTCCTTTTTACCTATAGATTTTACATCCTGTAAGAGTACTACTTTCATAGATTTTCTCCTTTTGCCTTTTACTTTTACTTTTTATAATTGTCAATGCTTTCGCATATTTTTGCTTTTGCTTCTTCAAGTGTCACACCTTTAAGCTGTGCGCCCGCCATGCTGAGATGACCGCCGCCGCCAAGATATTCCATAAGCACCTGAACATTCATACCGCCGAGACTGCGGGCAGAAATGCGCACCGTATCGTCTGCAAGTGTAGCAACCACAGATGCCTCCACACCTTCCAGCATAAGCAGGTCATTTGCTGCCTGCGGCACTGCAAGGGAAAGCTCCTGTGAAAATTCGTCAGACATTGAGATTGCAACGCCCTTATATGTTTCGGCATTATTTACAAGTGCGGCTTTTGCAGAATAAATTTCTTTAGGTACTGCAAACAGACGCATAATCTGTGTCATATCCACCGACTGACGGCGCAGATAAGCCGCTGCTTCAAATGTTCTTACACCCGCTTTTTCCGAGAAATTGCGAGTATCAAGCATAATACCGCTGAGCAAAGCCCCTGCCTGAACAGGAGAAAGTTTTGCATTTGTCGGCAGAATATACTGAATAAGCTCTGTAACAAGCTCACTTGCGGAAGATGCATATGGCTCGTGATATGATACAACTGTATCGGTTATGTAGTCAACCATCTTTCTGTGATGGTCAATAATAACCTTTTTATCACACATCTCACAGATATTTGTGGACTCTGCCATTTTGGCAGTATGAGTATCTGTAATGATAAGAAGTGTATTTTTTTCAACAAGATTTGCCGCCTTTTCGGGTGTGATAAACAGGTTTTCCATACCTTCGTCCTGTTTTACCCAGTCGATAAGGTTTTTGGCAAGGGTTTTGTTTTCGTCAATAACTATATTTGCACGTCTTTCAAAACAACGCACAACAGATGCTATACCCACAGCTGAGCCTACACTGTCCAGGTCGCTCATCTTGTGACCCATAATAAGCACGTTATCACTTTGGAGGATAACATCTTTAAGTGCATTTGCCACGATGCGGCTGCGCACCTTGCTGCGTTTTTCTACGCTGCGGCTGTTGCCGCCAAAAAATTCGTAACCGTCAACGGTTTTTACAACCGCCTGGTCACCGCCACGGCCAAGCGCCATATCCAGCGCCTGACGTGACAACATATCGTTTTCGGCAAAGTCAACACCGTCTTTACCTACACCGATTGAAAGTGTAACGTTGTATTCTCCGCCGATAGTCTTTGCATCCTGAAGCATTCTGAACTGGTTTTCATAGAAATTCTGATATTTTCTGTCTTCAAGCACAACTGTATATCTTGATGTTCCGTATTTGTTTACAAGCCCTTTATTTGCAATTACAGCATCTTCTATCATCTGGTCAAGACGTGCCATAATCTGTGCACGGGTACTTTCCTTCAGGTCTTTAAGAACATCATCATAGGTATCAACCGCTATCTGCATAATTACAGGGCGTGACAGGCGGTATTCCCTCTGGTCAAATTTGTACTGCGTATCATCAACAAAATAACTTACCCACAGCTTTGATTCTTCATTAGGCACAGAGGAAAACACAGTGTATTCCTTGTCTCCCACAACTATGTCCGCACCGTTTTCTTCACAGCTGTGGTCAAGGTCAAAGTCAGGCAAAACCTTTTCAAGCTGTATAAGGTAGGAGTCTTTGCCGTTTAAAAATCTGTCGCGGAAGCTGTCATTGTACCATACAATAGTGTCTTTGCTGATAATTGCCACAGGAAGATTGAGTTTTTCAAAACTGAGCTGCTGCATATTGGAATGCTTGCCTGTGCCGTAAAATATGCTTTTTACAAATTTTCTGGCTGTATGGGCATTGCACAATATCAGAAAAGTGACAATGAGAATACCAACCGCTACAAACCCCGCATAGGCAGGCTTAAAATAAGCAAGTGCGCCGCCAAAAGCCAGTGATATAAACGACAGCACCAGTATCAGTATATCTGTGCTTATAAACTTGTTTTTTAATTTTTTATTCATACCTGTTTACCCTTCAGTCTCACATTGAATTATGCAGGACTGCTATATTTCCATAACTATAGGCAGAACCATAGGACTGCGTTTGGTGCGCTGATACAATACATGTGAAACCTGTTCTCTTATCTTTGATTTGATAACTGACCAGTCCTTGTATTCGTAATCCCTGTATTTTTCCAGAACACTTCTGGCCTTCTGCCTTGCTTCTGCAATAAGCTGTTCGCTTTCTTTTACATATACAAATCCGCGGGAAACAATATCCGGACCGCTTAAAACCTCGCCTGTTGCGCGGTCAACACTGAATACAACAACCACAAGACCGTCCTGTGACAGATGGCGGCGGTCACGCAGAACAACACTGCCCACATCGCCAACACCAAGTCCGTCAACAAAAACCTGTCCTGCCTGAACAGAGTTGTCTACCTTGATTTCGTCTTTGCTTATAGTAATAACTCCGCCCAGCTCGGCAATAATTATATTTTTTTCGTCAACACCTGCATCCTGTGCCAGCATAGCATGTTTTTTGAGATGCTTGAATTCCCCGTGGATAGGGATAAAGTATTTTGGTTTTACAAGATTGAGCATAAGTTTAAGCTCTTCCTGTGCAGCATGGCCCGAAACGTGTACTTCGTACATGGATTCGTAAATAACCTCTGCACCAAGCTTCATAAGTCCGTTGATAACCTTGGTAACCATCTTTTCGTTGCCCGGAATAGGAGTTGCAGAAATGATGATAAAATCGCCTTTGCCCACAGAAAACTGACGGTGTGTGCCCCCCGACATACGGCTGAGAGCCGAAAGAGGTTCGCCCTGGCTGCCAGTTGTGATAAGCACAATCTGTTCCGGCTGATATTTGTTTACCATTTCGGCTTCAATTATAACTCCATCCGGAACGTTGAGATAGCCCAGTTCCAGTGCCATCTGGATATTTTTCACCATACTTCTGCCGCTTACCGCAACCTTGCGTTTGTAACGCACCGCAAGGTCGAGAATTGTCTGAAGGCGGTATATATTTGATGCAAATGTCGCAATAACAATACGTTTTTCCTTTGCCTTTTCAAACAAAGGCTGCAGGCTGTTTGCAACTGTTCTTTCACTTGCAGAAAAGCCGCGTCTTTCGGCATTTGTAGAGTCAGCCATATATGCAAGCACGCCTTTTTTGCCATATTCTGCAAAGGTTGCAAGGTCGGTTGTTTCACCCTGAGGCGGTGTATAGTCTATCTTAAAGTCCCCTGTTGTGATAACTGTGCCTGCAGGAGATTCGATTGCAAAACCAACAGCATCAGGGATTGAGTGGTTAACATGGATAGGCACTGCTGTCATACAGCCAAATTCAAGCCTGTCTCCGGGATTTATAACATTTATTTCCACCATTTTGTCAAGTGAATGCTCTGCCAGTTTGTTCTCGATAAGACCTTTTGTAAGAGGTGTGGCATATATAGGAAAATTAACCTCTCTCAGCAGATACGGCAAAGAACCTATATGGTCTTCGTGACCATGAGTAATTACGATGCCTTTTATGCTTTCTTTGTTTTCTATAACATAAGAAAAATCAGGAATAACAAGGTCTACACCAAACATTTCACTGTCAGGAAAAGAAAGGCCGCAGTCTATGATAAATTTATCTTCGCGGCATTCAAAAACAGTCATATTCTTGCCGATTTCTCCAAGACCACCAAGGGGTATGATACGGATTTTTTCACATACTTCAGAAGTTTTTTTTCTGTGGAATCTGTGTTTTGGATTAGGCATATTTCCTCCTTTTATACAACAATCAAGCACCTGGCAAAATTATGGCAGGTGACGGATATTTTTATTTTGTTAACGAACACATTTTCAGATTAATTATTATCCTGTTTGGGATAATATAAACGACGTATATAATATTATATGATACTATTTTCCGGGTTATATTGTCAACCGGAGTGCAATTTTGCAGACTGTTTGCTCTTGAAATTTACACAACTTATCCTATAATATAATTATTATGTATATTATAATATATTATAACGGATAATACAATAAAGGATATATATGAAACGGATTGAAATATTTACTGACGGCGCCTGCAAGGGCAATCCCGGTCCCGGTGGTTGGTGTGCTATTTTAAGATATAACGGTGTTGAAAAGATGATAAGCGGCGGAGAAAAAGATACCACCAACAACCGCATGGAACTCAGTGCCGTTCTGTTTGCACTCAAAGCACTTAAGGAACCCTGTCATATAACCTTGCAGAGTGACTCAAAATATGTACTGGACTCCCTGTCAAAAGGCTGGGTTTACGGCTGGAAGAAAAAGGGCTGGAAGAAATCTGACGGCAAACCTGCACTCAACGTGGATTTGTGGCAGCAGCTGCTGGAGGAGATAAAAAAACACGAACTTGATTATGTGTGGATTAAAGGCCATGCCGGACATCCGGAAAATGAGCGCTGTGATGCACAGGCTGTAAAGGAAAGCGAAAAGTTTGTTTGATTTTCCTTTTAATTGCTATTATTTTTGATTGTTTACAACTATATGCGGCAGTTTATTGCTATATACTGCTGCTTTTCAGGAGGATAAAAATTGGAAAACAAAAAAATCCTTACAGGCGTATCGGGCGGTGTTGACAGCTCGGTATGTGTTGACCTTCTTAAAAAGCAGGGCTTTGAAGTTTATGGCGCTGTTATCAACTTCAATGACCACTCAGAAAACGCCATAGAGGATGCACACAAAGTATGTGCTCACCTTGATATACCAATCTGCGTTATTGATGCAAGAGACAGCTTTGAGAAAAATGTTGTGGAGCCTTTCTGCAAAAGCTACATCAGCGGCAGAACACCAAACCCCTGTGTTGTGTGCAACCCGTTGGTCAAGCTTAAATCCCTGTGCGATAAGGCAGACCAAATGGGAATATTTTACATTGCCACAGGTCACTATGCACAGATAGTGGAAGAAAACGGCATTTTCTATGTAAAAAAGGCTGCAAACCCTGCAAAAGACCAAAGCTATATGCTGCACCGTCTGCCACAGGAATTTCTCAAAAGACTTGTGCTGCCTCTGGGGCAGTACGAAAAGCCTGAAATAAGGGCTATGGCACAGAAGCTTGAACTGTTCAACGCAGACAAGCCTGACAGTCAGGAAATATGCTTTATCCCTGACGGAAACCACGGACAGTTTATCGAAAACAGAGGCTATAAAATCAAAAAAGGCTTTTTTATTGCACCTGACGGAAAAAGACTTACCCGCCATAAAGGTATACACAACTATACAATAGGTCAGCGCAAAGGCCTTAACATCGCTTTGGGCAAACCTGCATTTGTAAAGGAAATATGCGAAAACGGCGACATTCTTCTTGGCTTTGCCGGCGAAGAATTCTTTGACGGTGTTACACTGGAAAATCCTGTATATACCAACGGAAAATTCTTTGCAGCAGGGGATGAATTTACTGTAAAAATCCGCAGTGCCGCAAAAGGAGATACTGCCGTTGTTATGCACAGTGACGAAAACAGCATTGTTCTGCACTTTCCTGCACCTGTGCGTGCCGCAGCAAAAGGTCAGTCGGTTGTAATGTATAAAAATGATACTGTTATGGGCGGAGGATTTATCTCTGATGCTTCTGCTTATAAAAATGACAAGGAATAATAAATATGAATGTTTATGATTTTGACAAAACAATATATCACGGGGACAGCACAGCACATTTTTTTCTGTACTGCCTTAAAACACAGCCTGCCACCTGGAAATGGCTGCCTTATCAGGGGCTTTGCGCAATCCCATTTGCCCTTAAAATAATGGAAAAAACCGCATTTAAGCAGCGTTTTTACAGGTTTTTCACCAGTGTTAAAGACATCGACAAAACTGTTGAGGAATTCTGGAAAATACATAAAAAGAACATAAAACCATTCTATGCAAATACACAGAAAGAGGATGACGTTATCATCTCTGCATCCCCTTATTTTCTGCTTGAACCTATCATAAAGGAACTTGGCATAAACAGCCTTATGGCAAGCAATGTTGACAAATTTACAGGCAGATACGACGGCATCAACTGTCATGGCAAGGAAAAGGTTCGCCGTTTTTATGAGGTATATCCTGACGGTGTAATTGATGAGTTCTATTCCGACAGTCTGTCCGACTCTCCTCTGGCAGAAATTTCAAAAAAGGCTTATCTTGTAAAGGATTTTGACCTTCTGCCATGGCCGGAAAAATAAGTATTGTACTGCAGCTTTTTCTGACAGTTTTGCTTAACTTTTTATTGACAAAGTCCCTTTAAATAGAATACAATTAAAGTTGTGGAAGAATGTTTTCTTCCTAAATTATATTTAAAAGGATGTGGTACCAAGTGACAAGCGACCCTTGCGGGAGTAATTATATTTTGATAAATCAGCAACGCTTGTATTTGGTGCAGTAAAAGAAAACTACACCTTCTTTTTGGCGTTTGCTGAAAAGAAGGTTTTTTATTTGCTTAAAATTATTTAAGGGGGTTATTGCAATGGACAAAGAAAAATTGAATAAAACCCAGGATATAATTGACACTCCTGCAGAAGATGTAACTTCTGTGGCAGAAATTACTGCCGAAGAAACAGAGGAAAAAGAAATATTTATTCTTGCAGATACTCTGCCAGAATTTGACGACGAAGAAGAAACTTCAGAAAGCAGTGCAGCCGACAGCTCTTCTGCCGAAGCAGACGAAGAAGATGTTGAGCTTATCGACATTATCACTGCCGATGATGAAGAAATAGAAGAACAGGAATACGACCTTAAAGAAGCTCTTCTGACCAGTGACCAGGATGAACTGGTTGACGTTATCGAATCTGCATATGCCATCGACGTTGCTATCGCTCTGGAAGAATTTACAGACGACGAAATTATCTCCTTTGCCGAAAGAATTGACGCCGAACATATGGCACAGATTTATGAGCAGATGGACGAGGACCTGCAGTTCCGCATTGCCGAGCTTTTCGGTGTGGACAATATGCTCAAGATGTTCAAATTTATGTCCAAGGACGATATTGCCGACATTCTTGGCGATTTGCCAATCAATATGCGCAAAAGAATTCTCAAGATGATGAAGCGCAAGGATATAATGGAAATCGAACATCTTCTTCTTTACGAAGATGATACTGCCGGCGGCCTTATGACCACCGAATATATTGCCCTCAACGGCAAATGGACCGTTGAAAAGGCACTTAACAAAATCAAAGAAATCGCCCCTAAAACAGAGGTTATAGAAACTATCTTTGTTCTTAACGGCAGAAAAGAACTTATCGGCACCGCCGACCTGCGTGATATTCTTGTAGAGGACAACAGCACTACTCTGGAAGAAATTATGTACGACAACATCGTAAGTGTTCCCGCAGATATGGACCAGGAAGAAGTTTCCCATATCGTTTCCAAGTACGACCTTAAGGTTGTGCCTGTTGTAAACCGCAAAAACAGCCTTCTTGGTATTATCACCGTTGACGATATCATCGACGTTCTCTTTGAAGAACAGACCGAAGATATTCTTAAAATGGCCGGTGTGGGTACCGACGAAGATGTTGACAACTCGGTTATCAAATCCGTAAAGATGCGTCTGCCATGGCTTATGGTAAACCTTGTAACCGCATTTTTATCATCCACCGTTATCAGTGTGTTTGAGGGTACAATTGCACAGGTAACCGCCCTTGCGGCAGCAATGCCTATTGTTGCAGCTTTGGGTGGTAACACTGGCAACCAGACACTTTCTCTTGTTATACGCAATATCACATTGGGCGAACTTAGCCTTAAGGAAGACTGGAAGCTGGTTACCAAAGAGATTGCCCTTGCTCTTTGCAACGGTGCAATAATGGGCTTTATTGCAGGCATTGTGCTGGCAATGAGATACGGCAGCATATATCTTGGCATTATTATGCTTATCGCTATGATTGCAAATATCACAATTGCAGGTATAAGCGGTTTCTTTATTCCACTTATTCTCAAAGCATTCAACATTGACCCTGCCCTTGCTTCTTCAATTTTCCTTACCGCAACAACCGACATCTGCGGTTATCTGGTATTTTTGGGGCTGGCAAAAATATTCCTGCCGCTGCTGCTGTAGGCATATTGTTTTACAGGCATAAATAAAATACAAAATCGGGTATCACCTTTGCAGTGATACCCTTTTTATTTTTTGTTATTTTGATTTTTTTGCTGTGGACTTTTCTGACTTTTTATCGGATGCTTTTTCCAGCTTTGTGTTGGATTTTTTTGCTTTTGCTGCTGTTTTTGTTATGTTTGTAGCCCCCTGAATATGCTGCTGCACGGCTTCGTTTATTTTGTCCTGTGGTGCCGGTGTTGTGGGATACCATCCCTTTGCATTCATCTGTTCAAAAATTTTAAACTGAATATCGTGCTCTTCGTTTAAAATTTTCATAAGCTTTGCCTTGGACTGTTTGCTGGAGCATTCCCCGGCATAATTATTATAGTTCTGTGCAATAAATTTCTGACTTGCCAGCATATCTGTCATCATTGTTTTGTCGTCGTAGTTTGCCATAAATCCTCCTACTGAATCTGTGCAAAAATAATGTTATAGTGTTCCTGATGGCGCGCCGCTGCCTCCTTGCAAAGCTTTTTAAGCTGCGGGTCTTTGCAGTTCTGCGCATAATAGTTGAATTTGTCCATTGTTGCCTTTTCCTGAACAAGCAGTTCATTGTATGCACCAAGTTCTTTTTCGGTAATCTTTTTCATTTTTTACTCCTTTTTACTATTGTTTAGTGTTAATATTCCACTTTTTTTGTAATTTATACAAATAGACTTTTTAAATTTGATATGTTATACTTTTTGACAGTCTGCGCTTTGCGCATTCAAGAGGGGTTAAAATGTATAATAAAATTATAAAGGTTATCAACAATCTGCTTGACAGCAGTGACAAAGATACTGTATGGGTTGCCATTGACGGACCGTCTGCAAGCGGAAAAAGCAGTCTTGGCAATTTTATCAATGACAATTTCATCTGCAATGTTTTTCATATGGACGACTTTTTTCTGCCGCCTGAAAAGAAAACACCGCAAAGGCTTGGCGAAACAGGCGGAAATATCGACTGGGAAAGATTTAAAAGTGAAATTATCAGCAACGTAAAATCCGGTCATAACTTTACATTTAATGTTTATGACTGCCACACTCTCTGTTATCTTGAAAGCGGAAAGGTTTTTCACAAAAAGCTCAATATCGTTGAAGGTGTTTATTCTATGCACCCGGAACTTATCGATACATATGATTATAAAATATTTCTGGATATTGACAGTGATAAACAGAAACAACGCATTCTTGACCGCAGCAACAAAAACAAGCTCGAACGCTTTGTAAACGAATGGATTCCTATGGAAAACCGTTATTTTGAAGCAACAGACCTTCGCAGCAGATGTGATGATGTCTTTGATACAAGCGAATTATTTTAATATAAAAAGTCCTTATCGGCAACACTGTGCTGATAAGGACTTTTTGTACACATTTATTCTTCTTTTAAATTACCGTATATGTCAGTGCGTTTTTTTAGCCAGTCTTTGCCCTCTACAAGCCTTGTAACCATCATTGCGGCAACACTGTCGCCTGTTGCATTTATCATTGTAGCAGGCGGATCCACAAGAAAACCTACTGTTGCAATAATCGGAAATGCTTCCATAGGGAATCCGTACAGTGTCATTATAAGCATTTCGCCGATAAGTCCACCGCCGGGAATTCCCGACATAACAACCCCAGACATTATTGCTACAAGCACCGCAACAGAGAGTGTTTCAAAGCCTGTAAATTCGCGGCCGTAAATACCAAACAGTACCGCTATTTTAAGTATTGCCGCAAAACAGCTGCCGTCCATATGGGCAGTTGCACCGATTGGCAGTACAATTTCGCGTATATCTTTTGGCACACCCATTTTTCGGCAGGCTTCAAGGTTTACAGGAAGTGTGGCAATAGAGCTTTGTGTAGCAAGGCTGGTTGCTGCAGGAGAAAGTGCATTTTTAAAAAACATTTTTACCCCCTGCATTCCCCCTGCAAAGTAAGCATAGACAAAAAATCCGATACCAAAATAAACAACACACAATGGATAATAAAGTCCCAGCATTGTTTTTGCATAAACACCAAGCAGCTGAGGCCCCAGATCAGCAACAAGATAAGCAAAATATGCTCCAAGGCCAATCGGTGCATACAGCATTATACAGTTTATCATCTTCATAAACACATCGGACATAAATGCCAGGCCTTTTGCCAGCTTTGCGCCTTTCTCTCCGAAGGATGATACAACAAATCCAAAGAAAATAGACATAATTATAAGCGGCAGCATATTCTGACGGGACAAAAGCTGCGAAAAATCCCCTACTGTCAGCGCTGCAACTATCTGCTGCGGCAGACTTTTTGCTTCCACTGTTTCTGCTGCTGTATCAAGGGTGATATCAAGACCTTCGGCAATATCCATAGCATTTACCGCAAAACACATTATCACCGAGGCTATAAGACCTGTTATCACAAACACAAGCAGCATATATCCCAGAATTTTGCCAAGCCTTTTCATATTTGCCATTGAGGCAACTGCCGATGAAATGGAAAAAAACACCACCGGTACAACAACCGAAAAAACAAGATTTAAAAAGACATCTCCCAGCGGTTTTAATTTAACACCAAATTCCGGGGCAAGCCAGCCCGTAAGACTGCCTGCTGCTATTCCGCACAGAAGTACAACGGGAAATTTATATGACGTCCATATACTTTTTTTCAATTTTTGCATACCGTTCCTCCTCTTTAATAAAATACAGGGACTGCGCCTTTTTTATTGACACAGTCCCTGATGTTTTCAGATTAAATATATGCATTTTATAAGCAGGATATGCCCTGTTTTTTATGCAAAGGTATATTTTGCGAAAAATTGATAATATTATTGTCAAGCAATTAAAGGAAACTAAGGGTTAACTTTAAATCTTGTTTAAAGGAGCATAACAGATGAAAAAATTTTTGGCTTTAACAGCGGTGCTGGCAATCTGCCTTTCTGCCGCAGGCTGTACAGCAAAGGACAATGACAACAACACAAACAGCGATATGATTGACAGTACAGGTTACCGTGTTGGTATAGGCAGCTACACTACAACCGAAGATTCTGCCCCTTCTGTCGAGGGAGAAAACGGCAAAGGCGTTGTAAGCACAACCTATGCAACAGTTGTTTTTGACGAAAACAACATAATAAAAAAAGTATATATCGACGAGGTGCAGAGCAAAATTTATTTTGACGGCAATGGTCAGCTTGTAAACAAAGACAGTTACAGCGAAATCCGAAGCAAAAGAGAACTTGGCAACGAATACGGCATGAAAGCTGCTTCAGGCATAGGCAAGGAATGGTTTGAACAGATTAACAGCCTTGAAAACTGGCTTGTTGGCAAAAATATTGCCGAAATATCTGACGGTGTTATGAATATGGGCAGCTACGGAACAAACGAAGATTATGCAGACAATATTGTAAATGATGCCGAAAATGCTGCTGACGGTATGGCAAATGGTGTGGCTGACGGTGCAAAAAGCATTATAAACGGTATTGCTGACGGTGCGAGAAACATTATGGGTGGCACAGGCAGAACTGCCCGTAACTCTGAGAACAACACAACAACTGACGGCACAAACACAGCCGAAGGTATATCAAATGACACAAACTCCATGGCCGACAACAACGCTGACAATATGACAGGCGACACTCAGGTGGACAGCACTCCCCCTGCCCCTGACCGTACAGATGATAACGGCAACGGCACAATGACAAACGGAACAAATGCCCTTGACTGGAAAGAAGACCTTAAATCCAGTGTAACCATCGACCTGACAAATATCCAGCGTGCACTGCACAAGGCATATATCAATGCCAGATAACCGCCGGATACTCTTCTGTAAAGGGACACCATACAACACAATGTCATTAAGATAAAAAACATGTCATTCTGAGGAACGCAAGTGACGAAGAATCTCCCGGTTTGAGCAAATAAGGAGATTCTTCTCCGCGCTCAGAATGACATTTTGCTTTATTATATTAAGTTGATATTTTTTCAATTTCGCTTATCTTAATGACTTTGCCGTACCACGCCGTACCTTACATATCTGTAGCTCTTAAAGGCAATTCCGCTGAATTGTCTTTATTTTTTTGCCTGTTAATGTTATGATGATTATATATTTTGAATGTTAATAAAAAACAGCCTTTATATGCTTAAACTTACACCACTTTAACAGAGGTATTTATATGTACTACTCAACAGAATACAACAGTATTATCGGTCCGCTTATGGTTGTATGTGATGAAGAAAATATTGTGGGATTATGGATGATTCGACAAAAATATTTTTGTCCACTGCCGGAAGCACCTGTAAAAAACGACAGCCACCCTCTGCTTGTAAAAGCAAGAGAATGGCTGGACAGATATTTTGTCGGTGAAAAACCTGAGATAAAAGAACTGCCGCTGGCACCTGTGGGCAGTGATTTCCGCAAAGAAGTGTGGGATATCCTCTGCACCATACCTTATGGTAAAACAATGACTTACGGGCAGATTGCAGATATTGTTGCAAAAAATCACGGCAAAGCAAAAATGAGTGCACAGGCAGTTGGCGGTGCTGTTGGGCATAACCCCATTTCTGTTATTATTCCTTGTCATCGTGTTGTGGGCACAAACGGCAGCCTGACAGGTTATGCAGGCGGTTTAAGCAAAAAAATAACATTGCTTAAACACGAAGGTGTGGATACCGATAAATTTACTGTGCCAACAAAGGACACTGCACTTTAAATGCAAAATTTACATAAAGGAGATATTATTATGAGTTTATATTCCTGTATACTTCTGCCTGTTTCGGTACTTTTTGCTGTTTTGAGTTTTCTGATTTACAAAGGCAAAACAGAACTTATCCACGACTATCATCAGACCAATGTAAAAGACAAAGAAAACTACGGCAAAGAATTTGGCAAAAGTCTTGGCGTTATTGCTGTGGGTATGTTTTTGAGCGGCATCATTGGATTATTTGGCGATGATAAATCTATTGCTATGCTTTCTGTAATTGTTCTGTTTGCAGGGCTTTTTGCAGGATTGTTCTGTATTTATAAAGTGCAGAAAAAATATAACAGCGGTATATTTTAAAACACATTATATGTACAAATAAAAAACACAAGGTATTTTCTGTACCTTGTGTTTTGTTTTAGTTGTCAAATTTTAAATTTTCCAGAATATATTTAACCAGATAATCTATTCTGTCGTCCTGATTTGTAAGTTTAAGATAGCCAAGCAGACTTTCAAAACCTGTGGATGCGCGATATTCTTCCACTGTTGCATGTTTTGCAACAGATGCCTTTGTGGCATTTTTGCCGCGGCGTACAAAGCCATGTTCTTCTTCGGTAAGGATGTCGCCAATAAGTTCAAGTGCCATAAACTGGCCTTTTGCACTTACATAGTTCACTGTCATTTTGTTGAGTTTGTTTATCTGATAGCGTTTTTCCTGCACAAGATACTCTCTTATTGCAAGGGAATAAACTGCATCGCCAACAAAAGCAAGTGACAGAGGAGACTGTTCTCTTATATCAATCATAAGCTTCCCCTTAGATTACATAGTCAAATTCAAAGTCTTCAATGCGGATTGTGTCACCGTCTTTAACACCCATTTCTTCAAGGCGGTCGATAATGCCACTGTCGCGGAGTCTTCTCTGGAAGTACTGCAGACTTTCGTAGTCATCCACATTTGTACCATTGAGGATACGAACAAGCCATTCTGCTTCGATGTTGAATGCACCGTCGTCTGTGCGGAAGATTTCGAATGCATTGCCGTCCTCCACAATTTCCTGTTTAACAAATTCAGGTTCATAGATGATAACAGGCGGAAGTTTCTGCAGTTCAGCAAACACTGCACCGGGAAGCTGGTCAATGCCCTGACGTGTTGCAGCACTGATTTCGAACAGCTGAATGCCTTCTTCTTCGCAGAATGCGCGGAATTCTTCAATCTGTTCTTCTGTTGCGATATCACATTTGTTTGCAACAGCAATCTGCGGACGTTTTGCAAGTTCTTCACTGAAGTTTACAAGTTCGCTGTTGATGAGCTTAAAGTCATCAATAGGATTTCTGCCTTCGCAGCCGCTTACGTCCACAACGTGAAGCAGCAGACGGCATCTTTCTACGTGACGGAGGAAGTCGTGGCCAAGACCAACACCTTCGCTTGCACCTTCGATGATACCAGGGATATCAGCTGCAACAAAGGAAGCTTCTTCGTCTACACGAACAACCCCAAGCACAGGTGTGAGTGTTGTAAAGTGATAGTTTGCAATTTTTGGTTTTGCAGAAGAAATTGTAGAAATAAGTGTGGATTTACCTACGTTAGGAAAACCGATAAGACCAACGTCTGCAATAAGTTTGAGTTCCAGGGTTACATCGTATTCTTCGCCTTT
The DNA here is from genome assembly GCA_017505635.1 of Oscillospiraceae bacterium. Lineage (GTDB taxonomy): Bacteria > Bacillota > Clostridia > Oscillospirales > Ruminococcaceae > RGIG3102. The sequence goes on along the minus strand of JAFVOU010000015.1, from coordinate 6,054 downwards.
AAAACCAGGTTTTGCATAACGTGGAATCTGGTGTGTAGGTGTCGCAAAGTGCTGGTTGCCAAGACCGCCTTTGCCGCCTTTTGCAATAACATAATCTTTGTTTTCTTCAGAAACGTCTGCCATAACAAGACCTGTTTCAGCATCTTTGATTACTGTGCCGATTGGCACACGAACAATAAGGTCTTCGGCACTTTTGCCGAACATATTTGCACCGCGGCCGTCTTCACCGTTGCGTGCAACATATTTGCGTTTGTATTTAAAGTCCATAAGTGTGGACAGGTTGCGGTCTGCACGGAAAATTACGTCGCCGCCTTTGCCGCCGTCACCGCCGTCAGGACCGCCGGATGCAACATATTTTTCGCGGTGGAAAGAAACCGCGCCGTTGCCGCCGTTGCCTGCTTTAACATGGATGCGTGCTATATCTACAAAATGAATTGCCATATATATTTACCCCTTTCGTGATGATAAAAGGTTTTTTGCTTCTAATTATATTAGTTTACCATAATTTAATGGGATTATAAAGATATTATTTTTTAACAGCTTATCGCCGTTTTTCACAGCATATAAACGTTCTGTGTTTGCAGAGAGATTCTTCGCTTTCGTTCAGAACGACAGCTGCCCGTACAATAAACTGTAAATAACTATTTTACAAACAAAACCCGAGCTTAAAATAAGCCCGGGTCAATTTGTTCACATTATTTTGCGTAAACGGAAACTTTTTTGCGTTCGCGGCCGTATCTTTCGAATTTAACTGTGCCGTCGATAAGAGCAAAGAGTGTGTCGTCGCTGCCGCGGCCAACATTTTCACCTGGGTGAATATGTGTGCCTCTCTGACGAACGATGATGTTACCAGCTTTTACTGCCTGGCCGTCTGCTCTTTTAGCGCCGAGTCTTTTGGATTCGGAATCACGACCGTTTTTTGTGGAACCTACGCCCTTCTTATGTGCCATGTCTATATCCTCCCTTAAATATTAACCAACAATGTTTGTGATTTCAACTTTTGTGTAAGGCTGTCTGTGACCCATTCTTCTTGCAGAACCTTTTTTAGGTTTGTAAGTGATGATGTTGATCTTTTTGCCTTTGCCGTTTTTGATAACTTTAGCTTCAACTTTTGCGCCTTCAACTACTGGTGTACCGAATTTAGCTTCTGCACCTTCGCCTACGAGCAAAACCTGATCAAAAACAACTGTTTCTTCTGCTTCTACGTTAAGTTTTTCGATGAACAATACATCGCCAACTGTAGCTGTGTACTGTTTACCGCCAGTAACAAATACTGCTTTCATGTTTATAATCCTCTCATTAAATAAGTCTCGCTGAACCTGGCGTGTGCCCGGCGGGCACAACTTAAGCCGTTTACATGCGGCTATAATATATTACTATAACTGACATAAAATGTCAAGCATATTTAACAAATTTTTCCGCTATTTTTCTACGTTTTCCGCAGATTTTACGGTGTTTTTAAGAAGGTTTACACGGGTCATAAGACCAACGCCGCCAGGCACCGGTGTGATTTTGCTTACCTTTTCGATACAGCTGTCAAAATCAGCATCTCCGCACAGTTTTCCCTCTGCGTTGCGGTTGATACCGACATCTATTATTACCGCACCTTCCTTTATCATATCACCTGTAAGAAATCCCGCCTTGCCGATAGCAATAATAACGATATCTGCCATACGGGTTTTTTCTGCAATATTTTTTGTTTTTGAGTGACATATTGTAACTGTTGCACTTTTCTGTGTGAGAAGTGTTGCAACAGGGCGGCCGACAATGTTGCTGCGGCCGATAACCACAACATCCTTGCCCTCCACATCAATGCCTGCATATTCCAGCATATTTACACAGCCCTGAGGTGTGCAAGGGATAAAACAGTCCTTGCCGATGTTCATATTGCCCACATTGAGTGCTGTAAAACCGTCAACGTCCTTTTCAGGTGCGATTGCATTGATAACAGCATACTCATCAATATGCTTTGGCACAGGCAGCTGAACAAGAATACCATGCACAGTTTCGTCTTTGTTAAGACGTTCGATAACAGCAAGCAGTTCTTCCTGTGTTGTGCTTTCCGGCAATGCAATATTGTCAGAAAGAATGTCACATTCGGCACAGTCCTTGTGTTTGCCTTTAACATATGTCTGGCTTGCAGGGTCTTCGCCTACAATAATAACAGAAAGCTTTGGCTGTATGCCTTTTTCCTTCAGTGCTTTAACGCGGTCTGCAATAAGGCCTTTTTCGTAGGCACTTACCTCTTTACCGCTGATAATTTTATCTTCGTACATATAATTTACCGCCTATCTGCCGATTTTTCTTTTTCTGTCTCTGTCACTGTACATTTGACTGATTTCGGCATCTGTTTTTGCTTTGCCTTTAAAATCAAATCTATTATATACGATAATTATCACGCCTGCAATGATTGATAAAATTGCAACAAGCTGGCTTGCGCGCAGACCTGCAAAAATTTCCAGACTGTCGGTGCGCAGACCTTCGATAAAGAAACGGCCCACACCATACCATATCATATAAAGGCAGGCAATTTCGCCTTTGAATTTACGGCGTTTAAAATAGAGCTGCAGCAGCACAAAACCAAGCAGACACCACATTGATTCGTAGAAAAATGTGGGGTGAACAGGCGCCATAGGGTCAACCATAATGCCCTGCTGTGCCAGAGTCGGCTGCACGCGTTTAAGATAAGCGGTTGTTCCCTCGCTTATCATACCGAAAATGCTGTCGGTATTTGTGCCAAAAGCTTCCTGGTTCATAAAATTGCCCCAGCGGCCGATTGACTGACCGATAAGTGTTGCCCCCAGAATTATATCGCAGTAATCAAAAATATTGATTTTGCGTATTTTACAGCCCACCATGCCAAGCAGCAGACCGCCGATAACACCGCCGTAAATGGCAAGACCGCCGTCACGGATATTTATCATATCCATAAAACTTTCGTATTTAAAAGGTGCAAACGCAACGTAATATGCACGCGCTCCCACCACAGCACCCACTGTGGTAAAAAGAATGGCATCGATAAAATGGTCGGTATTTATGCCCAGCTTTGGTGTGCGGTAAAACACGGTAAGCAGCATCATCATAACACCGATGCCGATAAGCAGGCCATACCAGTAAATATCAAAGCCAAACGGTGAAAAAGCCACCCTGTTTATCACAAGGTCAATACCAAGTTTCGGAAACTGTACGTTAAACATATTGGTCCTCCGTCGGAAGTGCTGTAAACACTGTGCGTTTGTCCGGATTGAACATTGTACGCAGCTGTGCATTTACATCTTCCAATGTAATTTCTTTAAAGATTTCAAGTGAATTGTAAGCTGTGTTGCCTTTAAAGTACTGATTTACAAGACTTGTTGCAACCTCTTCCACATTTTCAAAATCCACAACCATACTGCCATACATAGCATTTTTACTGATTGCAAACTGTTCTTCGGTAATTCCGTTTTTCTTTATTTCATCAATTGCCTGCTGAACTTCGCTCACAAGCAGTTCAGGGTCGTTTGTTTCACCGCTGATAATACTTGCATAGTAGTCGCTGCCTGCAAAAATTTCGCCTTCAAAGGTACCATTGACCACATTTGAATCATAAAGCTTGTTGAAAAGCTCGCTTGTGGAACCGGTGAGTATATCAATGATAATATCACCGATAATACCCTGTTTTGCAGTAACCTCTCCATCAACTTTTTCCTTGAAGCCGATAGCCACCAGAGGCTGGGAAATAGGCATTCTCATACTTTTTTCAGAATACACTATTGTTTCCGGTTCATCGATTTTTTCACGGATAACAGTGTGTTTTGCCGCTGTGAAACCTGCGCGTTCCACTGCGTCGATAAGCTGCTGCTCTGTGATGTTGCCTGCAACGGAAAGCACCATTTCGCTTGGCGAATAGAACGCCTCGGCACATTTGTACAGCATTTCAGGGGTAATCTGTGCAATACTTTCAACTGTGCCTGCGATATCATCCTTCACGGTGTGATTGTGATACAAACCTTCAAGAACACCAAAAAGCACTCTCCAGCTTGCGCTGTCGTCATACATTTTGATTTCCTGCCCGATAATCCCCTGCTCTTTTTCCACTGTTTCCTTTGTAAAATAAGGCTGTGTTACAAATGACAGCAGAATATCGAGAGATTCTTCGATATTGTTTGTTGCAGAAAAGATGTAGCAGGTTTTGTCAAAGCTGGTAAAAGCATTTGCATTTGCACCTGTTCTTGCAAATTTTTCAAACGCATCACCGTCTTCGTTTTCAAACATTTTATGTTCCAGAAAATGTGCCACGCCTGCAGGAATTTCAATTTTTTCGCCGTCAACGGTAAATCTGCGGTCGATTGAGCCGAATTTTGTGGCAAAAACCGCGTGAATGCCATTGTGCTTTGGCATCGGATAGCAGGCAACTGTAAGACCGCAGTCAGTTTTTATAAGACTGTACTGTTCGTTTAATATATCACTTTTAATAACTTGTCTTTCCATATTTTATCCTTTTATTTTGTAAGTTTATACACAACATTAAGGTGCAGCAGGCTTAAAACATCTTTTATATTCTGTTCTGTAACCGCCTGTACCTTTTCTTTTACCTGCTGCGGTGCCGTCCATGTGCCGCGGATAGCCTCATTGAGATACCATGCTTCCAGTCCGTGCAGACCGTCCTGAACAGCATCAAGACTGTTTAAAAGCACCAGCTTTGTTTCGGCAATTTCCTTTTCGGTGATTTCACCGTTTATAAGGTCTGCCAGTTCTTTCTGAACTGCCTGCACAACCTTGTCACAGTTCTGATGTTCAACGCCGCTGTCCACACGCATACTGCCTGTAAAACCGTTGTAAGCTGCACCGCAATAATAACAGAGACTCTGTTTTTCACGGACATTCTTAAACAGTCTGCTGCTTGCAGTGCCGCCATATATGGCACTTGCAACAAGCATATGATATCTTTCTTCTTCAGTAAGCTTTCTTTCGCTTGTATAGAAAAGGCAGACTTTACCCTGAACAATGTCCATCGCTTCGCAGTATGTTTCTGCATCTGTTTTTTCCATAACTTCGATTGGCAGAATTGTGTTTTCCCTGCCGTTTCTGTCCGCAAAGGCCTGTGCAAATTTTTCTGTTATTGCGTCGTCCTGATGTGCTGTTACAAAAATCTCTACCGTACTGCCGGCAAGCATTTCTCTGTAACAGCTGTAGAGGTCAACTGGATTGATGCCGTCAACTTCTTCGAGATAGCCAAGGCGTTCAACCCCGTTTTTGCTGTCTTTAAAGAATTTACGCTGTGCCATCTTTACACAGTATCCGCGTTTATCATTGATTTCGCCCTCGATTTCTTCACGGAGCTTTACCTTTTCAACCTCCAGCCAGTCACTGATAAAACCGCCGTTTTCAACACACGGACGGAATATAACACCAAGCAGAACATCTGTCATCTCTGCCAGCAGGTCCTCTCCGTTGATGCAGTACCGGTTTTTTATTCCCTGAATAGTAAAACGCAGCACACGGTTCTGCCCTACAACGGAAGTTGTTGCAGAAAATGATGCGCCGTACATCTGGTTGAGCTTTTTGGAGAACATACACATATCGGGATAATCTTCATATCCACGTTCCATAAGTGTTGGCAGCACAGCATACATTGTTGCCTTTTCCTTGTCGTTAGGCATAATAAAGCTTATGTTAATGCGGTTTCTCTTGAATTTTTCGTTAGGTAAAAATGTGATTGATACATTGTTTTTTATTGTTGCTCTTTTCATATTTTCTCCGTTTATATAAATCTGCTGCATAGCAGTTTTTATCTGTATACTTTAAAATATTATTTTACCAAATAATTGTGTATAAATCCAGTACAAATTAAAAAGGGAATACAAATTAGCGACCTCCAGACAAGAAAACACAAACACAATGTACAGCACAAAAAGGCTGTTGCTGCGTTGCCAACACTTGCATTACACAAAGTAGTGCTGCGTATTTCCGCCTTGCAACAGCACTTTTTGTGCGTAAATGTGCAAAAATGTCCCCCTCAAAACACCAAGCTGTGTTTTGAGGGGGATTTATGTTTTCTTATCAGGATGCCGC
>JAFVOU010000014.1 GCA_017505635.1 Oscillospiraceae bacterium | reverse complement strand
CTCGAAATTACTTAAAAGCGTTTTTTAAGTGTTTACTCACTATCTTCAAAAGAATATCTAAAGTTATTCCTTCACAAGCTTCTGTTCTTTTCTTATATTGTTTAATTTTCAAGGTCCTTACTGTCTCGCGACAGCCTTTATATATTACCACAACCGTTTCGTTTTGTCAAGCACTTTTTTCAAGTTTTTTAAAAACTTTTTTCGGTTGTCGTCGCTGTCCTTTCGTGACAGCCTTTATATATTACCACAGCGCCTCAAGTTTGTCAACACTTTTTTGTGACTTTTTTAAAACTTTTTAAGGCTTTTTTGTGGATTTTGCTACCGCCTCTCTGCGACAGCTTGAATATATTAACACATCCGCCAGCATTTGTCAACAACTTTTTTGCGAAATTTCAAATATTTTTTCATTCCCTTTCTGTAGTGGTTTATGCCCCTTTTCAGCCACAAGATACAGATAAAACAATCAGCGAAGAACCTTTCCGCACCCGGCAGAGCAGTTCTTCGCTGTCATCATCGATTGTTCTTTATATATTATATATAATGTATTATATTATTACTTTTCAAAATTTTTAAGTGTGCCCACAAAGCTGAAACCGATAAGAAGCGGATAAACCGTGGACAGATACATTCCGTAGGTGCCGATGTTGAAGGCACTCACCTCCACATAGGCAATCATAAAGCAACGCAGCAGTGCCATAAGGAACATACCCAGCAGAACAATGTTGAGCATACCGTCCACTGACAGCTTTTTGCAGTGGATATCCCAGATAAGCTGTTTTACCTGCCACAGCAGTGCCATAACAAACATAAGCGGAATGCCGATTTTGTAAACCACGTTCATCACACGCATAAAGGTGTGTGTAACAAGCTGGATTGGCGGCAGATAGATTTCGTTGGAATGGGCTTTAAGCACGGTGCCGCCTTTCTGATGGATAAAGTTTTCAACCTCGGCAATTTCTTCAGGTGAACCCACTGCGTGTTCGGCAAGAGGGTCGCACTGTTCAAAGAGCATTGCCGCTTTGAGGCCCGCAAAGCCTTCGCCTATTACCGGCAGAACATATTCCGGCTTAATCGGGCTTGTAACAGACGAATACAGCTTGTCCGCTTTCAGTCTGCCCTCTGCCACAGCAAGTTCAATTTCGCTGCGAAGGGTTTCGTAGTATGCCTTTGCCTTTTCAGGTGTATCGTAATAGCCGTTGTTCTGCAGGGCAGTTCTCACCGCCCAGTAGAAACCGCCGGACTGAAAATCGTCCAGTGCAGGACGGAAATAACCGTTTTTAAGGATAGGTTCTTCCAGTGCCTGTTCCATAAATGCAAAGGAAGGCACCTCGTCGTAAAGTTTTTCGCGCACATCGGCAGGCACAGCAATAAGGGGATGCCAGTTTTCGTGTTCGATGCTCATAAGTGCGCCGTAAGCCGCATTGAACTCCTTGCTTGTAAAGTCACTTACGATAAAGCGGCCGTAATGTTTGTAGTTCATACCGCAATAGCCTGCGATGATGCCTGCAGAAAGTGCAAAAGGCAGCACAAGGCAGATAAGGCGGCGGATAAGCTGCGGCTGTTTTTCACATATCCATATAACTGTCATAACCACAAAGGCAACCACCGCAAAAGGCAGCACCCAGATGCCGTCTTCACGGGAGAGATACACAAGACCGAATGTGATGCCGTAACCCACAAGGTAAGGCCACCATTTTCTGACTGGCTCTTTGTATCTGATACCAACTGCCGCTATGCAGCTGAAGAACAGCATACACAGACTTGGAAAGATGCTGTCGCGGTAAATTCTTGTGGAGAAACATGCCCAGATAGCAGGATTGTAAAGCATACCTGCATAGAGAAACAGCTTTGCCCAGTTTTTTCTGAGCATCGGTGAAACCGCAAGCACAAAAACCACACTTGCAAGCGCCCACAAAGCCGCATTGCCCACCATAAAAGGCACTTTGATTATATGCAGAAATGCCAGCCACACCGCAAAGAAAGCGTGTTTGGACAAGGTGAGATAGTTGTAGTCGCCAAACCATTCCCCTGCCACAATGTTCTGTGCTGTGGTGAACATAAAATGGTCATCAATCGGTGCAAGGGGCGGATAAACAGTTGCATACTGTGTCCAGGCAAGGAACAGTCTTGCCGCTGTAAGCACCAGAGCGATTATTATCATTAAAGATTTTGAGATATCGTTATTTTTCATAATTATGTCCTTTCAGGACTGAATTTTTTAGGCTTTGCCTGTCACTTTTGACACCAAAAGTGACCAAAAGTGGCGCTGATTGCGACGCAGCGCCCCACGCGGAATATGTACCACAAGGTCTTGTCTGTGTGGCGCTTCCGCAGACAAATCCGTCTGCACCGCGCCGCCGTGACTGTGCAAATCGGGCGACAGTACATATTTTATATAAGAAGGGGCTCTGCCCCCTCATTACACTCCCCCGAAGTATCACTATAAATTATGGGCGAACAATGTTCGCCCGATGATTTATTTTGTAATTTTTTGTACACTCTCTATAATGTACTGTTTTTGTGTAAACACAAGGTTGAGGATTACCGACAGGTATTTAAGCACAAAAGCAAGGATGATAAACAAACCAAAGAAGCCGAAAGACATAACCAGCATTGTGGTTGTCCAGCCTGCCACAGGGTTTGCGCTGAAGAACACCAGCAGAGTGTAAACACCTGCCGCTGCCAGCACAACAGCCATTACAACTGTGAGGAAAAGGCTGATTTTATAGCCGATGTCGGTAAACAGAATAAGGCTGTTGAGGGCAAGTTCCCTTTTAACCTTCTGTGCCCCTTCTGCAACAGAAGCGCTCTGCAAAGGTTTGTAATCGATATGTTTTACAGGCAGACCGCAGGAAGCATAAACCGCTTTGCGGTAAACTGTTTTTGCACCCATTGATTTTACGCGGTTGATACCGCGGCGGCTGATAACAGAAAACCGCTGGGTTTTGATTTTGTGTTCAGAATCGGAAAAGCGGTTGAACAGATTGTAGAACAGCCTGCTTGTCCATTTCTGACCTTCTGTAGGGCAGGCAAAAACAATATCGTTGCCTTTCTGTGATGTGCGGTACACATCCATAATAAGCTGCGGTTCAAAGTCCATAACTGTGCTGTCAAATTCAAACACAAAGTCTCCGATTGCAATATCAAGGCCTGCAATCATTGCACTTTCCAGCCCCTGTGCAAAGCTTGTGTTTACAACGGTAAGGCTTTTTACTGTATTTTCTTCGCAGAAGGCGTTGATTGCTTCCACAGTTCTGTCGGTGGAAGAATCGTTTACACAGATGATTTCGTACTTGTCAAAGTTATCTTTGAGAACATTGTTTACACCGTCCAGAAAGGAAGCAATTGCACTCTGGCAGTTGTGGCAGTACACAACGGCGGAAACAAAGTTTTTTTCTTTATTTGTTATCATTGTCCAGCACCTCCTTTAAATCGTATACAGTGTTGATTTTGCCCGAAAGCACACTGACAAAGGTTGGATTTGTTGAAAACTGTTTTACAAGTGTAGGGCGGCTGTCATCAATTTCGCTGAGCTTGAGGATAGGTTTCATGCTGAACAGCGAATGTGAATATTCAAAGCCGAATTCATCTTTAAGATATTTTCTTGCCAGCTGTGACATATATCCCCAGGCACTTTCCGGTTTGTGAGGGCAGTTGTTGCAGTTGCCAAGATGTGTTGGACTGCAGTAGTCCTCTATGCCCTGCTGGCAGTCGAACTTCGGCAGTTTGTCATAGCAGGTAACGTGCGGTGTAAAGGTAACACTTGTCAGGGAATGATAGCCTGTTTTCCCAAAAGGCATAATGGAGAAGAACGGCCCGTCCATAACAGTGATGCCCACATCACGGAGTGTATCGTTGATTTTGCAGAGGATAATTTCGCAAAGCTCGTATTTGATAGGAAATGTCTCGAAACCTGCAAGGGTGTTTATCTGGTTAACCGATGCATAGGTGCTGTTGAGGACAAAAGGCGCCTCAAAGCTTACGCCGTCTGCAAGGGTTATTCTCCACACATTTTCCAGCCTGTCAATGGCAACAATACGGCTGTTGTAACGGATTGTCACATTGTCCTTTACCTTTTCGATTTCGGCAAGAATGCCGTCGCGGAGTATCTGCCAGTCATAGGTATATTCCAGTGTTTCAAATGCGCCGTCACACATGCCGTCCTTAAAGTAGGTTGTCGGCTCGATGGAAACACATGGGATGTTGGAGTCCTTGCAGAACTTTATAAACTGGTCCTTGTCGGTCCAGGAAAAGTTTGCGCTTGTGGCATATATTTTTTTGAAATCGGTTTTTATGCTGTCGGGATAATCCTCGCAGAAACGGTCAAAATAGTTGCGGCTTTTTACCGCTGTGGAGATGCTGCGTGGGTAGTGATAACCCATATGCACCCTTGCCTGATTTATGTATGTGGCACGGGGAAAAGCCTGGTCGTCACATTCCAGCACCAGCACATTTTCGCCTTTTTTGCCGCAGTATTCTGCACTGTACAGACCATACAGACCTGCACCGATTATAATTTTGTCGTAAACTTTCAATCCTGTTTACCTCATTTGTTTATTCCCCTTTTATATATTTGATATTTCCAGGGGTGGAATGGGGGCGGTGCCCCCTTATATTAAATATGTACTGTCGACCGATTTGCACAAACAAGGCGGCGCGGTGTGTGCGGACTGCACACGAAAGCGCCACACAACCGAGACCTTGCGGTACATAATCCGCATGGGTCCGCTGCGTGCATCAGCGGCGCTTTTGGTCACTTTTGGCGCCAAAAGTGACAGGCGAAGCCTTGCAAAAGGCTTGAGCTTTTAAAACAATGTCCAACGGACACGGGTTAAGGGCAGCGGCCCTTAAGGATTATATCTTCCTGCTGCATTTGCCAGCAGAATTTTCATCAGTTCGCTGTTGCCTTTGATAGGGCTGATTTTTGTCGGCACCTTGCCGCTGTTTGGATATGCCCTTGTAACAGGAATTTCGCAGGTTTTAAGCTTAAGCTGGCTTGCCCTTGTGGAAAGATATGCCAGCAGTTCGTAGGTTTTGAACACATTGCGGAACGGCTGCACCAGCGGATGTGTAAGATACTTTTTGCTGTAAGCGCGGAAGTTGTTTGTTGTGTCGGTAAATTTTTCCTTTGCTGTAAGGCTGATTACAGGTGCGTGGATAAATTTTACCGCAATATGACGGGACAAAGGTGTGTTGATTGCCTGACCGCCTTCGATAAAACGGCTGCCCTGAACAAAGTCATAGCCTTCGTCCAGCTTTTCGATAAAGTGCACAACGTCCTCGATAGAGTCCTTGTTGTTGCCGTCTATGGTGATGATGCCGTCATAGCCCCGTTTAAGTGCCCACCAGAAGCCCATTCGCAGCTGTGCGCCCTGTTTGCCCGGACCTTTTTTAACCAGCAGTGTGTTTACACCAAGGCTGCGCATCATATCCTCGTCGGTGCCTCCGTCGGTGCTGCCGCCGTCGCAGATGATGATATCGCACATGGTATGCACCTTGTTTACACGTCCGCGGTGAAGTTCAAGGCGTATGTTTTCTTTTTCGTTGATAATAGGAATGCACAGACAGTACTTGTTTTTCTTTTCTTCATACTCGTGGCATTCAAAATCCGGAACTCCTTTGATGTTGTGAAACAGCATACTAAAAATTCTCCTTTAAGTATAAAACAGCTTTCTGTACCTTGTTTATATCATTCTGGTTTTTCATCTCGATGGAGAGATAACCGTCATAATCAATTTTGCCCAGCACCTTTTTGAGTGTTGCGTGTTCCTTTATCTTTTCCACATATTCAAGGTGCGGCACCGACAGATGAATGTGGTTTACATAGTTTTTGTAGGTTTTGATAATGTGGGGATTTTCCTTGTTGTAAAGAATGGTGCCAAAATCCACATTTACCTTTACGCCTTCGCTGTCAATTTTCTTGCAGAACTCAAAGGCATCCTTTGTATAGTTCAAAAAGTTTGTGTTGTAGATAACAGGATTTGCCTCCAGTGCAAGCACTGTGTTTCTGCTCAGGGCATATTCCCCAAGTTCGCGGAAAAAGCCCACAACGTCATCTTCGGTTTTTCCCTCGGGCATATTGCGGTTGCGAGGACAGCCGAACACAAGGTTTTTAATGCCCATTGCGTTGGCAAAATCCATTGCCTTTTTTGTATAGTCGCTCAAAGCCTTTGCTTCGTCCGGGTTAAATATATTTCCGTTTTTGCCAAACCAGATGCTCTGCATACTGCTCACCTCAAGGTTAAAGCGGTTTTTAAGCATTGTGGCATAAAGCTGTGCCTGCTCCGGGTTTTCGTATGGTTCTGTAAAAAGTCTGCTTGGGGCAATCTCGATGCCGTCAATGCCGTTTTCCTGCAAAAACTTATACATCGCAAGGTCATCAGATTTGTCCCATGCTATATTGGAAATTGAAAGTTTCATAAATCACCTTTTTGTTTAAGGATACTTTAATCTCAAATTATTAAAAGTGAGCACTCAAATTTTTGATTTCCCCTACAACAGCAAGTCTGTTTTTGCCTTGGCAAAATGAAAAAAGATGTTTGAGGATGAGCAAAGCGAAAGCTTTGGTGTATCCGAGTTCTTTTTTCAAAGACCTTGCGGCTGTGAAAAGGAGGCGGGGTCCGCTGCCTGCCACAGCGGCGCCTTTGGTCACTTTGGGCGGTCAAAGTGACATACAACGTATAAGCGCGCTATTGCTGCGCCTGTGCAATAAACTCTTTTATATCATTCAGAACAAATTCCTTTGTCTGGATATAGCCGTCCCTGCCGCCAAAAATTTCATAGTTTTCTGTTCTGAAATCATAGTGCGGAACTGCACCGCCAAGTTCGTTTACAAACTCTTTGCCTGTGATTGCATTGTAAATTTCAGCGATTGTAACAGGTTCGGTGGCAATATTCATCACTTTTACGCCATTTTCTATTGCAGTCTGTATATTTTTATACAAATATTTCAGATTGTAATACTGGAATATGCCTCGGCTGTCGGTAAAATTAAGTGCCGAGAAACCAACTTTTTCAAAAACCTTTCTTGCTTTTGCTCTGTCCGCATCTGCATTGAGTGCCCAGAAACCGTTGTCCTGCAAAGTATACATCTCTTTAAGGCTTTCGTCCTTTTCGCACAGCTCGGCAAATTTTGCCTCGTTGAGCATACTTGGGATAAAGTTGAGATAATCAAAGATAAAATTCTTTTTAAGGTTGATGCCGTACAGACCAGGCAGACGCACAATAAAGTAATCCTCAAAGTTTGCCTTTACCTGTTCTTCCAGCCACAGGCGGTTTGCGCCGTATGGGTGCAGGTTTTCCTTGTCCATAAAGCTGGATTCGTTTTTGCCGTTAGGTTCTTTATAAACGTCAACGGAGGAGATAAGCACTATCTTTTTAGGGTTGATTTTTTTGATGTTGTCCAGTGCTTCCACAACTGTTTCAAAGTCCTGCTGAGGAAATTTGTTTGCGATAAATTTCTGTGCAGGCACACCGCTGTAAAACAGCACATCAGGGTTTGTGCCAAAAGCCTCGGTTACATTGCTTTTGTCATACTTGCCGTCAAAATCAAAACTTGCACAGAGGTTTGAGCCTACAAAACCGCTGTATCCAACAATACTTATCATATGTCTTTACCTTTCACGATGTGTGCGGACACACCTATACATAATAAATTACATTATTCTTTATTATACTATATGCATATACAAAAAATCAAATATAAGGGCTTTTATAGTTTTAACAAAATGTAAATTTTTGTGTTTTTATAGCATAAACATTACAATATAATTCCATTATTTTTATAAATTTGCAATTATTTTCTCTCTATGATAAGATTAATATGTATATACTTATTTACAGGGACGTTTTCGGACTGCCCTGTGATAAAAATCTATATATTAAGCGAGTACCCATACAATGATATTTATAAAAAAAGTTACAATACCTCACCTTACAGGCAATGCAAAACGCCGTGCATATATCTATGTGCCGGACGAAGCAAAAACCAACTTTGATGTGCGCTATCCTGTGCTGTATATGTTTGACGGCCACAACGTGTTTTTTGACAGTCACGCAACCTACGGCAAAAGCTGGGGTATGCTGGAACTTCTGCAGAAAGCAGATATCCCTATTATCGTTGCCGCTGTGGAATGCAACCACGGCCACAACAACGAACGTTTAAGCGAGTATTCCCCTTTTGATTTTGACTTTCACGAAACAGGCAGAATAAAAGGTCAGGGCAAAAAGACAATGGACTGGTTTACCAAGGTGTTCAAGCCTTTTGTGGACCGCAGTTTCCCAACCTTGCCTGAAAGAGAATACACCTTTATCGCAGGCAGCAGTATGGGCGGGCTTATGACAATCTATGCCCTCACCCACTACAACCACATCTTCAGCCGCGGTGCAGCACTCAGCCCTGCTGTAAGCTTTTCCATAAAAACTGTGGAACAGATGATTAAAGCAGGCACAGTAGGCGAAGACAGCGTGCTGTATATGGATTACGGTCAGGAAGAATTCCGCCACTGTCCCGAATCTCTCGGCCACTACAACCGCGTTGCCGCTGCCCTTATGAAAAAGGGTGTGCTGCTCAACAGCCGCGTGGTGCCAAAGGGTGAACACACCGAAGCAAGCTGGGAAAAACAGATTCCGATTTTTATGGAAACACTTTTCTATGGTCTTTAAGGTTTGCAGGCACATATGCCCCAAACCATAATTATACCGCAAAACGCTATCAATATATAAAAGGAGGAATTTCTTATGGAAATTCAGTATTTCAAACAGTACAGTTCCTGTCTTAACAGAGATATGGAATGCAAGGTTTACGGTCATGCCGGCAAACCTGTGCTCTTTATCCCTTGCCAGGACGGCAAATTTGTGGACTTTGAAAACTTCCACATGATTGACTACTGGGCAAAATGGATTGAAGAAGGCAGAGTTACAGTTTTCTCCATCGACACAATCGACCTTGAAACCTGGTCCGACAAAAACGGCGACCCTGGCCACCGTACATATATGCACGAACAGTGGATTCACTACATCGTAGATGAATTTGTGCCTTTTATGCGCTATATGACAGCTATGCGTGGCTGGTGCGATGACAAAATTATGGTATTCGGCGCAAGCATGGGCGCAAACCATTCTGCAAACCTGTTCCTACGTTTCCCTTACATATTCGACAGCTGTCTTGCAATGGCAGGCATCTACAACAGCAGTATGTTCTTCGGTGACTACATCGACGGCCGCCTTTACGAAAACAGCCCTGAAATGTACCTTGCAAATATGCAGCCTGACCACCCTTATGTTGAACAGTACAACCGCAACCGCGGCGTAATCTGCGGCGGACAGGGCGCATGGGAAGAACCAGGCACAGCAAAATGGCTTAAAATCAACTTTGACCGCCTTGGCGCAAATGTATTGGTTGACCTCTGGGGCTATGATGTAAACCACGACTGGCCTTGGTGGTACAAAATGGTGGAATACCATGTGCCAAGAATCCTTGGTTTCTAGTATGTTTTGATTACTGGGCGGATACATCTGTCCGCCCAATATATAATCAGTACAAATTATCGGTTTTATTGTCAAAAACACTTTACAAAAGATAAAAATAGTAGTACAATACCAACTTGTTTGAGCCAAAAAACGGCTTAAACAGCGGATTTTTCGGCATCAGACCAAAATCCGCCCTGCCTGCAAGGCAGGAACAAAAACACATAAAGGCAAATACCCAGACAAAAAGGGGCGGCAAAACCGCACCCACGGAAAGTATAAAACAAAAAGACAAAACAAAAAAAAGAAAAGAACAAAACAAAAAGAAAAAAGAAAAACAAAAGCGGAAAAACCGCAAAAACGAAAAGAGGATTATAATGAAAAATTTTATCTTTATCTCTCCTAACTTCCCGACAAACTACTGGAAGTTCTGCCGTGAACTCAAAAACAACGGCCTCAACGTTCTCGGTATCGGCGACCAGCCATACGACGAACTTAAACCAGAACTCAAAGAAAGCCTTAACGAATACTACAAGGTAAACAGCCTCGAAAACTACGACGAAGTTTACCGTGCAGTTGCATTCTTTATCTTCAAACACGGCAAAATTGACTGGCTTGAATCCAACAACGAATACTGGCTTGAAAGAGACGCACATCTCCGTACAGAATTCAACATCACAAGCGGTTTCCAGGATAAAGATATTCCATTTATGAAATACAAATCCAAAATGAAGGAATTCTACCACAAAGCAGGTCTCAAAACAGCAAGATACCACCTTGTTGACGAAGATATCGAAGCCTGCCGTGCATTTATTGCAGAAGTTGGCTATCCTGTTGTTGTTAAACCGGACAACGGCGTTGGCGCAGAAAGCACATACCGTCTTTCCAACGACGAACAGCTTGTTAACTTTATGAACACAAAAAATCCTACTGTTCCTTACATTATGGAAGAATATGTAACAGCAGAAGTTACTACATACGATGCTATCATCAACTCTAAAGGCGAAGCTATCTGGGAAGGCAGCAACGTTACAGTTTCCTGCCTTATGGACGTTGTAAACGACAACGGCAACAGCCTTTACTACCTCAACAAGGAAATTCCTGCAGATGTTAAAGAAGCAGGTCTTGCAACAGTTAAGAGCTTTGGTGTAAAAAGCAGATTTGTTCACTTTGAATTCTTCCGCCTTTCCAAAATGCACAAAGGTCTTGGCAGAAAAGGCAAAATCATCGGTCTCGAAGTTAATATGCGTCCTGCAGGCGGCTTTACACCTGATATGTTCAACTTTGCATACTCCACAGACGTATACAAAATCTGGGCTGATATGATTGCATTTGACAAATCCGAAAAAGAAATCGGCCAGAGTTACTTCTGCCCATTTATGGGTCGTCGCGACGGCAAAGATTTTGTTATGAGCCACGAAGACATTATGGCAAAATACGGCGACAAACTTAAAATGGTTGACAGAATTCCTGATGCACTCAGCGGTGCTATGGGCAACCAGATGTACGTTGGTCTTTTCGACACAGAAGAAGAAATGAACCAGTTCTACGCTGACCTTGACGCTGTTAAAGCTTAATTATCAACCGCAACCGATTCCTCCTGCGATAACCGCAGGGGGAATTTTTTATTGAATATCGTCAGTTCTGCCTGTTTTATCAACGATAAAATTTATTTTCCCCTTGTAAATTTACGGCATCGGGATTATAATGTTAATACAATTAAACAAGGCCCATTGGTCAAGCGGTCAAGACGTCGCCCTCTCACGGCGAAAACAGGGGTTCGATTCCCCTATGGGTCACCAAAAAACAGTCATACATCTTGTATGGCTGTTTTTTATGGGGAATCGAACCCGTGAGGGTTTTGCCGTTAAGAAAACAGTGTGGTACACTGTTTTCAGGCAAAAGAGCCGAGCTCTCCAAGCGAGGCCAGTCAGTATGCAAGGCGAAGCCGCAGCAGACGGCGATTCCCCTATGGGTCACCAAAAAACAGTCATACATCTTGTATGGCTGTTTTTTATGGGGAATCGAACCCGTGAGGGTTTTGCCGTTAAGAAAACAGTGTAGTACACTGTTTTCAGGCAAAAGAGCCGAGCGCTCCAAGCGAGGCCAGCCAGTATGCAAGGCGAAGCCGCAGCAGACGGCGATTCCCCTATGGGTCACCAGAATCCCAGACACTTGGTGTTTGGGATTTTTTCTTTTTATTGTCTGGGATTCTTCGCATGGGAAGTATCCCCTTGCGACGACAATTTGCTCCGCACAGCTCTACAAATTGTCTGTTACCCCTCTTAATGAAGCCGCCACATGCCATTCGGCGTGGCGGGCAGGATAAGCTGAAAGAAATCGCAGCTTAAAAATTTTGCTGTTACCCCCATAGATGAAGGCAGGCTATGCCATACGGCAGCCTTGCCATAAAAAATTCAGAATACAAAAAAGCAACAGAACCCTTTTCCTCTTGCCAACTGTTTTGTATTCCTTTACAATAGAAATATACCCACCAAAAGGAGATGCGCCATGGCAAAAACAGATATAGTTTTCAACACCCGCTGCAAAAAAACACCGCCGCAGAGTCTTGGTCTTTTCACTGCCGAAACTGCAGCACGCACAGCGGCTTTTCACAAAACATTCCACAGCTACACACCAACGCCCCTTGCGTGTCTTTCAGACACCGCAAAGCATTTTGGTGCAGGCGGCATTTTTGTAAAGGACGAAAGTTTCCGTTTTGGACTCAACGCCTTCAAGGGTCTTGGGGGCAGTTTCTGCCTTGGCAGATATATGGCGGAAAAACTTGGCAGGGACATTGACGGATTGACCTATGCCGAACTTGTAAATCCCCGCACAAAAACTGCTGTGGGCGACATCACCTTTGTAACCGCCACCGACGGCAACCACGGCAGAGGCATTGCCTGGGCCGCAAAGGAATTTGGTCAGAAAGCGGTTGTTTATATGCCAAAGGGCAGTGCGGCAGAACGATTGGAAAACATCAGAAAACTTGGTGCCCATGCAGAGATAACCAACGTAAACTACGACGATACCGTTCGCTTTGCAAAACAGCAGGCAGACAAAAACGGCTGGGTGCTGGTGCAGGATACCGCCTGGGAAGGCTATGAACAGATACCAACCTGGATAATGCAGGGATATCTGACCATGGCGGCAGAAGCGGTGGAACAGCTTGGCGATAAAAAACCGACACATATTTTCCTGCAGGCAGGGGTAGGTGCAATGGCAGGTGCGGTTGCGGCATATATGCGCAGTGTGTACGGCTTTGATGTAAAGATTGTTGTTGTGGAACCCGACAAGGCAGACTGTTTCTATCAGACAGTAAAAGCCGGCGACGGGCAGATTCACACTGTGGGCGGCGCACTGGACACAATAATGGCAGGTCTTGCCTGCGGTGAACCCTGCACAATCGCCTGGGAACTGCTGGAATATGCCGCCGATGCATTTATATCTATGGAAGACAAGGTTGCGGCAGACGGTATGCGCATTCTTTCCAGCCCGTTGGGTGACGATGACCGTGTGACAAGCGGTGAAAGTGGCGCCAGCGGTTTTGGTGCAGTGGCAGAAATTCTTAAAAACCATCTGCAGATTAAACAGTCTCTCGGTCTGGACGAAAACAGCACTGTGCTGTGTTTTTCAACAGAAGGCGCAACCGATGTTGAAAACTACCGCAATATTGTGTGGTACGGAAAATATGCGGACGAATAATTTGTTTTGATTTTCGTTAAAAACAATCTATATACAAAAAGGACATCCCACGATGTCCTTTTTTATTTTATATATAATTTTATCCTTTTTACGCCCGCCACGCCGAATGGCAAGTAACACCTTATATACAGCCGCGTGGCCGAATGGCATCACGCGCTTTCATCTATGGGGGTGACAGCAAAATTTTTAAGCTTGTCGTTAAAATTTTGCGTCAAGAGGGGGCTAAGCCCCCTATGAAGGAAAGTCTCAACACAAAAGAAAAAAGTCTCAACCATTTCTGATTGAGACTTTTCTGGTGACCCGTACGAGAATCGAACTCGTGTTACCGCCGTGAAAGGGCGGTGTCTTAACCGCTTGACCAACGGGCCGAAAATGGTAGCGGCAGTGAGACTTGAACTTACGACCT
>JAFVOU010000013.1 GCA_017505635.1 Oscillospiraceae bacterium | reverse complement strand
GGGTTATATAAGGGCGCCAATGCCCTTCTGAAAGTGTGTATCTTCCAGTTTTCTGCGGCGAGGAAAGCACATAACAAGGGAGACGCCAGAAGAACGCCCATTGCACCCCAACAGTAGAAGGACTGTAAAAGACTCATCACTCCGTCTTTATTTTCAAATGGGCAGGCTTCAACAATAGGGCTTACCAGAACTTCAATAAGACCGCTTCCTATTGCATAAAGCACTACCGAAATTAAAATGCCTGCAAATGGTACGGGAAGTATATCCGGCAAAACTGCCATTAAAACAAGTCCCACTGCCGATAGTACCTGAGATGCAACAACACAGTTACGGTATCCTATTTTATCGGCATATTTTGTTGCCGCAAGGTCAACAATCAATTGAGTCAAGTAGAACACCAATGGTATCATTGCAATTTTTTCAAGGCTGATTCCGTATGTACTTTTGAATGTCAAAAACAAAAGCGGCGTAAAATTAGCGGATATAGCCTGGGTAACAAAACCCATATAACAAGCTATCAATGTTTTTTTGTAATTCTTTTGATTTATCATAATAATCACCTTTAAAATTTACATAAACTCATATTACTATATCACGCTTTTGCTTATTTGTCACGCTTATTATTAAAACATTTTAATAAATTATCTTTCACTGAAAACACCACCTGTCCCAACGGAAAGGTGGTGTCTGAAGAAATGCTGTTTATTTGTTATTTTCAATAAATCTGTGAAGTATTGTTGCAACTTCTGCTCTTGTAGCGTTATCTTTAGGATTGATTGTTGCAGGTGTTTTGCCTTTCATAAGGCCTGTGCCTACTGCCCAGTTCATTGCAGTTACTGCATAGTCGAAAATTTCAGCACTGTCATCAAAGTGAAGGTTTTCTTCCATTGTAATTGCATTCATACCCTTGTACTGTGCATATCTGAACATAATTGTCGCAATCTGTTCTCTTGTAACAAGTGAATCAGGTGCAAATTCGCTTTCTGTTATACCGTTTACAATACCGTTCTGCTGTGCCCAGATAACAGCGCTTGCATAATACATACCCATATCGATATCAGCAAAAGGAATGCTTCTGTTTGTAGCAGGTTCTCCTGCGTTTCTGTAAAGAACAGTTACAAGCATTGCTCTTGTGAGAGGAATATCCGGACCAAAAGTTGTTGCAGTTGTTCCTGTAAACAAACCGTTTTCTACTGCGTACTCAACGTCTGCAAAGTACCAATCATCCTTCTTAACATCTGTAAACGGATTTTCCCACTTTTCAGTTTCAACAGGCTTATTGTTTTCAGGCTCTTTTTCTGCTTCAGTCCATTTGGCATACAAAGTAAAGCCTGCTGTTACCTTTGTATCAAAATCGTAAGCCGTTTTTAGTTCCCTATCTGTGTACCACCCTGCAAACTCAAAGCCGTCTTTTGCAGGAGTTGTCGGTTCTGCAAGTTTCGCATTTTTTGCTACAGCCTTGTTTGCAACGGCAGTTCCGCCATTTGTTTCAAACTTAACGGTATACCTGCTTACACTTCCGCCACCGCCACCGGAGCTTTTGCGTTTCC
>JAFVOU010000012.1 GCA_017505635.1 Oscillospiraceae bacterium | reverse complement strand
ATAGCTTCTAAGTTTTATGGTGTTTATGCAAATATAATGTTGCAACGAGCGGAATGCAAGTGTTTTTCAAAAGATTATTTTTGCGAATGTATATTTGTGTTTCTGATATTTTGCTTTTGGCGGTTTTTAATCGCTTGTATTTTTGAATGTGATGGTTGTGGGGTAAAAAGGCTTTTTTACTTGATTTATATAGGGATCGTAACTGCCGCTGTCGTCGTTGCATGCTGTAAATGCTATGGCTACGATTGTTGCTATCAGAAGGTTATATGTCTTTTTCATGGTAATTGATTTTTGTGTTTGTGTTTTTTGTTATTCAGTCTTTTTGGGTGTCTGCCATCAGTTTGTCCATTCTTAAAAGTGTCTGTATGGAAAGGTATGTGCAGTTTATCCAGTCTGTTCCTGTAAGGAAACTTCTCCAGAATGTGGGTATCATGCCTGTGTTGATGTTTTGCATGATGGTGATGTTGTCTATAAGGGCTTTTGCTTTTACAA
The DNA here is from genome assembly GCA_017505635.1 of Oscillospiraceae bacterium. GTDB lineage: Bacteria > Bacillota > Clostridia > Oscillospirales > Ruminococcaceae > RGIG3102. Next base: position 1,553 of record JAFVOU010000012.1, on the reverse strand, counting down.
ATGAAAGTTCGTCGCCGGTTTTTTCGTATAGGCTGAGAAATGCATTTGCTACATTGCATGCGCTGTGGTCTATGGGGACCTGATATTTATATTGTTCAACTACGCAGGGGGTGTGGTTCACTTGTACTCCGTGTTTTTTGTAGTAGGGGGCTTCCCAATAGGTGAACTGGTCCTCGCTGAAGCGTATGAGGTCTATTGCGTCTTTTAGTTCTTCGTCGGTGCATTGTTCTTTGCCGAGAAGATAGGTGGCGTAGGGTGCTGCTGTGCAGTTTGTGAGGTTTTCGTATGGCTCGAGGCCTACTACTGTGCCGTCTTCGAACTGTCCTGTAAGGTCGAATGTTTTTAAGGCGCCGTTTTTCATCCATTCTTGCGCCTTGCGGTGCATTTCCTGATATTTAGTTATTCCGTATTGTTGCTCGAGGCGTTGCATGTGTTCGAGTATGGGGTGGAGCATTGCGCGGACGTTGTTTACAGGCTCGCCGGTGACAAAGTCCATCTTTATTGGGAATGAGCCGTCCGGGGCTTGCAGGCGTGCGTATGTGTCGGTGATGTTTATTGCTCGGTCGTAGTATGCTTGTTTGCCTGTTGCGTCGTAGAGGTCGAGGAAGGCGTTGGCGGCTGTGAGGGCTTCCATTGCCATTGTCTTGCCTTTGTTACGCGATGCTCCCGAGGTTACGTAATTTCCGTAGTAGGTGGGTGGAAAGTATGCAAGCGGGTCACCCTCGGGACGGCTTTGGTTGATGAGGAATTGTGCTGCGTTCTCGGCAATTTTCAGTGCATCATCTTTTAGTTCGGGGCATAGTTTTGCTAACATTACTTCGGCGCTTATTGTCGAGCCTATGATTTTGCAGGGGTATGTGTTGAGTTCGTAGGTCATGTCCGGAGTTGTGTCGTTTTTCCAATGTTGGACTGCGGGCATGTTGTGTATGTGCAGAAGTGCGAACAGTGCCGATTCTTTGTAGTCTCTTACTGCCTCGTGATAGGGACCTTTGAAGGGTAGGTCGCGGTAGAAGATTCTTTCTCCTGTCTGGCCGATGAGGTTGCTCTCTTTGTCGAGGGCTTCTACTGTGAGTGTTACATAGCCCGGGGTTATCTGCTGCCATATTGGCGCAAGGGATTTGTTGGGTGCATCGGTGGTGAATGACCACTCTTGGGCATTGTCTTTGTATTTTTCCTTGACGGTGTATTTGTATGTTGCTGCGCCTTCGACTGCTTTAAAGTCGAAGGCGGGCGCATACATGAATTTTGTTGCGAACTTGTTCCAATAGGGGTTTCTTCCTTCGTAGCCGGGCCTGATGGGGATGTTGTATTCTGCTATTGCTTGTTTGTTAAGCTTTTCTATTTTACTTTCTTCTTGGTTGCATGATATACACAGGAATATTATGGCAAGAGTGGTTAATGTTTTTTTCATAATAGCTTCTAAGTTTTATGGTGTTTATGCAAATATAATGTTGCAACGAGCGGAATGCAAGTGTTTTTCAAAAGATTATTTTTGCGAATGTATATTTGTGTTTCTGATATTTTGCTTTTGGCGGTTTTTAATCGCTTGTATT
>JAFVOU010000011.1 GCA_017505635.1 Oscillospiraceae bacterium | reverse complement strand
TGAATAATTCGATAGCCATTTCTTTTGGAAGACCACACTGATAAATCTTAAGTTTTGGTTCTACACAGATAACGGAACGGCCGGAGTAGTCAACACGTTTACCGAGAAGGTTCTGACGGAAACGGCCCTGTTTACCTTTGAGCATGTCAGAGAGGGATTTGAGAGGACGGTTGGATGTACCGCCTGTTACAGGACGGCCGCGTCTGCCGTTGTCGATAAGAGCGTCAACAGCTTCCTGAAGCATACGTTTTTCGTTTCTTACGATGATGTCAGGAGCGGAGAGTTCCAGAAGTTTTTTAAGACGGTTGTTACGGTTGATAACACGTCTGTAAAGGTCGTTAAGGTCGGAAGTCGCAAATCTGCCGCCGTCCAGCTGAACCATTGGTCTGATATCCGGTGGAATTACAGGGATAACTGTAAGAATCATCCATTCAGGACGGTTGCCGGAAAGACGGAAGCTTTCGCAAACTTCAAGACGTTTGTAAAGTTTAACTCTTTTCTGACCTGTAGCTGTTTCAAGTTCTTCTGTAAGTTCTTTGCTAAGCTGGTCAAGGTCAATTTTCTGCAGAAGTTCAAGGATAGCTTCTGCACCCATGGAAGCTTTGAAAGCATCTTCGCCGTAGCGTTCTACCATTTCGTTGTATTCGTTTTCGCTGAGAAGCTGTTTGTCTTCAAGGTTTGTAAAACCTTTGTCAGTTACGATATAGCTGGAGAAGTAGATAACTTTTTCAAGAGCTTTAGGTGTTACGTCAAGAATAAGGCCGATTCTTGATGGAATTGCTTTGAAGTACCAAACGTGAGAAACAGGTGCTGCAAGTTCAATGTGACCCATTCTTTCACGTCTTACTTTGCTGCGTGTGGATTCAACGCCGCACTTGTCACAAATCTGGCCTTTGTGACGGTTTTTGTTAAGTTTACCACAGTTACATTCCCAGTCCTTTGTAGGTCCGAAGATTCTTTCGCAGAAAAGACCGTCGCGTTCTGGTTTGAGTGTGCGGTAGTTTATAGTTTCCGGTTTTGTAACTTCACCGCGGGACCATGCTCTGATCTGGTCAGGGGAAGCAAGACCGATTTTTATGGATTCAAAAGTGTTATGTGCCATAATTTTTCAGCAAACTCCTTTTCGTAAATGTTAATCGGTTGAGAATTAAAAACTTAAAAGTTTTGCAGAACAATATATTCCGTGCCCGCCCGCAAAAGCGGGCACTGTATTCAAATGAAATATATTATTAATTAGAATTCGTCATCTGCGTCATCTGCGCCGAATGAAAATTCGTCCATAAGCGCACTGCTTTCAGACAATTCGATGTCGTCTGTCTGTGTGAAGCCTGTTTCAAAGTCTTCATTCTGACCAACTAACTCTGTTGCAATTTCTGTTGCAAAATCTGCTTCGTCATCGTAAGTCTGTTTAAGGTCGATTTCTTCGCCTTCTTTGTCAAGAACGCGGATATCAAGACCGAGAGACTGCATTTCTTTGATAAGAACGCGGAAGGATTCAGGAATACCTGGTTTTGGAATTTCGTTGCCTTTAAAGATAGCTTCGTATGTTTTTACACGGCCAACCATATCGTCGGATTTAACTGTAAGGATTTCCTGCAGTGTGTAAGCAGCACCGTAAGCTTCAAGTGCCCAAACTTCCATTTCACCGAATCTCTGACCACCGAACTGAGCTTTACCGCCAAGTGGCTGCTGAGTAACGAGGGAGTACGGACCGATGGAACGTGCGTGGATTTTATCGTCAACGAGGTGGTGCAGTTTAAGGAAGTATTTGTAACCAACTGTTACAGGGTTATCAAATTTTTCACCTGTTCTGCCGTCGTAAAGTGTAACTTTACCTGTTTCCGGCAGGCCTGCTTCTTTAAGTGCTTCAAAGATATCTGTTTCTTTTGCACCGTCAAATACAGGTGTCATAACCTTCCAGCCAAGTGCTTTTGCAGCATAGCCAAGGTGAACTTCGAGAACCTGACCGATGTTCATTCGGGATGGAACGCCCAGTGGGTTGAGAACAAGGTCAAGTGGTGTGCCGTCTTCAAGGAATGGCATATCTTCCTGTGGGAGGATACGGGAAACAACACCTTTGTTACCGTGACGACCAGCCATTTTGTCACCTACAGAAATCTTACGTTTCTGTGCGATGTAAACGCGAACTACTTTGAGAACGCCCGGTTTGATTTCGTCACTGTTTTCGCTTGTAAATTCTCTTACACCTACGATTGTACCATATTCGCCGTGTGGAACTTTAAGGGATGTATCTCTTACATCGCCTGCTTTTTCGCCGAAGATAGCGCGGAGAAGTTTTTCTTCAGGAGAAAGTTCTGTTTCACCTTTTGGTGTAACTTTACCAACAAGGATATCGCCGCTGGATACTTCTGCACCAACGCGGATGATACCATTGGCATCGAGGTTTTTGAGTGCGTCTTCGCCAACGTTTGGAATTTCTCTTGTAATTTCTTCAGGTCCGAGTTTTGTTTCTCTTGCTTCGATTTCGTATTCTTCGATATGGATGGAGGAGAATACGTCGCCGCTAACTACTCTTTCGTTGATGAGGATAGCGTCTTCGTAGTTGTAACCTTCCCATGTCATATAGCCAACGAGAACGTTTTTACCAAGAGAGATTTCGCCCTGGTCTGTGGATGGACCGTCAGCGATAACCTGACCTTTTTCAACAACCTGACCTTCGCTTACGATAGGTCTCTGGTTGATACATGTGCCCTGGTTGGAGCGCATAAATTTAATGATATCGTATTCGTCTGTTGTTGCAGCGTCTACGCGGATAACAATTTTGTCTGCAGATACTTTTTCTACAACACCGCCGTTTTTAGCGATAACAACGATGCCGGAGTCATAACCTGCTTTGTATTCCATACCTGTAGCAACGATTGGCTGCTGCGGACGGAGAAGTGGTACAGCCTGACGCTGCATGTTGGAACCCATCAGTGCACGGTTAGCGTCGTCGTTTTCAAGGAACGGAATCATGGATGTAGCTACAGAAACCAGCATTTTTGGAGAAACGTCCATGAAGTCAACGGATTCTCTTGGTGTTTCAAGGATAACGTCGCGGTAACGTGCGTTAACACGAGGACGGATAAATCTGCCTTCTTCGTCAAGTGGTTCGTTAGCCTGTGCAACAATGTATCTGTCTTCAACGTCAGCTGTCATGTAAACAACTTCGTTTGTAACTACGCCTGTTTCTTTATCTACTCTGCGGTATGGAGCTTCGATAAAGCCGTATTCGTTTACTCTTGCGAATGTAGCAAGGTAGGAGATAAGACCGATGTTTGGACCTTCAGGTGTTTCGATAGGACACATTCTGCCGTAGTGAGAATAGTGAACGTCACGAACTTCGAAGCCTGCACGGTCACGGGAAAGACCACCAGGACCAAGAGCGGAAAGACGACGTTTGTGTGTCAGTTCAGCAAGTGGGTTTGTCTGGTCCATGAACTGTGAAAGCTGGGAAGAACCAAAGAATTCCTTGATAACAGCAACAACAGGTTTGATGTTGATAAGAGATTCCGGTGTGATGAGGTCTCTTTCCTGCTGTTCCATTCTTTCTTTGATTGTTCTTTCCATACGGATGATACCTGTACGGAACTGAGCCTGGAGAAGTTCACCTACAGAACGGATACGGCGGTTGCCAAGGTGGTCGATATCGTCGTATTCGCCTACGCCGTCAGCAAGGCAGAGTGCATAGCTGATGGATGCGATGATGTCATCGATTGTGATGTTTTTAGGAATAAGTCTTTCGCAGTTTGCTTCGAGGAGTTCTTTGAGAAGCTGTTCGTTGCCGTCAGCTTCGTCCATAAGTTCTTTGAGCACTGCAAAGGAAACTTTTTCGTTGAGACCGAGTTCTGTTGCATCAAAGCCGAGAACTGCTTTGTGGTCAACCATACCGTTGGAGATAACCTTAACGATTTTTTCGCTCTTTTCGTCAACTTTAACGTGTGTTACTGCAACACCGTTGTTTTCGATAACGTATGCAAGTTCTTCGCTGATTTTGTCACCTGCTTCACAGAGGATTTCGCCTGTGAGCGGGCTAACGATTGTTTCTGCTGCAACCTTGTTGATAAGACGGTTGGCGATGGAAAGTTTTTTGTTGAACTTGTAACGGCCGAAACGGCTAAGGTCGTATCTTCTTGGGTCAAAGAAGAGGTTGTGGATGTGGTTCTGGGAGTTTTCCACTGTTGGTGGGTCGCCCGGACGGAGCTTGCGGTATGTTTCGAGCAAGCCTTCTTCCTGGTTGTTTGTAATGTCTTTTTCCAGTGTTTTTTCGATGATGTGATGTTCGCCGAAAAGTTCACGGATCTGGCTGTCTGTGCTGATGCCGAGTGCTCTTACAAATGTTGTTACAGGAAGTTTGCGGTTTTTATCTATACGAACATAGAAAATGTTGTTAACGTCTGTTTCGTATTCAAGCCATGCACCACGGTTAGGGATGATTGTACCGGAGTAAAGTTCGATACCTGTTTTGTCGTGGTCAAGCTTGAAGTAAGCGCCAGGAGAACGGATGAGCTGGGAAACAACAACACGTTCAGCACCATTGATGATGAATGTGCCGCTTTCGGTCATTTTTGGGAAATCACCCATAAATTTTTCCTGCTCTTTGATTTCGCCTGTTTCTTTGTTGAGAAGACGAATTGTAACTCTGAGTGGAGCTGCATAAGTAACGTCACGTTCCTTGCATTCTTTTACAGAGTATTTTGTTTTTTCATCAATGCGGTAGTCTACAAATTCGAGAGCAAGTGTACCTGTGTGGTCTTCAATAGCGCCTGTGTCTCTGAAAACTTCACGGATACCTTCTTCGATAAACCAGCGGTAAGAGGATTTCTGCACTTCGATAAGGTTTGGCATTTCCAAAACTTCGTCGATTTTTGCAAAGTTCATACGCTGTGTTGTGCCAAGCATGGTTGGTTTTACTTTCAGCATGTTTCGATTTTCTCCTTTTTAAAATTGTTTTGCTCTTTTGTTTTGTCGGTTGCAAAACCCACTCCAAAACAAAAGTGGCACGGGGCCTTGCGCTTCAATAATAATAAGGCAATGACAGTTACCTTTCCGCAGCACAGAATTACTGCCGCAGAAGCTCGCCGTCCCTCGCATCCAAAAGGCAATAAAATACCATTGGTATTCACCGCATTTTTGAATTCCGACAAGATTCGGGACTGAAATTTGCACAGAATTACTGCAGATTTCAATCCGTAAAACTTTATGTTGCCAAAATATTTAACAAAATTCGTACAAACAACAGATTTTTTAAGGCTGTTTTTGTGATAATTCACTAAAAGTTTTTAACAAATTCTCAAAATGCGCCTAATTAGCCATTATTGTACATTTTGTAATTATATCGCCCTTTTGTCAAAATGTCAATAAAATTCTGAATGGTAAAAAAATTTTTGTATTGACAAGCATTTCGGGCAGTAAAATTAGGTGTTTTTTGTGCTTTACAAAACATCCGCCCTCATTTACATTTAAAATACTCACAATTGATTAAAAAATATTGTTTTTTCTGTTTTTTTGTTGTATACTTTGGTTTTCCGAAACAATCCGTCTCTCACTGTGGCGGTTTTTAAAAATAAGTAACTTAAATAAAGAAAGGTTTTTATCTATGTGGTTTTTATTCACAATATGCACCATTCTTATGTGGTCCGGCAGTGACCTGTTCAGCAAAATGGGCACACAGCCAAGTGACAAGCTCAGCCATTTTAAAATGCTGATGGCTGTAGGTCTTGTAATGGGCATTCACGCTGTATGGCAGATAACAGTCGGTGGTGTGGAATACCAGTGGTTCAATTTTCTGGCATATATGCCTGTAAGTGCAATGTACATCGTATCCATGATGTTTGGCTATATGGGGCTTCGCTACATCGAGCTTTCCATATCATCCCCTATCTGCAACTCCTCCGGTGCAATGGTAGCACTTATGTGCTTTGTTTTCCTCAAACAGACAATGCCTCCGCTGGCACTTGTTGCAGTTATCCTTATCTCCGCAGGTATCTTCCTCCTTGCGCTTTTTGAAAAACTTGATTCCGACAAGGCAAGAAAAGAAGAATCCATCCAGGTTGAACGCAAATACGAAAGAAGCGCGCTGGCAATTATCTTCCCTGTGCTTTACCTTGTAATTGATGCTATGGGCACATTTCTTGACGGTTTGTACTTCGACTTTGCAATGCCTGAAATTTTCTACACAGGCATCACAGAAGAAACTGTTGAGGTTGTGTGCAACATCAGCTACGAGCTTACATTTATGTTTGTGGGCATTATCAGTGCAATTTATGTTCTTGGCATCAAAAAAGACAAAATTACACTTAAAAACGACAAATTCAAAGGCGTTGCAGCTGTTTTTGAAACAGTCGGTCAGTTTACATATGTATTTGCACTCAGCGGTAATGCAATTGTTGCAGCACCTGCAATCGGCAGCTATACAGTGTTCAGTGTGCTGTGGTCCCATATTTTCCTCAAAGAAAAACTTCAGAAAAAACAGTATTTTGTTATCGGTATGGTGCTTGTGGGTGTTATCCTGCTTGCAATCCTTGATATGTAATATCAAATCAATAAAAAACAAAGGCTTATCAGCAATTGCTGATAAGCCTTTTTTATTATCCTTTATTATAAATTATAAAGTTCTGTAAATTTAGCTTCCAGATAATCTGCAAAAACCATTGGGTCAAAGCTGCCCACTGTGCTTTCCAGTATCTGTGAAGGTGTGCGAAGCTGACCGTACTGCCAGATATGTTCTCTGTTCCATTCGTTTACCGGCGCAAGGTTTCCGTTTTTAACACATTCTTCAACATTTACAGTTTCTTTCATCTTTTTGAGGAACTGTGCACCGTATGCGGAACCAAGTGCATAGGATGGGAAATAACCTATGTTGCCGCCGGACCAGTGGCTGTCCTGAAGAACACCTTTTTTGTCGTTTGGAACATCAACGCCAAGATATTCCCTGTACATTTTATTCCATTCTGCAGGCAGGTCCTTAACTTCAAGCTCTCCTGCAAAGATGCGTTTTTCAAGTTCGTAACGCACCATAATATGCAAACAATATGTGAGTTCGTCGGCATCAATTCTTATAAGACCAGGCTGAACGCGGTTAACTGCTTTGTAAACATCTTCAGCAGTATAATCTGCAAGCTGTGGGAAAATTTCGCAAAGTTTCGGGAAAATGCAGCTGATAAATTCTCTGCTGCGTCCGATGTAGTTTTCGTAAAAACGGCTCTGGCTTTCGTGGATACCCATACTTACACCGCCGTCCAGCACTGTGCGTGCAAAATCGTCGGACACATTGAGTTCATAAAGTGCGTGGCCGCCTTCGTGAACAACGCTGTAAAGGGAGTTGGAGAAATCATTTTCGTGGTATTTTGTTGTTATGCGCACATCAGCGTGGGAACCCAGTGTGGTTGTAAACGGATGTTCGGTTGTTGCAACTGCACAGTGGTTTTTGTCGATGCCCATAACATCCATAATATAAAGTGTAAGCTGATGCTGCAATGCTTCAGGGAAATTGCCGTGAATGCATTCGTCGGAAAGCTGTTCCTTTTCACTGATTTTTTTAAGCAGCGGAACAATGCGGCTGCGCATTGCTGCAAAGAATTCATCGCATTTTGCCTTGTTGAGACCATCTTCAAATTCGCCAAGCCAGTAGTCGTAAGGGTCTTTTTCAGGTTCACACCAGTTTGCAATACGTTTGTAGAAATCAAATACCTTTTCAAGGTAAGGGCGGAACATTTCGAAATTGTCTTCATCCTTGGCTGTGTGCCACACATCGTCAGCCTTACTTAACAGCATCTGCAGTTCGATATACTGGTCTGCAGGGATTTTCTGCATCTGACGGATGCTTTTAAGCATAAGAAACACAATTCGCTGTTCCTTTTCGGAAAGTTCTTCCTTGTGTTCATCAAGGAATTCCAGCAGTTCCACAGTTTCCTTGCCTGTGGAAAGGTTGTAGATTTCGCCGCCAAGCACCGCCATAGTCTGTGCACGGTTTTCGCCTGTGCCTTTTGGTGCCGCTGTTGCGCCGTCATAATAAAGAATTGCTGTTGCATGGTTGTATGCAGCAAGTTTTGCCTGCAAAGCAGCAAGCTGTTCTTTTGCCTGTGTAATTGTCATAGCTGTTTCCTCTTTTATTTCAATTTTAATATTTTTGTTTTCCAATGCCGCTTCTTCAATGGTTTTCAGTATTTTTTTGCCATAATCACTTTCGCCTGTAATGTGCAGAACAACCTCATCACTGTATGTCGACATAATATCATAAAGTGCATCAAGGTTATTGCCGTAATATGGCGGAAAATCCAGTTTTTCAGCCAGCATTCTGTGCACAGCTGTTTTATCAAGGCTTAAATCTATGTTTACTGTTTTCATATCTTCACCCCTCTATTCAAAAACAATGTCATCATTCCACACAAAGCCGTCTTCGGCATCGTAAACCTGTTCAAAGCTTTCGTAGTGGTCTGCTGTATAATAGATGTCAAAATCGTCGGTGCTGTAAACAATTCTTTCGGCACCACGGTAACCGCCCGCATAGTTTACATCGCATTCGCGGTAGTTTTCGCCTTCCGGCAGAATGCCTTCACGGTTGCCGAATCTGTCACCGCCGATACTTTTGCCGTCAGCCACCTCCCACAGATTGCCTTTGTTCGACTGCCAGCCCAGCTTTTCGGCTTCGCTTTTTGTGATGTAGTTAGGCGGCAGTTCTTCCCATTCGTACAGATAAGCCGCAACAGCTTCCGGGGCTGTGTAGCTTTCGCCGAATACAATCTCGTACTCGTCATCATCTTCATCTGTGCTGTCGGTTGTTTCGGTCTGTGTCTGTCCGTTTTCGGCATCTGTATTGTCTGCAGGCTGCTGCGGTTTTGATGTGCAGCCTGTAAAAATACTCATCGCCAGCGCAAGGGACATAACAAGCGCTAAAAGTGATTTGTAACTGTTTTTCATATTGTCACCGCCATAATTTATTCAATGTATTTATATTATCATATTTATATACAAAAAAACAGCCTTGAAATATATCAAGGCTGTAGAAATTTTGTGATAATCTTCGGTTAGAAATACATACTGTTTTCCGGAAATTTGTCCTCGCTTGTTACGCGCACACCAAGCTTTTTAAGGGTGGAAAGGTCACCTGTACGCAGCATTACACAGCTGTGCAGATCGCTGCCGCGAAGCTTTGGCAGCTGGTTGAGAGCCTGTTCCACCATAGGGTTGGTTGACATTGAAACTGTAAGTGCAAGCAGAACGTCGTCAAGCTTGAGTGCAGATGTTCTGGAGCCAAGCACCTCGCGTTTGAGGCGGAGCATAGGTGCCAGAACCTCGGCAGGGATAAGCTTGATATGGTCAGGGATACCGCTTAAATATTTTATTGCATTTATTGTTGCAGAACTTGTTGCCGACATAATATCACTTGATTTGCCTGTGATTATTGTGCCGTCGCAAAGTTCGTATGCAACACTGTTTATTCCTGTCTGTTCGGCTTTTTCCAAAGCAGGTTTTACACATGGGCGGTCTTCTTCTGCGTTAAGCTGAAGCTGGCGCATTATATTTTCCAGTTTTTCAACTGTACTGCGGTTGATTCTGCCCATTTTGAAATCGCATATTGCTGTGTAGTAGCGTGCAATAATTTCCTGATAGGAAGCATATCTTGCAGCCTCGTCATCAACAATTGCATAACCCGCCATATTTACACCCATATCGGTAGGGCTGCGGTAAAAGTTTTCGTCCCCTGTGATTTTTGTAAGTATTGTTTTTACGATAGGGAATGCTTCAACGTCACGGTTGTAGTTTACTGTTGTTTCGTTGTAAGCTTCAAGGTGGAACGGGTCTATCATATTTACATCCAGAAGGTCTGCTGTTGCAGCTTCGTATGCAAGGTTTACGGGGTGTTTAAGCGGCAGATTCCATATAGGGAAAGTTTCGAACTTTGCATAGCCTGCCATAACTCCGCGCTTGTGTTCGTGGTAAACCTGGGAAAGGCACACTGCAAGCTTGCCGCTGCCAGGGCCCGGTGCTGTAACCACAACAAGCGGTTTTGTGGTTTCCACAAATTCGTTTTTGCCGTAACCTTCGTCGCTTACGATGCTGTTTACATCGCCCGGATAGTTTGGAATAACATAATGCTTGTAGCTTTTTATACCAAGATGTTCCAGCTTGCGCATAAAATTATCTGCTGCAGGCTGATTGTTGTATTTGTTGATAACTATACTGTTTACAGCGATGCCCATAGCCTTGAATTCATCGATAAGACGCAGCACATCCATATCGTAGCTTATTCCAAGGTCAGCACGCACCTTTGTTTTTTCAATATCGTCTGCAGAGATGCAGAAGATTATTTCTGCATGGTCTGCCATGGACTGAAGCAGTCTGATTTTTGTGTCCGGTTCAAAACCCGGCAGGACACGGGATGCGTGAAAATCGTCAAACAGCTTGCCGCCGAATTCCAGATACAGCTTGCCGTCAAATCGGTTGATACGCTCCTTGATTTTCTTTGTCTGTTTTTCTATATAAATATCATTGCTGAAGGCTGTTTTTAACATCTTTGCACCCCTTTTGCCTTTTTGACTTTCGCCTGTAAAGTTTATCAATACTTTATAATTGTAACATTAATCATCATTTGTTGCAATTTGTATTTTATCATTTGAACATAGATTTATAAAAAAATATTTTTAGCAAATTTGGCTATCTTATACAAATTTTTCACAAAGTTGAAGATGCGGCGAAATTTTACATATAACCTATTGACAGCAGCATATATTATGACTAAAATACATAACAAATTTAAACTATAAATCAATGCAAAGGAGATTTTATTATGGCACGTTATGGTTGTGTTGTTTGCGGTTGGATTTACGACGAAGAAGAAGGTTATGAAGAAATGGGTATTGCTCCGGGCACACCATTTGAAGACCTTGGTGAAGATTTCACCTGTCCTCTCTGCGGTGTGGAAAAAGACCAGTTTGACCTTGTTGACTAAAAATAACTTAATCCTGATTTAAATATAATCTTTACCGCCGGAAATTCCGGCGGTTTTTATTTTACAAATATCAATAATGTTGTATACTGAAACTATAGTTAACCCTCTGCAAAGGAGCTTTGATATGAAAACAAAACTTTCTTCAAAATTCTGGCTTGCACTTGTGCTGTGCAGTCTTACCGGTCAGGTGGCATGGGTTGTGGAAAATATGTACCTCAACGTGTTTATCTACAAAATGTTTGCCGCCTCTGCCGCTGATATTTCACTTATGGTTTCGGCCTCTGCCGTTGCCGCAACTGTAACCACCGTATTTATGGGCGCCTTGTCCGACAAGGTGGGAAAACGCAAAATATTTATCTGTTCGGGATATATTCTCTGGGGCATATCCATCTTCTGCTTTGCACTTATCCGCACCGATGTGCTGGGCACACTGTTTCCTATGGTGGCAAGTGCCGCTGCTCTGGGTGTAAGCCTTACAATTATATTTGACTGTGTTATGACCTTTTTCGGTTCCACTGCAAACGATGCGGCTTTCAATGCCTGGCTGACCGACAGCACAGACAGCACAAACCGCGGTGCCGCCGAGGGTATAAACAGCATGATGCCGCTGGTGTCCATTCTTGTGGTTTTCGGCGGTTTTATGGCATTTGACCTTGACAGACAGGAAAGCTGGACCATAATATTCGTTATTATCGGTGCGGTTGTTCTTCTTATTGGTATTGCTGCAATTTTTCTTATAAAAGATGCTCCTGCCCAAAAGTCTGCCGACGGATACATTTCCAATGTGATTTACGGTTTCCGCCCTTCAACAGTAAAGGGCAACAAAGAACTGTATATAACACTTGTTACCTTTATTGTTTTCAACATTTCCATACAGATTTATATGCCTTATCTCATTATCTATTACGAGGTAAGCCTTGCACTTTCCAACTATGTGCTTATTATGGCACCTGCGATTATACTTGCCGCAATTTTCACCGCATTCTGGGGCAAAGCTTATGACAAAAAAGGTTTCGACTATTCTGCAACTGTTGCACTTTTAAGCCTTGCTTTCGGCTTTACAGTACTTTATCTGTGCCGCAACACCGCCCTTGTATTTATCGGCAGCCTTCTGATGATGTGCGGCTATTTAAGTGGCATGGCGGTGTTCGGGGCAAAAATCCGCGACTTTACACCTGACGGATATGCAGGCAGACTGCAGGGTGTGAGAATTTTCAGCCAGGTGCTTGTACCGGGTGTGGTTGGTCCGTTTATCGGCAAGACTATTCTTGCCAACGCCGAAATGATTGTCAACAACGACGGTACTTCAAGCTTTGTGCCAAATGCAAATATATTCCTTGGTGCTTTGATTGCACTTGCGCCTGTTATCATTGTGGTGCTGACTGGCAGAAAGAAAAAGGTGTAAATCCTTTTGGATAAAACACATAAACCGCATAAAAAAGCGACTTGTAAAAACAAGTCGCTTTTTGTTTTACTTTTTAATTTTATCCCAGTAAGCCTTTGCCGCCTGTTCGGTTTTGTTTTCTCCGTAGGTGTAGTACACACGGTTCTTTATGCTGTCCGGCAGATACTGCTGTTTAATCCAGTGGTTTGGATAGCTGTGGGGATATTTATATTTTTTGATTTCATCAAGCTGTTTGTTTTCAAATGTAGAAGCATCTTTAAGATGCGGCGGAACATCGCCGAAGTTGCCGCTTTTTACATCGGCAAATGCGGCATCTATTGCCATTTCGCCACTGTTGGATTTTGGTGCAGTTGCAAGCAGAATAACTGCATCGGCAAGAGGGATTCTCGCCTCTGGCATACCTGTCTGCAGTGCCATATCACAGCAGGCTTTTACTATCGCAATGGCCTGCGGATATGCAAGACCGATATCCTCGCAGGCGATAACCTGCAGGCGGCGCACTGCCGATATAAGCCCGTCTCCGTCGAGTATTCTTGCAAGGTAGTGGAGTGCCGCATTTTCGTCACTGCCACGGATTGATTTCTGCAAAGCGGACAAAAGGTTGTAGTGCACATCACCTGCATTGTCAAAACGGTTTGAACTGCGCTGTGTAACCTGTTTTGCCATATCTTCGGTTATAACCAGCACACCGTCTTCTTCCTTTGCCGCCGCAATAAGCAGTTCCATGGCATTGAAGCATTTTCGCATATCACCGCCGCAGCCGTAGGACAACGTTTTTACCGCCTCGTCTGTTATAGCTATCTGCACATTGTTTTCCTGCTGATAACGGACAAGGGCTTTTTCGATGCCTTCCTTTACATCATCTGCCGTGAGAGGTTTAAATTCAAACACTGTACAGCGGCTTAAAATTGCATTGAAGATTGCAAAGTAAGGGTTTTCGGTGGTGGATGCAATAAGAGTAACGCTGCCGTCCTCGATAACCTCCAGCAGGGACTGCTGCTGTTTTTTGTTGAGATACTGAATTTCGTCCAGATACAGCAGAATGCCGTTTTCTGTGCCGAAGGTATTTACTTGACCGATAATATCCTTTATATCGCTTGTGGAACTTTGTGTGCCGTTAAGCTTAAAGAGTTTTTTGCCTGTTTTGCGGGCAATGATAGACGCCACGGTGGTTTTGCCCACACCTGACGGTCCAAAAAATATCATATTGTGCACAACACCTTTTTCGATAGCACGGCGAAAAACACTGTTTTCACTTAAAAGATGTTTCTGACCGCAAACATCTGAAAGTTCCTTTGGTCTTATTGCCGCTGCAAGAGGCATACTCATAGACATATCTCCCCAATTTACATTTATTAATTAAGTATACAGCAAAAAACACAATTGCACAATGTTTATGTGGCTGTCTGTTTATGTTTTGTGTGACACAGTCACTTGTGGTAAATTATGCAAAATGATATACTTTTTACAGAAATTATCCCAAGGGGGTTATTATATATGAAAACCAAAAAGGAAGCCGCACAGATTGTTGCGGCGCTGGAAAACGAATATCCGCTGGCAGAGTGTTTTCTTGACAGCGAAAATGCCTGGCAGCTGCTTGTTGCTGTGCGTCTTTCGGCACAGTGCACCGACCTGCGTGTAAATGCCACAACCCCTGCCCTTTTTGCAAAATTTCCGTCCATTTCTGCCCTTGCAGATGCAGACCCCAAAGATATCGAAGAAATTGTGCGCCCCTGCGGACTTGGAAAAAGCAAGGCAAGGGATATAAACCTGTGTATGAAGATGCTGCGGGATGAGTACAACTGCGTTGTGCCTGACAATATGGAGGATTTGCTGCGTCTGCCCGGAGTGGGAAGAAAAAGCGCCAACCTTATTCTGGGTGATGTTTTCGGCAAGCCTGCCATTGTGGCAGACACCCACTGTATCCGTCTTTCCAACCGTATCGGATTTATAAACAGCACCGATATGTACAAGGTGGAAATGGAACTTAAAAGGGTGGTTGCCCCCGAAAAGCAGAACGATTTCTGCCATCGCCTTGTGGAACACGGCCGTGCCGTATGCACTGCAAGAAAAGCTATGTGCGACAGATGCGTGCTTGCCGATTACTGTGCATACAAAAAGAAAGAGGATAAAAAGGCAGCGAAAGCTGCAGAAAAAACAGCAAGGGCATCACAAAAACAGTAACTTTTGCTGAATTGACAAATGCCACTTTTGGTGTTATTATAAAACCACATAAAAACAGGGGTGCCCTACAGACACTTTGTGTGCAGTAACGCGTGCTGCATATAACAGTCTGCGGCTGAGAATATACCCTTTAACCTGATTCGGATAATGCCGACGGAGGGAGTTTTACAGCGATAAAAAATTCCCTCACAGATATATTCTGTGAGGTTTTTTATTTAAAACTCCTCCGACACAAGCTTTTACTGCAGAAAAGCCAGGTGCGGAGTTTTTGTTTTTATGGCAAAAAAAGATATGCTTTATGCAAAGGAGTTTTATTATGACAGACAAACGTTCAAACACCCGTGCACTTACCGAGTGTGCGCTGATGATTGCGACAGGCACTGTACTTGCGCAGATAAAAATATTCACCATGCCCTACGGCGGCAGTGTTACACTTGTTTCTATGCTGCCTTTTATCCTTATATCTTACCGTCACGGTGTAAAATGGGGGCTTTTTACAGGTTTTGTAAACAGTCTTCTGCAGATGCTTACAAACTTTTATCTGCCGCCTGCAGGCACTTTTACCGCTGTTGTGGCCATGATACTGCTGGATTATATGCTTGCTTTTATGTGCCTTGGTCTCGCCTGTGTTTTTGCAAAGCCTTTTAAAAATGTAAAAATCGGTGCCGCTGTGGGCAGTGCTGCTGTGTGCTTTATGCGCTTTCTGTGCAGTTTTCTTTCGGGTGCACTGCTGTGGGGCAGCTATCAGAGTTACTACGACTGGGCTGTGGGACTGTCGGTTTGGGAGTACAGCTTTATCTACAACGCAAGCTATATGCTGCCTGAACTGATTATCACCACTGCCGCCGCCGTTGCAATTGCTTCGGCCGCACCAAAGTTTTTCAGTCAGCAGAAATAATTTACACTGCAAAAGGGAGGGTTATACACCCTCCCTTATTTTTATTTTATCTTCTTTTTGCCCAGCAGCTGCGGACATACTTTATTTATTATAATTATAATAACCGAACCTATGCACATAGAACCGATAATATGTGCAAGTGCTTTTATTTCGCTGTCCGGCACAAAGCCAAATCCCACCAGTGCCATTGCCGTATTAAGCAGTGCACGGTTGATATTTTCCATACAGCAGAAGCCCAGAGTGTTTCTGCCCACCCAGCATATCGGTTTTATCTTTGACACAGCCAGAGATATGGCCATAAAAAACAGTATGCATACGACCACATTTATAAAATACACCACAGCCAGTGCCCATATGGATTCCGGCCACAGCACATAACCACGTTTGTAAAGCACGGATATATAGATGCTTACCGCTGCAAGCACAGCGGCAGCTGCAATCTGCTGTTTTCGGCCTGCTTTTATAATACTTTCAAGACTGATATTTTTTATGTATGGTGCCAGCAGACCGCCAAGAGCTATATAAATGAGATATTTGAGCCCCTGGTTTACCGAAAAAACATACACGGGGTCTTCGAACCACAGTTTGAAAACTGCACTTATTGCAAAGCATACAGGCACTATATATTTCTGCTCTTTAAAAACAACGGTTATAGCCTTGTACAGAATGCTTGCAAAAAACAGACACGGCAGAAACCACATAGCTGCTACCATAACATTGTTGCGGCGGGCAAGAACAAAATTGACAGCAAATCCCGCAAGTTCATCTGCCGGTGTTGACGGATTGAACACAAAATGAAAGCCGATGTTTATAACCGCAAAAACAGCATATGGCAAAAGCAGGCTCTGTGCCTGTTTTTTTACATACTGTCCAAGTGTGTATCTGCCCGAAAACGCAAACAGACCGCTGATAAAGAAAAACATCTGCACACAGCTGCGGTTTGCAAATTTACTCAGCAGTGCCCCGTCATAATGGGCAAGCAGCACCAGAACAATTGCAAACGCCCGCATTGTATCTATCCATTCTATTCTGTTGTCGGTTTTCAGTGAAGTCATATAAACCTCTTTTTACTGTTTGTTCTCGTTTGCTTCGTTTGCCTGACGGATAACTTCGCCCCAGCCTATTGGCAGGATATCCACAGCTTCCATAACGTTGTCGCGTGTCCAGAACTGTGTATTGGTTGCAACCGTAAAACCACAGCCGGAATCGCTTGTCCATTCGTGGAAAGGCTTCTGCGGATAGGCATACATTCCAAGCAGCAATGCCATAACACCGCCGTGGCAGATGCAGGCAGCTTCACGGATGTTGTTTTTCATCATATCCATAAACACCTGATTGAGCCCGTCTGCACAGCGCTGGGCAAATTCCTGGTTGCTTTCGCCGCCTTCCGGCACAAATTCGCTCTGATGTTTAAGCCAGTATGTAAATCGGATATTGTTGCTGAGTTCGGCAAAGGATTTGTTTTCAAATTCACCGAAATTACATTCTCTGAGGTTATCTACTGCAGTGTAGTCACGGCCCGGATAGATGATTTCGCAGGTTTCAACAGCACGTTTCATAGGGCTTGTATAGATTTTTTCAACCTCAGGGTAGCTGTAGTTTTCCTTTAAAAAATTAAGGCTGTCGATACCAAGCTGGCAAAGACCTTCGTCTGTACCGCCGCCAACATAACGGCTTTCGGTATTACCGGATGTTAAACCGTGACGGATAAGGTGCAGTTTATATGTAAGCATTTTGTAAATTCCTCCACTATTTTGTTATATACGATATTTTTTTGCTATTTACTTTATGTTTTTTTTATTATATAATTTACAGACAGTAAAAATTTCGAAAGAGAAAATATTATGAACAATTTCAGTCGTATTATCACCCTGCTGCGTAAAGAACGGGGCATCACACAGAAACAGGTTGCTATGGACCTGGGCATCAGTCAGGCACTTTTAAGCCATTACGAAAAAGGCTTGAGAGAGTGCGGGCTGGATTTTCTTGTGCGACTTTGTGACTATTACAACGTTTCCAGCGACTATCTTCTTGGCAGAACAGCAGACAGAAACGGTACTGTTATCTCTGTTGACGACCTGCCTGCAGACAATTCTGCAAAAGACTCTAAATTTACAGGCAGTGTGCTGCCGACAATGAACAAGCGTCTTATCTTCTCCAGTCTCAATATATTATACGACAAACTGGCACAGTGTGGCAATAAGGAATTGACAACAAAAGTAAGCGATTACATCTCTATGTCCATCTACAAGGTGTTCCGCATTATGTATTCCAGCAACAAAAACAACTCACAGAGCCTGTTTGAAATAAACAACAATGTTTTTGAAGGTTACACAACTGCTGCACAAATTAAACTTTGCGCAGATATCAACGACCTGCTTAAAGACAAGCAGCTTGACAAGGACTGCTTTGAAATGACAAGCGAAACAATTGCAAAGGATTATCCGCAGCACTCCACAGGCTTTTTCAACGTTATCAAATCCGCTGAAGAGGTTGTTACAAAATAATTTTTTATCAGATTTTAAATCCGCAGAACATTCTGCGGATTTTTTTGTAAAAAAACAGTCAGCAGAAAGCGGCATCCTGATAAGAAAACATAAATCCCCATCAAGACACCAATTGGTGCTTTGATGGGGACATTTTTGTGCTGTATACTGTGTTTGTGTTTTCTTGTCTGGAGGTCGCTAAGCTGACTGTTTTTGTTTCAGGTATTAGTCTGTTTCAACATCTGTTACAACACCGATGCTGCTTACATCAACTTCGATGGATTCGCCTGCCGGTGTGTATGCCCATTTAAAGCTGCCCCATTCGTCATTGTCAACAAATGCGATATATGTTTTGCCGCAGTTGATTTCGATTGGCTTTTCATCACGGTCTGTAAATCTCAGCTGGTCAGGTGCACCGCCTTTGAACCAGCGGATTCTTTCGTAGCCTTCACCTGAGAAGTAGATACCTTTGTCACCGTAGGAAAGGTCAACCTTCTGGTAGTTAGGGTCACCTTTTGGGTTGCCGCCCGGATATGGATATGTTGTGATATCCGCAACCAGAACGATAACGTTATCAAATGCAAGCTGTTTGCCGTTGTTTTCGTCAACTGTAGGTTCAACAGCACCTTTTGTGCCGTTGTACTGGCTCATAAGCCATTTGCCGCTTGCTTTGTCATACTGGAAGTATGTGCGGTATGCATGGGAGTGAACAATCTGAATCTGGTCTGCAGGGCCAGGTTCGCTGCCGTTGAGTTCACGTTTGCCGCCAGGAACAATATCGTAGTCCACAAAGTCGAAGATTGGTTCTTCGTATGTATGCTTCATATCATATTCGCCTCTGTCGATAGCATCCTGCAGAAGTTCAGCATTTGTGTATGCTGTATGTTCTGTAGCCTTGCCAGGACGGTTGCGGCGGTAGATAAAGTTGAGGGAGTTGCCGTCAAGGTCTTTATCGTTGTATTCAAATGTGTCGATGTATGTCTGTGTGATTGCGCTGCGGCCGATGTGGCAGTAAAGCACATCGTATGGCATAACAAGCTGCCAGAACTGGTCGCGTGCAGAACGTACAGGCCCTACGTCATCAAGTTTTGTGTAGTCATCAAAAAGTGCAACAAAGCGTGTGATACCGCCTTCCACCTTTGTTTCGATAAGAATGGAAGCCTGGGAAAGACCGCTCTGCGGACGGCATGCAGAGATGTTGTTTACCATAACTGCAACTGCGCGCTGACCGTCCGGGAAATCTGCTGTTTTTGCCTCACCTGTAAACGGATTAGGGAAATACATTCTTGGTGTAGGTGTTGGTTCCGGTGTTGGCTCTGCCGGTGCACTGCCGCCACCGCATGCTGTAAGCAGTGAAAGTGACATAACTGCTGCAAGCATAAGTGTTATAAATCTTTTCATAATTTTTTCTCCTGATTTATCTTTTTACGGCATTTTTCACTTTGTCGTAAAAGTATTATCTTGTATACTATATTACTATATATCCACTGTATTTGTAAAGGCAAAAGTAAAATTTTACATTGTGAAAAATAACAGGTGTTTGTGCACTTTTTACCAATTATTTACATCTTAAATTATCATTTTTTACAAAGTTCAGCATTATTTCACTTGTATATGCAACTTTATTTGTGATATACTGATATTTGTATATATATGCCTTATTATTATATTTTGTAATATATTCAGACGAGGTTAGTTAATTTTATGATTATGTTATTTTTAAAAGGCATCATCATCGGTGTTGCAAACGTTATTCCTGGTGTAAGCGGCGGCACAATTGCTGTTGTTTTACATATCTTTGACCGCATGATTGATGCTATAAACCACTTTACAAAAGATATCAAAAAACATATTATGTTTCTTCTGCCTTTGCTTGCAGGCGCAGGCGTTGGTGTTCTTGCATTTTCCGTACTTATCGACTTCTGCCTTGAAAACTACTCTCTTCCAACCTGCAGCTTCTTTGCAGGCCTTGTAGCAGGCAGTCTGCCGCTTATCTACGGTATGGCAAAAAGCAAACGCCCTGTAAACAAAGGTGACAAAAACTACATCATCTATACTCTGCTTGCATTTGCACTGGTTATCTTCCTTGCAACATTCAAAACAGCAGAAGGCGGTACAGCAACAGTTGGCGCTGTTTCCGTTGGTCTTATGCTCAAGGCTCTGCTCGGCGGTGCTGTTGCTTCCGCTGCAATGATTGTTCCCGGTATCAGCGGTTCCTTTATGCTTGTGCTTATGGGCCTTTACAATGTTGTTATCGGTTATGTTGCAATGGTAAAGGACTTCCTGCTTACATTTGATATGACAATTCTTGTAAGCATTATCAAATTCTGTGCACCTCTGGGCATCGGTATGATTCTCGGTGCAATCCTCATCTCCAAAGCAATCGAGTTTCTTATGGCAAAATACCACACAGAAACTTACTATATAATTCTCGGCCTTATTATGGGCAGTTTAATCGGTATTTTCCTTGACCCAATCGCATACGGCTCCTACAGCGGTACAATACCTTTCTCCGCATTTATTGTATCTGGTGTTACTGCTGTTTTAGGCTTTGCTGCTGCAATGCTTCTGGGCAAAGAATAATACGCAAAGGAGGTTTTATTATCAAAAAGTTAGTATCCTTATTGCTTGCGGCTTCCATGCTGCTCAATCTTACAGCCTGCGGCCGCAGCAACGAACCATCCGCCGAACCTGAATCCGGCAACGACGTTCAGAATGTTGTTGTGGAAGAACGCGAATACAACTACATTACAGGCGAAGCTCTCAAGGGCAGCGACAATACACAGCGCCCTGTTGCCGTTATGATTGACAACTCAAAATATGCACAGCCACAGTACGGTACGGCTGATGCAGACATAATCTACGAAATGGTTACCGAAGGCGGTATCACACGTCTTATGGCTGTGTTTGACAAACTTGACGATATCGACCGTCTTGGACCTGTACGTTCTGCACGCGACCAGTTTATTCAGTTTATGCTTCCGCTCAATGCCATCTATGTTCATATAGGCGCCAGCATATATGCAAATGATATGCTCAATTTCTATCGTTATCAGAACATTGACGGGCTTTATCTCGGCGTAAGCAGTTTTGACTATGACGAAACCCGTGCACGCACATATGCACACGAACACTGCTGGTTTACCGAAGCTGACCTTATCCGCAATGGCATCAAGGCAACAGGCATAAACACAACAGGCAACCTTTATCCTGCGCTCAATTTTGCAGACTACCGCGAAGCCCCTGTAACTCTGGACAACGGCTTTGATGCTACAGATATTTCATTCCGTTTTTCCGACTATGCTGACACAACAATGCACTATGATGCAGCAACCAACAAATACTACAAAAGTCAGTTTGGTGTACCGCATATGGACGAACACAACAACTGTCAGCTGAGCTTTGATAACTTTTTGCTGCTCAACACCGCTGTTGTGCTTTATCCTGACGGGCTTTGCACCGCATTTGATATGACACAGGGCGGCGAAGGATATTACTTCTACGGCGGCAAATATATCCCTGTGCTGTGGCAGAAAGGTGAACCGGAAAATCCTCTTATCATCACAGACCTTGACGGCAACCCTGTGCAGATTAATGTAGGCAAAAGCTATATTGCCGTAATCGATGATGCTATGGTTGAAACAATCACCGCTACAGGTGCTGTGCAGTCTGTTGAGGACAACGGCGAAGTTCAGCCTGCAGAATAAGACATTCTATTCCGCCCAATTTCATTAAGTTAAGCGAAATTCAAAAATATCAACTTAATACAATAAAGCAAAATGTCATTCTGAGCGCAGCGAAAAATCTCTTCGTCTGTTCAAACCGGGAGATTCTTTGTCACTTACGTTCCTCAGAATGACATATTTTTATTAACTTAATTACCTTGCTGTTCTGCCGAATGCCTTTTACAGCAAAAACATATTGCAAAAACAGCAAAACTCCCGGTTTGTATAAAACCGGGAGTTTTTTGTATGCTAATGTTCGTGATGGTGATGATGGTCACCACCGCATCCGCAGGAGCAGCCATGGCTGTGTTCCCTGATTTCTTTCGGAATTGCCGGAAGTTCTTTTTCCATATAGACATGGCCCACAGGAGCGATGTCCTTGTAGAAAATCTCGCCTTTCTGTACAAAACCGAAACGCTGATAGAAATCTATTGTCGCAAGGCGGGAATCAAGCCCAAGCACCGTTGCACCGCGGTCTCGGGCAATTTTTTCAAGGCACTGCATAAGTGCACTGCCCACGCCTTTTTTCTGCAGCACGGTATCAACGCACACATATTCCACAAACCATTTGTTGTCGCCTTTGTATGACAGGATACCGATGCCGATAAGCAGGTCGCGCACCATAGTGTTGGTTTCAAAAGCACCGATGATAATCTGGTCTGCCTCGCAGGAAACATCAATATCGTACATACTTTTGCTGATAGGTTTATACATAACCTCATTACGCAGTTTAAGTGTGCGGTCATATTCTTCACTGCCGTATTTTATATATTTTACTACATACATAACTGACCTCCGCAGCAAAACACCATTTTATGTCTGCTGCATATAATTCTGTCCGCAAAAACACCCCTGCATTATACAGGGGTGACTTTTGGGACTTATTAAAATTGAACTTTGTGAGCGAATAAATTAATTATTCTTCTGTTGCTTCTTCAGCTGCTTCTTCAGCTGGAGCTTCTTCTTTAACTGGTGCTTCTTTTGTCTGTTTGATGGAGAGGCTTACGCGTTTTGCTTCAAGGTCAACACCGATAAGTTTAACCTGAACTTCTTCACCAACTTTAAGCACTGCGTTAGGATCTTCAACTCTTTCCCAAGCAATTTCGGAAATGTGAACAAGACCGTCAACACCTGGAAGAATTTTTACGAATGCACCGAATTTTGTGATGGAAACAACTTTAGCTGTAAAGATTGTACCGATTGGGTATTCTGTTTCGAATTTAGCCCATGGGTTGTCCTCTTCTTTTTTGTGACCGAGGCTAACTTTGCCAGCTTCTCTGTCGAGGGATTTTACGAATACTTCGATTTCCTGACCAACTGTGAGAACTTCTGCTGGGTGTTTGATTTTTTCCCATGTGATTTCGGACATATGAACAAGACCGTCTACACCGCCGATGTCAACAAATGCACCGTAACGTGTAAGGGATTTAACTGTACCTGTGTATACTTTGCCTTCTTCAACTTCTGCCCAGAATTTTTCTTTGAGTTCGTTTGTAGCTGCATCTTTAACAGCTTTGATGGAGCCGATAACTTTTCTTCTGCCACCGTCTCTTGTGCATTCGATAATTTTGATCTGCTGTTCTGTTTTTACCAGATCTTCGATGTTTTCGTTTCTGCCTGCAGCGAGAGATTTTGGAATAAATACTCTAACGCCTTTAACGAAAGCAACAAGACCGCCGTTAACTGCTTCTGCAATTTTTGCTGTGAGAACTTCACCGCTCTGTGCTGCTGCTTCAACTGCACCTTCGCCTTCACGTTCGTCAAGTCTCTTTTTGGAGAGCTGAACTTCGCCGGCATTGTCGTCAGTTTTAATAACGATGAGTGTAAGCTCGTCACCTTTCTTTACTAATTCTTCAAGCTTTGCAGCTGGGTCAGCAGAAAATTCGCTGGCCTTTACTGTGCCTGTGTAACGGCAGTTTGGAACAGAAACAATGATTTCTTTAGCTGTAACGCTTTCTACTGTTGCGTTAACTACTGCATTTCTGTGCAGTTTAGCTTCAGAACCTTCAAATTCTGCGAGCATTGCTCCAAAGTCCATTTCAAAGTCACGATTCAAATCGCTCATGTTATTAAGTACCTCCTGGATTATGAACGCCGGGGTGCTTGCACCTGCTGTGACGCCCACATTTTCTTTATTTATAAAAAGCTCCGGTAAGAGCTCATTACCTGTTTCGATGCTTATGGTAGGGCAGTAGCTGCTGCACACCCCCACAAGCTTCTGTGTGTTGGAAGAATGTTTTCCTCCTATGACAACCATTACATCGCTGTGCTTTGCAAGCTGCTCTGCTTCCTGCTGTCTTTCTTGTGTTGCTCTACATATTGTATCAAATATTTCGCAATTTGTACATACTTTTTTAATGATATTTACGCTTTCCTGCCATTTTTTTAACATATATGTGGTCTGTGCCACCAAAGCCATATCTTTTTTGCTGTTTTCGCACTGTTTAAGCCAGTTTTTCAGGTCTTCCGGGTCAGCAAAAATGTGACTTTCGGTTGTGCAGTAGCTTACAATTCCCTGAACTTCCGGGTGGTTTTCGTCCCCCATAACAAGCAATATTTTACCATCCGCCGAAATCTTTTCAGCTATCCTGTGTATTTTTTTTACATAAGGACAGGTAGCATCGTGGATGACAACCCCTTTTGCCTCCAGCTCGTCATAAATGCTTTTTACAATGCCGTGACTGCGGATAACAACCTCGTAGCCTTCTGGTATATCGGTGTTTTCAAGGGTGATAACACCGTTTTTTTCAAGGTCTGCAACCAGCTGCTTGTTGTGAATAAGTTCCCCCAGGGTTGCAACGTTTTTGCCGCTTTGTGCAAGGTCATATGTCATATTTACCGCACGTTTTACACCAAAGCAGAAGCCTGCTGTTTTTGCAAGAGTTATATTCATTACAGGTGTTCCTCCAGCATTTTTGCATAGCTTTCTTCCATAGCCGCCTTTGCTTCACGGATTTTCTGGCGGGAACCAGAGTCAAGCTGTGTATCCTCAATTTTAAGCGGGTTGCCGAACACTACAGTCACACGGCAGAACAATTTCATATTGCCGTCCTTTGTGTGATAGATAATGCGCACAGGGATAATATCTGCCCTTGTCTGTGCTGCAATGGCAAAAGCACCGCTTTTCAGTTTGCCCATAGTATTGCCTTCGCCGCGTGTGCCCTCCGGAAAGATAAGCGCCCCTGCACCGTTTGCAACATCGCTTACAGCCTTGTCCAGCACCGCTTTGTCCCCTGTTCCGCGTGCAACGGGAATAGCACCAAGTTTGCGGAAAAACCAGCTTAAAATGCCTATTTTAAACAGTTCTTCCTTTGCCATAACAGTAAGTTTGCGGCCACGGCCACGCAGTATAACAACAAACACCGGGTCCACTGCAGAAATGTGGTTAGGACAGACAATATACGGTCTGCCGTTTGTTTTGTATTCATCTATTACCTCTTTTCCATAGCAATCCACCTGAAAAAGCAGACGGAAAAGCACAGAAACAATTGCAACAGTTATTACATAAACCATATTTTTACCTTAACCTTATTTTATTTTTCAAAACCGGTATCTGCACAGCTGAAAACAGGTGCAGACAGGGTTGTTTTTTACCTTGTACAAAATGACATTTTAAAAATTATTCTGCCATACGTTTTTTTGCAATTTCCAGCACAGCATTGTAGGACTGTTCAAAGTCCAGCAGGCTTGTGTCAAGACGGATTGCATCTTCTGCCTGACGCAATGGTGCTTCGGCACGGTTTTCGTCATTGTAGTCACGCTGGATAATATCTGCAAGCACTTCTTCAAAAGGCACATTCTGACCGCGTTCGATAAGTTCTTTGTAACGGCGTTTTGCACGTTCTTCAGGGGCTGCAACAATAAAAATTTTTATTTCAGCATCAGGCAGAACAACTGTGCCGATATCACGGCCGTCCATAATAACGCTCTGTGTTTTTGCCATATTGCGCTGTGTGTCCAGCAAAAATGCGCGTACCGCCTTATAGGCAGAAACCTTGCTTGCTGCCATGGAAACCTCGTTTATGCGGATTTCTTTGGAAACATCTGTGCCGTTGAGCACAACACGCTGTTCGCCGTCAACATATTTAAGCTGAATGTCAATCTGCGGCAAAGCTGCTGTAACTGCAGCTTTGTCAGATGTATCTATACCATTCTGCAGGCAGTAAAGACCAATGGAACGGTACATTGCACCTGTGTCCACATATACAAAGCCAAGTTCTGCCGAAAGTCTTTTTGCAATTGTGCTTTTGCCCGCACCTGACGGACCGTCCAATGCTATGCGATAGTTCATAATATAATCCACCTTTATGTAAAAATTTGTTGTGATTGCCGCGGCAGGTTGCAGCCGTTTTTACTGTTCCAGAACAGACTGTGCCGCCGCGTATGCTGTGCTGAATGCTATCTGCAGATTGTAGCCGCCTGTGTAAGCATCCACATCAATAACCTCACCGATAAAGTAGAGGTTTTCGCAGATTTTGGACTGCATTGTTTTTGGGTTGAGTTCCTTAACCGAAACACCACCCGATGTGATAACCGCAATGTCCAGCTTGTATTTGGAGTTAAGCGGAATTTCAAAGTTTTTCATACATTCCACAAGCTTTAGGCGTTCCTGACGTGTAATCTGGTTAACAGGCTTGTCTGTATCAATACCCCATACCTTGAGCATAACAGGAATCATGGATTTTGGCAGCAGCCATTCCAGACAGTTTGCAGCCTTTTTTGTGTGCAGCTTTTCAAAGTCGTCACAGATGCGTTTGTAAAGCACCTCGTTTGGCAGGGCAGGTTTCATATCTATAACCGCCTTGTACTGCTGGATATCCTTGTCCTTGATATGACAGGAAGCAGACAGCACCAATGGCCCTGAAATGCCAAAATGGGTAAAGAGCATTTCGCCCTGTTCGCTGAACACTTTTTTGTTTTTGTATACAAGAGAAAGGTTTACGTTTTTAAGGCTTAAACCCATCATTTCCCTGCACATAGAGCCGTTTTCCACCAGCGGAACAAGACTTGCTGTTGGTGTTACAACAGTGTGGCCTGCCTGACGTGCAAATTTATAGCCGTCACCTGTAGAACCTGTCTGTTTATAGCTCATACCGCCTGTTGCAACAATAACCCTGTCGGCATACATCTTTCTGCCGCCTGTAAGAACAACACCTTTTACAGCGCCGTCTTCGATGATAAGTTTTTCAACTTCATCATAAACTATATCAGCAGCACCGCAGTGTTTTTCCAGGGCTTTTTTGATATCCATTGCCTTGTCACTTACAGGGAAAACACGTCTGCCGCGTTCTGTTTTGAGAGGCACTCCCCTGCTTTCGAAAAATTCCATAACCTTTGCAGGAGGATACTGATAAACAGAGGAGAACATAAATTTAGGGTTTGTGCGGATATTCTTAAGGATTGTTTCCTCGTCGCTGTCGTTGGTTACATTGCAGCGGCCCTTGCCTGTTACAAGCAGTTTTTTGCCGCAGCTGTCCATATGTTCAATTATGGTAACCTTGTGTTTTTCGGCCATAAACCCTGCACAGAAAAGCCCTGCAGCACCGCCGCCTATTACAATAATTTCCATTTACACCTCGTAAAAATCTGTATAGTAAAGGATTGAAAATCCTGCGAAAACAAATATTTTCCTTAACAAATTATTTTACCACCAAAAGTCAAAAACTGCAACTTTTATTATATCAGCACAAAATACATCCCGTTTTCTTTTTCTTGCACAACTGCTGCATAATATGATAAAATTATTTTTTAGAGTATACAAAACAAATCCCCCCATTAAAGAGAGGTTTAAATATGCTGACAGTTACAAATGTAAGCCACGGTTTTGGTGAAAGACAGATACTTGACAATGCGTCCTTCCGTATGAAAAAGGGCGAACATATCGGTCTTATCGGTGCAAACGGCGAAGGCAAAACCACATTTCTCAACATTATCACAGGCAAGGAACCTGCCGACGAAGGCAGCATCGTATGGGCAAAACGTGCCACAGTAGGTTATCTTGATCAGCATTCCGTGCTGGAAAAAGGCCAGACAATACGCGATGTTCTGCGCACAGCCTTTGACGAAATGTACAAAATGGAAGCGGATATGCTGGAAATGTACAACAGAATGGGCGACTGCACAGACGAAGAAATGACACAGCTTATGGAAGATGTGGGCGACATTCAGGATATTCTTGACCACAGCGGCTTTTACACAATCGACAGCAAAATCGAAGAATATTCCAACGGTCTTGGCCTTGGCGAAATAGGTCTTGACCGCGATGTAAGCCAGCTCAGCGGCGGGCAGCGCACAAAGGTTCTGCTGACAAAACTGCTTTTACAGAACCCTACAATCCTTATCCTTGACGAACCTACCAACCACCTTGACGAAAACCATATCCGCTGGCTGACTACATTTTTGCAGAACTACGAAAACGCATTTCTGCTTGTAAGCCACGATGTGCCGTTCCTAAATGATGTAACAAACGTTATCTACCATGTTGAAAATGCAGTGCTGACAAGATATAAAGGCAACTACGATGACTTTACTGCCATGTACGAACTGAAGAAACGTCAGCTTGAACAGGCCTACGAAAAACAGCAGAAGGAAATTGCTCATCTTGAAGATTTTATCGCACGCAACAAGGCCCGTGTTGCCACAACAAATATGGCAAAATCCCGTCAGAAAAAGCTGGATAAAATGGAAATTATCGAACTGGCAAAGGAAAAACCAAAGCCGATTTTTGCCTTTGAATATTCCCGTGCGCCGGGCAAAGTTGTGGTGGAAGGCAAAAACCTTGTGCTTGGTTACAACGAACCGCTGACACGCCCTGTAAACTTTATCGTTGAACGCGGTCAGAAAATTGCAATAAAGGGTGTTAACGGCCTTGGCAAATCCACTTTGCTTAAAACAATGCTGGGCATTATACCTGCCTTTGACGGCGAAGTTCACCTTGACTACTACGCTGAACCTGCATATTTTGAACAGGAACACATAGCAAGCGGCAAAAGCGCACTTAACGAAATATGGGATATGTATCCGTCCATGACCAATGCGGGTGTGCGCGGTGCTTTGGCAAAATGCGGGCTGACCACACAACACATCGAAACACAGTGCAAGGTGCTTTCCGGCGGCGAAAATGCAAAGGTGCGTCTGTGCGCAATTATGCTTAAAAGCTTCAACCTGCTTGTGCTGGACGAACCTACAAACCACCTTGACGTTGATGCCAAAGACAGTCTTAAAAAAGCTATAAAAGATTTTAAAGGCACAGTTATCCTTGTAAGCCACGAACCTGAATTCTATCAGGATATAGTTACAGACGTCTGGAATCTGGAAGACTGGACAACCAAGATTGTATAGCAAAAAAGCACCGCTGCTGCGGTGCTTTTCCTGTTTTTAATTTATTTTTTATAAACATACTTGTTCATTACATAATCAAACCCGTTCACCCTTAAATCCTGCCAGAATTCATCGCGGAAGTACGGATATTTAACAGGCTCGGACAGGCGTTTCTGATGCTTCAGCTGTTCTGCCATAGGGCGCTGCTGAATGTTTGCCCGCTGTTTCATATGATAAACCAGCTTTTCGCCTTTGGGGTTGTTTGCCAGTACAACCGAAACACCAAGCGGTGTATAGGTTTCGGGGCTGAACTCCTCGATGCCCCAGTAGTCCGCAATGGTTATTGCCCCCACACGGTTTTTGCTTGTAAATTTGCAGTTTGCACAGGACGGACGCATAATTGTGCCTACCTTGAAGAACAGGTCATAAAAGATATTGTCCTCGTGTATAATTCCGTCGCCGTTCATCTCAAAGCTGAAACCGCGATTGGAGTTGTTGCGTGTCCAGGGGTGTGCTTTGCTGCGGAACATAACCTTTGTCATCCTGCCGCCGCCGTGTTTTTCTTCCTGCCATTTTTTGTATTCCTGCCAGATAAGCGGGCTTGGAATGCTGTGGCAGATAAGGTCGCACAGATAAAGATTTTCGGTAAGGTGTCTTGGCAGATAAGCTTTAAGCCCTGCTACCTGACAAGGTGTACCGGTAAACAGCACTGTAAGACCGTTCTGCAGGTCGTTTTTTACCCTGACAAAGGTATCCTTTAAATCGCTCTGTGAATATTTTGAAACCCGCTGACGGTTGCGCTGTTCCTTGCTGATTGCACGGGAATGCACAACGTTGAAATCATCGTCAAAATCAGCGCCGTAAACTACGCCGCCGTTTTCCAGTATGTAGTCGGACAAAGCGGTAAATGCACCGCCGCTGGTAGAAGCTTTAAGCACATCTTCGTCCCTGTGCACACAGCTGTAGCAGTTCTGCTGACCGCCGTTTTTTAAACTTTCACTGTTGATGAAAGGGCATATATCACGGCACAGACCGCAGTTTATGCATTTTTTTGTGTCTATTACAGGGTAAAGAAAACCCTCGCTGTCCGCCTGCATTTCAATAGCATTTTCAGGGCAGATATGTCGGCAGGCTGTGCAGCCGCTGCAGTCAATTTTATTTTTGTAAACCTGTTCCATAAAAAACTCCTTGAAAAAAAGGTGTGTTTTCTTTAATATAATTTTATCACAACATATTCAAAAAACTACAAAAAATTTCGGGAAGATTTTATGATTTATAAAAATATTTATACCGCAAAATTTTTAAGCCGTCCAAACCGTTTTATCGCCCATATAGAAATTGACGGTAAAGAAGAAATTGCACACGTTAAAAACACAGGCCGCTGCAAAGAACTGCTGGTTGAAAACGCCACGGTTTTTGTGCAGAAAAGCGACAATCCCAACCGCAAAACACAATATGACCTTATTGGTGTTTTAAAGGGTGAAAAAATGATAAATATGGACAGCCAGATACCCAACAAAGTGTTTGGTGAATGGGCACAGGACAGCGGATTTTTTGGCAGTTTAAAACTGATAAAGACCGAAAAGACCTACGGCAGCAGCCGATTTGACTATTATCTTGAAACTGAAAAAGACAAAATTTTTGTTGAGGTAAAAGGGGTTACCCTTGAAAAAGACGGTGTTGTGCTGTTTCCCGACGCACCAACCGAGCGAGGTGTAAAACATATAAACGAGCTTTGCCAGTGTGTAAAGGACGGCTACAAGGCATATATTTTCTTTATCATTCAGATGGATGATGTAAAATATTTTACACCAAACAGAGAAACACATCCCGCCTTTGCCGATGCACTTAGAGCTGCCTCACAAAGCGGTGTGGGTGTTTATGCTTTAAGCTGCAAAGTAACCGCAAACAGCATTGTTGCAGATAAGTTTGTGGAAGTAAAACTGTAAAATCAACAAATAAACGAGGTTAACCATGAAAAAATATCTTCCCCATATATTTATACTTACAGCAGGCATAGCCTGGGGTTTTCTTGGGCTGTTCAGCCGAAATCTCTCCGCATTCGGATTTGCGCCAAAAGACATTGTTCTTGTGAGAAATTTTGGCGGTTTGCTTGCCATGACAGTGCTTTTTTCCATTACCGACAGAACTGTTTTTCGCATAAAGCTTAAACATTTTCCGTATTTTATCGGCACAGGGCTTGTGAGTGTGGTACTGTTTACCCTTTTGTATTTTTCCTGTCAGCAGCACTGTTCCCTTGCAGTTTCGGCAATTCTGCTTTATACATCCCCTGTTTTTGTAATGATTATGAGTGCCGTTATATGGAAGGATAAAATAACAAAGCAAAAACTTGCAGCGCTTGTTATCACCTTTGCGGGATGTGTTTTTGTAAGCGGTATAGCAAGCGGCAATGTAAGTGTTACAACTGCAGGTCTGCTTACGGGCCTTGGCAGTGGTTTTTTCTATGCCCTTTATTCCATCTTTGGCCGTTTTGCCCTGCAGCATTACAAACCATATACCGTTACATACTACACCTTTGTATGTGCAGGTATTGCATCACTGTTTGTATCATCGCCTGCAAAGGTTGCCAGCATGCTGCAGATTTCCACAGTTGTGCCTTTGCTTGCTGTCGGTATTGTGCTTATCTGCACAGTTCTGCCTTTTGTTCTGTACACAAAAGGGCTTGCCGAAATTGAAAGCGGCAAGGCGGCAATTCTTGCCAGTGTCGAACCTGTTGCCGCAGCATTTGTCGGCGTTATCGCTTTTGGCGAACCTCTTACTGCATCAGTTGTTATGGGGCTTGTATGTATACTGTCTGCTGTTTATATCCTGAGATAACTACAATTTTTATAATATAAAAAGATAAACCCGCGGGTAAATCCCCGCGGGTTGTTTTTTACATTTTTCAGTTATTTACAACAAGCAGTTCTTTTGTTGCGTTGTTAAGTGTTTCGTTGCCGTTTTCTGTTACAAGCACGATGTCTTCGATGCGGATACCAAATTCGCCCACACGGTAGATACCAGGTTCGATACTGAATGTCATACCAGGTTCGAGATAGATAGGATTGGACTGCTTGATGTCCGGTGCTTCGTGGATAGAGAAGCCTATGCCGTGACCAAGGCGGGTTACAAATGTTTCGCCATAGCCGCTTTCGTCGATGATGTCGCGTGCAGCCTTGTCTACATCAGGGATAAATGCACCGTTAACTGCTGCATCAACACCTGCCTGCTGGGAACGCAGAACATAGTTGTACATATTTTTCTGGTCTTCTGTTACGCCGCCAACAAAGAATGTTCTTGTCATATCTGCGCACAGACCTTTGTAAACACAGCCGAAGTCGCAGAGGAGAACGTCCTGTTCCTGAATAACGCGTTTGTCATCATTGTAGTGCGGCAGTGCTGCGTTTTCGCCGGAAGCAATGATTGCAAAGCCGAAATCCGCACCGCGTTTTGCAAATTCTTCCTTGATAAAGTCAACGATATCCTTTTCGCGCATACCAGGTTTTGCAAATTTAAGAATTTCGTAGTATGTTTCATCTGTAATGCGGCCTGCAATGCGCAGATTTTCAATTTCTTCATCTGTTTTGCAGATGCGCATTCTTTCAAGCAGAGGCTTGCCGTTGATAAACTTAACATCCATATTCTGCATAATGTCAAGCACAAGGCAGGCACGTTCGGTGCTGTTTACGCCGATTGTCTTGCCCATAAGGCCGTTTTCTTCCAGTGCTTTTTTAACTGTTGGCAGGAAACCTTCCTTATCGTACCAGCCGTAAACCTTGTTGCCGTCCATATACATGCTGATTTCGTCTTCTGTCAGCTTGTTGCAGACATAGAAATATTCGCCGTCTGCTTTGATAAACAAAGCCTGAAAACGTTCGCAGATATGTGTTGTGTGGCCAAGATAAATTCCAGTTCTTCGCCCGGTGCAATAAGAATTGCATCAACATTGTTTTTCTGCAGTACTTCGCAGAGTTTTTCTTTATAGAACAAATTCATAACAGTTCTCCTTTTCTGCTGTCAAAATATATACAATATCAAAAACAGATTTCTCTGTTATTTTCCAAAAGTTTCGATGATATACGGCATTATCAGTGCCGCACGGGAGGCAACACAGTCGTAAACATATTCGTACAGTCTGCCGTCAAATTTAAAAAATGCATAGGTTTTCGGCACCGAATAGTCCAGCCATATGCCTAAAAAATTGCCGTTATAATTCTGCACAAAGGTTTTATACTGCTCAAGCAGATTGGTGTCCATTGCCTCAATGTAACCGCTTTTCATCTCTGCCCAGCTGTATTTATAGCTTTTTACACCGTTTTCGGCAAAGGCGGTTATGCAGTCGGTCAGGTCGGTAGGCACAAAATATTTTTTAAAATATTCATCATAGTCTGTGCTGTAGCCAAGCAGTTTAACCGCATCGCCGTCTTTTGCAGGTTTGTAGCGGCTGCTTCTGCCAAACACGCTGTCGCCAAGTACGGCACGGAAAATCTGCTCTTTCTGCTTGTCCGAAAAATCATATCTGTCCCTGAACATCATATAGATATACAGTGCTGTACAGCAATAATCACTTAAATTAACATTTTCAAGCTGTCCGCTTGGGCTGTGGTGGTCAATTGCCGCAGCTGCAAGGGATTTATCCCCCACCGACTGCAACACGTCATTGTGGTCCACCAGCAGAAATTTTTTGCCATCTGTTTCGCTTTCTGTCAGCACAAGGGGCTGTCTGTCCATAACATCTTCAAGCAGCGCAATGGAAACAGGGTCCGCTTTATCGCCCTGCCATACAACCCACTGTGCGTTTATCCCGCTGTCTGCAAGTATATCCTGCATTATTTTTGCAGACACAAGGCTGTCTGCGTCAGGATTGCGGTGACCTGTGATATATACAGTTTCAATACCGTTAAAAATTTCGAAATTCATAAGCTGTCCCTTTAATTTTGCATATAAAGTATTTTTACTATGCTGAAACTGGGACGTCAAGGACGCCGTCCCCCACAGATTAATATACCACAACAAAAAAGATGTGACAATGTTTTGTCACATCTTTTTATATACATTATTCGCCGCGTTCAGCTTTGCCTTCTGCCATAACTGCTTCGATTTCTTCGATTGCTCTTGGCACCATATATGTAAGGTTTTCACATCCGTCTTCTGTAACAAGGCAGTTGTCTTCAACACGGAAGCCGATGCCCCATTCTTCCACATAGATACCGATGTCAACACAGAACATCATACCGGCCTGAATTGTTTCGGCTTCAACAAGGTCGTGTGTGTCAAAACCAACATGGTGTGCACCGCCGTGCCACATATATTTGCCGATTTCGCTGAAATCTTTAAGCAGACCGATTTTCTTGAGTTCTTCGCAGCAGTATTCCTTGGCAATTTCGTCAACACGGTGCATTGGCATACCAGGTTTGATAATGCTGAAAAGATATTCGCTTGTATTGTATGCAGCTGTGTAAAGCTGGCGCTGTTTTTCGCTGAATTTGCCGTTGCAAGGGAAACCGCGGCTTACGTCTGTGCCCATAAAGTCATATCTTGCACCAACGTCATTGAGAATCATATCGCCGTCTTTTGCCTGACCGTCACTGCCGTAGTAGTGGATGCAGAAGTTGTTGTTGCCGCAGGAAATGATAGGTGGGAAACCAGGTTCCAGCATACCCCATTTTTTAGCAAGGGCATAGTCGTATTCTGCACGGTATTCGTATTCGTACATACCAGGTTTTGATGCTTTCATCATTGCAACGATAGCATCTTTTGTTGCAAGAGCAGCTTTGCGCATTGCTTCGATTTCACAAGGCTGTTTGATAACACGCTGTCTGCGCAGCTGTGGCATAATGTCGATAATTTCGATTGCAGGGTTGCTGCGTTTTATTCTGCGTGCAAAGATAACATCTTCGCTGTCACGGTCTGTGGATGCATTTTTGTAAAGGTCGCAGGCAAGTGTTTTGATTTTTCCTGCGCCGTATTTTCTTTCAAAAAAGTCGGTAAATGCTTCTGTGTAAAGGATATCCTTCATAGCAATACCGGATTTTTCGCTTACTTCTTCAGGAGAAAGGCGTGTGCCTGTCCAGCGTTCCACCATCATATTTTTAGGCTGGATAAATATTTTTTCTTCAACTTTATCTTTATCTTTAAAAGCCGCAAGGATAAATTCCTTTCTGTCAAGACCTGTCAGATAAACAAAGTTTCTGTTTGCATAGAACGGATAAAATTCGTTCGCTGTTTTGATAACTTCCTTGCCTGAAAAAGTTACCAGCATTGTGCCGTTTGGCAAAGTAGCATAAAGTTTTTCGCGGTTGCCTTTATAAAAATTGCTTTCCATAAAAATACCGACCTCCTTTTGAACAACAAATATATTTGCTTTTATATTATCTTTATTTAATAGCGATAGCAACAGATATTCCACATTTGAATAAATGTATATTTTTTTGGAATATTCAGCAATAAAAGCACATATTTTTTCAGAGGTTTATAGAATATTTTTAATATCCAATAATGCTCAATATTATTTAAAATATTGTTTATACAAATATCTGCATTTTTGTAAAATTTGTTAAAGTTTTGCGAAATCTATTGAAAACAGCACAAACAAGGCATATAATAATTAGCAGTCAACAGTTGCGACTGCTAAAAATTTTATTTGAGGTGATAAAATGGCAAAAACCAAACAATTTAAAGCCGAAAGTAAAAAACTTTTGGATATGATGATTAACAGTATCTATACACACAAGGAAATTTTTCTGCGTGAACTTATCTCCAATGCATCTGATGCTATGGACAAACTTTATTTTTTGTCTCTTACTGATGACAAAATAAAGCTTAACCGCGATGATTTCCGCGTTAAAATTGCTCTTGACAAAGAAAACCGTACAATTACAATAACCGATAACGGCATTGGTATGAGCGGCGAAGAGCTGGAAACCAACCTTGGCACAATTGCAAAAAGCGGCAGCTTCAACTTTAAACAGGAAAATGAAAAGCAGGAAGAAATTGACATTATCGGTCAGTTTGGGGTAGGCTTCTATTCTGCCTTTATGGTAAGCAAAAAAGTGGTTGCAGAAAGCCTTAAATACGGCGAAAACACCGCATACCGCTGGGAAAGTGAAGGTGCGGAAGGTTACCGCATTGAAGAATGTGACAAAACCGATGTAGGTACAAAGATAACACTTTACATCAAAGACAATACCGAAGAAGAAAACTACGATGAATATCTGGAACAGTATACACTCCAGAGAATAATCAAAAAATATTCCGACTTTATCCGCTACCCTATTGTTATGGACTGGTCTTCCAGCCGCAAGGTTGAAGGCGAAGAAAACAAATGGGAAGACTTTGTTGAAGAAAGAACCATAAACAGTATGGTTCCGCTGTGGAAAAAAGACAAAAAGGATATAAGCAAGGAAGACTACAACAACTTCTACTGTGACAATTTCCACGATTACAACGAACCTCTTAAGGAAATTCACTATAAAGTTGAAGGCAACGCCACCTACAACGCACTACTTTACATCCCTAAAAAAGCACCGTTTGACTATTACGGCAAGGATTTTGAAAAAGGTTTGCAGCTTTATTCCAGCGGCGTGCTGATTATGGACAAATGTGCAGACCTGCTGCCTGACTACTTTGGTTTTGTAAAAGGCCTTGTAGACAGCGAAGATCTGTCCCTCAACATCAGCCGCGAACTGCTGCAGCATGACCGTCAGCTTAAAATTATCGCAACAAACATCGAAAAGAAAATCAAAAACGAACTTGCAAAGCTGATGAAAGAAGACCGCGAAGGTTATGAAGAATTTTTCAAAGCTTTTGGGCTTGGTCTTAAATTTGGCATATATCACACATTCGGTGCAAACCGTGATGTGCTTGAAGACCTGCTGCTGTTTACTTCTTCCAGCGAAAAGAAGATGGTTTCTCTCAGCGAATATGTTGACCGCTGCAGAGAAATGCAGGAAAACATCTACTATGCATGCGGTGAAACTGCAGACAAAATTGATATGCTGCCACAGACAGAACTTGCAAAGGAAAAAGGCTTTGAAATTTTGTATATGACAGACCCTGTTGACGAATTTGTAACACAGATTCTGGCAGAATACAAAGGCAAAAAATTTGTAAACATTTCAGGGGAAGACTTTGACATTTCCACTGAAGAAGAAAAAACAGCGCTTAACAACCTTAACGAAGAAAACAAGGACATGTTCAGCGCTATGAAAGAAGCTCTTGGCGAAAAGGTTGCAAATGTGCGTTTTACACACAAACTGCGCAATCATCCTGTATGCCTTGTAAGTGAAGGAGAAATTTCCATTGAAATGCAGAAAATCCTTAACAGCCTGCCAAACAAACAGGACGTAAAAGCACAGCTTGCTTTGGAAATAAACAAAGACCACCCTATTGCAGAAAAACTCAGAAGCCTTTACAACGATGATAAAGCTTCTCTGGCAAAATATGCTGAAATTCTCTATGCTCAGGCAAGACTTATCGAAGGTCTTCCTATCGAAAATCCAACCGAACTTACAGACCTTATCTGTGATGTTCTTGTAAAATAACAGAATAATAAAAAAATGTCATTCTTTGCTGTCGCTCAGAATGACATTTTTTATATAATACGTTTATATTTTTATGCTTTATTAAGTTTTTTTAAGCCCACTGCAAAAATCACACAGCCTGCAAAAGCAGATACACTGAGTATTGTAAGTGTTGCGCCAACAGAGATAAATGTTGTCATAACACCTGCTACGGCAAGACCCACAATCTGTGATATTATCTGACCGCCGGTATTGCTTACCATCTGTGCCGTTGCAGAATATTCTCTTGGAGTTATCTTGTCAACATAGCTTTGCACTCCAGGCAGAGAAAAGGAAAAACAAAGCCCCTGCGTTGCCGATGCAAGTATTGCCGCTGTTACATTGGTGGACAGCCCTATGCAGACGTTTTTTACGCCGTATATAAAAAATGCAAATATAAGCAGTTTTTCGGCACCGAATTTCTTTTCCAGCTTTTTATAGAAAGGCATTGTAACAAATTCGCTGCCTGCAAGTATAAGCAGAGCAAGGCCCACATCACCTGCTGTGCCGCCAAGCTGACGGATGTGCAGGGCATAATATGTTGTTGCCGCACCGGTTGGAAGAACCGCAAGTGCATAGCAGACAACCATAAGCACAAAACGTCTGTTTGCCATAAGACTTCTGAACGCCACAGCAAACTGACCGTCCTTTTTCTGTGTTTCGTTTATCTGCGGGTCCGGGCAAAGCATAGCCAGCGGCACAAGCACAACACAGCTTACCGCCATTGCAATTGGCAGAGATATGCCGCCAAAAATATCAAACAGCCTGCCGTAAACCGCAGCGGTAACCGCATAGGCAAGAGACCCCACCGAACGCACCGCACCAAAATTTACCCCCAGTTTTGTGCAGTCCAGCTTGGAAAGCCAGCCCTCACTGAAACCGTACATGGCATTGATTGTGCTGCCTATAAGCACACTGCACAGCACAAGCTGAAAGGTGCCGCTGATAAAATAAAGCCATACATACGCCATAACCGAAACAGCACAGCATACAGACAGAATTATTTTTGCCCTGCCCGTTTTATCGCACAGAAAACCCATAAGCGGCTGTACAACAGCAGCAGTCAGGGATATAAGACAGGTAAAGATTGCTGTTTCGTTGGCTGCTATGCCCTTTTGTTCCAGCACCACAACAAAAAAGCCCGGCCCTATCGCCCACATTGCATAGTAAGGAATAAGCAGGGCTGAAAATTTCAATGATATATGTTTCATAATTTTCCCCGTAATTTATAAAATCAATACTATAAAAGTATAATACAGCCTTTGCCGATTTTCAATGAAAATATTGCATATTTATATTGTAATATCAGCACAAAATTCAATGGAAAACGGTTAGAATATTCTATATCCCTGTCTATTGACTTTTATCCTGAAAAGTATTATCTTTGCAGTAGATAGTATAAAATCTTTTTTGGCCTTTGTTCAATATGTTTTTGGACAACGGCTCTTTATTTGCAGATATTTTACAGTGAGGTTTTATGGAACAAAACAGAATCCTTGAAGGCGGACTTTATAAAAATATTATGCTGTTTTTTCTGCCAATATGGTTCGGCACATTTTTTCAGCAGCTTTACAACACTGTTGATGCCGTTATAGTGGGCAACTTTGTGGGCAAGGCAGCCCTTGCGGCTGTTGGCGGTCCTACAGGCACAATCATCAACCTGCTGGTAAACTTTTTTGTAGGCATCTCCAGCGGTGCAGGTGTTGTTATCGCAATGTATTACGGCAGCCGCAACGTTGAAGGCACTGACAAGGCAATCCATACTGCTGTTGCAATTTCTGTTGCAGGCGGTCTGATACTTATGGCAATAGGCATTCCTTTTTCACCGATGTTTCTTGAATGGATGGGCACACCAGCCGATATCCTTGAACAGGCAACTGTCTATATCCGCATTTATTTCTGCGGTGCTGTGTTCAACCTTGTATACAACATCGGCAGCGGCATTCTGCGCGCTATGGGCGACAGCAAAAAACCGCTTTTTTTCCTTATTGTGGC
This sequence comes from Oscillospiraceae bacterium, assembly GCA_017505635.1. GTDB lineage: Bacteria > Bacillota > Clostridia > Oscillospirales > Ruminococcaceae > RGIG3102. The sequence goes on along the minus strand of JAFVOU010000011.1, from coordinate 31,673 downwards.
AAGTATTGTAAACATCATTCTGGACGTTGTGTTTGTTGTATTTATGAATATGGGTGTTGCCGGTGTTGGTCTTGCAACAATTATCGCACAGTTTTCCAGCGCAATGCTGGTTATCCTTACCCTTAAAGGTCTGCCGGAAGACATTCACCTTATATGGAAAAAGGTCAGACTGGAAAAAAATATGTGCGGCGAAATATTTAAAATCGGCATTCCAAACGGTATACAGTCCATCGCATTTTCCATCTCCAACATCGCCATTATGTCCAGCATAAATGCTTTTGGCACCGATACTGTTGCCGCCTGGACAGCTTTTGGCAAAATTGATGCAATGTTCTGGATGACTGTCGGCTCCTTTGGTATTGCAACCACAACCTTTGTGGGACAGAACTTTGGTGCCAGAAACTTTGACCGTGTTAAAAAATCCGTTCGTGCCTGCAATGTGCTGAGCATTGTTGCCGCAGTCACACTTTCCGTTGTAATGTTTACCTGCTATCCGTTCCTTTACCGCATATTCACACAGGATGCCGCCGTTATCGAAATAGGCGCAACAATGATAAAGGTTATGGTGCCACTGTACTTTACCTTTGTATTTATCGAAAACTTTTCCGGCGCTATGCGAGGTGTGGGACACAGTATTGCCCCTACAATCCTTACAATTATGGGCATATGTGTGTTCCGCGTTATATGGATAGTGTTTGTGCTGCCGATGAACAACACACTTATTACAGCCATAATAAGCTATCCTATCTCATGGTGTCTTACAGCAATAATCTTTACCGCCTACTATATGTCGGGCAAATGGTTTAAAGTCAGCGTAAAAAAACGTTTTGGCGATATTCTCTGATAATATAAATTCATATACAAATAAAAACAGACACCTTTACAGTGTCTGTTTTTTTTTATGTGAGGCTGCAAATGGAAAACAGCCGCTGTGTTTTAAAAATTTTTCTTTTCGATTATTCTGTCCATTATTCTGCGTGTCGGTTTATAAAGCAACAGCATAATAACAAAGTTTGCTGCACCATGTATAAGGTCAAAAGGTATGCCTGCAATCCACCAGCTGAACATCATTGACGGGCCGCCGATGAACAGATAAGGAATGGAACACAGTGCCCCGAAAAACAGCCCGAACAAACCCGAAATGATGCTGTAAAGCATTACCGAGTCCTTTTTACGCACAAACCAGGTGATAAGCGCCAGCATAGGCCATGCGTATAAATACATAACCCACCAGATGCCAAAACCGTAGATACAGCCTTCGATAAGTGTAAAAGCCGGCACCACAAGCAGCATTTTATTGCCCAGAACAAGGGTGAAAAGAATTACAAAAAATGATGTAACCTCTATGTTAGGCAACCCCTGCATAACCATTTTGCAGGCTTCTATAATGGCAACCGCCATACCCATAAAAGCAATATCCTGCGCAGTAAGTTTTTTAGTCATTGTCAAAACCAATACACCTTAACCTTTTGTAAACACAAGCTGGAATGCGTCTCCGTCGTTTACAACCTGTTCGCTTGCGCCGTACATGCCGTATTCGCCGTTAACCATAATGGACCAGTAAGCCTGGTTTACTTCCCAGCGGGCTTCTTCGCCGTTGACTGCCATGATTGTCATACCGTAAGGGCCTTCTTCGTTTGTAATTTCCAGGCCTTCAGTTTCGGCAAAAGCCTGTTCAAGATATTCGGCATCTGTGTTTAATTCATACATTTTAGATGAACCGTCTTCGCTTACAACTTCGATTGTGATGTTTTTTGCACCCTGCTGTGCTTTTGGAGAAAACTCTGTATATGCAAAGATAAATACAGAGATTACAGCAAGAATTGAAATGAGTGTTAAAAGACCTTTTTTGTTTTTCATTTTACGTTTCCTTTCTGTATTGCAAAAATCTTTATCAGAAGTTCACGGTAAAACTGTTTTATTGTGCACATATAAAACAAAACCTCTTACACGTCGGCAAGAGGTTATCAAAACATTATAGGCCTTTAAACCCATTTGGAACAGGGTTTTGAGGGATATTATGCATTAACCAATTACTCGTGGTTTTTACATTACCTTGCAGGCAGGTCTTCTGACTTAAAGTTCAACGTGATGTCCGTCTTCCCGGATTATAAACCCAGTGACATGGTGGACAGCACTCCCTTTTTACAGCGGCGAGTACGTTCAGGATTTGCACCTGATTCCCTTTTCACCTTAAAAGATTAAGGCACCTGTAAAGCTTATTTACTTCTGATTGTTTTCAATATAGCACATCCAACTGTCAAAATCAACAGTTTTTGACTAATGATACAATGTATAAATTTTATACCTGCTATAAGTCTGCGCAATTGATTAAGCTGTTTTTCGTTTACTGATTTCTCATTAAATCTGCTATTGTTATGCCGTCCAGAGTTTCGTTGATTGCAGTATACAGCCTGTCCCACACAGGTCTTGTGCGGCAGCTTTCGGCCATATCGCAGGTATGGGCACCGCACTCCAGGCAGGACACCGGCGCAAGGTCACCTTCGGTAATGCGCAGAATATCACCCACGCGGTATTGCTGCGGCTGTCTTGTCAGTCTGTAACCGCCGCTTTTGCCCTGCACACCCTCGATAAAACCGTTTTTTACAAGGGCAGGCAGAATGCGTTCAAGATATTTAAGAGAAATATTCTGCCGTTCTGCCACCGATTTCATAGGTATATATTCCCCTTTTGAATTTTCTGCAAGGTCAATCATAACGCGCAGTGCATATCTGCCTCGTGTGGAAATCATCATTGTACATCACCTCGGATTGTTTTTTATATTCTAGCACATAATTATCACCCGCTGCAACCTGAACAGCCCGCAGACGCAGTTGCCGCAGGCTGGTTTTTATCAGTGATGACAGTGGCTGCAGCTGTCACAGCTTGGGAACACACTGCAGTCGTATGCTATGCCGTTTTTGTCGTAATAGTCTTTAAGTGCCATTTTGATTGCCTCCTCGGCAAGAACAGAACAGTGCACCTTCTGTGGTGGAAGGCCGTCCAGCGCCTCCACAACCGCTTTGTTTGTAAATTCCAGCGCTTCGGACACTTTTTTACCCTTGATAAGTTCGGTTGCCATTGAACTTGATGCTATTGCACTGCCGCAGCCGAAAGTTTCGAATTTAACATCTTCGATTATATCATCTTCGATTTTAAGATAAATCTTCATAATATCGCCGCATTTTGCATTGCCCACTTCGCCAACGCCGCTTGCATTATCCATTGAACCCACATTTCTCGGATTGAGAAAATGGTCCATTACCTTGTCACTGTATAAAGCCATAGTTTTTCTCCTTGTATATGTTTAAGTCTGTCAGATTATTTGATTATAAATTCCTGTTCGCCGCTTACAAGCTTGCTCCACACCGGTGAGATGCTGCGCAGATATGTCACAACCTGTGTCACCGCTCTGATGATGTATTCCACCTCTTCCTCTGTGTTTTCTTCGCAGAGCGAAAGCCTCAGGGAACCGTGAGCGATTTCGTGCGGTCTGCCTATAGCCAGCAGAACGTGACTTGGATCCAGACTGCCCGATGTGCAGGCAGAACCCGATGAGGCACACACACCCTTTGCATCCAGCAGCAGAAGCAGCGCTTCGCCTTCGATGCCTTCAAAACAGAAGCTGACATTGTTCGGCAGGCGGTTTTCCCTGTCGCCGTTGAGCACCGAATGGGGAATTACCGACAAACCGTCGATAAGTCTGTCTCGGAGTTTCTGCACCTTTGCGGAATTTTCTGCCATATTGTCACAGGCTTCCTCCAGTGCAGCTGTCATGCCCATAATTGCAGGAATGTTTTCTGTGCCTGCGCGTCTGCCTTTTTCCTGTGCACCGCCCTCGATAATATTTACAAGGGGAATGCCTTTTTTTGCATAAAGCACACCCACTCCTTTAGGTCCGTGGAACTTGTGGCCCGAAAGTGACAGCATATCTATGTTCATATCCTCCACATCGATATGCAGGTGACCTGCCGCCTGAACAGCATCGGTATGGAAAAGTACACCTTTTTGGCGGCATACTGCGCCGATTTCCTTTATCGGCTGGATTGTGCCGATTTCGTTGTTGGCAAACATTACTGTTACAAGGCAGGTATCTTCCCTGATTGCATCAGCTACCTGCTGCGGTGTTACAATGCCGTTTTCGTGTACATCAAGCAGAGTGATTTCAAAACCCTGCTTTTTAAGCTTGTCAAGTGTATGCAGAACAGCGTGATGCTCGAAAGCTGTGGAGATGATGTGTTTTTTGCCTTTTCTTTCGCCAAGCTTTGCAGCAGAGATAATTGCCTGATTGTCGGCTTCGCTGCCGCCTGATGTAAATATAATTTCGTTTGGCTGTGCGCCAAGCAGTTTTGCCACACTTGCCCTTGCGGCATCAAGTTCTTCCTTTGCCAGCTGACCCAAAGTGTGCAGGCTGGATGGGTTTGCATATATTTTATCCATATAAGGCAGCATTGCCTCTATGGCAGTTTTGCTCATTTTTGTTGTTGCAGCATTGTCTGCATATATTCTCATATTCAGTCCCCTTTCTGTAATGAAAAGTTATATAATCATATTTGTCTGTACGTTATACCTACTTGTTTAGTTGGTAATTTGAATATATCATCAATCACCTACTTTGTCAATAGGTAATTGACAAATTTTACATAAAAATTTACCGGCAGTATATACTGGCATTTACACCAAATTGCACTGCAAAATTTGTACAAAAATTCCCCCGATATATTTGAAATATTCACATATAAATGTTATGATATTAATATCTACAAATATGGCTTGAAAGCCGTAAAAGAGGTGTGTTTTATGGACTATAAACAGGTTTGTGATGCAGCAAGGGGCAATATAGGCCCATTCTGCAAGGCATGCTATGTGTGCAACGGTGCCGCATGCAAAAATACCATTCCGGGCCCGGGTGCAAAGGGCATGGGTGATGTGGCTTTGCGCAACTGGCAGAAATGGCAGGAAGTGCGTGTGAATATGGACACAATATGCGAAAATGCCGATGTGGACACATCTGTTACACTTTTTGGCAAAAAGTTCAGCCTGCCTGTATTTGCAGGTCCTGTCGGGGCAGTCAAACTGCATTACGGCGATAAGTTTACCGACCTTGAATACAACGATATTCTGCTTAGCGGCACAAAAAAATGCGGTATTGCCGCATTTACTGGTGACGGCACAAACCCCGATGTTATGATAAGCGCTGCCGATATGATTAAAAAGTATGACGGCTGCGGTGTGCCTACCATCAAGCCTTGGAATATCGACACAATAAAAGAAAAATTTGACCTTGTAAAGAACAGCGGCTGTTTTGCAGTTGCTATGGATATAGATGCAGCAGGTCTGCCGTTCCTTAAAAATATGACACCTCCTGCAGGCAGCAAAACAACCTCACAGCTTAAAGAAATTGTGGACATGTCCCCTGCACCGTTTATTGTCAAGGGTGTTATGACCGTTAAAGGGGCACTCAAGGCAAAAGAGGCCGGTGCGGCAGCAATTATAGTTTCCAACCACGGCGGCAGGGTGCTGGACGGCACCCCAAGCACAGCGGAGGTTCTGCCACAGATTGTAAAAGCCGTTAAAGGGGATATGACAATTCTTGTGGACGGTGGTATAAGAAGCGGGCTTGATGTGTTCAAGGCGCTTGCTATGGGCGCTGACGGGGTTGTGATTGCAAGACCGTTTGTAACCGCAGTTTACGGCGGTGGCGAAGAAGGCATAGAAAGCTATGTTGCAAAGCTTAAAGCCGAACTCAGCGATGTTATGGCTATGTGCGGTGCAAAAAACATTGGTGAAATCAACAGCGACATGCTGTTTTGAGATTGATAAAATATTTAACATACAAAGGAGATTACAATTATGGAAAGTCGTATCAAAGGTAAAGTTGCATTGATTACAGGCGCAACAAGCGGTATCGGCCGCAGCTGTGCAAGAGAACTTGCAAAACTTGGCTGCAACGTTATCATCACAGGCAGAAGATCCGGTTTGCTTGAAGCTGTTAAAATGGAGGTTGAAGCACTTGGTGCAAAAGCACTTCCTGTTGTTATGGACGTAAGAGATTCCAAAGATGTTATGGACAAAGTTGCTGCTTTGCCACAGGAATGGTCTGATATCGAAATTCTTGTTATCAATGCAGGTCTTGCACGCGGTACAGAAAAACTTTACGAAGGCAGAATTGAAGAATTTGACGAAGTTATCGACACAAACGTTAAAGGCGCTCTTTACACAATCAAGGCTGTTGTTCCACAGATGGTAGAAAAAGACCTGCCTGGTATGGTTGTAACAATGGGCTCCGTTGCAGGTAACTTTGCATATGCAGGCGGCGCAGTTTACTGTGCATCCAAAGCTGCTCTCAGATTTATTGCAGACGGTCTTCGTGTTGACACAATGGGCACAAGAATCAAAGTTACAAACATCGAACCAGGTATCGTTGAAACAGGTTTCAGCGTTGTAAGATACCGCGGTGACGAAGACAAGGCAAAAGCTGTTTACACAGGTATCGAAAGCCTTACACCTGACGATATTGCAGAAACAGTTGCTTATGTTTGCAACCTGCCTGAAAACGTTCAGCTTCCTGAAGTTATCATGACACCTAATAAACAGGCTGACGCATTCAACAAAGTTTACAACAAGTAATTTTGTTGAATAATATTACATTATAAAATAATTTGTTCGCGTAACATAATGTAGGGGCGAACTGTGTTTGCCCGATTGCTCTTTGCTGATGCCGCGGGTAAAGACAGTTCGCCCCTGCAATTTATTTAAAATAAAAGGGAGGCCAACCACTATGGCACTTATAGACCAGGTTCGCAGCGAAATGATGGCTGCAATGAAAGAAAAAAACACTTTAAAGAAAGAAGCTTTGTCCGCACTGCTTGCTGCACTTAAGTCCAAAGCTATCGACAAACGTGCAGACCTTACAGCTGAAGAAGAAATTGCAGTTGTTCAGCGTGAAGTTAAACAGCTTAAAGAAACAATGGACACAGCACCTGCAGGCTACGAAGCTGTTGTTGAAGAATGCAAGGCAAAACTTGAATTCTACACAGTATATCTGCCAAAACAGATGGACGAAGAAGAAATCAGAGCTACAATCAAATCCGTGCTTGATTCTCTTGGCATAGAAGCACCAACTCCAAAGGAAAAAGGCATTATTATGAAAAACCTTATGCCTCTGACAAAAGGCAAGGCAGACGGCAAGCTGGTTAACGATATTCTTTCCACATTCTTTGCTTAAACCTCTTTGCAACAGTCAGTATGCATAATTTTAAAATAGAATACCCGTCATAACACCAACAATGTTATGACGGGTATTTTTATTGCTGTAAAAACAAAACAGGCGGCAAAACTGCCGCCTGTTATTTTGCATATTAAACCGGTTATGTATTAGCCGATACCACCGTACATAGCACCAAGAACGAGTGCTGCGATAGCAAGGATTACGTATACATATTTACCAAGTGGGTAGAACCAGTTGCCGATAGGTTTTTTAGCACCCTGGTTAACAGCTGCAAGAGCTGTATCTTTTTTCATTACCCAGAAGAACATGATACCAGCAAGTGCTGCACCGAGTGGGCAGATGTAGATGGAAACAACGTCCATCCACTGGGATGTCCAAGGCTGGATAAGGAGGGAGATAACTGCACCGATAGCACCCATAACGATAACAGCTGGGAGACGTTTCATCTTGAACTGTTCCTGGAAGAATGCAACTGGAGCTTCGTAAAGGTTAACGATAGAGGATACGCCAGCAAAGAGAACGCAGATAAAGAATACCATACCTACGATTCTGCCGCCTGCCATGCCGTTAAATACGTTTGGAAGGTAAACGAACATAAGACCAGGGCCGCCTGCAGATGGTTCTACGCCGCCAACGCCCATTGCTGGGAGGATAACGAACATAGCGAGAAGAGCTGCCATTGTGTCGAATACTGCAACGTTTCTTGCAGAGGAAGGAATGTCTTCGTCTTTGCCAAGGTAGGAACCATAGATAACAGAACCGTTACCAGCAACAGAGAGGGAGAAGAATGCCTGACCGAATGCAAATACCCAAACCTGTGGGTTAGCAAGACCTGCTGGGTTAAGTGTGAAGATGTATTTGTAACCAACTTCTGCACCTGGGAGGAATGCAATGTAGATTGCAAGACCTACGAAGAGTGCGAAGAGAACTGGCATCATAACTTTGTTAGCTTTTTCGATACCGCCTGCAATACCCATAACCATGATAGCAAGGGAGATTACAAGACCAACAAGCTGCCAAACACCGTTACCGATGCCGAAGATGCCGTTGGAGAACATAACGCCGATAGCTTCGCCAAGTGTTGCGGATTCTGGAGCTGTTGCGCCGAATGTGCCACCGATTGTTGCCATGTCTGTACCCATAGCGAAGAGACCGCCACTGATACCCATCCATGTGTATTTGAAGATCCAGCCAAGAACTACTGTGTAGCCGATAGCAAGCATTGCTGCACCAACGATTGGGAGAGCGCCGATTGCTGTACCAAGGCCTTTGCCTTTGCCGCCGTTTTCTGTTGCTTTACCAAAAGCACCAACTGGGCCAGCTTCTGCCCAACGACCAAGTGCAAATTCTTCAATAACACCAGATGCACCGATAAGTACTACGAAAAGGAAATATGGAAGCAAGAATGTCATACCACCATATGTGGATACCATGATAGGGAAACGCCAGATGTTACCCATACCTACAGCAGAGCCGATACATGCCAAGATAAAGCCCCATTTAGACTGGAACCCGTCTCTTTTTTCGATATTGCTCATTTTGAGAATACCTCCTCTTAAAAATTATAAATTCGTTTTTTAAAAAAAGCACTCGCATAGCTTTTAAAGTTATGCGAGTGCTTTAAATTAATTAGTTAATTCTGAGCACATGGATATATGCTTAGTGCCCACACTCTGATTGTTAAACCTCAGCTTAACGAATTATTTTTCTTCGTTTGCGTATGGTTCAAGGAATGCGTGGAAGTGACGCATTGGAAGTGTTCTGCCCTGAACGATTCTCATGTTAGGGATGTTTTCACGATCTTTGTAGAGTTCGGAAACAGCTTCGATTACATAGTCGAGGTGCTGCTGTGTGAGCTGGCTACGGTTGATAGCGAAACGAACAACGTTACATACTTCAGCCTGCTGTTCTGGTGTTTTGAGGTCGTATTCCATGGAGTAGTCACCGAGTTCGGATGTTCTGATACCGTAACGGCGGAGAAGTTCCATAGAGAAGCCCTGACCTGCGAAGGAGTCATGACCGCGTTTGCCATCGAAGAACTGTGTCATGTCGATGTATACACCGTGACCGCCAGCTGGGATGATAACGCCTTTAACGCCTGCATTGTAGAAGCCTTCTGCAAGGTAGTTACACTGTGCAATACGTTCGTCGAGGTAGTGGAAGTTGCAGGATTCTTTAAGACCTACAGCAAGAGCCATCATATCACGACCGGACATACCGCCGTAAGAGTCGTTACCGTAGCAGGAGATCTGTTTAACTTTGATTTTAACACCAACGTCGAATGTGCAGTTGCCTTCTTCGTCGAAGTCGGAGAAGTTTTTCCAGAAGAGACCTTTATCGCGGAATGCAAGCATACCACCCATGTTAGCATGACCGTCTTTTTTAGCGGACATTGTGAATACGTCACAGTAGCTGAACATTTCTGTTGCGATTTCAGCGATGGATTTGTCTTCGTAGCCTTCTTCGTTCATTTTGATGAAGTAAGCGTTTTCTGCCCAACGAGCTGTATCGAGAACGTATGGGATGTTGTATTTGTGAGCGATTTCAGATGTAGCTTTGATGTTAGCCATAGAAACAGCCTGGCCACATACTGGGTTGTTTGTGATACAGGAGAATACGAGTGGAACGTTTTCTGGACCTACACCCTGGATAAGCTGTTCGAGTTTTTCAAGGTCCATGTTGCCTTTGAATGGGTTCTTTTCGTATCTGCCGCCTTCTGGTACTTCGTAAAGAAGTTCTTTGTTGTAAAGGTTACGTGGGATGGAGCCCATCTGTTTGATGTTGCCTTCTGTTGTGTCGAAGTGACCGTTGGAAGGAATTGTAAATACTTTGCCTGGATGACGTTCTGCAAGGATTTTCTTAACGATTTCCATGAGAACGGATTCAGCTGCACGACCCTGCTGGATGATAAATGCGTTTGGTCTTTCCATCTGTGCTGCGCCGCCGTTGAAGAGGCCGCCTTCGTATTCGCAGAGGTAGAGTTCGTCCATGAGTTTATCTACGTCTTTGCAACCTGTACGGATAAGGTCGATAGCGTTTTTCCAGTTCTTTTCGCCGCCGCGTTCAAAGATATCACGGAATGCGTCGAGAAGTACGTAGTAACCGTTGTTACGGCCGTATGCTTCGTCACCGAGCATAAGTGCGGACCACTGAAGGTCTGTCATAGCTGTTGTACCGGAGTCGGAGAGCATGTCAACTGTGAGCATACCTGCTGGGAATGCAAATTCGTTCCAGTGTGTTGCGTTGAGAGCTCTTTCACGCTGTTCAACTGTTACTTCTGGAAGGTTACGTACAGCATATGTGTAGGAATGTGGTGTAGCTGCTTTAAGTGGATACTTTTTCATTGGTAGTTCCTCCTGTTGGAAGATACCCCGGTCGGCGTCGGTGCCTAGCGGTCAGTACCTATTTAAAAATTTTAATAAACGATTTTAAAGGCAGGGAGAACCCGTACCTTATTGCAACTATAATAGTATCACGATGAGAAGATTTTTTCAACTTAATATTGTGCAAAATGAATAATTTTTCTGTTATTTATATATTTTTTATATATTTTTTGTGCAAATCGCGGAATAAAATTTTCTCATTTTTTAATAATTTTTTATTAAAATATGTTATAATTACATTGTGCAAAATATATTTTTTATTTTTATGTTATTTTTGTGCATACTTTTACAGCTTTCAGCCCATTTTATTCAGTTATTGTTTTTGTATGCACTGAAAGCAAATTTAAAATATTATTCCAAGGAGAAAGCCATGACAAGCAACCAACTGCACTATTTTACAAAAATAACCGAATTCTTCGGCAGAGTTCTGGGGCCGGACTATGAAGTTGCGCTGCACGATATATCTGACCAGCAGGGTGCTCTTGTAGCAGTCGCAAACGGACATATAAGCGGCCGCAGCATAGGTCATCTTGCCAGTGACAAACTTTTAGGTATTATAGAAAACCACGAATATGAGGGAAATGATTTTGTTCTGCATCAGTACGGTATGTCCCCCAACGGAAAAATTCTCTGTTCGTCCACAATGTTTATAAAAGACGAGACAGGCCAGCTTATCGGTGCTTTGTGCATAAACTTTGACGACAGCCGTTACCGCGAACTCAGCCAGAAGGTATTCAACCTTTGTCACCCTGATGCCCTTGTAGATACCAACTTCCGCTTTGATACCACAAAGGTTCCGCTTAAAGCCGAAAGCAGCAAGCATGCAAAACTGCACGGAGCACCTGACTCCAGCGCGTACGAAATCATATCCGCAGAGCTTAAAGAACAGAACCTCAAGCCTGCAAATATGACACTTAAAGACAAACTGCGCATAATATCTGCACTGGACAGCAAAGGAGTATTTCTCATAAAAGGTGCCGTAAAGGATGCCGCCGAAATTTTTGGCTGTTCCCAGGCGACAATGTACAGACATCTTTCAAAGATAAAAGAGCTGTAACAAAATCTTTACATCAGGCAATTATTATATATTACAATAAAGGAATTATATTATGCTTATTAAAGTTGACAAAACAAATATTGCAGAATATCACAGCCTGTGCCGAGCCGAACACGTTTTTGGCAGCCGCAGCCGCAGTGCCCTTGCCGCATACGGAACCGGACATTCTGTACACAGATTCTGGATTTTATCCGAAAACGGAACAAACACTGCCGCACTGCATCTTAACGGGCAGGTGCTTACAGTTGTAAAACGCGGACAGATTGGCACAGATGATATCGTTGCACTGACAAAGGAATACCAAATCCACGAAATTGACAGCGACTGGGATTTGTGCGAAGAACTGCACGCAATTCTCGGTGGTGTAACCGAAAGCAGCTATTATATGGAATATAAAGGCGGAAACATCTGCCCTGATTTTCCCGATATAAAGCCTGCTGATTTAAAAGATGTTTACAGCGTTCTGCAGCAGAGCCACGAATATTACCGCACACATCTTAAATTTGAGCCTTGGGCAGATAATCTGACAAAGCTTTCAGACTGTGGAGCTGCAAAGGTTTTTCAGCTTGAAAGAGACGGCAGACCAATAGGCACAGGCAGCATAATCAGCCAGGACGATACCCACGCCGCCATTGCCGCAGTTGCGGTTATACCGGAATACCGTATGCAGGGCATAGGCACATATATCACAAAATTTCTTATAAAAGAAATTCTCGCCATGGGCAAAACACCTTGTCTTATCAGCGGATATGACGAGGTTGCCGAGCTGTACAGAAAGATTGATTTCCTCTCATACGGCCGCTGGGGCGAACTGTATATTTAATTACATATAAACATCATTCCACCTCCATGATTAAATGCAAAACAGCACCGCACATTTTTATTGTACGGTGCTGTATATTTTTGTAAAAATCACTTTAAACTTTCTTCGATATATTTTCTTGTTACAGAACTGTCGCTGGCAAGTATCTGTGCAGGTGTGCCGCTGAACAGCACCTGACCACCTTTGAGACCGCCTTCGGGACCCATTTCGATGATATAGTCGGCATCTTTCATAACATCAAGGCTGTGTTCGATGATAAACAAAGTATTGCCCTTGTCTGCCATATCGTTGAAAACCTCTTTGAGTCGTTTGATGTCATCAAGGTGCAGCCCGTCGGTAGGTTCGTCAAGGATAAACACCTGGCCTTTTTCCTTAAGTTTGTCTGCAAGTTTTACTCGCTGCAGCTCGCCGCCTGACAGAGTGGTCATAGACTGGTTGAGATGAATATATCCAAGGCCAACTTTTTTAAGTGCTTCCAGTTTTTCAACAAAAGGCTGACCCTTGAAAAATTCAATTGCCTGGGATACCGACAGGTCCATAACCTCACCTATATTTTTGCCGTTGTACAGATATGACAGGGCTTCGGGCGAAAAACGCAGGCCTCCGCAGGCTTCGCATTTTGTTTCGATTGCGTCCATAAATGCCATTTCGCTTACAATAACACCCTTGCCGCCGCAGACAGGACAACCGCCCACAGAGTTAAAACTGAAATATGCATTGGAAACCTTGTTTGCCTTTGCAAAAAGATTGCGGATATCATCCCATATTTCAAGGTATGTGGCAGGTGTGGAACGCAGGTTTATACCGATGTTTTTCTGCTTGATGGAAATAACAGTTCCGGGATAAACGTTCTGAAAATGTTCCATAAGGCTGGATTTGCCGCTGCCCGCAACACCTGCAATAACGCAGATTGTGCCCATAGGCAAATCCACCGTTACATTTTTAAGATTGTGCAGGGTTGCGTTTTCCACCCTGAACCAGCCTGTAGGTTTGCGGTAATCGGTTTTGAGTGGTGTAACACTGGAAAGCATTTTTGCTGTGATTGTATCGGATTTAAGCAATCCGTCGTAATCACCTTCGAACATAATTTCGCCGCCGTACTGTCCTGCTTTTGGCCCCATATCCACTATATTGTCGGCAAGTTTTATGATTTCGCGGTGATGTTCCACAATAAGCACTGTGTTACCGTGGTTTTTAAGTTTTTCAAGGGACAGTTTCATACGGTCAATATCCTTTGGATGCAGGCCGACACTTGGTTCGTCCAGCACATAAAGCATATCTGTAAGTGCACTGTTGATATATTTTGCAATTTTGATTCGCTGTGCCTCACCGCCGGAAAGTGTATCGGTGCCGCGGCTTAATGTAAGATAGCTTAAGCCTATATCAACAAGAGCCTGCAGACGTTTGGTAAGTTCAACCTTCAAATCCCTTGCAAGAGGGTCGTCGATTGATTTTACAAACGCAATTGCATCTTCGATAGGCATATCGCACACATCGGCAATGCTTTTGCCGTTTATAAGGCAGGAACGCACCTTGTCGTTTACACGCTGACCGTGACATTCGGGACAGGTAAATGTGGAAACCATTTTTTCCAGATGCTTTTTGTGCATCTCGCCCTCTTTGCTGTTTATGATGCTGCGGTACATACGGGGATAGATGCCCTCAAACTTTGCCGATTTAGGCCAGTTTGCAGGAGGATTTTTAAGCCGTATCTGCGGTGAATACAAAAACAGCTGCAGTTCTTCTTCGCTGTAATCCTTTATTTTTTTATCAAGGTCAAAAAGGCCGCTGTAGGCATAGCGTTTCCAGCGCCAGGCACCTGTGGTAAAGGCAGGATAGTTGATAACACCCTCGTCGTTGAGGCATTTGTCAAAATCCACAAGCTTGTGGATATCAAGGTCGGTTACCACACCAAGACCGTCACATCTTGGGCAGCTGCCCGACGGATGATTGAAGCTGAATACGTCGGAATAGCCGATAAAAGGCTTGCCCACACGGCTGAACAGCAGTCGCAGCATTGTGTAGATATCGGTATATGTGCCCACTGTGGAACGGCTGTTTCCGCTTGGTTTTTTCTGGTCGATAACAATTGTTACAGGCAGATTTTCAATTTTTTCCACATTTGGTCTGCCGTATTTAGGCAGATGATGCTGAACATAAACAGGAAAAGTTTCGTTGAGTTCCCGTCGGCTTTCGGCCGCTATTGTATCAAGGCAGACAGAACTTTTGCCGCTGCCCGAAACCCCCGTAAAAACGGTAATCTGCTTTTTGGGAATTTTTACGCTGATATTTTTAAGGTTGTTTTCCCTTGCACCTTTTATAACAATATATTCGCCCATAGTATGCTCCCTTTTATATATTTGAAATACAAAATGTACTTTAGTCTAAAACAAGTATACGATATTTTGCAAAGTTAATCAATAAATCAGAATGGTTTATATCCAAATTTATATAAAACACCAATTTACTGATGATGTTTTTTATGATAAAATTTTTATTTGGTAAGCAAAGACTAACTTGTACCAAACAGTTAACTACATAATATACTTAACATATACAACATTACGAAAGGAAAACATATGCACACACATGTTCACCAACACGGCGTTGCCGTTGAACACCTTTTTGAACACATCTTCAGCCATACATTAAGCGACACTTTAAGCCTTATCCCATTTTTGTTTATAGTGTTTCTTGTGCTGGAATATATGGAACATTCCATGAGCGACAAAAGCCTTGCCCTTATAGAAAAGGCCGGAAAAGGCGGTCCGCTTCTGGGCGGTATTATCGGTGCTTTGCCGCAGTGCGGTTTTTCTGTAATGGCAACCAACCTTTTTGCAGGCAGAATTATCACTATAGGCACCATAGTTGCAGTTTATCTTTCCACAAGTGACGAGATGCTGGCAATTATGCTCAGTACCAACACCAATCCCCTTAAAATAATAAAAATTATACTTTTAAAAACAGCCATAGGTGTTGTGGCAGGTTTTGGTGTGGATTTTGTGCACAGAATTCGTGTCAGATATCAGCAGCGTCACAATCAGCTGCATCACCACAGCCACGGTCATCATCACCATCATCACCACAACCTTGAAGGTGAACACCACCACGAAGAACACCACGGTCACCACGAGTATATAAGCGATTTCTGCATTGAGGAAGACTGCTGCTGCGGTCACGAAAGCCCGTTTGTGGCAGCACTTAAACATACAATCAAAATCTATCTGGTTGTTTTTGTGGTAACCTTTCTTTTAAACCTTGTTATAGACCTTGCAGGACTGGAAATTATTGCTGAAGTTGTTGGCAAAGCAGGTGTCTGGGCACCAATTGTAAGCTGTGTTGTGGGTATGATTCCAAACTGTGCTTCCAGTGTTGCAATTACACAGCTTTATTTAAGCGGTGCAATCAGCCTTGGCACAGCAATGGCAGGACTGCTGACAGGCAGCGGCATTGCATGGATTGTGCTGTTCCGTGTTAACCCCCACAGCCGACAGAACTTTAAAATTATGGGCATTGTGTTCTTTGTAGGCGCAGTAAGCGGCATAATTTTGAATATGCTGGGTGTTGTGATATAACATCAATACATAATAAAATGTCATTCTTTGGAAATTAATTCCTAAGAATGACATTTTCTTTTTTACCACTCGGTATTCGGTATCGTCCAAGAGTGCATTATTGATTTCAAATTATCTGTATAATCAACACCAAGTATATAACAGTGATCATATCCAGACAAAGTCCCCGCAGGGAAAGAAATTTCCATATTTTCATTCCACAAAACAATATATTCGGGTTTGACTGCGGCTTTCAGCTCTGATTTCAGCTTATCCATATCCTCTATGTCTGCTGTGTTAAAATATGCGCTGTCAACTGCTTCATCAAAAATTATATCCATAGCCTTATCAATGGAACAGTTAAAAATGTTAAAATTATTTATTAACTCACCTGTATTTCTGTCGAAAATTTCACCGCGGCGGATTTCCTGTCCCATATATCCATTTTCCTGTGGCACAGTAACCACAGTTAAAAAGCACATTATATTTTCATTGCTTGCTGATGGAGAAACAGATTGTTCAACATGGTATGTATGAAAATTATCCCTATCCTTTTTATAATAGTCATATGCCTGTTCAATAAGTGCATCTGCATCATAAAGAAGACCTCGGTCTTCGTAATATTCAAGTACAGCAGGTTTTGCTTGTTCACTAAAAGCATCAAAACTTTCACGGTTTCCCACATATACATTATCAGGACCGCTTGTTGCATTTATGCGTATAAGTTCAGTACCATCTTCAAGTTGATATGTAGCATTAAAACCATCATCCCACATACCTATGGTTGTGCCATCAGACAATGTTTTTGCATTGGCATAAAAAACCTCGTCAATCCACATAAATCGCACAACAATTATTTCATCAGAAGTTCTTTTAACCTTTCTCGCATCATATTCTGTTATGATTTTAACTTTGTCAAAGGCTGACAAATCGCCTGTAGTCAGCACGCCGCCAAACAAATCATCTGCATAGCTGTTATCATCCATCACAACCTTTACTGTATAGTTGTTGTCGGTAGCTATGGTATAAACCGGGTGTTTATACTCTTCAACAAACTCAACATTCTGCACAACACCAACAAGGTTAGGGTAACTTCTGCCGCTGCAAGCTGCAAAAATTATTGCAACACTAAAAATCAAAACAAATAAAGATATTAATTTTTTCATTGTCGCACCTCCTCTATTTTGTACAAATGCATTATTATTTATATTATAACATATAAACACATAAAACAAAATATGGGGCAGTTCACAGTTAGCCAAATATAGACCTACAACCAACCACACACCAAAACAGACCTGACGATTATATCCCTATATCCGTCAGGTCTGTTTATTTTTTATATATTATTTATTTGGAACAACGTCCCCTGTTTCTCTTATTACATCACCACTTGCATAGCAGCTGTCAAGATATTCCATACGGGTGCGCACATACTGACACATTGTTTCGTATGTATCGGTTGTGCCGTACTCGTTTTCCCACAATGCATCATCACGGTCAAAAGCACCGCTTTCGTTGAGTCTGTTGTAATTTTTTGTAAGTGTATCAATAATATTTTCTGTGCTCAGCATACCCTGACGCAGCTGTGCCCAGCGCTGTGACATCTTTTCGTATATTTCTGGGTGAATTTCCGCCAGCAGATAAAGTTCGTCTTTGTTTCTGCGTATTTCGTCCGCTTTTTCAGGCGCGTGTACAAAGCCAAGATTATATCCTATACCCAGCGAAAAGTCGGTATCCCACAGTGCTATGGAAATTTTTGGCTGAGTGTACATATTCTCTATTATGTAGAATGTGTTGTATCTTGCGGCATTGTCTGCCATATAAAATGCATCTACAAGCAGTGAATTGTCTATCCAGTTGTCCAGGTCAAGACAGCTTACATTTTTGCCCTCACGCAGGTCAACAAGTGTATCAAGGGTTGTTTTTTCATCGGTTGTATCTACAGTTTCGTAAAGGATATCCCCCTTGCCGCCCTTGGCAAGCTGAACATCATCAGCCAGTTCCAGATATTTTGCATCCATTCTGCGCTGCAGCAGGTATACACCCATATATTTTCCGTCATTTACAAGTTCCACATATTTGCCTGCGGACATTCTGTAATTGTATTCCTCTGTCGCCGCACCGCTGTTCCACAAATCCATAACGGTTTTTTCGCGCAGACGGGTATCATCCCTTGCAATACCGTTTAAAATCCAGTCGTCATCTGCTTCAAGTCCAAGAAAATCCATATCGGCATTGTTGCCGTCCTTATCCCTAAAGCTGATTTTCCAGGATTTTTTATCGTACCAGAAGGTGGAGTTTCCCCTCTGATGCCACTGTGCATCACTGCTTTTTGAAGAATAGGCGCCTGTTCCTTCATAGGCACCGTCCCATACCGATATTACACCTGTATAAATATCCCTGTCACCTGTTGCGTCCATCGGGCCTGCCTTGCGCACACCGGTTATCTCGCCGCCCATGCTGATAACAGGCAAAGTAGTAAACACAACATTATATTTTGCAAAGGTTCCGTCGGCACAGGCTGCCACAAGGGCAAAACTGTATCCGTCCTTTACACTCTGCAGCGGTTTTTCAAGATTTTCATCATATACAAAATAAAGTGTGATATCTTCTTCTGCCGAACTGAACACACCTTTAAAATCGGTATAGTATGTTTTTTCGTCTATCTGCTGTGAAACATATATCGTATCTGTTTCCTTGTCAATTGCTGCAGGATATCCGTCCAGCAGGATAACATCGTCAAGGTCCTTGTGCTCAAACTTTTCAATCTGTGCCATTTCCTTTTCGCTTAAAATGGCAACACCCATGCACTGTGATATCTCACGGCTGTAGTATGCCGCCCCCGTAAATCCAAGAGCAAACAGAAGCACAAACAGTGCCGCTGTGCGCAATATTCTGTTTTTGTGCATACCACACCTCCTTTTGTCTTTACAAATCAATCGTTATTTCAAAAATCACAACTTACGCAAACTCGCTATATTCCGTAGCTGCTGTCCAGATATTCCATACGTTTTTCTATAAATTCATAAAATGCACCCACGCTGTCCTGACCTGCGTGGTATTCGCCCCATTTTGCAAGGTCTCTTTCCTGTGCACCGCTGTCTGCAAACAAACTGAAATAGCTGTCTGCATATTTTAAAATATTTTCGTTGCTGAGATATGACTGTCTCAACTGTTTCCAGCGGTCAGCCAGACGTTTGTCAAGGTCGGGATATATTTCCTTTAATTTTTCATATTCCGGCCTGTTGTACTGCAGGTGGTCCATAATCCACGGATTATATGCGTATCTGTCACCGCCCCAGCTTATGCCAAAGGTCATATCTGTATCCCATAGTATAAGCCTTATCTTCAAAGCATCCAGCGGGTTTTCCAGCACATAGTACATATTGTGTCTGCGGATATTGTCTTCCATATATCCCCAGTTTACAAAAAGGTTTACATCAATCCAGTTTTCCAGAACTATGTTTTCATAATTCTGTGCAAGGTCATAGCTGTCCATTATCTCTGTTGCAAGAGGCTGTCTGCTTTCATCACCTACAACGGTGTAATAAACAGGGTTATTCGGGTCTGTAAATTCCTTGCGTCCCTTTACAAGGATATCGTCACTGTCTGTGCCAAGGTATTTTGTATCGATTCTGCGCTGCAGCAGATACAGGCCTGCATATTCCCCGTTGTTGATAACCTCAACATATTCGCCTTTATCCATAGGATAGTTATACACTGCCTCGGCACACATTTCGTTCCATATATCCATAACCAGCTTATCGCGTATATTAAGGTCTTCCAGCGACATAGAGTTCAGAATCCAGTCGTCATCACTGCCCAGCCCAACAAGGTCAAGATTTTTATTTGACCCGTCGGCTTTTTTCAGCGCCAGCTTGTAAGGTTTTTTTGGCTGTGCTTTCTGGCTGTCACCGCGAACATGCCACTGTGCAGCAGAAGTTTTTACCGTATAGCTTTCTGTCTGCGGGTCAAGTGGTGTCCACACACAGATATCACCGGCTGTTACCTCGCGGTTTTCTTCATTTACGCCAATCACACCGCCTGCCATGCGCACAACAGGCAGGGTGGTGAATATTACATTATACTCTGTAAAAACTGCACTGCCGTCTGTAACTATAAGCCTGAAGGGATGATTTTCCGTTACAGCTTTGTCCAGTTTATCAAAATATTCATCTGCCGCAAAATATATTTTATAGTTCGGATTGGCAAATTTAAGCGCACCCACCAGTTGATTGAAGCGGGTGCTGCTGTCTATATTCTGAGAAATATAAATTGTGAAACTGCTTATATCCACAGCTGCCATTTCACCATTGTGAGAAAACATACTGCTGAAGTCGCTCTGAACACAATCGGTATACTTTTCCGTCTGCTGGGGGGATAAAATTTTTACACCCATACACAGATTTTTTTCTCTGTTCAGTGCTGTTACAGTAAAAGCTGCCAGAATAAGCAACATAACGGCAAGCAAAGCTGCCCGCCATACTTTTCTTTGCATAAAAATTCCTTTATCAGCGGTCTGTTACAAGTTCTCCGTTAACTGCAAGTCTGCCAAGATAATATTTTGAAAAAGCTGTCTGCCGCAGCATGCCAACTTCCAGCTGTTTTGCTATGATATCCGGCAGAAATTCGTCGTATTTGACTTCCAGAACATGCATTCCTGCAGGAAGAACAGGCACAAGCCCCTGGGTTCTGTCCTCAAAAAAGCTGTCGGTAAATCTGCTTGCGGCAATATTGCGGTCAAAGGTAATGCGCACATTGCCCACAGGATGCACAAAGGCTGTTCTTTCGTATTCCACGATTGTTTTTGGCATCATCTTTGCACAGCGCATTTGCAGTTTGAGTTCGTTTAAAGGTTTGCGGTCATCAAAAACAAGAGGAATTCTGCCGCTTGTTATCAGGTCACATTCTTCCCTTGTAAGCCTGCAGGAATATTTTTTTGTAACACTGCGCTGTTTTTCCTTTATTTCAAGGCGTATAAAATCGCTTTTGGGGTCATATATACGGATTCGGTATTTTTTTCTGTGGTCAACACCGCTGTCGTTTTCTCTCATACAGTTGTCATTGATATCATCAAAATACAGACTGCGTATAGTATAGCAGTCTCCAAGCTGATGAATATCCTGTTTCATAACCGCTTTAAGTCTTGGTGCTATCACCGCAAGGTCCGCATCCGTAACAAGATATTTGTTTTCTACACGGAATTCCATAGGATTTTCCTTTCCTTATATATTAAAGGTCAAAGATTAAAATCTTACTTCACCGTCATGTGTCATAAGGTTAACGCTGACAACACCTTCAACAGCTGCAACAGCATTTACCATTTCTGCTTCTTCCTTTGCCTGCATTTCAACAATCCATTCTGTGCCGTTTTTAGTTATGTTACGGCTGCGGATTTTTGCTTTTGCAGCATATTTTCTGATGCTTTCCATAACAGATTTTTCATCTGCCTCTGTATCGCCGCTAACAACAAGAATGCATGGTGCTTTAAGTGTTGGCAGCAAATCCAGTACAACAACAAGAATAGTTACAAAGATGGAAAGGATGATTGCTATTTCAAACAGACCTGCACCGCAGATGATACCCATGCTGATGGACCAGAACAGGTATGCAAGGTCGCTGGAGTCTTTAACTGCATTTCTGAAACGGACAATGGAAAGTGCACCAACCATACCTAAACTGATAACAAGGTTGGACTGCATTGCAAGCATGATACCGGCTGTGATAACCGGCATAACTGCAAGAGATTTGTTGAAACTGCGGTTGTAGAATCCGCTTTTTGTTGTTGTTCTGTAAACAGCATAGATAAACAGGCCAAGTGCCACTGCAGCACCAAGCACCACAATAATATGGCTTGTTGTCAGGTTGCCTGCATCAAAGCCTTCCAGAACTGATTTTTTGATAGCATCTGTAAAAGTCATTTTTTGCTCCTTTATGTAACATAAATTATTATCCGCAATTATCGCCCTTTTTCAGGACATATTTTTTATATTATACATTATTGTGGCGTATTTTGTCAAAAAAGATACGGCCTGTCCGTTTTGTGTGTTTGTTGACTTTTTTTTGCCTATACAATACAATGTAAATAAGATTATACGAAAGCGAGGTGCTCAGATGCAGCGAAAACTTCGTGACAGAATTCTGGAAGTTCCGTACTTTATATGTTATATACTGTACACCACACTTTCCATTATTGCATTCTCTCCCGCCTATGACAAGCTTGAACATCTGCTGACTCAGGAACAGCAGTTTCTTGTTGCCAACTGGGGTGCTTTTGCCATTCTCAGTGTCATCTTTCTCTTCAAGCATCACGACAGTTTAAAAGAGGTTGCCCTGGAACTTATTATTGCAGCCATATTTATCACCGCAACATTCCTTAACCAGACTGTTCAGTCCACCTTCTATCTTACACAATGGACAATGTACGGTACAGCAGCTATGTTTGCAATCTGTGCCACAGTTACCACCCTCAGACGCATTGCCGTTGTTTCGGCAATAACATCGGTGCTGACGGTTATTGCCTTTCAGTACGGTGCATATACAGAATATCTTATAAATCTCACCAGTGTCCATCTTGACAAAACTGCTCACTATATGGGATTTCTGCACTATGCACATCCTTCCTATTTTCTTGTTTTTGCCTGGATTGCATATATGTATGCCCGCGGCAAAAAGCAGATAAGTTATATCGAGCTTATCGGCGAGGCTATGCTTCTGTATGCAGTACACGAATACACCACAAGCCGTCTTGGTTCTATACTGACACTTCTGGCTATGGTGCTGTATATAATATTTGTAAAACTTGACCTTATCAAACTTCACTGGAAATTCACCCGCTTTATGGCGACGGCAAGTTTCAGCATCTGTGCCCTTTTCACTCTGCTTACAGGTTATTTTTACAATCCTAAAATTGCAGTATTCAAAAAGCTTAACCAGATTCTTACCGGCAGGGTAAGATTTGTGCATATGGCTTATGACAGATGGGACATCCAGCTGCTCGGCAGACTTATCACCTGGCAGGACAACGGCAAATATTTTTACCTTGACTCCGGCTATGCGATGTCACTTTTCGGTGGCGGGTTGCTGTACTTTACCGCTGTAATGGGTATGTACACCTATATGTGCTGGTCCGCCTGCAAACGCGGCGACAGACCGTTCCTTGTATGGCTGCTTGCTGTTGCAGCTGCTGTTCTGGTTGGTGACCCTTGGGTGCACATCGCCTACACACCGCTTATCCTTGGTTTCTTTATCACACTGAGAGAAGACCGCGCCCTTGACAAGCTTTCGGCAAGATTATCTGCCAAAAGACACAAGGCACAGTACAAACCGGAAGACAAACCTGCAAAAACCATATACCGCAAAGACAGATAAAAACCAAATCCCTGCATAAATTCTGCAGGGATTTTTTTTGACGTATAATATAAGATTTCTGTCAGCATATATAACAGGCTGCCGGCATTGTATCGGAAACCTGACCGCCTGGTTTTATTTCATAATGTTATATACAACAAAAGAGAAGTCCCCAGTGAGGACTTCTCTTTCTTTATAACTATTAATATTTGTATTAGTAGTTGTTTGGTCTTGCAACGTATGTTGTGTGGAGAATTTCGTGAGCTTTGTGGCTGCCTGGTTCACCAAGATATTCTTCGTAAAGTTTCTTGATGTCTGGGTTTTCATGGCTCTTTCTGATAACGTCTTTAGCGTCATCTCTGTAAAGAGCTGCTGCACGTTTTTCAACAAGGTCAACAAAGTTTCTAACTGTTGCTGGCTGGATTGGCTGACCGCCGCCGTTGATACAGCCGCCTGGACAACCCATGATTTCGATAAAGTGGATTTCTTCGCCTGCTTTAACTGCTTCGAGAACAGCTTTAGCATTTTTAAGACCGGAAGCAACTGCAACTTTGAGTTCGAGATCGCCAAGTTTGTATGTTGCTTTTTTAACGCCTTCGAGACCACGAACGTCTGTGAAGTCAACTTCTTTAAGTTCTTCGCCAGTTACCCATTCAGCAGCTGTACGGAGAGCAGCTTCCATAACACCGCCTGTTGTACCGAAGATTGTTGCAGCACCTGTGGAGAGACCGAGAGGAGCATCAAATTCTTCGTCTGGGAGATGTGGGAAGTAGAGGTTAGCACGGTCGATCATTCTTGCAAGTTCTCTTGTTGTGAGAGCTACGTCAACATCGTGGATGCCTTCGCCTGCTGCGCACATATCGTCACGGCCAACTTCGAATTTTTTAGCTGTACATGGCATGATACCTACAACAAAGATGTCTTTTGGATCGATGCCCATTTTTTCAGCATAGTATGTTTTTGTGATAGCACCGAACATCTGCTGTGGAGATTTACAGCTGGAGATGTTTGGAATGAATTCTGGGTAGAATGTTTCACAGTATTTTACCCAACCTGGGGAACAGGATGTGATAAGTGGCAGTGGGCCGCCTTCTTTAACTCTGTGAACAAATTCTGTTGCTTCTTCCATAATTGTAAGGTCAGCTGCAAAGTCTGTGTCGAATACTTTGTCAAAGCCGAGTCTTCTGAGAGCTGCAACCATTTTGCCTTCTACGTTTGTGCCGAGAGGCATACCAAATGCTTCACCAAGTGTTACGCGGATGGAAGGAGCTGTCTGAGCGATAACCACTTTGTTTGGATCGTGGAGTGCACGCCAAACTTCTTTGGACTGGTCTCTTTCTGTGATAGCTGCTGTTGGACAAACTGTGATACACTGACCGCAGGATACACAGCTGGATTCGCCGAGTGTCTGTTCAAATGCACAGCCGATGTGTGTTTCGAAACCACGTTCGTTAGCACCGATACAGCTGATGCCCTGAACTTTTTCACAAACTGCTACGCAGCGACGGCAGAGAACACATTTGTTGTTGTCGCGGAGCATATGTACTGCGCTGTCATCAACTGGCCACTGGATGTTTTCGCCTGCATAGTAGTTTTCGTCGTAGATGCGGAAGTCTTTACACATTTTCTGCAGTTCGCAGTTGCCGGAACGCATACAGGAAAGACATTCTTTTTTATGTGTGGAAAGGATAAGTTCAAGGTTCATTCTTCTTGCTTCAAATACGCGTTTGGAATGAGTGAGAATTTCCATACCTTCGTAAACTGGTGTTACGCAAGCAGCAGGAAGGTTTTTCTGACCTTTAACTTCAACTACACAGATACGGCAAGCGCCGATTTCGTTTGTGTCTTTAAGGTAGCACAATGTAGGAATTTCGATGCCAACTTCTCTTGCTGCTGCGAGCACTGAAGTACCGGCTTCTACCTGCACAGGCATACCGTTTATTTTAATATTAACTAAACTCATACTCTAGTACTCCTCCTTATTCCTTAACGATTGCGCCAAATTTACATGTAGCAACACAAGCACCACATTTGATACATTTAGCCTGGTCGATAACGTGTGGTTCTTTAACATTGCCGCTGATTGCGCCAACCGGACAAGCACGTTTACATGCTGTACAGCCTTTACATTTGTCAGCAACAATTTTGTACTGCATAAGGTCTTTACATACGCCTGCAGGACATTTTTTATCTACAACGTGAGCAACATATTCGTCACGGAAGTATTTGAGTGTAGAGAGAACTGGGTTAGGTGCACACTGGCCAAGACCACACTGGCTGTCTTCTTTGATGAAGTTACAGAGTTTTTCGATTTTGTCGAGGTCTTCCAGTTCACCGTTGCCGCTTGTGATTTTTTCGAGCATTTCGAGAAGACGTTTTGTACCAACACGGCAAGGTGTACATTTACCGCAGGATTCTTCAACTGTAAATTCAAGGAAGAATTTTGCGATGTCAACCATACATGTTGTTTCGTCCATAACGATAAGACCGCCGGAACCCATCATGGAACCAAGAGCTACAAGGTTGTCGTAGTCGATTGGCACGTCGATGTGGCTTGCTGGGATACAGCCGCCGGAAGGACCGCCTGTCTGTGCAGCTTTGAATGTACCGCCGTTAGGGATACCGCCGCCGATTTCTTCAACAACTGTTCTGAGTGTTGTACCCATTGGAACTTCAACAAGACCTGTGTTGTTGATTTTGCCGCCGAGAGCAAATACTTTTGTACCTTTGGATTTTTCTGTACCGATTGTGTTGAGGAATTCAGGACCGTTAAGGATAATCTGTGGGATATTTGCGTATGTTTCTACGTTGTTGAGAACTGTAGGTTTACCGAAGATACCTTTCTGAGCTGGGAATGGTGGACGTGGTTTTGGTTCGCCACGGTTGCCTTCGATAGAGTTGATAAGAGCTGTTTCTTCACCACAAACGAATGCGCCTGCACCGAGTTTGATTTCCATATCAAATTCGAAGTCTGTGCCGAAGATGTTTTTGCCCAGGAGGCCGTATTCTCTTGCCTGGTTGATAGCTCTCTGAAGTCTTTCAACAGCGATTGGGTATTCTGCACGGATATATACGAAACCTTTTGTTGCGCCGATTGCGTAACCAGCGATAGCCATAGCTTCGATAACTGCGTGTGGGTCACCTTCGAGGATAGAACGGTCCATGAAAGCACCTGGGTCGCCTTCGTCAGCGTTACATGCAACGTATTTCTGGTCTGCATGGTTCATTGCGCCGAGAGCCCATTTTCTGCCTGTTGGGAAGCCGCCGCCGCCACGACCGCGGAGACCGGAGTCGAGAACTGTCTGGATAACTTCTTCAGGTGTCATTTCTGTAAGAGCTTTACCAAGAGCTGCATAACCGTCGTATGCGATGTATTCTTCGATGTTGTCTGGGTCGATTCTACCACAGTTTCTCAAAGCGATACGCATCTGTTTTTTGTAGAAGCGTGTATCGTTGAGGGATGTGATTGTTTCGCCCTGAACTGTTTCGTCGTAGATAAGGCGTGTAACAGGACGGCCTTTTACGAGATGTTCTTCAACGATTTCTTTAACGTCTTTTTCTTCAACCATTGAGTAGAAGATACCTTCTGGGTATACTACAACGATTGGACCGAGAGCACAGAGACCGAAACAGCCTGTTTTGATAACTTTAACTTCTTCGTTAAGGCCTGCAGCTGCGATTTCACGGTTGAATGCTTCGATGATTTTCTGTGAGCCTGAGGAGGTACAGCCTGTACCGCCACAAACCATAATGTGACTTCTGAACATTAATGTTACCTCCGTTTATTATTTCTGGATTGCACCGATTGTAAATTCTGTAACCGGTGTTTTACCGATAAGGTGTTCAACTACAATTCTTTCAACTTTTTCAGGTGTAAGTTTTACATATGTAGTTTTTGTGTCGCCTTCGAAGATTTCTGCAACTGGTTCGTACTGGCAGATGCCGATACAGCCTGTCTGGCCAACCATAACACCTTCTACGTTTCTTTTTGCGATTTCTTCGTTAAATGCGTTAAGAATAGGTCTTGCGCCTGCTGCGATACCGCATGTTGCCATACCAACAACAACTCTAACCTTTGCATCAGCATTGTCGCGTGTTGTGCTGATGTTAGCTTTCATTTTGTCGCGGATTGCCTGTAATTCCTGCAAACTTTTCATAGCTTAGTAACTCCTTTTTAATATTTCATTCTGGTTTTCCCGTATAAATTCTTTTATCCACATAACTACGTTAAGGTCGCTTAAAGGCATACCTTCCATAATTTCTCTAAGCTGCCGTGTGTCACAAACAAATTCTTCACCGTCTTTTTTAACGGTGTAAACAAAGTCTATTGCCTCGTTCATCTGAATAAGCAGTGCAACTGTTTCCCACACCTCGCCCAAAGGAGTGTAATCGATATTTGTTGTATCAAATACCGCTTTGATAGTTGTGCCTACACCAACTTCGGATTCAATGTGGAAAGAACCACCTGTGTCCTCTGCCGCCTGTTTAAAGAATGGGACACCCAGACCAACCTTTCTTGTTGTGCGGGATGTAAAAAACGGATTGATAACGTTTTTTACACTTTCTGCGTCCATGCCCTTGCCGTTGTCACGGATGGTGATGGAAAGAAATTCGTTTTGGTCAACCTCTACCCCGATTTCTATCAGTGTAGCATTGGCAACTATTGAGTTTTGTGCAATATCAAGAATGTTTAAAGAAAGTTCCTGCATAAGACTTATTTGTATTTAGCCAAGATGCCGTCAAGTTCGCTGCCGTCTTCTTTAACTCTGCCGTATACGTCTTCGTTGATTGTGAAAACAGGTGCGAGACCGCAAGCACCGATACATCTGGATGCTTCAAGGCTGAATTCGCCGTCTTCTGTGCAGTCGCCGTTTTTGATACCAAGCTTTTCTTCAAGTTTAGCAAGGATTTTACCTGAGCCTTTTACATAGCAAGCTGTACCGAGGCAAACAGCAATTTTGTATTTACCCTTTGGAGAAAGGGAGAACTGTGCATAGAATGTGGAGATGCCGTAGATTTCTTCAAGTGGTCTGTCTACGCCTTCTGCAACCATTCTCTGAACTTCGATTGGCAGGTAGCCGTAAATTTCCTGTGCTTTCTGCAATGCTGCCATAGATGCGCCAGGTTTTTTACCGTTTTCTGCAAGCCAAGCTTTCAAAAGCTGTTCCTGTTCAGCTGTGCCTTTAAAAGGCAATTTTGAAATGCGTTTCATTTAGTTTCCTCCTGTATTAGTCCCTTTTGGAATTTTTCCTTTGATAATCCAACCCTCTGGGCAAAGGGTCCGTTTATAGATTGTCAAAAATGTAACATTCTCAGACGTTACTTTGATTTAATTATAACAAAAGAATTACATTTTTTCTACCCTTTTTTATATAAAAAATATCTTTAAGTAGTCAGAAATATATCAATTCATCAACTTGCCCAAAACATTTGCTATTGCAAGCTGACAAAATATGCAATATAATAGTTTTGGGTATGGCTTTTAAATAACTTTTGCAACACAAAGTTATAGCTTGTATAAAAAATTTGTATATTTCAAGAGGTAAATCACTATGAAAATCAAAGACATTATCGAGTTGCTCGATGCAGAAAATCTTACACCGGAACTTGATCTTGAACAGGAACTTCACTCCGCCTGCGGCAGTGATATGATGAGCGACGTGCTTGCATACGTTAAAGACCAGGCTGTTCTGCTTACAGGCCTTAACAATCCGCAGGTTATCAGAACTGCTGATATGATGGATATGCTGTGTGTTGTTTATGTAAGAGGCAAACGCCCTGACGCTTTAAGCCTTAAAATTGCCAACGAAAAAGGCATCTGTGTTCTTACAACAGAACGCGCCCTGTTTACCTGCTGCGGTATTCTGTACGACAATGGCCTGAGAGGAGCATAACGTGGAACCTATAAAATTTAACTATACCGTACCGGGTGACGATTTTACCCGTGCAGGCGAAGCTTCTGCCGACCTTAAAAACAAACTTAAAAAAATGGGCATAACCGGCGCCCCTGTGCGCAACATCTCAATTGCACTTTACGAAGGTGAAATCAACCTTGCAATCCACGCAGGCGGCGGCGAAATTACCGCTTTGGTTTATCCTGAAAAGGTGGAGCTTTTCCTTGATGACAACGGTCCCGGTATCGCAGATATAAACCTTGCTTTGCAGGAAGGCTATTCTTCTGCAACCGACGAAGTGCGCAGCCTTGGTTTTGGTGCAGGCATGGGTCTGCCTAATATGAAAAAATATGCTGACGAATTCCACATCGAATCCCAGGTAGGCGAAGGCACACATATAAAAATGGTGGTTAATCTTTAGTTTTCAGCCGCCGGCACAGTATTCTTCTGACGGGGTTACTGTTCCGCATTGATTTGTTAAAAATATATCAATATACTCAAATTATCACTATCTGGTTAAAATTGTCGGTATGGCAGTTTTATACTCAGCCACAGCCGGCAGAAAGGGCGGTGAAGGATATGGCAATAAAATACACACATTCTGTAACTCTTGACAGCGATTTGTGCAAGGGCTGCATAAACTGCATAAAAAAATGCCCTACACAGGCCATAAGGGTGCGAAACGGCAAAGCGCTTATCCTGGAGGGACGCTGCATAGACTGCGGCGAATGCGTAAAGGTCTGCCCGCATCACGCCAAAAAAGTTATCTGTCCTTCTATGGACGACTATAAACATTACAAATATCTGGTGGCACTTCCTGCACCTGCACTGTATGCACAGTTTCACAATGTTACCGAGGTGGAACAGATTCTTGCAGGTTTGCGCGGATGCGGCTTTGACAGTTTTTTCGAGGTTGCAAAAGCTGCCGAACTGGTAAGTGATGCCACAAGAAAGCTGCTTGGGCAGATGCCAAAACCTGTTATATCTTCTGCCTGCCCTGCAGTTGTAAGACTTATCAAGGTGCGTTTTCCAAGCCTGATTGACCATGTGCTGCCGGTTGTAAGCCCAATGGAACTTGCCGCACGCCTTGCAAAGGAAGAGGTTATGCGTGCAACAGACCTGAAAGAAGAAGAAATAGGCTGTATATTCATCACACCGTGTCCTGCAAAGATGACCTACATAAACAACCCTATAGGCAGCCGCAAAAGCTGGGTGGACGGTGTTATCTCCTTTAAGGACATATATCCCGCACTCTGCCAGAGTATGAAAAACCCGGATAAGGATATTCTTGAAACCGCAGGCCGCATAGGTATTTCCTGGGCTATCAGCGGCGGTGAATGCGCAGGGCTTATCCACGTTAACGATTACCTTGCCTGCGACGGCATTGAAAGGGTTATCAAGGTTCTGGAAGACCTTGAGGATGACAAGTTTGAAAATCTTGAATTTGTGGAACTCAACGCCTGTGACGGCGGCTGTGTAGGCGGTATCTCCACTGTGGAAAACCCTTATATTGCAAAAACCAAACTTAAACGACTGAGAAAATATATGCCTGTTTCCCGCAACAGACTGGAACAGAGCATACCTGCAAATATGCTGTGGGACAAACATCTGGAATATCAGCCTGTGTTCGAAATGAAAGGCAGCAGACTTGAAAAATTCAAGGCTTATGCCGAGGTTGAGGAAATTCTGGAAAGACTGCCCGGTCTTGACTGCGGCAGCTGTGGCAGCCCAACCTGCCGCTGCTTTGCCGAAGATGTTGTGCGCGGCGATATAACAGAAGACAAATGCGTTGTCCGCATGCAGGAAAAAATGGAAAAAATTCTTGCCACACTTATGGGCAAATAAAAAAACAAAAGCCGCTTAATGCGGCGAAAGAGGTCTTTTATGACAGTAAGACAGTTACAGGAATTATTGAATTTAAAATGTCTTTCCGAAGGCTGCGAGGACCGCGAACTCGAAGGCGGTTTCTGCGGAGACCTGCTCAGCTGGGTTATGGGTTACGGCGAATACGGCCAGGCCTGGTTTACCATTATGGGCAATATCAACGCCGTTGCCGTTGCTGCACTGCACGATATAGGCTGTATGGTTCTGTGCCAGAACAGCACAATGCAGCCAAATGCCCTTGAAAAGGCAAAAGAGGAAGGCATATGGGTTTTCGCCACCGAAATGCCGATGTTTGAAGCAGGCGGAAAATATTACGCAGCGATAAACAAATAAACAAAAAACGGAACGCCAATGCGGCATCCTGATAAGAAAACATAAATCCCCATCAAAATACCAATTGGTGTTTTGATGGGGACATTTTTGCACATTTACGCACAAAAAGTGCTGTTGCAAGGCGGAAATACGCAGCACTACTTTGTGTAATGCAAGTGTTG
>JAFVOU010000010.1 GCA_017505635.1 Oscillospiraceae bacterium | reverse complement strand
TTTGCACATTTACGCACAAAAAGTGCTGTTGCAAGGCGGAAATACGCAGCACTACTTTGTGTAATGCAAGTGTTGACAACGCAGCAACAGCCTTTTTGTGCTGTACACTGTGTTTGTGTTTTCTTGTCTGGAGGTCGCTAACAGGCTGTCTTTTTTTGTTGTGCAAAATTTTTCTGTATGCTAATATATTTATATACATTATATGTAAAGGATGATTTTATGCTGTTTTTAAACCGCGAAGATATGCGCAGATGTATGAACCTGGACGAATGCATCACAGCAATGGAAAAGGCATACAGAATTTTTTACGAGGGCAGTTTTGTTATGCCGCACCGTCCCTGCATAGAAAAGGGAAATGATACGCTGCTTTATATGCCGTGTTTTACAGATGAAGGCTTTGGCACAAAATTCCTCACGCTGTTTCCTGAAAATCCAAAGAAAAACAAACCGATGATTGACGGAATGATGGTGCTTAACGATGCCGCAGACGGCAGCATAAAAGCCATTATGCATGCAGGTTTTCTCACAGCACTGCGCACCGGTGCAAATACGGGTGTTATGCTTAAACATCTTGCATCTGAAGATGTGCACACCTGCGGAATTGTGGGTATGGGTGTTCAGGGAGTGTTTCAGGCAGCTTTCGCCTGCACAGTAAGAAATATAAAAACAGTTTATACATATAACAACAGTCCGAAAGATTTAAACAAATTTAAATCTGATGTTGAAAACCTGCTTAGCAGAGAGGTTGAGTTTATACCTTGCGAAAGCATAGAACAGCTTATGGAAAAAAGCGAAATTATCATCGCGGCTACTACAAGCAATACACCGGTGTTTCCGGATGATGAAAAACTGTTTGCCGGCAAAACGGTGGTGGCAATAGGAACATACAAGCCGCATTGCCGCGAATGCCCTGATGCTCTGGTAAAGGCAGCCGACGGAATTTATGTGGACTTAAACTTTGCCAAGGAAGAAAGCGGTGATTTGTATATACCGCTTAAAGAGGGTACAATAAGCGAGGATAAAATCCATCAGATTTCCGATGTTATGTACAGCGATGCTTATAAAAATCATACAACGGGCAAAACTGTTTTTATAAAAACTGTGGGAATGGCACTTTTTGATGTGGTGTGCGGTACCGAAATTTACAATGCCGCCACAGCAAAGGGCATCGGAACAAGTCTTGATTTTTGATAATATAAAGGAGATATAGAATGTTACAGTTTATCTGCTATCCAAAATGCACAACCTGCCAGAAAGCGCAGAAGTGGCTTGATGAAAATAAAATTGAATATGAAATCCGCGATATCAAACTGGACAATCCAAAATATGAAGAACTTAAAAAGTGGTATCATGAAGGCGGTTATGAACTCAAAAAGTTTTTCAACACCAGTGGTTTGCTCTATAAATCAATGGAGCTCAAGGGCAGGCTGCCGGGTATGAGTGAAGAAGAACAGATACGTCTGCTTGCTACCGACGGTATGCTTGTAAAACGTCCGATGCTTGTGGATGACGGTGTGTTCCTTATTGGGTTCAAAGAAAAGGAATGGGAAGAAAAACTTAAATAGTTTTTAACATATCTGTTGAAAACAAAACCGCAAAACAGCTGCAAAATAAAAAATCCCAATGGAATTCCATTGGGATTTTGTGTTTGTATATTATTTTACAAATTTATGTACATTTCGGCTTATTACTGTTGCAATTACAAAGCAGGCAACAGCTTCCACAAGCCCCTGCAAACCTACAAATGCAACTATAAAAGCAAATGGGTTTGCTGTGCCAAGGGTTGATGCAAGGTTCTGAATGAATTCTGTGTTGTAGAAGAATAACACAAGGCAACCCATAAAGAACAGAGTGTTGAGCAGCGGACCGGCAAGGCATGCAATTTCATAGCTGTATTTAAGCTTTTTCACAACCTTAAATACAATGCCGGCAAGATAACCTGCAAGCACGCGGGCAACAACACAGGTGATAAATGTAAACATAGGGTTTATGGCAAGAAGTGTTGCACCAAAGGTGCTGCTGCCAAAGCATGTGGCAAAACTTGTAAGGCCGAACACAAGACCAAGGATAGCGCCCTCAACCGGGCCAAGAACTATGGCACCAATTGTAACCGGTATCATAAGAAATGAAATTTCCAGCCCAAGTGTGCGCAGATAACCAAGAGGTGTGTATGCCATAACAAGTACAATGGCAACAAGTAAAGCAAGCTGAGCAAGCTTCAGTGTTTTGTTTTTTTTCATATTCAGTTTCTCCTTTACTGCCGTCCCACCCTCAGTAGCGGGTACAGCGTCAAGCAATTATAACAACGCGGACTGTCCGCGCAGATATCAGTATATAATAAAGCGATAATATAAACAATACTTATTTTGTATTTTTTATATATATTTTTTTCAGACCGTCAAGCACAAGGTTTTCGTCATACAGAATTTCGTTGTTGCAGTAGCCAAGCACAACACTGTCTATGTCACCTGTAGCCACGCATGTCAGGTTTTCTCCCAGTTCTTTTTTGAACTTTTCTATCATTCCGTCAATGGTGCAGGCGGTACCGATTATAAGCCCTGACTGCACATTCTGCACAGTGTTTGTTCCTATTACACTGTGAGGTTTCTGTGTCAGGTCAATCTGAGGCAGCTGGGCAGTATGGTCGGCAAGTGCTTTTGCACTCATTTTTATCCCCGGCAGTATTGCACCCCCGATAAATGTTCCGTTTTTGTCCAGTGCAAACATGGAAAGTGCTGTGCCCATGGAAATCAGCAGACACGGCATCGGATATTTTTCGGTAAGGGCAACTGACTGACATATAAGGCTTGCACCTATCTGGCTTGGATTTTCCGATTTTATTTTAAGGCCGTTTTTAAGTTTTGGCCCCACTATAAATATTTTACCTTTATATATGTAACCAAGTGCATCGCGTACAGCGGCAGTCAGAGCCGGAACAACGCAGGAAATTATAACACCGTTTATTTTTTCGGTGTCAAAATTGTGCAGGTCAAAAACAGATTTGAAAAGAACTGCATATTCGGTTGTGGTTTTGCCCACAGTAGCAGATACAGAGGTTTTAAGGATAATGTCATCCCTGTCGAAAACCCCAAGTGTTATTTTGCTGTTGCTTACATTTACACACAAAAGCATAACATACCTCTTTGATAACAATACTATATATACTATTATATATAAAAGGCAGAACTATTTCAAGAATTGAGCTGCAGCTGTGCATAATTACCATAAGTTTCAATCGGTCTGCCGTGGGTTTTGTGCACAAGTTGAAAAGTGGAAAAAATGTCGAAAAAAATCAAAAAACGTGTTGACATATCCGTGTTATCGTGTTAATATATTCAAGCTGTCGCAGAGAGGTGGTAGCAAAATCCA
This sequence comes from Oscillospiraceae bacterium, assembly GCA_017505635.1. GTDB lineage: Bacteria > Bacillota > Clostridia > Oscillospirales > Ruminococcaceae > RGIG3102. The sequence goes on along the minus strand of JAFVOU010000010.1, from coordinate 316 downwards.
CAAAAAAGCCATAAAAAGTTTTAAAAAAGTCACAAAAAAGTGTTGACAAACTTGAGGTGTTGTGGTAATATATAAAGGCTGTCACGAAAGGACAGCGACGACAACCGAAAAAAGTTTTTAAAAAAACTTGAAAAAAGTGCTTGACAAAACGAAACGGTTGTGGTAATATATAAAGGCTGTCGCGAGGCAGCAAGGACCTTGAAAATTAAACAATATAAGAAAAGAACAGAAGCTTGTGAAGGAATAACTTTAGATATTCTTTTGAAGATAGTGAGTAAACACTTAAAAAACGCTTTTAAGTAATTTCGAGACGCTA
>JAFVOU010000009.1 GCA_017505635.1 Oscillospiraceae bacterium | reverse complement strand
GGTACATATTATGGCTACGGCGGTGTGCTCGGTCAGTATATAACAAACAATGCAGGCGTTAATGTAACCGTTGTTTCAACAGACGGTTCAAAAGCTAATATTCAGGGTATTGATGCAGGAAACTATCAGCTTGGAACAGTTCAGTCTGATGTTATGGCTTATGCATGGGACGGAACCCGTTCATTTGAAGCAGAAGGAAAAATTGATTCTTTCCGTACAGTTGCAGGTCTTTATGCAGAAGCAGTTCAGCTTGTAACAATGGATCCTGAAATCAAATCAGTTGCTGACCTCAAAGGCAAAAGTGTTTCAATCGGTGCTCCAGGTTCAGGTGTTTACTTCAACGCAGTTGACGTTTTAGGCGCTGCTGGTCTTACAGAAGAAGATATAAATGCTCAGTATCAGTCATTTGCTGACAGTGCAGACGCTTTAAAAGATGGCAAAATTGATGCTGCATTCATCGTTGCAGGTGCTCCAACTCCTGCAATTACAGAACTTTGCACAACAAACGCTGCATACTTAGTTCCAATCGATGGAGAAGTTGCAGAAACACTTATGGCATCATGCCCGTTCTACACAGTATATGAAATCCCTGCCGAAACTTATGCAGGTCAGACAGAAGCTGTTAAGACAGTTACTGTTAAAGCTACATTAATCGTAAATGCTGATGCAACAGAAGAGGATGTATATAGCTTAACAGCAGCAATCTTTGATAATATCGAAGCTATCACAGCTGAAAATGCAAAAGGTGCCGAACTTAGCTTAGAAAACGCTACAAGCGGTATGACAGTTCCGTTCCACAGCGGTGCAGCAAAATATTTTGCTGAAAAAGGCGTAGAAGTTGCAGTTGGTTAATATATAAGAAATAAAAACTTGCGGCTGTGACGAGATTTCGCCACAGCCGTTTTAATGTCTTTCGGTTAAAGGAGGGATTATGATGATATTTAGCAAGAAAAAGGCTGTAGAAAATGCCGAGCCTATGGACTTAGAGGCGGTAATGCAAAAATTTGACCGTGAGTCTAACGTCAGGATTTGGGAAGGTAAAGCCAAAATTGCAGTAAACACTATACTTGCTATATTCTCATTATTTTGTATTTACGTTACTCTTTTTGCCAGTTGGCTTGAAGAATTGCGTTTGACATCTTTTGTTGCATTTATTATATTTATAGGATATCTTATGTATCCTGCACGCAAAGGAAAACAAAAAGTTAACTCTATGCCATGGTATGATGTGCTACTGATGATTTTAGGTACAGGTGCATTTTTGTACTATACTGCAAATGCTTACACCATCATTCAGCAGGGAAGTAACTTCCAGTGGTATCAGATTGTAATAGGTATTGTTGGTGTTTTATCACTAACAGAGCTTTGCAGAAGAAGTGTCGGACTTCCTATTGTAATAGTTGCGACCGCTTTTGTTGTATATGCTCTTATATGGGGGTTGTCAAACCCGACACTTTGGGGTAAACTCAATTATATTATTCATTATTTGTTCTATGGAAAAGAGGGTGTTTTATCAACACCGATTAACGTTTGCTCAAAATTTATTGTAGTATTTATTATTTTTGGCGCGTTTTTAGAAAGAACAGGTATAGCAGACTTCTTTATTAATATTTCAAACTCAGTAGTTGGCGGTTTTTCAGGCGGACCTGCTAAGGTTGCAGTTGTTACAAGTGCGCTGGAGGGTATGGTTTCAGGTTCATCTGTTGCAAACACAGTAGGTTCAGGTTCTGTAACAATTCCGCTTATGAAGAAAACAGGTTATAAACCTGAGTTTGCGGCAGCGGCTGAGGCTTCTGCTTCAACAGGCGGACAGATTATGCCGCCTATCATGGGTGCTGCTGCGTTCTTAATGGCAGACTACGTCGGCGTTCCTTACAGTAACATAGTTGTAAGGGCAATACTTCCTGCTATGCTTTATTTTGCGGGAATCTTTATTTCAGTACATTTAGAAGCAAAAAAAGAAGGCTTAAGAGGTCTTACAAGAGAAGAACTTCCAAAGTTTTTGCCTCTTTTAAAGCAATCATATCTTCTTTTGCCACTTATAATTCTGATTTACCTTGTAGGTACAAGCCAACGTTCTATCCAGTATGCTGCTGCTATTGCTATCGTAGTTGCAATTGTTGTAAGTATATTTAATAAAGGAAACAGAATTACACCTAAAAAGATCTGGGAAGCTTTAGCTGCAGGTGGACAAGGTATGATAACTGT
>JAFVOU010000008.1 GCA_017505635.1 Oscillospiraceae bacterium | reverse complement strand
GGTCATTGAATCCGGCAAGGACTTTATTGTGTGAGCAGTATGGACAGCCTGTACCGTTTATCGTTCTGCTTTTAACGCTTGCTTCCCATTCGTGTCCGTGTTTGCATTTCCAAATAATCTTCTTATGAGAAGCGACAGATACCTCGGTAGGCTTTAATTTGTTCTTTTTAGACCACTCCTGAGCCAACAGGGGCTTCAATGTGGCTAAATCATTGATACCCTCTATTACTCTCGCTCCTGAGCATATCGGGCATTTCTCGCCCTTTGAGCGAGCTTTGACGCTCGTTTCCCACTCGTGTCCGCAAGCACCTTTCCACCACACTCTTTTATTTGAACCGAAGGTTATCTTATCCGGCGTCAGCGGTAAATTCTTCGCTGACCATTCAGAAATAAGCTCCGGGTGAACGCTTGCTAAACTGTTGCTCATAGTTTAACCACCCCTTCCTCTGTGATTATCCTCATTATATTGAGAAAAACAGGATTGGTGTAGTTTGCGATGTAGCCCGAAAACTATGAGAAATAAAAGAAGCTCCTGAAAAGCCGTAACTTCTCAGGAGCTGTGTGAAACTCAAAATTATGCGATTTTTTAGTCCCTGCACCGTTTTCAGCACCGATTGGTGTAAATTTGGTGTAAAGAGGTAAATTTATCCGGTTTAGAAAGTCCCGAAACCCGCATAAACACTGGGTTTTTTCGACTTTTACTTGTCGAGGGGCTTCATCGTGGGGAAGAGCAGTACGTCACGGATGCTGCTGGAGTCTGTGAGAAGCATTACAAGTCTGTCCAGACCAAAGCCAAGGCCGCCTGTTGGTGCAAGGCCGTATTCGAGGGCTGTTACATAGTCGTAGTCAACCTGTGCTTTTGTGTTTGGTTCGAGGGCTTTGCGGTCTGCAACCTGTTTTTCAAAACGTGCGCGCTGGTCGATTGGGTCGTTGAGTTCACTGAATGCGTTGCCGAATTCTGTTGCATTGATAAAGTATTCGAAACGTTCTGTGAACTGTGGGTCTTCCGGTTTGCGTTTTGCAAGAGGGCTGATTTCTACAGGGTAGTCGTAGATAAATGTTGGCTGGATAAGCTTGTCTTCAACATATGCATCAAAGAATTCTGCAATAATTGCGCCTTTGCTTGGAACTTCAGGAAGTTCAACATTGTGTGCTTTTGCAACTGCAATTGCTTCTTCGTCTGTTGCAATTGTGTCAAAGTCAACGCCGCTGTATTTTTTAACAGCTTCTTTCATTGTCATACGTTCCCAGTGACCAAGGTTGATTGTGTTGCCCTGATATGGAATTTCCAGTGTGCCACAAACTTTCTGTGCAACTGTTTTCATCATATCTTCAACAAGGTCCATCATACCGTTGTAGTCTGTGTATGCCTGGTAAAGTTCGATGGATGTAAATTCCGGGTTGTGTTTTGTGTCCATACCTTCGTTGCGGAAGATGCGGCCAACTTCGTAAACTTTGTCAAAACCGCCAACGATAAGACGTTTGAGGTAAAGTTCTGTTTCGATACGCAGAACCATGTCCATATCAAGTGTGTTGTGGTGTGTGTAGAATGGACGTGCGGAAGCGCCGATTTCGATTGGGTTGAGGATTGGTGTGTCAACTTCAAGGAAGCCGCGGTTATCCAGAAATTCGCGGAGTGTGCGAAGGATAAGGCTGCGTTTTACGAATGTATCTTTAACTTCAGGGTTAACGATAAGGTCAAGTTCTCTCTGACGGTAGCGTGTATCCTGGTCTTTGAGACCGTGGAATTTTTCAGGAAGCGGAAGCAAAGATTTGCTGAGAAGTTCGATTGCTTTTACGCGGATGGAAACTTCGCCGTGTTTTGTGCGGAAAACTTCGCCTGTAACGCCTGCGATGTCGCCGATGTCCCATGTGCAAACTTCTTTGAAATAGTCAACGCCAAGGGCATCCTGACGGAGATAAAGCTGAATTTTGCCGCTGTTGTCTCTCAAATCCATAAATGCAGCTTTGCCCATAACACGTTTGGACATAATGCGGCCTGCAAGGCTTACTGTTTTAACTTCTTCTGCTTCGTCGTCAAAGTTGTCCACTTCTGTTTTGGCATAGCTTGTAACATTGAACTTTGTTTTTGCAAAAGGGTCCTGACCTTTTTCCTGCAGTGCTTTAAGCTTGTCGCGGCGAACCTGGAGAATTTCGCTTAAAGAAACTTCTGTTTCAGCTGTTTCAATGTTTGGATTTTTCTGTTCCATTTTGTACTCCTTTTAAAATTTTATTTGAAAATTACTTAAAAACCAAAAATGTTCTGATAATGACAATTGCCCTGCGGACATACTAATCCATTATCTGTAATATTATATCATATATATATTTATGCCGCAATATGTGACAATGATAAAAATGGGGGCAAAATGGTGGATAATATTGTATAAAATAAAAAATAAGGGTGAACACAGTTCACCCTTACACTTTTTTGCAGATATCAGATTTTACAGCAATTAACCAACGGATTTGATTGTAAGCTGCATTTTTGCGCCTGTTGGAAGAATAACTTCAGCAACTTCGCCTGCTTTTTTGCCTACAAGTGCTGCACCGATTGGACTTTCGAGGCTGATTTTGTTGTTGAACGGGTCAAATTCTGTTGCGCCTACAATGTCGTATTCTTCTTCAAAATCGTCTTCGTCCACAACAACAACGTGGCTGCCAACATTGATGCCGTTTGCCTGCATATCTTCCTTGTTTACAATTTTTGCGTGTTTGATTGTGTATTCAAGTTCGTTGATTTTCTGTTCAACAAGGCCCTGTTCGTTTTTAGCTTCGTCGTATTCGCTGTTTTCGGAAAGGTCGCCAAAGCCGCGTGCTACCTTGATTTTTTCTGCAATTTCAGCACGTTTTTCGCTTTTGAGGTAATCAAGTTCTTTAACAAGGTCGTCATAACCTGTCTGTGTCAACAAAATTTCTTTACTCAATTTTATAATCTCCTTTATTGTTAAAACAGCTATGCCGTGTGTGAGAAATGGGGCATAGCTGAATCTCTTTTTAATAACCTAACATAGTATATAGATAAAAGGCGCAAAAGTCAATAACTTTTGTGGATTTTTACAGTGAAAAATCTGTGTTTTACAGGCTTTTTTGCTGTTTTGTCCAATTTTTGTGTGGGTTAAGCCAACATTTCAGCTGTGTGCCGGTGATGTTTAATTATATGCAGAAGGCAGATGTTTTATTCGCCGCATCAGATGCACGGTTCTGCACCGTGCGGCAATTTGCACCTTTGTATTGAATACTTTCATAAAAAATGTTATATTGATAACAATCTCAATTACTGTAAACAACGGTCAGCCGGCACATTGTGTGCCACGTCCGCATCTTTATATAAAGGAGGCTTTTTATGAAAAAACGTTTATGCATTCTGCTTTGTATGCTGCTTTCCATATGCCTGTGCGCCTTTACGGCTTTTGCCGCAGAACCGGATGCCAACGGCGACGGATATTATGACAGCGATGTGGCTGCTGTAAACCAGCTTATCGAATCAATAGGCAGCGAAACTATCCGAAACAGCATTGACAGAACAACCATTCCCGATATATGGCAATATGCTGCCCCGGATGGAACCACGTTTATAGAATTGGTCTGGAATCCAAAGTCTGACGGATTGTTTCATATTTCAGGTGTTACTATGTATGACGCAGATTTCAGAGGGACAATGGACCTTTCGGCCTTTGAACATCTGAAAACACTCTACTGCCACTCAAACCCGGAACTTGATGCTTTGATTCTGCCGGAAAACAGCCCTGTCAAAACTATAGCCGTTTCCGGAACAGCTTTGTCTTCTCTTGATGTCAGCGGCTGTCCTGCCCTTGAAATGATTGATGCAGGCAACACAGCCATAACAGAACTTGACCTTTCTGCCAACACTGAGCTTAAATACCTCATCATTTCAAATACAGGACTGACCTCGATAGATTTGTCCGCCAACAGCAAACTTGAAGCCGCTTACTTTTACAACTGTCCACTTGAAGCCATAGATGTATCATGTCTGCCGGAACTTACAACGCTGGATATTGATTTCAGCAGGATAAAACAGCTTGATGTTTCGGGCAATCCAAAGCTGGAAACGCTGTCTTTAACCAGCACAGATATCGAAAGCATTGACCTTTCTGCCAATGCAGAGCTTAGCTGTTTTGCTGCATCAGGCGCAAAAATCTCCCACATTGACCTCACCAACAATCCTTTGCTGAAAGAAGCATATTTATCCTCAAACAGCATCGAAATGAAAAACCTGTCCCTTAAAGCTGACGAAAACTGCGAAGTCAGCCTGGATATGATTTATGATGCCGATAATGACAAAAGCCCTATTACCCTCGGTTTATCACCCAAAGACGGCTATATGCTGGACAAAATTGAAGGCATTCCGGAAAACGCAGACAGCTATGCAATCGGTGACGGCTCGCAGTTTTTCAGGTTTGAATATCCTGACAGAAAAGCAGAAATAACAGTTTCCTGCATACCTTACGGCGGTCAGGGTGAGGAAGGTGGAGAGGGTGAGGCAGAGATTGCACCCGAATATATCCCTGCTGCAAAGAGTGTTGACGGCGGTATGGATATGATAACTGTTGACGGCAAAAATCTCGAAGGCTTTGACCGTCTTGTGTTCAGCTATCGTATAAACGTGCCTTTTGAAAAGGATTCCGTAACACTTGGCGGCACAATGAGCCACTGGGCTGCATGGGCTGACAACCTGTGGAAACATCCCCTTGCTGTAGGTGACAACACAATAGTTGTAAAAACAACTGCGGAAGACGGCAAAACCAACTGGTTCTACACTCTGGTAATCAGCCGTGCACCGGAAATTGTGGCAACACCGCAGCCGACCGCCCAGCCAACCCCAGAACCTACACCAGAGCCAACACCTGCACCGACCGCAGCACCGACACCTGCACCTACTGCTGCACCGACACCTGCACCGCAGCAGACCCAGGCAGACAACGGCAGCGGCATACCTGTACTGCCTGTCGGCATAATTGCGCTTGTAATAATCATTGTTGCTGCTGTTCTGATAAAAAAGAAAAAGGCTGACTAATCAGTCTGCAGACATAAAATAAAAAACATAAACCGCTGTATCCCATAGCCGTGATACAGCGGTTTTTTTGCATTGTTACAGCAAAAAAGACCCACAATTGCGGGCCTTCTTTGCCGGTTAAAAGTAAAAGGGAGTTGTGTTTACTCTTCGTCGTATTTAACGTTGATAAATTCTTTAGCTTCTGCGATTACTTTTTCTTCGAGGTGAGCTGGCAGCTGTTCGTATCTTACAAATTCAAATGTAAACCAGCCTGCACCTGCTGTGAGGGAGCGGATGTATGTTGTAAAGTTGGACATTTCGCTCATTGGGCATTCTGCAAGAACTGCCTGCATGCCGTCTTCTGCCGGGTCAAGACCGAGAACGCGGCCGCGGCGTTTGTTAACTTCGCCCATTACGTCGCCTGCGTTAGCGGAAGGAACATAAGCTGTAAGTGTGCCGAATGGTTCGAGAAGAACAGGGCTTGCTTTTGGCAGACCTGCTTTGTAAGCAAGTGTTGCAGCAAGTTTGAATGCCATTTCGGAGGAGTCAACTGCGTGGTAGGAACCATCCATCAATGTTGCTTTAAGGCCAACAACAGGATAACCTGCAAGCACACCGTATTTGATTGCGCTCTGGAGACCTTTTTCAACTGCTGGGAAGTAGTTCTTTGGAACGGAACCGCCAAATACTTCTTCTGCAAAGATAAGTTCTTCGCCGTCGTGTGGTTCGAATGTGATTTTAACGTGACCGTACTGACCATGACCGCCGGACTGTTTTTTGTGTTTACCTTCAACAAGTTCCACTTTTTTGCGGATTGTTTCGCGGTAAGCAACGCGAGCCTGGGACAGTTCTGCTTCAACGCCGAATTTGCCTTTCATTTTTGCAAGAACAACGTCAAGGTGCTGTTCGCCAAGACCTTTGATAAGCTGCTGGCTTGTTTCTACGTCCTGACGGTAACCAACTGTGCAGTCTTCTTCCATAATTCTCTGGAGAGATGCGGAAATTTTTGCTTCTTCGCCTTTTTTCTTTGGCTTGATGCACATTTCAAGTGTTGGTGTAGGGAATTCGAATGTTGGATATTTATATTCGTTCTGTGGGTCACAGAGGATGTCGCCTGTTTTTGCGTTTGCAAGTTTTGTTACAGCGCCGATGTCACCTGCTTTGATGTATTCTGCATCAATCTGTTTTTTGCCGCGTACAAAGAGAACTTTGCCCATTCTTTCTGGTTCGCCTGTTGTTGTGTTAACAACGTTGGAGTCGTTTTTGAGGTTACCGCTGAGAACTTTAACAAAGCTCATTTTACCAACGAATGGGTCTGCAACTGTTTTGAACACGAGTGCTGCAACCTGGCTGTTTTCGTTGAATGGAAGTGTAACTTCTGTATCGCCGATAAGAAGTTCTGTGCCTTCTGTATCTTCCGGAGAAGGAACAAGTGCATAGAGTGTTTCCAGTGTGAGGTCAAGACCTTCCATCAATGTGGAGGAACCGCACATAACAGGTGTGATGGAACCTGCTTTGAAACCTGCTTTGATACCTTTGATGATTTCAGCTTTTGTAAACTGTTCGCCGCTGAAGTATTTTTCGAAAAGTTCTTCGTCTGTTTCAGCAACAGCTTCCATCATGGAAGTTACAAGACCGTCAAGACGGTGACCTGTTGCAGGCATCATAACTTCTTCAGCTTTGCCGTTTTTGTATGTATAAGCTTTAAATTCGATAAGGTCGATGTAAACTGTGCCGTGGTCTGTTACTACAGGAACGGATGTAGGACAGATTTTTGGACCGAATGTAGCTTTGAGTTCTTCGAAAACTTTATAGAAGTCTGCGTTTTCAACGTCAACTTTGGAAACGTAGATCATTGTACCTTTTTTGTTTTTTTCTGCAAGTTTGTAAGCTTTCTGTGTGCCAACTTCAACGCCGTCTTTTGCAGAAACTGTAAGAAGAACGGATTCACATGCTTTGATGCCTTCGTAAATGCCGAGTTCGAAGTCAAAAAGACCAGGAACATCAATCATATTGAATTTTGCATCTCTGTATTCGAATGGTGCAACTGCACTTGAGAGGGAACATTTTCTTTTGATTTCTTCTGCTTCAAAGTCTGTAACTGTGTTGCCGTCGTCTGTTCTGCCAAGGCGGTCGTTTGCTTTGTTCATATAAAGCAAAGCTTCAACAAGGCTTGTTTTACCGCTGCCAGCATGGCCGGCAACCAAAACGTTTTTAATTTTTAACTGTTTGTAGTCCATATGAATGAACCTCCCTTTTATGTATCAATTTCGGCGCATTTAACCTGTCTGCGCACTGTCATAAAATGATTATACAATAAATAAAATATTTTTTAAACAATTTTTTCGTTTTTTTCAACAACGAATTGTAGAAAAAGAAATGTGTTTATTGTACATAACGCACAAAAACAATGGTAATGCGCCTGCTGTGCGGGCAGTATGCATAAATAAAAAGGAGAGGCCGCAGCCTCTCCTTAAATAATGCTTTGTATTATTAAGCTTTGTTTACAGAACCGAAAAGTTCCATTTTTTCTTTTACTGTTGCTTTGATAGCTTCGAAGCCAGGGAGAAGAAGTTTTCTTGGGTCGTAGCCTTTGCCCTGCTGGTCCTTGCCTGCTTCGATATATTCTCTTGTTGCTGCTGCAAAGGAGAGCTGGCATTCTGTGTTAACGTTGATTTTTGCAACGCCAAGGCTGATTGCCTTTTTAATCATATCAGCAGGAATGCCTGTGCCGCCGTGGAGAACAAGCGGCATGCCTTCTGTTGCGTTTTTGATTGCTTCCAGAGCTTCGAAATCAAGGCCCTGCCAGTTTGCAGGATATTTGCCGTGGATGTTGCCGATGCCTGCTGCAAGGAAATCGATGCCGAGGTCTGCAATCATTTTGCATTCGTTTGCGTCTGCAACTTCGCCCTTGCCGATAACGCCGTCTTCTTCGCCGCCGATAGAGCCAACTTCTGCTTCTACGGAGATACCGAGGCTGTGTGCAAGTTCAACAAGTTCTTTTGTTTTTGCAACGTTTTCTTCGATTGGGTAGTGGCTGCCGTCAAACATGATGGAGGAGAAGCCTGCATCGATGCATTTTTTTGCGCCTTCGTAGCTGCCGTGGTCAAGGTGAAGTGCTACAGGAACTGTGATGGAAAGTTCTTCAATCATAGCTTTAACCATAGCTGCAACTGTTGTGTAGCCTGTCATATATTTGCCTGCGCCTTCGGAAACACCGAGGATTACAGGGCTTTTGCATTCTTCTGCAGTAAGCAGCACAGCTTTTGTCCATTCAAGGTTGTTGATGTTGAACTGACCAACTGCATAGCCTTCTGCTTTTGCTTTTTTAAGCATTTCTGTTGCATTTACTAACATTTTTATAGTCTCCTTTTACTTTTTGCAAAGTGTATTTTATATTTTATGGTTACAGTATAACATACTTTATAAAATAATTACATAGAAATTTGTGGTTTTTAATATTCAACTGTGATACTTTGGGGGTGTTAACGGGGGCAGAGCCCCCTTATAACAATAAGCGGCCGGCGTCAAAGGTCGGCTGCCGCAAGGCAGACGGTCGTGACTGACGCGGTGCAACGGCTTGCCTGCACGATGCGGCAGTCAGCGTGCCGCGTACCTTTTTACTTGGGGCGCTGCGTGTATCAGCGCCACTTTTGGTACTTTTGGTGTCAAAAGTACATAAGCAGGCGAACAATGTTCGCCCTTATCAGTCACAGACGTAAGTCTGTGCTACAGCGTATGCCTTGCATAATGAAATATATACTGCTGGGCGATGCCCTCATATCCTTCCGCCTCTGTCGGTATGCCGGCAGGGAAAAGCTGTGCCATTGCCTTTTTAATCCACACATCTTTAGGGAAACTGCGGTACTGTCTGCAGCTGAACAGCAGCACGCAGTCGGCAACCTTTGGCCCCACGCCCTTTATCTGCATAAGATATTTCTGTGCATCTTCGTAACAAAGGCTTTTCACTGTGGTTTCGTCAATTTCGCCGTTCAGCACCTTTGCAACCGCATCGGCAAGGTATTTTGCACGGAAGCCAAACTTCATATCCCTGTAGTCCTGCTCGGTGATATCCGCCATCTGCTGTGGGGTTGGGAATGCAAAGGTATCGCCCACCTTTGTGCCGTATCTTTCGCCCAAACGATCGCAAAGTTGTTTTATGCGGGGGATGTTGTTGTTCTGGCTGATGATAAAGGTGATAAGGGTTTCGAAAAAGTCCTGATTGAGCACGCGGATGCCCGGGGCAAAGGCAATTGCCCGGGCAAGGGTTTCGTTTTTGGCAAAGCGGTTTTTGAGTGCGGTATAGTCAACGTCAAGGGAAAGAAACTGCCCGATTTTTACCGCAAGTTCATCGGTCGGCTGTGTGTGGAGCAGTTCCACCGTCAGCACAGCGTTTTTGCCGCAGATGCCTTCATCGGTTTTCTGGCAATTTGGCAGGCTGTCTGCATCGCGGTCAAGGGTGATGTAGCACAGCTGTTTTTCGATAAAGCCTTTATAACCGTCTTTGTATCTGTCAAAGCGGAACGCCTGTCCGCACTCGAAGGTCTGTGCAAGGTGATAGTCGCCGAAATCTGTGTATAGAATTTTGTTATCCTGTATATCGTAATGTATTTTTTGCATATACTGCATATCCTCTGGAAATTTATTGAATTTTTTACAGATATTATACCACATTTCTGTTTGTGCACACTGATTATTTTATCCGCAAAAAGGCTATAATTTTATCAGAAACTTTGGTGATATTTACAGTTGACTTTGATGTGTATAACTTAAAGTTTTAAACAAAGTTTTTAACACGATGTTGAAAACTGTGTATTGTGCTGCCCTTTAAACCAGCCGAAAAACCTTTATTTTGGGGCACTTTTCCACACTTTCAACAGAGTTTTCAACAATCAACAGGTTTTTAACAGTTTACGGATTGTAATTTTTGCTTTACTTTTTGTATATACTGTAATATTGTGATGCTTTATGCGGTATATACAGACAACAGTTTTCAACACAGCTGCGGGAGGTGCTTAAAATATGAAAGGTTTAAAACACAATGTTATAGAAATATGCGATACCCAGAACGACAACATAGATAAAATTCTGGTATTTTTAAAGCCCGAGGCCACCAACGTTGCACTGATGACCACCCGTGCACAGGCTGCAGAGATGATAAAGGAGCTGGATATAAAAAAGACCTCGGCAGTGTGGCGCAGGCCAAAGCTGTTGTGGGGCATAGGTGCGGCAGTTGTGATAATTGCAGCTGCGGTGATTTTATTTGTATAAAAGACTTTTATTATATAAAAACTTTTGGTATACTATAAGGTATTAGTAATTAATATTTTTAGTATACCATTTTTTTGTAAAGGAGCTTTTTATGGAACAGAAAAGCGAAGTTATCTATGGCAAAAACCCTGTGACAGAGCTGCTTAAAAGCAAGGCAGGCGTGGACACAGTTTTTATATCCGAAAGTCTTAACCCAAGTGTGCAGAACTACTACACTGCCCTGGCAAAGGAATGCGGCGCCGTTGTAAAACGCGTGCATCCCCTTAAACTCAAAACCCTTTGCCAGAGCGAAAACCATCAGGGTGTTGCAGCATATGCAAGCACTGTGGAATATGTTTCCATTCCACAGATTCTCGAGGTTGCACGCAGCAGAGGCGAAGCACCTTTTGTGGTTATCTGCGACGGCATTGAAGACCCCCACAACCTTGGTGCCATTATGAGAAGTGCTTATCTTATGGGGGCACACGGCATTATCATTCCAAAACGCGGCGGCGTTTCGGTAACAGGCGTTGTGCACAAAACAAGTGCAGGCGCAAGCATGCATATGCCTGTTGCAAAGGTTGCAAACATAGCACAGGCTGTGCGCACACTTAAAGAAAACAATATTTTTGTTTACGCTGCGGATTTCAGCCCTGTGCCGCTGTACAAGCAGAACCTGACAGGCCCTATCGCACTGGTTGTGGGCAGCGAAGGCAAGGGTGTGCAGCCACTTGTAAAAAGCCTTTGCGACGATATTGTAAGCATTCCTATGTGCAACGAACACAGCGCCGTGGACAGCTTTAACGCATCTGTAGCCGCAGGCATTATTATGTACGAAATTTCCAGACAGAGAAGTCTGTAGGCTGCTGTTTTGCAGGCACAGCGGCATTGACTATCCTGTGTGATAAAAGAGCACCCAGCCGGGTGCACCACCCTGCAGATATCCCATTATATAAAACAAATCAAACGGTTAGGAGCAGATATGGCAAGCGACAAAGATGTTGAAAAGATTCTGCAAAGCTTAAAAAAGGCTTATCCCGATACAAAGCCTGCCCCCAGCGGCACAATGACCGGCGACCGCCTTGGCGAAATTATCGCAAGGGAAACCGCCGCAAAGGCATCTCAGCAGGCAGAAAACGCACAGTCACAGACCAATGTGGCTGCTGTTGGCACGGAAGAAAAAAATACTGCCGGAACCCACGAAATTGAAAGTGAGTTCTTTTCAAAGCTGGCAACCGCCCTTAAAGAAAACCCTGCAGTTGCCGACCTTGTGGAAGAAGTTGACGAAAACCTTGACGAAAGAAACAAAAACACCGTCAACATTACCGCAGCAAGCTATGTGGACGATAAATTTGTAAACTTTTTCACCACCACTGTGGCGGTGGAACGTCAGCCAACCAGCGAAATACTTGTAAAACGCAGAAAAGGCGGATTTTTCCGCAAAAAATATATCACCGACAGCCTTACACTTTCCATACCTCAGGAGGAGGTGGACAAGCGTCAGCAGAAGGTGGCAAAGCCAACCACTGCCGAGCTTGCAAAGGATATTATACTTGGCACTTCGGGCGGTGACAAAAAGGCAGAACAGAGTGCCTTTTCTGCCCCAAAAGCGGAAAAACCTGCAAAGGAACACAGCTCTGCAGGCGAAAAATTAAAAAACGCCTTTGCCTTTGACCAGACTGAAGCTGCAGAGGAAACCCCAAAAGAAAAACGCGGTTTGTTCGGCAGAAGAAAAGCAAGGGCAGAAGCACAGCAGGCAGAAGCACAGCAGGCAGACAGCCTACCGCTGTTTATGCGCTATAAAACCGACGAAATCCCCCTTGATGCTGCAAAATTTGCGGCAGAGGTTATGGATAAAAGAGAAAAGGAAAACACTGCGGAAACTGCAGCAGCAAAGGCAGAAGCCCCTGTTTTTGCAGCAGCTGAACAGCCTGACGAAAATGTTTCTTCTGTAAAAACTGCAGACAGAGAAATGTTCCTGCCGGAAGCAAAAAATGACAGCGTTATCCTTTATTATGATGACGGAAAGCCTGCGCCGCCAAAAGCGGAGGTAAGCGAAGAACCAAAACCAAGGGATGCCGAAAGCATTTTAAAAGCTATAAAAGCAAAAAAACAAAGCGAGGCAACCGTTGTTGCCGCCGCAGAGGGTGCGGTGATGGAAAATCCGATTATCGTTACCACCGTAAAAGCTGTATCAAACGAGCCAACTGTTGAGCTCAAGGAAAAGCACAGCCCCTTTGTGCCCAAGCGGGAAAGCTTTGAAGACACAATTGAAAACACCGTCTATATGCCGCCGGAACTGGCAGAGGACGAGGAAAAGGCTGTTGAGGTTGTGCCAAAATCCGAGGCAGACCAGAAGATGCGCCGCATAACAGGGGATATCACCCAGATGTTTGCCGCTGCAGGCATACTTAAAAAACACGACCTTGACGACGGCGACAGCTTTTTTGACCAGCCTGCCGACGAAGAGGAAGAGGTTTTTGAAAGCGAAGAAGAAAACTTTGAAAACGAATATCTTACCCAGCAGTTCAGCGATGACCCCGAGGAAATTTACGACGAGCTTAAAAGCTTTAAATCCACCCTTGCCATCCGCATGATTTTAAGCGGTGCGGTTTCGCTTGTTCTGCTGTATCTCAACTTTGCAGCAAACGGCCCGCTGCCGCTGCCTGCCGCAATTGACCCTGCGGCACAGCCGTTGATGTTCTATCTTGTAAACCTTGTGTTCTTTGCAATTGCTGTTATCGGTTTTCTGCCAACTGTGGCAAACGGCATTACAGGCTTTGCAAAGGCACCAACGCAGGACAGCTTTGTGGTTGTGCCGGCTGTGTGGAGCTTTGTTCAGCTTAACGTGTGCATCTTTGCAAACAGCGGGCTTGACACATCCGCAACAACAATCTTTGCCGCATTTACAGTGCTGGCTTTCGGCTTCAATGCACTGGGCAAATATATAAGCGCAAACACCATTATGCACAATCTGCGCCTTGCCGAAGTGCCGGAAGGCATAAACGCAGGTTATATCCTCAAGGATATGGAGGACGTTAAACGTCTGGCAAGAACACTGGAGGAAAAAAATCCGCAGATACTGGTAAGCCGCAAGACAGGATATATCTCCAACTTTATCAGCGGCGGGTTCTCCACCCACAGAAGTGAAAAAAGCACAAAAATTCTTGCAATATTCACAGCCGTTGTAAGCGTTGTATGCTTTGCCCTTGGCTGGAAAAGCGCAGGCGACTGGCGCATGGGCATTTTTGCCGCCGCAGGCGCAGGGGTGCTTATGCTTCCGCTGGCACACAGCCTTATAAGCAGTGTTCCGGGCAGCCTGATGCAGAAAGCCCTAAACAAGGTGGGCGCACTTGTAAACGGCTGGCAGGGCATCTATCAGCTCAGCGACGCAACCCATGTAAGCTTTGATGCAAAACATCTGTTCCCCAAAGGATGTGTGGTGCTTCACGGCATCAAAACCTTTGAAAAGGAACGGCTTGACCTTGCAATTCTTTATGCCGCAAGCATCGCCATTGAATATGTGGACAATCTGCGCAGCGTGTTTATGACCGTTATCGACGGCAAAAAGGATATGCTTTATCCTATCGAAAGCTGTGAGTACAAGGTTGGACAGGGCTATGTGGCATGGATTGAAAACAACCGCGTTATTATGGGCAACCGCAGCATAATGGAAGAATTTGGCATAAATCTGCCGCCAATCAGTATGGAAACCGCCTATATGTCCGAGGGCAAAAAACCGATTTATCTGTCGGTTAACGGCAAGATGTTCGGTATGTTTGTAGTAAGCTATCACCCGGACCATGCAGTAAAGGAAAATCTGCTGCATCTTATCGAAAGCGGCAAATGCATTATACTGCAGAGCAACGATTTCAATGTGGACAGTCAGCTGCTTGAGCTGGTTTACAGCCTGCCGCAGGACACTGTTCAGGTGCTGAACAAAAACGAAACCGCCCTGCTGCTTAACTATACCGCCTACAGCGAACACACCGACAGCGCAATGGCTCACCTTGACAGTCTGCACAGTCTTAGTGCAGGGTTCTTTGGTGCCGACAAGGCAAAACGCGCCGCAAACACCTGTGCACTGATGCAGATTGTAAGCGTTGTTGCAGGTGCTGTGCTGGCAGTGATGTTCAGCCTCAGTCAGACCTTGTGGAGCATTCCGCTGACAAGCGTGCTGCTGCTTGGCTTTGGCTGGCTTGGATTGAGCCTTGTGAGAGCTGTTGCAACAAGATATTACTGATAAGTATATATAATATAAAAACAGCAGAGGTCAGAAAAGACCAACGTCATTAAGATAAAAAACATGTCATTCTGAGGAACGCAAGTGACGAAGAATCTCCCGGTTTAATCAGACAGGGAGATTTAACGGGACGTCGGGGACGCCGTCCCCTACAGTACTGCGCTCAGAATGACATTTTGTTTTTGTTTTTATTGTGAAAACCTCCACAATATGCAATGCTGCGGTTTTGCGTTATTATATCTGTGAGGTGATTTTATGAAACATTTTACACTGCGCATTGATGAAAACCTTTTGCGTAAACTGCATTTTGCAGCAGCATACAAAGGACGTTCCGCCAACAGCCAGATTCTGATGCTTATAAAAAGACACATATCTGAATTTGAAAACCTGTACGGTGTTATAGAATTAAACGGCAGATAACCCTGTTGCTTTTACAGCAAGGTTTTGGTTGCTTCTTGTTTTTTTAAAGAATAATATATATAATATATACATATATAATCTTTAAAAGGGGGTGCGGTTATGCCTGACGGGTTTGCCCACAAATACAATGCTGTTTGTGCAATGAATATTGCACAGTACAAGCCGCGCAACTACCGCGCCTTTATTCTTGGCTGCAACGGTCCCGACCCGCTGTATTTTTATCAGATGTACAATCCGTGGCGCAAATTCTCCCTGCAGGACCTTGCCCACCGTATGCACACCGAAAAAACAGGGCTGTTTCTGCAGAACCTGTTCCGCTTTGCACAGACCAATGCCCAGAAGGATTACTGCCTTGGATTTCTGTGTCATTATTCCCTTGACAGTGTTATGCACCCGTATATAAACTATATCACCACAGCATACGGCCACCCATACAACCGGGAACACGGGCACCACTGGTTTGAAAGCAGTCTGGACAGCCATATTTCCTTTGACGAATGCGGCGACCCTGCCGCCCACCCAAACGCCTATGCCCCCGAAATCAAAAAGATGTATCTTGACCAGATTGTAACACTGTTCAAGCAGGCGGTGGAGGCAACCTATACCGATATTGAATTTGACCGCAGCGAATATGTAAAGCTGTTTGCAGATTTCCGTAAAATCAAAAAGGCTATGTATTCGCCGGGCAAGCTGAAAATCAGTATCAGCCGCCTTGCAGAGATTGCTTTGCGATATCCCAAAGGATACATTACAAGCCATATGCAGCCCTGCACCGACCAGCTGAAAAACGTGAGCATCTGGCGCAACAACGAAACCGGTTTTTTCTGCGACAGCACCATAGAAGAACTGTTTGGCAGGGCAAACCAGCAGAGTGCCGATTATATAGCAGTTGGTCTTAAATACTTTGGCGGTGTTTACAGCATCCATGACCTGCTGGAGGATATAGGCAACAAAGGCTATATTACCGGTGTGGCAATTGACAGTTAAATACAAAAAGCAAAGGGGGCATTGCCCCCTTTTTGTTTTGCCGTAATGTTAAATCAGTCGCAGCCGCAGCCGTTGTCGGCAGTATCGGCACAGCAGGTGTTTGCACAGCCGTTGTTTGCATATGTGCCGCAGCCGCAGTTGTTTGCACAGCCGTTGTTTGCATATGTACCGCAGCCGCAGTTGTTTGCACAGCCACAGTCTGTATCACAGCCGCAGTCACAGTTATTTGCACAGCCACAGTCTGTATCACAGCCGCAGTCTGTTCCGCAGTCATCTGCATATGTGCCGCAACCGCAGTTTGTATCGCAACCGCAGTTTGTGCCGCAGCCGCAGTTTGTGCCGCAGCCGCAGCAGTCTGCCGTCTGATGAGGTGTTTCACAGCAGCTGTCTTCTGTTGTCTGCTGTGCGTTCATACGGATATAGCCGCCGTCTTCGCAGCAGGTGCATACATCCTTGCTGAATCTGTCGCTTACTGTTATGGAGTGTGCCGGATAAGGGCGGATGCCTTCCACCCAGATGTTTTCCAGCTTCCACAGTTTATCCACCAGACTGCCGCGGATATGGGCAACATATCTGCTGCAGCCGTTGCATACCTCGCGCCATACACGGCAACTGAGGTTGATTACCATACAGCTGCCGTCGATGTTGGGCAGTTCGTTTTTAAGCTGTGCAACCCTTTCGCCGCTGGATGTGTGATAAAAGTCCCGTATAACCTCGCTGCACAGTTCTACGGGAATTGCCATATAGCTTGGGGAACAGCATGGGTTGCAGTTTTTTGTGCGCACGATAATCTGCCCTTTTATAACAACCTTTACCCCCGGACAGTTTGTGTCGCAGTCCACAAGTTCTTCCTTTGCGTGGGTTACGCGCAGGGAGGCAAAGCCTGTATCGATGCCGCCTGCGCAGTCCACAAGACCTGTGCAGCTGTTGATAAAACTGCTCATACTTGGCAGAACAATTTTTTCGTCGATGCGGCGGGATGCGATGCACCGAACATTGCGGGCACATATATCAAGATATTCACTTCTTAAATTTGGTTCGGTAATGCCGAATCTGCGGCTGTTTGCATTTAAAAAATCCTTGCAGTTTCTCTGGTCATAGGTCATAGATAGATTTCCTCCGCAAATATTCTTTGTGTGGCTGCTGCCCTGTATGCAAAGCTGCGGAAGATGCCCCGAAACTGCACTCCGCCAAAATTGCTTTGCCGTCGTATATATTCTATGCAACAGGGCTTATCTGTGTGCCTGCAAAGTGCTTTTTGACCCAAAAAACCGCAGAAAAGCCGCTGCTATAACTTTTTTGCATATGTAATTGTACACAAAAAAACAGCCCGAAAGGACTGTACGGGAAAGGGGTTTTTGCCAAATATCCGCTTATTGTTGTGCAAAACGCCGAAAATGGGCGTATTTTTTTGACAAAACTGCAGTATTAGTGCTATAATCATCTGCGGTACCGAAAGTTGTGTACCCAATAAAGACTAAAAAAACAACGACTGGCAAAAATCCAATATATAAACTTTTAAACCGAGCCAAAGGTTATTTTTATAATGGTGCAGTCCGCACCTATGATATGGCTCTTATCACTGAAGGAGATTATATGGCAAAGATTAAAAACAGATTTCTGTTGTGCCTGTACGACAACCGCCACCGCCTTGGCTGTATGGCTGTGTGTGTGGCTGTGCTGTGCTGTGTCAGCTGCATGACATTCAGTCTGTTGAACGTTGTAACTGTTCAGGACGCAACCAGCAGCAAAACAGTGATTACACTGTTCAGCGACCAGGATAAGCTTTTGTCCCTTGCGGGCTATACTCCGGGCGACGACAATCAGGTTCTTTACACCACATTTCCGGACAGATATGCAAATATCACTATAACAGAAGGTTTTGATGTGCCTGTTACAGTTGACGGCACAACAGTTAATGCACACATCCATCACGGCACTGTGCAGACCTGCCTTGAAAACGCAGGCATTGTGCTTGGCGAACACGACTATACCGAGCCAAGCCTCAACACACCTGTGGAAAACGGCGATTCCATACGCGTTTACCGCGTGGAATACCGTGACAGTGTTTATGAGGAGACAATTCCTTACGGTACAGACTACCGTGCAAACAGTCTGACATTCCGTTTCAAAAAACGTCAGTATGTTCTTAAAGAAGGTGTTGAAGGTCTTAACCTTGTAACCTACCGCGAAAGATTTGTTGACGGCGAGATGGAAAGTGCACTTGTTACAAAAATTGAGACAGTGCGCGAACCTGTAAACCAGCTTGTGCTTAAATATGCACCGGAGCCTGTTTCTCCGCTGGCGGCACCTGCAGGGGTTGAAATTGTAAACAACGCACCTACAAGATACAAAAGTGTTATTCAGGGTGTGCCTGCAACAGGATATTATTCCTCACGCGGCAAGGGTGCAAGCGGTCTTGGACTTTTTTACGGTTCGGTTGCCGTTAACCCTAATGTTATCCCTTATGGCAGCAAGCTGTACATCACAAGCCCTGACGGCGAATTTGTATACGGCTTTGCCATTGCAACCGACACAGGCTCTGCACTTATGGAAGGCACTATCGGCGTGGACCTGTTCTATGAAACATACAAGGAGTCCAGCCTTAACTGGAAAAACACAGTTAACATCTATATCATTGAATAATAAAAAATTAAAGCTACCTTGCAAAAGGTAGCTTTTTTGTTTGTATGTATAGTGTTGCCCAGACTGATGCAGGACATTGTTCTGTGAAGGCAGAGAGATTTCAGCGGGGCGTCGGGGACGCCGCCCCCTACATTCCAAATGGCAAAACAATGTGATTTACCGTTTGAAAAAGCCCTTCTTTTCTTCTTCCCACAGGGGCAGTACGTCGCTGTACACCGCCTGCACTTTAGGGCTTATGTACTTGTCCAGATGCAGGCAGCCAAAATACCATTTTGTATAGTTCACCTTCTGTGACAAGGTGTCAAAATAGTCCATACATTCGCTGTAGAAGTTGCTGTCCAGATTGATAAAGCGGTTTATCTTTCCGCTTGGCATATGGGTGAGAATATAGTCAACACTGTTGTTGTTAAGGTTAAGGTTTGCGGTGCAGCGGTTGTAGTCCTTTGCAGAGGGGTCGTTTTCCGATGTGATGATATCCATATCATAGTTGTCACAGCCACCGAAGCAGAGCAGTTTTCTGCCCTCAAGTTCCAGCAGTGTGCCCCGTGGAATGTAGTAGATTTTATCCTTTACCACCTCGCGGCAGTGGGCACCGCCAAGCTTTGTTTCGGGATACTGCATAAGTCTGTCAAAATTTTCGTTGAGACCGTCGATAAACATAATGCGGAAAGGCAGCTTTGCAAGTTTCTTTAAATCCTTTTCGGTTTTTTCGTCATCATTCCAGATAAAGCCAAAATCGCCAAGGACAAAAAGGGTGTCGGTTTTTTTAAGCTTTTTAATTGCCTTTGTCTCAAAGCGTTCCATATCGCCGTGGGTGTCTGCTGTTACAAAAATCATTATATTTTTCCTTTATTTATTAACATTTTTGTGATAGAATAATTAGTTAAGAAAAAGATATTAAAATTGGGATAGTATATCTCATTCGTGATAAATTTAACATCATTAAAACATAAATTCCAAGGATTGTCCATATGAAAAAAACACTTAAAATTTTTATGGCTGCGGCTGTGATTGCCATAAGCTGCCTTGCTGCACCCTTTGCCGCCTTTGCGGACGGTGCAAGATACGAGCTGCCTTTTGACCCTGTGGCGGAAAGTTATCTGCTGATAAGCCTTGACACAGGTGAGGTTGTTTTTGAAAAGAACGCACATACCCAGCGCCCGCCTGCATCGCTGACCAAGCTGCTTACCACCTATGTGGCAATGAAATATACCGATGACCTTGATGCAACTACCGTTACACAGACCACCCGTCACACCGACGAGCTGTACGGTATGAACAGTTCCACCGCTGATATCCGCAACGGCGAAACCCTGACAATGCGCCAGCTTTTGTATGCGATGATGCTGCCAAGCGGCAACGAAGCGGCAAATATGGTGGCGGACAACATAGGCAACGGCAGTAAAAGCAACTTCTGTATGCTTATGAACACCGAGGCAAAGCGCCTTGGCTGTACCGATACCAACTTTTCCAACCCTCACGGGCTGTTCAGCGACAACCACTATACAACCGCGTGGGATATGTACCGCATTGCAAAAGCCTGTTATGAAACACCGGGCTTTATGGATATTGCCACAACGGTGCACTATTATCTGCCTGCAAACACACGTCACGCAGAAAAATATCTTATCACCTCTACAATATCCATGCAGAACAAAGGTTTTCCAAGCCTTTACCGCGATTATGTGTATGGTATGAAGACAGGTTCCACCGAAGAAGCAGGCCGCAACTTTGTGACATTGTGCGAAGCTGACGGCGAAAGATATATCCTTGTAGTTATGGGCGCACCTTATTACCGCGAGGACGGTAGCAAATGGACTTCTGCAGCATTTGAAGCCACAGCACAGATTATGGACTATTTCTTTGAGGAATACAGCCTTAAACCTGCAAACAGCCTTGAAGCACCTGTAACCGAAGTGCCGCTGAGATATGTCAAGGACAAGGACAATCTGCTGCTTTATCCTGCGGGAGAAATATACAGCGTATTGCCCAACAGCGTTGACGAAAGCGCATTCCAGAAAATTTTCAACGTGCCGGAACAGGTGTATGCACCGATTAACGCAGGTGACGTTGTGGGCACGGTAAGCTATTATATTGCAGGTGACCTTGTTGGCACCACCGACCTTATCGCTGCAGAAAGCTATGAACGCGACACAATTATTTTTATTGTGGAAAAGATGATGGAGATTGCATCCAGCCTTTACTTTAAGGTTGTTATAGCCGTGACTGCCGTGGTTATTGCCGCATTTGCCGGTTTCCGCTACTGGTTGGGCAAACGGTATGAGAAGATGCAGAAGATTCATCGGGGCCGCAAATAAGCGCAGTATCTGCACACTGCTTTTTGTCCTTTGGACGTCACTTTGACCGCACAAAGTGACCAAATGCGCCGCTGTGGCAGGCAGCGGACCCCGCCTCCTTTTCACAGCCGCAAGGTCTTTGAACAAAGAACTCGGACACACCAAAACTTTGGTTTTGGCCGTCCTCAGACACCTTTGTTCATTTTTGCAAAGCAAAAAGCAGACTTGCTGTTTTCACAAAAACAAATATCCCAATGTTCACTATTAACCAGATGCAGTTAATATACAAGTATATAAATATAAAAAAACATATATACAGGAAAGGCGAAAACTATGGAAAGAAAATCTTATCAGGTCAAAGATCCCCGCAACTTATCAATTCTTACAGACTTTTACGAACTCACGATGGCCAACGGTATTTTTCAGAGCCCGCTGAGAGATATTGTCTGCGTATACGACGTGTTTTTCCGCCGTGTGCCTGACCAGGGCGGCTTTGCCATCTTCTGCGGTCTTGAACAGGCCATAGACTATCTTGACAACCTGCATTTCACCGACGGCGACATTGAATATCTGCGCGAAAGAGGCATCTTCTGCGAAGAATTTCTGGAATATCTGAAAAACTTTGAGTTCAAATGCAACGTGTGGGCAATGCCGGAAGGCACACCTGTATTTCCTAAGGAACCTATGATGGTGGTGGAAGGCCCTGCAATTCAGGCACAGATGCTGGAAACAGCACTGCTTATTCTTATGAACCACCAGACTCTTATCGCCACAAAGGCAAACCGCATTGTGCGCAGTGCTATGGGCAGACCTGTGCAGGAATTCGGTGCACGCCGTGCACAGGGTGTTGATGCTGCAAACTACGGCACACGCGCCTGCTATATCGGCGGCTGTGTGTCCAGCTCCAACACAATGATGGAACGCGATATGCTTATCCCTGCGGGGGGCACAATGGCACACGCCTGGGTGCAGATGTTCCCAAATGAATACGAAGCATTCAAAACCTTTGCGGAAAAATATCCTGACAACACAATTCTGCTTGTTGATACATACAACGTGCTTAAAAGCGGTGTGCCAAACGCTATAAAAGTGTTTGACGAAGTGCTTAAACCACAGGGCAAACGTCCTGTAGGTATCCGCCTTGACAGCGGCGACATTGCTTATCTTTCCAAACAGGCAAGAATTATGCTGGACGAAGCAGGCTATCCTGACTGCAAGATTGTGGCTTCCAACAGCCTTGACGAATATATTATCCGCGATTTGCTGATAAACGATGCAAAAATTGACAGCTTTGGCGTGGGCGAATGTATGATTACCAGCAAGACAACACCTGTCCTTGGCGGTGTTTACAAGCTGACTGCCATTAAAAAAGAAGACGGCAGCTACGAGCCAAAAATCAAAATCAGCGCAAGTATCGAAAAAATTACCCTGCCTTACAAAAAACAGGTTTACCGCATATACGACAAGGCAACAGGCAAGGCAACAGCCGACTATATCTCCATCTGGGACGAAAATGTTGACCTCTGCCCAAATGAAATGACAATTTTCAGCCCTACAGAGCCTTGGAAACGTCAGACTCTGGAAAATATCGAACTTAAACCGCTGCTTGTGCCAATCTTTGTGGACGGCAAAAAAGTTTATGAAACTCCGTCCATAGAAGAAATAAAAACCTTCTGCGCACAGCAGATTGACACCCTTTGGGACGAAGTTAAACGTCTTGAATATCCACACATCTACTATGTGGACTACAGCGAAAAACTGTGGCTTGAACAGATGCGCCTGCTTAACGAAAAGCAGAATGGTTAACCACAATGAGTGCGAATATGTAGTGCCGTTGTCATAGGGGGATTATCCCCCTCTTGACACAAAATTTTAACGACAAGCTTAAAAATTTTGCTGTCACCCCCATAGATGAAAGCGCGTGATGCCATTCGGCCACGCGGCTGTATAAAATATTCAATATCCTTTTTATATAAGGAGTTTTATGTCAGAAGAAAAAAAGAGCGGACTTAATCCGCTGGATTTGCTTGTATCAATATTTAAATATTCAATAGCCACATGGGTGAACTTTATTATCTACGGTTCCTCACTTCTGCTTGTTGCCTGGTTTATTCCTGCAGATATATGGGGGCAGCTGGATATATTTATCAGCACCTCCACTTTGATAATGAACATCTGTATTCTCGGTCTTGACCAGAGCTTTATGCGGTTTTTCAACGAGCCGCCAAGTCCGCTTGACAGGCGGGGACTGCTGGGCAGCTGTTTTGGCATTTCGGCACTCTGCCTTGTGGTGACAGGTATCTTCTGCTTTGTGGTGTGTCCGCAGGCTTTGCTGGGAGTATTTTTCAGCGAAAAGATGCCAAACATCTATGTGGCTTATCTGTTTATCAATGCCTTTATGGCAATGGTGGGCAGATATGTAAACCTTGTTTACCGCATGAGCGGCAGCATAAAGCTGTACACCCTTGAAAGTGTGCTGATGCAGTTTTTCACCAAGGTGTTCTTTATCTTCGGGGCACTGTTCAGCACCGAGCTTGACACCCTTGTGCTGTGGGCTGTGGGCGGTATGACCGCTTTTGGGCTGCTGTTTATGTTTGTTATCCGCAGAGATATCACCCTTAACCCCAATGTGCTGTTTACAAAGGCAAACCGTCAGCTGCTGCCATATGGTCTTGCACTTATGCCTACTGCGGTTATGCTGTGGCTCAACAGCCTTTTCAGCAAGGTTTACATTGCCAAAACCATTGGCAACAGCCAGGCAGGCGTGTTCAGTATGGTAAGCACAATCAGCAACGTGGTTGCCATTATTCAGGCGGGTTTTGCCACATTCTGGAGCGCATTTATCTATGCCAACTATAAAACCGAGCAGGAAAAAATCAAACAGGTGCACGATTATCTGACCTTTGTTATTGTTGAGTTTTTCTGTGTGCTGGTTATCTTTGAGGATATTATCTTCTGGATACTGGGCAGCGAATATGCACAGGGCATCACAGTGTTCCCTGTTATGGTGCTTGTGCCTGTGTTCCTTATTATCAGCGAAACAACAGTGTATGGCATATCCATTGCCAAAAAACCGATTTTTGACACTATAGGCATTGGTCTGTCGGTTGTTACCAACATTCTGTTCTGTTTCCTTTTAGCGCCTAAATACCAGCTTTACGGCGTGTGTGTGGCACTGTGCCTTTCCAACCTTGTTATGTTTGTGTTCCGCACAGTTATTGCACAGAAGCTGTACTGTTCCATACCAAGCTATATGCGCACAACGGTTGTGTGCTGTCTGCTGTTTGTGATAGCCTTTTTTGGCACAGTATGGGCAGGCAATTTTGCACTTAAAGCCGCAGCAGGTGTTGCGGGCATGGCAGTTTATGTGATTATCTACCGCCGTCAGCTTGTAAGCGCAGTTGCCCTTGGCAAAGAGGTGCTGGGCAAATTTCTGAAAAAATAGAATATGTATTTAATAATATAAGGGAAATGTGCAAAAATGTCCCCCTCAAAACACAGCTTGGTGTCTTGAGGGGGATTTATGTTTTCTTATCAGGATGCCGTTTTATCTGGTTTGGGTTTATTTTTTTGCTGTAATATTAACCGGACTGCTGAGGTTACCGATAACACCATTTGTAAATACTGCACGCACCTTATAATAGTACTTTGTACCTGCCTTTGCACCTGTGTTGGTGTAGCTTGTTCCTTTTGTTGTATATATTTTTACAAAGGAACCGTCCTTGCCTGTTGTGGAGCGGTATATCTGATATTCTTTGGCATTTGTCACAGCATTCCATGTGATTTTTGGTTTGCCTGCTGTGGACAGCTGTGCTTTTGGTGTTGGTACAGGATAACGGCATTTTACCGATACAGGTGTGCTGAGTTCACCTTTTGTGCCATCGGAGAACACTGCCTTAACCTTGTAGTAGTAGGTTGTACCTGCTTTTGCATCCGTATTGGTATAACTTGTACCTGTCACTGTTGTTTTGAGCATAAATGAACCTGTTTTGCCGCTTGTTGAACGGTAAATCTGGTATTTTGCTGCATTTGGAACTGCATTCCATGTAAGTTTTGGCTTGCCGCTTGCAACGATGTAAGTGCCGTTTACAGTTGGCACAGGGTTGTATGCTTTTGCAGATACAGCTGTACTGAGGTTGCCTTTTGTGCCATCAGCAAACACCGCCTTTACCTTGTAGTAGTAGGTTGTGCCTGCTTTTGCATCTGTATTGGTATAGCTTGTACCCGTAACTGTTGTTTTGAACACAAATGAACCTGTTTTGCCTGTTGTGGAACGGTAAATCTGGTATTTTGCTGCATTTGGAACTGCATTCCATTTTACCCTTGGTTTGCCTGTGTTGAGCACGGTTGCTGCTGTTGGCACAGGTGTTGTATTGACTGCTTTTACCGATACCGGTGTACTGAATACGCCTTTTGTTCCATCAGCAGCAACAGCACGAACCTTGTAGTAATATGTTGTGCCTGCAACTGCATCTGTATTGGTGTAGCTTGTGCCTGTAACTGTTGTTTTGAGCGCAAATGAACCTGTTTTGCCGCTTGTTGAACGGTAAATCTGATATTTTGCTGCGCCGCTGATTGCTTCCCAGCTGAGTTTTGGTTTGCCTGCCGCATTTACAGAGATTGCTACATCAGGCACTGTGATAACCGCTGCTTTTTTAAGCTGGGCATTGCCGTCCCTTTCTATAACAATTTCATCCCACTGTGCTTTTGTACCGCTGTAGATAATATTTGAAATACTTGGACAATCTTCAAAAGCACCCGTATTGATGTATTTAACCTTGTTGCCCATGGTTACAGTTTTAAGGTTTACACAGTGGCAGAACAAACCATTGGATATTTCGGTAAGATTGGAAGATAATTCCACCTTCTCAAGATTGGAGCAATGAATAAACACGTCATGGCCTAAATATGTAACAGAGGATGGGAGTGTAACTGATACAAGACTTTTGTTCAAGTAAAACGCATAATCGCCTATAGATTTGACAGAGGATGGAATTGTAACAGATACAAGACTTTGGTTCTGGAAAAATGCATTATTTCCTATAGTTGTAACAGAGGATGGAATTGTAATTGATTCGAGACTGTCACAATTGGAAATCCCATACTCACCGATAGTTTTTACAGAATTTGGAATTGTTACGCTTGTAAGATTTCTGCAGTCAGAGAGAGCATAGTCTCCTACCGATGTTACACCGTATTCTATTGTTATCTTTTGTATTCCATCTTTGTGCATATACCATGGTGCAGGTTCGTTCGATAAATAGTTTGCCATGTCACCTGTGCCGCTGATAACAAGTTCGCCGTCAGAGTACAGTATGTAGGTCACATCCGCTCCGCAGCTGCCGCTGTCAACGATGTCATCTGTTGCTGCAAAGGCATTGAGACTGAAAAGTGTCACAACAACCGACAAGGTCAGCAGCAATGTAAGCAGTTTTTTCATATTTTCTCCTCCTGATATATTCTTTTAATTGTGAGAATAACTTCTCAAAGCAAATAGTTTTGCATTATATTTTATATTATATTCCTTTAGCACCCGTGTTTCAATGTTTTGAGATTGTGTCATTTCATAAAAAATTCAGTTTGAAATGTACAATTTTACAAACCGGAGTGTTGTTTTTTCACACCGGCAGACCCTTTGCTGCGTTCAGGGTGACAGAGGGGGAGTTCGGGGTGACATTTTATTTTTCAATCTGCTTTTATCTGCTGTTTTCACATTTTTATCTTTAAACAGGTCTATGATATATGATAGAATAATATCAAATAAAACGAAAAGAGATTTTGTATGAAAACCTACACCGATATCCGCACAACGCCGCTTAAATTCCACAAGTTTTACTGGAAAATATGGATGCCTGTACAGGTTATACTGGGCGGGTGGAACTTTGGCACCCTTTCTGTGAATATGCAGAACATTGATGTTTACACAAGGGTGGATATGGCGCATTACCTTTTAAGCGGTGTGCTGTTTGCAATGGCTATGGGCGGCTTTTTCCGCTGGAAACGCAGTGCCCTTGTAAGCGTTTTTGCACAGCTGGCAGAAAACATTATATATGTTATGGCAATGTACCTTGTGGCAGTAACCACAGGCGGCGACACAAACTTTACCCTTTCGGCCTTGATTGGCACACTTATACGCTGCATACCTGTGGGTATATACTACTACAACCGCAGAAAACTGTTTGTAAAAGGCGGTTACACCCGTCAGCAGATGGAAGAGATAAACCGCGGTGTCAGCAACAGCTTTGCGGGCAGTTTCTTCAACAACACAAACAACAGCGGATATAATCCTTACGGCAACGGGACAGACAGTATGTCCAATGATTACAATACATACCAGCCACAGCAGAACACAGAAGAACATGCATACCCTACCGACAGCGAAGGCCTGCGCCGTGTTTGCCCGTTCTGCGGCAAGGATGTGGCGGACAGTTCCAATTTCTGCATTTACTGCGGCGAAAAGCTGAAATAGAACAGCTTTAACAGTTGCGATATACACACGGAATGTCGGGGACAACCTCCCCTGCAACCAAAAATTACAAAACCATCTTCACAGCAATTCAGGAGATAAAATATGAAACTTTATGTAGCAAGACACGGACAGACAGATTACAACAGCAAAAACCTTGTGTGCGGAAGCACCAATCTGCCTTTGACCGAGCTTGGCAAGGAACAGGCAAAAGCCCTTGCCGAAAAGATGAAGGACAAAAACATAGATGTGATTATTGCATCGCCGATGATGCGTGCAATGCAGACTGCAGGTGCGGTGAGCCTTGCGACGGGTATTCCCGTTGTTATGGACGACCGTCTGCGGGAACACGACTATGGCGAATTTGAAGGGGTTGACCGCACAAAAGAGGAATACTGGCAGCAGAAATATCAGTTTGCGGCAAAATTTCCAAAAGGGGAAAGTGTGCTGCAGCTTGCACAGCGCGTTTATAATCTGCTGGAGGATGTAAAAAAGGCATATCCCGACAAAACCGTGCTGCTTGTCTGCCACGGCGGCGTAAGCCGTATGATAAAAACCTACTTTGAGGATATGACCAGCGAGGAGTTTTTTCATTATTCGCCGGAAAATGCCTTTGTGGCGGAATATGAAATGTAAAAAGCAGTTAATCTGCAGGCGATGTCATTAAATTAACAAAAATATGTCATTCTGAGTAACGCAAGTGCCGAAGAATCTCCCGGTTTAATCAGACAAGGAGATTTAACGGAACGCAGGGGACAACCTCCCCTGCAACATTGCGCTCAGAATGACATTTTGCTTTGTGATATTAAGTTGATGGTTTTCAATTTTGCTGACTTAATGACATTGAGCCTGCAGGCAGTTTTTATTGTACTGTTTTACAGCTCGATGCTGTCGAATATTTCCTTTGCGTGGTCAATAACGTATTTTGCAAATTTCTGTGCCGCTTTTGGCAGGGTGTCCCAGTTTTTATAAACAAGGGAGATTGTTCTGCTGTGGTTGCCCTCTATAGGCACAACCGCAAGGTCAAAGCTTACGTCCTTAAGCACCGCCTTGTACAGCACCGATATGCCAAGGCCCTTTTTAACCATGGAAATTATGGAATAGTCATCGTACACCTTGTACTGTATGTCGGGGGTTACACCCTCCCTGCTGAAGGCATTGAGGATGTTGAGATATTCCCCCTCAAAGTGCAGTATAAAAGGCTGGTCGGCAAGCTGTGCAAAGGTTACCGATTTTTCGTTTGCAAGCGGGTGGTCAATTGGCAGAATTGCCATCATTCTGTCGCTGTACAGCGGCACGTTTTCCAGCTGCGGAGATGCACCGATAATGGTAAAGCCAAAATCCAGTGTGCCGTCCATAATGCCGTCGTGGGTGTCGTTGTAGTCACCCTGTCTGACAACAAAGTTTACCTGCGGATATTTCTTTTTGAAATCCCGCATACAGTAGGGCAGAATATGCCTGCCGACCGACGAAAGGGCGCACATGCTTACCGTTGCTTTTTCCAGCCCTGCCATCTCTCTGTTTTTTGTGGCAAGGTTCTGTTCGGCAAGGTATACGGACTGTATGTAGGGCAGATATTCGCTGCCGTCCCTGGTTAGTGATATGCCGTCCTTGCCGCGGTTTATAAGTGTGGTGTCAAACTCTTTTTCCAGAGATTTTATAATCTGGCTTACTGCCGACTGGCTGTATCCGATTTCGTTTGCCACCTTTGTAAAGCTTTTCTGTTCTGCCACCTTGCAGAAAACACCGTATTTTGAAACAGAATCCATATATTAACCTTTCCAATTCTCATTAGTTAAACTTATAAGCTTATTATAATTATTAATTTTACTTATGTCAAATATTGGTATATAATATCAACTATGTTAAGGCGGCACAGCAAACCTGACCGTTTGCAGGCTGTTTTGGCATATGGTACACCTTTTGAAGTTATATACATAACTTTACCCCTCATAAAAGGAAATTGCAGTGGGAAAAGACGCATACAGAAATGTATGCGTTTTTTCTTTTATAAAAAACCTCGCGACATATTTTTGTCATTCTGAGCAAAGCGAAAAATCCCTCTGTTTGTACAAACTGTCGGTTGACCATTATTTCAATCGTACCGCGAGATGCTTCACTTACGTTCAGCATGACAGACAGTTGACAACAGTCATTTAAACAGCAAACCACCGGCTGTCACGGAGATAGCAGCCGGTGGTTTGCTTTATATATTTTACACTTTTAAGGGGTATTAGTTACCGCCAAGGTATGCCTTTTTAATCTGGTCGCTGGCTTTGAGTTCTTCGCCTGTGCCGGTGAGAACTACGCGGCCGCTTTCCAGAACGTAGGCACGGTCTGCAATGGACAGTGCCATTTCGGCATTCTGTTCAACCAGCAGGATTGTTGTGCCCATCTTGTGGAATTCTTTGATGATGTCAAAGATGCCCTGAACAAGAATAGGCGCAAGACCCATTGATGGTTCGTCCAGAATAAGCAGGTCCGGGTGGCTCATCATAGCACGGCCCATAGCCAGCATCTGCTGTTCGCCGCCGGAAAGTGTGCCTGCAATCTGGTTTTGTCTTTCACGCAGACGGGGGAAGTGGTTGTAAACACTTTCGATATCCTCTGCCATATTTTCGCCTTTTGTATAAGCGCCCATCTCCAGATTTTCCTTAACGGTCATCTGCAGAAAGATGCGGCGTCCTTCCGGCACATGTGCAAGACCTTTTGGAACAAGCTTGTAAGCTTCGGTTTTGCTGATATCTTCGCCTTTAAAGGTGATGTGGCCGGTTTTGGAGCGCAAAAGGCCGGAGATTGTTTTGAGAATTGTGGACTTGCCTGCGCCGTTTGCACCGATAAGGGAAACAATTTCGCCTTCGTGCACTTCAAAGGAAACGTCTTTGATGGCGTGAATCTGTCCGTAATAAACATTTATATTTTCAACTTTTAACATTTATTTGTCCGCCTTTTTACCAAGATAAGCTTCGATAACCTTAGGGTTAGCTTTGATTTCGTCAGGTGTGCCTTTTGCGATGATTTCGCCGTAGTTGAGAACACAGATACCTTCGCAGATGCCCATAACAAGATTCATATCGTGTTCGATAAGCATAACTGCAATCTGGAATTCGTCACGGATGCGACGGATGTTTTCCATAAGTTCTGCTGTTTCGGAAGGGTTCATACCTGCGGCAGGTTCGTCCAGAAGGAGAATTTTTGGGTTTGTTGCCAGTGCGCGCACAATTTCAAGACGGCGCTGTGCACCGTAAGGCAGGCTGCCTGCCTGATGGTGGCGCAAATCTGCCATGCCAAAGAAGTCCAGCAGTTCCTTTGCCTTGTCGTATGCCTTTTTTTCGGCCTGTTTGTAGCCGAAACCGTGGGTTACCGAAGACAGAAGACTTGTGTGAAGCTGGTTGTGCATACCGATTTTAACATTGTCCATAACGGTCATTTTGCCGAAGAGACGGATGTTCTGGAAGGTACGAGCAATACCCATTTTGCTTACCTGGTCGCAGCTTTTGCCCTTTGTGTCGTAGCCGTCCAGCAGGATTGTGCCGCGTGTTGGCTGATAAACGTTTGTGAGAAGGTTGAAAACTGTGGTTTTGCCTGCGCCGTTTGGGCCGATAAGACCGCAGATTTCGGTTGGACCGATAGCAAGGTTAAGGTTGTTAACCGCTGTAAGACCGCCAAAGTCGATGCCCAGCTGATGTGTCTGAAGCACAGGTGCCTTGTGCATATCTTCGATAGGCACGATGGAATGGCTTGGAAGGGGAACCATAATACGTTCTGATGGTTTTACTGCCATATTAGTTTTCCTCCTTCTGTGATTTTTTTGCTGTCATACTGTTTTTTACAAAGTTAACAGGGTTGTATTTTGCCATATACATTTTGATTGTATCGTTGGATGTGAAAATCATCATAACGATAAGAACTATTGCGTAGATGAGCATGCGGTAGTCCTGCAGGGAACGCAGCATTTCAGGAAGCATAACAATAAGTGCACCTGCGATAACGCTGCCGCGGATGGAACCGATGCCGCCGAGAACAACCATAACCAGAATTTCGATGGAGTAGTTGTAGTCGAATGTGCCTGCTGTGAGGATGGAGTAGTTGTGGCTGTAAAGTACGCCTGCAACGCCTGCAAAGAAAGCGGAAAGGGAGAAAACGATAAGTTTGTAGCGTGTTGCGTTTACACCAACGCTGGTTGCAGCGATTGTGTTGTCACGCAATGCCTGGATTGCACGGCCGTGTTTGGATTTTACAAGGTTCTGGATAACAAAGAGTGTGATGAAAACCAGAATGATGCCGTATGTAAAGCTTGCGTCCTGCGGAACACCTTTAAGACCTGCTGCACCGCCTGTAAATTCCAGGTTGATAACAATGCTTCGGAGAATTTCGCCGAATGCAAGGGTTACGATTGCAAGATAGTCGCCTTTAAGACGCAGAACAACCAGACAAACCAGTGCGCCAAAAACTGCACCGAGGATACCGCC
The DNA here is from genome assembly GCA_017505635.1 of Oscillospiraceae bacterium. GTDB lineage: Bacteria > Bacillota > Clostridia > Oscillospirales > Ruminococcaceae > RGIG3102. The sequence continues at coordinate 13,988 of JAFVOU010000008.1, read as the reverse complement.
TGCAAGCAGAGATACAGGGAAACGCACTGCTACAGGAATCTGCGGGAACTGGTTTGCGATAAACTTGGAAAGCAGACCGCCGGTGTAGGCACCTATGGACATAAATGCTGCATGACCGAGGGAAAGTTCGCCAAGGAAACCGATAACAAGGTTTAAGGAAACTGCAAGGATAACTGCAACGCAGATTGGCACCAGCATACTTTTCATATGTCGGGTTGCGCTGCCTGTCTGAATCATAACTGTAACAACAAGATAGAATGCTGCAACGATAGCATAGTTTATCAGGTTGTTTACAGTGCTTTTTCTGAGTTTTTTCTGTGATTTTTTCATACCTGACACCTCCTATACCTTTTCGTTGATTTTTTTGCCCAGGAGGCCTGTTGGCTTAAGGCAGAGAACAAGAACAAGAACACCGAAAACGATTGCGTCGGAAAGTTCTGTTGAGATGTAAGCTTTTGCAAGGTTTTCGATAACCCCAAGAAGAATGCCGCCAAGCATAGCGCCAGGGATGGAACCGATGCCGCCGAAAACAGCAGCAACGAAAGCCTTGATACCAGGCATACTGCCTGTGTAAGGGCCGATAAAGCCATAGGTTGCACCAAAGAACAGACCTGCAACAGATGCAAGGGCAGAACCGATTGCAAATGTAACAGTGATTGTTTTGTTAACGCTGATGCCCATAAGTTCGGCTGCAGCGCGGTCTTCGGAAACAGCGCGCATAGCCTTGCCCATTTTTGTTTTATTTATAAACAATGTAAGGCCAATCATGATAGCTGTTGTAACAACAAGAGTTTCGATGCTTTCGCCTTTGATTGTGAGTTCGCCAAGGTGAACAGGTTCCATATTGAATACTTTTGGAAAGCTTTTCTGTGTGGAACCAAAGATGATAAGTGCAAGAGACTGCAAAAAGTAGGATACGCCGATAGCGGTGATAAGCACTGAAAGAGGTGGTGAAGAACGAAGTGGTTTGTATGCAATTCTTTCGATTGTCACACCCATTACAACACATATCAGAACGCTGAGAACGATGCCCAGTACAGCAGGAAGACCCATGCTGTTTACTGCGACAATAACGGTGAACGCACCTACCATAATAACGTCACCGTGTGCAAAGTTAAGCATCTTTGCTATGCCGTATACCATTGTGTAACCAAGGGCTATCAGGGCGTAGATACTGCCCAGGCTTAAGCCGCTTATAAGGTTTGAAAGAAAACTCATAATAACGCTCCGTTTTAGGACAATATCGGGCAGGTGTTCCTGCCCGATTTGTCGGTTTTATTTTTTTGATTTCAACTTAAAAGTGTGTAAAAGTGTAAGTGTGATTTTTAAAGCTTGTCTGCTTGTGTGTAAAAGTGTAAATTCCGGATAATTGTTGTGGTATCCGCAGGCCGTCGGAAATGCCGACCCCTACAGAAATACCTGTTTGCAGTTATGCAGTAAAACTATTTAACGTTGTCGTAGGAAACGTAAACGCCGTCAACGATAACAACAGCTGTTGCGTTTTTGTCTGGTTCGCCGGAAGCGTCCCATCTCATTGTACCTGTTGTACCAACAACTTCGATTTCCAGCATTGCGTCAATCATTGCCTGGTTGAAGCCTTCGTCTTCAGGTGTAACGCCTGCTTTTTCGAATGCTGCTATAATTGCGTAAACTGCGTCGTATGCGTCTGCTGCAAACTGGTCAGGTGTTGCGCCGTATTTTGCTTTGTAAGCTGCTGTAAAGGATTTAGTTGGTTCTGTTTCGCTGTCTGCTGCGAATGGTGTGAGGAGCATAACGCCTTCAGCAAGTGGAAGGTTGTCCTGACCGATTTTTTCGAGGATACCGTCGAGACCGTCGCAACCGAAGAATGTTACGTCGAGACCAGCTTTGTCAGCCTGTGTGATGATGTATGCTGCTTCCTGTGCGTAGATTGGGAGGAAGAGGAGGTCTGCGCCGGATTCTTTAACTGCCTGAAGCTGTACGGAGAAGTCTGTGTTGGACTGGTTTGTGAAAGCTTCGTCTGCTACGATTTCAAGACCGTTTTCTGCTGCTGTTGCAACGAAGGAGTTTCTGAGACCGTTGGAGTAGTCGTTGGATTTATCGTAGATGATAGCAACTTTTTCTGCTACTGCATTGTCTTTGATAAAGTTAGCTGCATAGAGACCCTGTGCGCTGTCTTCGAAGCAAACGCGGAAGCAGTTGTCGTACTGTGTACATTCAAGCTGGGAACCGGATGGTGTGAGGAGAAGCATATTGTCTTTAACTGCTTCTTCTGTGATTGCGATACATGCGCCGGATGTTGTGCCGCCAAGTGTTACGTCCATGCCGTCGTCAAACAGTGTTGCGTAAGCCTGAACTGCCTGTGCGCCGTCTGCCTGGTCGTCTTCTACTCTTACTTTAACTGTCCAGCCGTCTGCAAAGCCGCCGTCAGCGTTGATTTCTTCTGCTGCAAGTTCTGCACCCTGTTTAACAGATGTGCCGTATGTTGCGTAGTCGCCTGTAAGTGGACCTGTACCGCCGATGAAAAGAACTTTTTCAGTTTCTGTGCTGCCGCCTTCAGCTGCAGGTTCAGAGGAACCGCATGCTGTCATGGAGAGCATCATTGCTGCTGCCAAAAATAATGCCATTAATTTTTTCATAACCAATACCTCTTTTATAAAATATTTCTGTATTTATGCCTGTTCGGAAGCTCCGGATAAATTCCGCCAGGTCAAAGTCAGATTTTATTTTAACGGCTGTGCCGTTTAATACTAAATAAAGGGCTGTACCCGTCAAAAGAGTACAGCCCGTTTTTTACAGCTGATTTATGCGGTTTTTAAGCTGCCGCACACAACTCTTTTGCTTTAACTATCCTGTTGTCGCCTTTAATAATAATCAAACCGATAAGGCCGATGTTAATTATTGCAAGGCTAATAAGGACGCCAAGAGCGCCGCGAAGGATAGCTGTTGCCAAAAGAGCCAAAACAAAAGTGCATACAGCACCAAATGCAGCATGCACCAATTCAACAAAATATGCACAGAAGGAAGTACCAGCCTGATAACCAGCCCAGTCAGAGTTATTGGTATAGTCATTTGAATAGAATCCGTTTGTAAACAGGTTTGTCATAACTCTTTTCTTCCTTTCTTTAGGTTACCTAGATTATATATCCACAAATGTATATTGTCAACAATTATTAACAAATTTTGAATTTTATTGTTAATTACTACAAATTCGCGATTTAATTGTCCATATTTTTTGCATTTTGCACAAAAAGTTATCAACAAAACCACAGTTGAAAGGGTTGGAAACGTTTCATACAAAAATTACAAAAGGGTAACAATCTATTTTTATGCATAAAGTATGCATAATATTCAGAATGCATATGGATTTTTGTTTACCGCTGTGCCATTAGCGACCTGTTGTACAAAACCGTTGCCGCCACAACAATATATTGTGGTTACAAAATAACAATCCACCCTCATAGCAGTAGGTATTTCCTTTTCCTCTCTCCCTCCGATTTTGTTATTCAACAAAATCACCTCCCTCATCAAAGGGAGGCTTTTTTATTATTCCGTTTACAAAACAAAAAGCCGTTGCGGCATAATATACCGTAACGGCTTTTTATCTAATTTAAATCAAACATTATTTTATAAATGGCATACTCGATGCTTTCGTTGGTAACAGGGATAAACTTTTTAACCCCCGAATGGGCGGCGTAAATCTGTTCCACCTTGCCGTACATACACTGGCTTTTGATGTAAACCTTTACACCTGCTGCCTGCAGGCGTTCAAGGGCGGCTTCACACACGGCAGGCATGCCCCCTGCGCCAAGCAGCAGCACCAGCACAGCGTCCATAGCCACATAGGAGAGTATAACCCCGCGGCTGAGGTTTGGTGTGATGTAGATAACCCCCACCATATCGGTTTTTGGTTCCAGATACTGTGCAGGCAGCACAGGCTTTGGTATGGGGCGGTGCAGATATTCCTTGTTTACATTGTCAAAGGCGGCAAAGCCCTCTGTTTCGAACTTGGTAACGCTGTCGGCAGGCAGCAGACGGCCGCCGATTGCAATGCATATGCCGTAGTATTCCCCCGTAAGGGCAGTTTTGAGGGCAAGGTTTAAATTGTCCACCGCATCGGTTTCGGGATATACAATAGGCAGCTGTGAACCTGTAAGCACCACTGTTTTGTCAAAGTTCTGCAGTGCGCAGGCAAGATAAGCCGCGGTATACGCCATGCTGTCGGTGCCGTGGGTGATAACAAAGCTGTCGTATTTATCACGGTTTTCCCATATAACCTTTGCAATTTCCTGACGTTCGGGGTCGGTCATAACGCTGGAGTCTATCAGTTTGAAATCCAGCACATCGCAGTAATAGTTGGAATATTTAAGCAGGTCGGCACCTTTGAGCCCCGGTCTGAGGCCGTCTTCTGTTGCAACACAGCTTATTGTGCCGCCTGTGGTAATTAATAAAGAATTTATCATTTAAAGCAACCTTATTTTTGTCTCCGCTTGTCAGGGGAGGTGTCACCGCAGGTGACGGAGGGGTAGTATGGTATCAGCCTTCTCTCCCTCAGTCAGCTTTGCTGACATCTCCCTCATCAGAGGGAGCCTTTTTACTTTTCAATATTTGTTTTGCGGGTGATGTAGATTGGGCGGTGTTTTGTTTCCAGATAGGTTTTGGACAGGTACTGCCCCACAATGCCGATGCACAGCAGCTGCAGGCCGCCAAGCATAAGGATAACGCTGATAAGTGTGGGGAACCCGCTTACAGGGTCGCCGAAAATCAGCGCCTTGCCTGCATAGAACAGCATAAGGCAGAAGGCAACAAAGCAGATGCATATGCCCAGCATGCTGCTGATAACCAGCGGTGCTGTGGAGAATGCCACAATGCCGTCGATGGAATAGAGGAACAGTTTCCAGAAATTCCATTTGGTTGTGCCGGCAACGCGTTCCACGTTTTCGTATTCCAGCCACAGGGTTTTAAAGCCCACCCAGGACAGAATGCCCTTGGAAAAGCGGTTGTATTCGCACATTTTTACAACTGCATCCACCATCTGGCGGCGCATCATGCGGAAGTCGCGGGCACCGTCCACAATTTCGGTTTTGGAGATTTTTGCCATAAGACGGTAGAACATACGGGCAAAGAAGGAACGGATTGGCGGTTCGCCCTTGCGGGTAACACGGCGTGTACCCACGCAGTCGTAGTCGTTTTCTTCGATTTCCTTTACCATTCTGCCCAGCAGCGAAGGCGGGTCCTGCAGGTCGGCGTCCATAAGCACTATATAGTCGCCTGATGCGTTTTCCAGCCCTGCATACATTGCACTTTCCTTGCCGAAGTTGCGGGAGAAGGAGAGATATTTTACCTTTTCGTCCTGCTGTGCAAGGGACTGCATAACCTGCAGGGTGCCGTCCTTTGAGCCGTCATCCACAAGGACAAATTCCCAGGTTACATCTGGAATTTTTTCCAGTTCCTTTGTGGTTTCGGCATAAAATATAGGCAATGCTTCCTGCTCGTTGTAGCAGGGAACAACAACTGATATTTTTTTCATAACAAACCTCTTTTATTTTAAAGCGTTGCATGCTTTATCGCTTTATCGCTTTATACTTCGTATGTCACTTTTGTCAGCAAAAGTGACCAAAACTGCCGCTGATGCACGCAGCGGACCCATGCAAAGTTGTACACGGCTCGCTAACCTCGCATCGTGGCGCCAAGGCTGCCACCGCTTCGGTCACGACCGTCTGCTATCGCAGACGACCTTTGACGCGGCCGCATTATTGATATTCGATGGCTCCGCCCTCGAGCACCCGAAATATCCTTAATATATTTCAGGTTAACCTTCCAGCGCTTTATCAAGCACCATTTTTACATCTTCTTTTGTGATTGCGCCTTCGTGGATTTTAACCTCGTTGATGTAAAAGCTTGGCACATAGAAATAATCGTATTTTGTGGCGTGAAGTGCGTTTTCCTTTTCGTCGATACGGGCTATTTCGATATCGTTGTATACAGGATTTTCACTGCACAGCTGTTCTATATATCTGTCTGCCTCTTTGCAGTAGGGACAGTTTTTAAGCATAAACATTACTACCTTCATAATGCACCTCTAGCTGTTTTTTTCGTGGAAGTTTTTAAAGTAGAAATCCTTTACCTTGTTAAAGGTTTCGTCGGTCATATGGTGTTCAAGGCGGCAGGCATCATCTGCTGCAGTCTGCTTGCTTACACCCAGCTCCATAAGTATAAGGGTGAGCACCAGATGGCGTTCGTAAATCTTTTTTGCCAGCATCTCGCCCTTTGGGGTAAGATGCACAAAACGGCGGTCATCATTAAAGATATATCCGTCTTCCTCAAGCTTTTTAAGGGCTATCGTCACACTTGGGCGGGAAAAACCCATACTTTCGGCAATGTCGGTTTTGCGCACACTGTCGCCGGTTTTTTTAACCAGCACAAGAATGGTCTCCAGATAGTCCTCGCGGGATTTTATACCGTCCATAAGCCCTCCTTTTTACATAGTTTTCTATTGTATATGTTAGCAGATACTAATGATAAAGTCAATTTTCTGATGTATTTGAAAAGCCCGTATATATATGTTATTATATAAAATAAGATTTATTTTTATATTAATATAGGTACACTGTATGAACAACAAACGTATATTTGCTATCATCAAAAAAATACTGGTGCACGCAATTGCCCTTGGCTGTGTTGCCGCCGTGGTTTTTGGCGCAATGTTCTTTATAAAATACCGCTTTGTGGATGTTGCAACCACCAAGTCGGACAGGTATTATATCAACGACGTATACGACCAGCCCATAACCCAGCTTAAAGAGGGAAAAACCTTCAGCCAGGAGTTTGAGGCACACGGGGATATCTTTGGCGTGCAGATACGCTGGCACAACCTTGCCATTGTGCAGGACGGCACAGCACTGCTGGAACTTGTGGACGCAGAAACCGACGAGGTGCTGGCTTCCACCACCTACGATTTGCACCGCATTGTAAACGATGTTTACAACGAGATTGCCTTTGACGCACCTTATTACAACAGCGAGGAGGGCTATCAGCCTTATATCCTGCGCATTACACCGACCTTTGAAAACCCCGACGAAAGCTATCTTAAAATATGGGGTGACTCCGCAACAGGCAATATCGCATTTGGCATTCTGGAATATATCGTTGATGCAGACAGCCTTTATGGCTGGTTTGACCTGCTGAAAAAGGTTGCCCTTGCGGGTGCTGTAGCTGTTTATGCCGCCTGCTTTATCTTTAAATTCAAAAAGGAAACTGTGTTTGCAATCTGTCTGCTGGCAGTAAGCTGTTTGTTTACCCTTGTGCTGCCGCCTTATTCCTCCCCGGACGAGGAAGGCCATTTCAACAGCGCATACAAAATGGTGAACAAGTGGGACGGCTATGGCGACGAAGATTTTACCAATATGCGTTTTTACAAGCGTGCTTCGGACAAAAACAAGCTGTTTGAGGACAAAAAGACAACCACACTGACCTACGAATACATCTACAGAAACCTTGATACCCGCTGTGAAAACGACGAAACCATAACAGTGGAAAACGCATGGCTGGTTACCGACTTTGGCGGTGTTTACTTTATGGGGGCTGTGGGCATAAAACTGGCACAGATGCTTGGGCTTGGCTATGTGCAGATGATGTATCTTGGCAGATTTATGAACCTGCTGCTGTTTGCCCTGTGCCTGTTCTTTGCAATAAAGATAACCCCTGTGGGCAAGGAAGTGTTTATGGCGCTGGGCATGCTGCCAATCACCATACACGTTGCCAACAGTTTTTCCCGCGATACCTTTGTTATCTCACTTGCATTTCTGTTTACCGCATATCTGCTTTATCTGCTTAAACAGAACGAAACCTACAAGTGGTGGCAGCTTGCACTGCTGGCGGTTATCTGTGTGCTGCTTGCACCGGGCAAGTTTATTTATGTGACACTCTGCCTTGGAGTGCTGCTGCTGGACTGGCGCAAAGTTCCGCTGCTCAACAGAATAAAGTGGAAAATTCCGCCGGTTGTGCTTATCGGTATTGCCGCACTTGTTACAGTGCCTGTGCTGGCATACATTATGCTGCAGAAAAACCCTGATTTCCGCTGGTACATCTTTGCAATGGCACCGCTGGAAGTTCTGCTGGACCCTGCAACCAACGATTTCGGCTTCAGCCTTCAGCTTATAGCACAGAACCCTGTGTATTTTCTTAAAATAATACTCAACACCCTTTTTGCAAACGGTGCATACTATATCAAGAGCCTTGCAGGAGGTGTGCTGAGCTATAACAGCGTTTACATCAGCGATGCATTTGTTATTGTTATTATTGTTATGTGCGTTATTGCCTGCTTTGCACGCAGTGACGAGGAGTTTGAGCTGAGCGGTATTCAGCGCATATCCCTTGGCGGCATATTTTTCCTTGTGTTTGGCATTGTAATGTTTATGTGCATTACCTGGACCTTTGTAAGAATGGAAACACTGTACGGTTTTCAGGGCAAATATCTGATGCCTGCCCTGCCGATGCTGCTTATAGCACTGCGCAGCAAAAAGATAACCATAAACAAAGATATGTTTGGCACAATATGCTTTGTGCTGGCACTGACAGATATTATGGTGGCGCTCAACGCATTTGTTGTTATTCTGCAGAGATAACGGAAAAGTAAAACTTTAAATATTTAAGTATATACCCCCAAAGCACCGAAAATTATTGCTGTTTTCGGTGCTTTTTGTTTGCGAAAAAAATTTTTAAAAAAAATAAAAAATTTTTTAAAAAAAGTGTTGACAATCGGGATATGGTGTGTTATTATAATTAAGCGCTAAGGGATAGCGCAAAAGTTAATAACAATAAGCTGGTGTAGCTCAGTCGGTAGAGCAGCTGATTTGTAATCAGCAGGTCGGGGGTTCAAGTCCGTCCACCAGCTCCATTTTTTTGTGGGAGTGTTCCCGAGTGGCCAAAGGGGGCAGACTGTAAATCTGTTGTCAGTGACTTCGATGGTTCGAATCCATCCGCTCCCACCAAATAAGCAAAACAGGTTCTGAATTATGTTCAGAACCTTTTTTGTTTTTACTTATTAATTGACTTTGCGGTGGGGGCAGCTGTGCCGCAGGCGCAGCGTGGATTCGAACAGGGCGTTAAGAAAACAGTCCGGTGGACTGTTTTTAGCCCGCGGCCCGCGATATCCATCCGCATATACAAGATTGCTAAAAGCTGTTGGGAGCATTCCATTTCAAATTATCACTGCAAAAACAGTGATTTTTTTATTTTCACAAACTTTTAGTTTTTCGCCAAAAGTGGCTGATTTTTGGTGTTTTTGTATATCTTGCTCAATTTTTTCGGCATTTTTTAGCAAATTACATCTTGCATAAAGTATGCTGTCGTGGTATAATTCAGCCGTTTGTGTTTGGGGCAGGCTACCCATTGATAACCTTACGCCCTGCACATATCCTTTTTAAAAATGCAGTAACTCTATAAAAAAGGAGAATTACCATGAACTACGACATCATTATTATCGGCGCAGGTCCCGGCGGCATTTTTTCGGCTTTTGAACTTGTAAAGCTTAACCCGGAACTTAAAGTTGCGGTTTTTGAAAGCGGTCACGCTCTGGAAAAACGCGTTTGCCCTATTGACGGCGAAAAGATAAAAAGCTGTATCGGCTGCAAAAGCTGTTCCATTATGAGCGGTTTTGGCGGCGCAGGTGCTTTCAGCGACGGCAAATACAACATCACCAACGATTTTGGCGGCACACTTTATGAATATATCGGCAAAAAGCAGGCTATCGACCTGATGCGCTATGTTGACCAGATAAATATGCAGTACGGCGGCGAGGGCACAAAGCTTTACACCACCGCAGGTACAAAATTCAAAAAACTCTGTATTCAGAACGATTTGCATCTGCTTGATGCATCTGTGCGCCATCTTGGCACAGATATCAACTACATCGTGCTGGAAAATATCTATGCACATCTTAAAGACAAGGTGGATTTCTACTTTGACACCGCTGTAAATTCTGTTGAAAAACTGGAAAAGGGCTACAAAGTAAACTGCAATAACCACAGCTACATCTGCGATAAATGCATTGTTTCGGTGGGCAGAAGCGGCAGCAAATGGATGGAAACCGTTTGCCGCGACCTTGATATCCCTACCAAAAGCAACCGCGTGGACATCGGTGTGCGCGTGGAACTGCCTGCAGAGGTGTTCAGCCATCTGACAGACGAACTTTACGAAAGCAAAATTGTTTACCGCACAGAAAAATACGGCGACAAGGTGCGCACATTCTGTATGAATCCAAAGGGTGCTGTTGTTAACGAAAACACCAACGGCATTATCACAGTTAACGGCCACAGCTACGAAGACCCTGCAAAGCAGACAGAAAACACAAACTTTGCACTGCTTGTAAGCAAACATTTCAGCGAACCGTTCAAGGACAGCAACGGCTATGGCGAAAGCATTGCACGCCTTAGCAATATGCTTGGGGGCGGTGTTATTATGCAGCGTTTCGGCGACCTTATCCGCGGCAGACGCAGCACAGCAAACCGCATGGAAGACAGCTTTATGACACCTACACTTAACGCAACACCGGGCGACTTGAGTCTTGTGCTGCCAAAACGTATTCTTGACGGCATTATCGAAATGATTTACGCCCTTGATAAAGTTGCACCTGGCACAGCAAATGATGACACATTACTTTACGGCATAGAGGTTAAGTTCTACAACATGGAAGTAGAGGTGGACGAAAAACTGGAAACCCGTCACAAAGGCCTTTATATTATCGGTGACGGCAGTGGCATTACCCACAGTTTAAGCCACGCTTCTGCAAGCGGTGTGCACGTTGCAAGAGATATCGCTGCTAAACAGTAACATACTGTTTGTGTGTGGTATATAAAATCTGATAACATCTCCTGGAAGTTGAAAACCGTTACCGTACTTTTGTGTGGTGGCGGTTTTCGGTTTTTGTGATAATTTTAAACATCAGCCCTTGGTTTTGTTGAAAATTATCGGTGCAGATGTTATTATCTTTATATAAATATATTATCCGTAAAAGAAAGGGATACACTATGGCTAAAATGGAAAGCGCATATTTTGCAGGGGGCTGCTTCTGGTGCATTACCCCTACATTCAAGGAAACACCCGGTGTTGCCGCTGTTGTAAGCGGTTATGCGGGCGGCGACCTTGAAAACCCTACCTACAAGGACGTTAAAAGCCAGAAAAGCGGTCACAGAGAAACCATAAAGATTGATTTTGACAGCGAACAGGTGAGTTTTGAGGAACTTTTTTCCACCTTTCTGTGCAGTGTAAACCCTTTTGACGAGGGCGGCCAGTTTATCGACAGAGGTTTTTCCTACACACTTGCGGTTTATTACACCAGCGAGGAACAGAAAGAACTTGCTGCAAAGGCTATACACGACCTGGAACAGCTGGCAGGGATGAAAGCCCATATAAGCCTTGAGCCTTACAAAAACTTTTTTGAGGCAGAGGAAGAACATCAGGATTATTATCTGAAAAATCCGGAAGAATTCCACAAAGAACTTGTGGAAAGCGGCAGAATAGCAGAATAACACAAGGCGGGCAAGCTGTGTTTGCTGTGCAGTCAAGCCTGTATACCATAAAAAGGAGAATGGAAATGTTTAACGAATTTGAAAGCGAAATTATCACCCTCACCGATGAAAAAGGCGAAATTATCATTGCAGATGTTGTGGACCAGTGCGAAGCAGACGGCAAAACCTATGTTGCAATTGTGCCTATAGGCGAAGATTTCAGCGACGATGACCTTTATGCCCTTGAAAAACGCGTTGACAAAAACGGTGAGGAATATATGGTGGATATCGAAGATGATGCAACCTTTGAAAAGATTATCGAAATTTTTGTGCGCCGTATCGAAGAAAGAGAAAATGCTGCCGCTGCTGACAGCGTGATGAAATATGAATTGTAATTATCGGCAAAAAAAGCTGATGTGTTTTCCACATCAGCTTTTTTATTTCAGAATATAAAATTGTCACCCTGAACGTATGTAAAGGGTATCACTGTGCGGTTGGATTGATGTAAACCGCTGTACTGTGCAGACAGAGAGCTTGCCAGACGGGACGTCGGGACGCCGTCCCCTACAGTTCGGAATGACAAAAGTGAGTGTTAAAAATGACAAAATTTACTTGTCCATTCGGCTGCTTTGCATTCTGTATATAAACTGCTTTGCAAACTCTCTTGGCACAAGGCGCACACCGAATGCGCCAAGGCGGCACATAATATCAGGCAGGGCAATTGTTTTGCCCTTGTTCATTGCATTGTAGCCGTATCGGCTTACCTGCTGTGCCTTGCCGTCGGCCTTGCCGCTGAACATAATGTTGTTTTTAAAGCCTGCCGCATCGGCAAAACCGGTGTTTACAGGGCCGGGACACAGTGCTGTTACGGTGACACCCGTGCCTTTAAGCTCGGTGGCAAGGGCATCGCTGAAGGACAGCACATACGCCTTGCTTGCATAGTAGGTTGCCATAAGCGGCCCCGGTGCAAAGGCGGCTATGGAAGCCACATTGAGAATGTGCCCCTTGTGCTGTTCTGTCATTTGCGGCAGATAAAGGCGGCACAGCTTTGTAAGGGTGAGTATATTGAGATTTATAAGCTGCTGCTGTTTTGCCATATCTGTGGCGGCAAATTCGCCAAGAATGCCGAAGCCTGCGTTGTTTACAAGAACATCAACAGTTATACCCTTTTGCTGTGTAAAGGCAAAAATTTCGTCGGCAGAGTCGGGGTGGGACAAATCCTTGGTGACAACGGTGACATCTATGCCGTATTCGCCCTCCAGGGTGTGTTTTATTGCATTGAGTTTATCGGTGCTGCGGGCAGTGAGCACAAGGTTGTAGCCGTCCTTTGCAAAAAGCTTTGCAAACTGTGCGCCAAAACCTCCGGATGCCCCTGTGATTAAAGCTGTTTTTGCCATAAAGTTTTCCACCTTTCGCCTTTTTTGTGTTGAAAATCGGGAGATATTATTTCTGCTTTAATTTTATATAATTGACGTAACATTGTCAAAGCATATATAATATTGGTACAGATTTAAACAGGGAGGCATATGCCGTGAAAAATGTGTTTACAATGAAAAACATCCTTGCAGCAATACTTGCAGGCTTTGGGGTTATGTTTATTATGATTACCACTCCAAAGGGCACCGAACCGCTGTCTGCCGACGGCGACTATACATATCCCGACTACTGCATTGGTCACGAAAGCGATTTTGTGGTGGACAAGGGCGCAAACAGCTATATCAACCACGGCTTTGTAGGAGATGCAATAACCTATGTGGGCGGCAAGGGATATAACAGTTACGGCGATTTTGAACTGACAGCAAGCAAATATGACAGTGACTCCAACAGCTATTACAACCCGTCCACAGGCCTTGGATTTAAACTGCCTGACGGCTGGCAGGCTGTGTGCGGCACACCGGCTGCCGATGCAAACCCTGCATATTTTTACGATTACAGCGCAGTTTCTCCAGACGGGGAATATATGATAACCGTAAAATATCACGACCTTGAAAAAGACGGCATAAAAATAAAGGACGAAAAGGACTATATCCTTTATTACGGTGATATAAAAACCGAAAAATACTGGCAGGACGGGTATAAGCACATAACCGCCACCAATGTGTTTGTAGGGGATATGTTCTGCAATCTTACCCAGATGAGCAGCGAAAAGCACAGCGACAAGGCTGTGGAAATGGGACAGGTTTTTCTTGCAAACCAGCTTCTGAACGAAAGATATGTGCTGCTGATAGAATACCGCACACCATACAGCGACATTGACCACAGTGTGTGGGACTGCTTTTACAGTGAAAAATAATCAAAAATCAGGGAGACATCACAGCGATGTCTCCTTTTTGCTTTCCAACAAAAAAGCGACCTCGGAAGCGGCATCCTGATAAGAAAACATAAATCCCCCTCAAAACACAGCTTGGTGTTTTGAGGGGGACATTTTTGCACATTTACGCACAAAAAGTGCTGTTGCAAGGCGGAAATACGCAGCACTACTTTGTGTAATGCAAGTGT
>JAFVOU010000007.1 GCA_017505635.1 Oscillospiraceae bacterium | reverse complement strand
TTTGCACATTTACGCACAAAAAGTGCTGTTGCAAGGCGGAAATACGCAGCACTACTTTGTGTAATGCAAGTGTTGACAACGCAGCAACAGCCTTTTTGTGCTGTACACTGTGTTTGTGTTTTCTTGTCTGGAGGTCGCTAAAGCGTTCCGCTTTTTTATTTGTCAAAATATTTTCGTCTTTGGGTGGAAGTGATAAACTTCTGTTTCATCTTTCCGATATCTTCCCGTTCAAGCGCATCCCTGAAATCGCTGATTTCCGCCACAAATGCATCTATCTGCTGCACAAGGTTTTCCTTGTTTAGCAGAAACAGTTCGGTCCACAGGTTTTCGTTGATTTTCGCAATGCGTGTAAGGTCCCGGAAGCTGTCCCCCGTGTACTGCACAAGGTCCCTTGAATCGTTGGCATTCATAAGGCTTACGGCAATAACATGGGTGAGCTGCGAAAGATAACCTATCATTTTATCGTGTTCTTCAACCGACAGCTGACAGATATTGCAAAAGCCCAGCTGTCTGCCAATTTCGTATATAAATTCAACAGCACGGGCGGTGTTTTTTTTGGTTGGTGTCACAATCAGGTTGGCCGGCAGAAAAATTGCAGGGTCAGCATGCTGCACGCCGCTTACCTCCTTGCCTGCCATAGGGTGAGCACCTATAAATTCGCAGTCGGGGCGCAGTATGCCCTGTATCTTATCCACAACAGCACCTTTTACCCCGGTTACATCGGTGACAAGTGCACCGCTTTTGAAATGCTTCTGATTTTCTGCAACCCAGCTTACAATCAGCGACGGATAAAGCCCCGAAATGATAACATCTGCTTTGCCGATAAGTTCTGCGTCAGTTTCTGTGCTTCCTTCGTCGATTATTCCATTTTCCAGTGCATAGCTGATTGCGTTTTTGTCTGTGTCAATGGCATAAACCTTATGATTGTGTTTTTTCAGGCCCATAGCAATACTGCCGCCCAGAAGCCCCAGCCCCACTATGAGAAAGCTTTTGCCGTTAATCATACAGTTCCACCTCTATTCCTGCATTTTTCAGGTCTGCAAAAAATGACGGGTAGCTTTTTGTTATTGCCTCGCAGCCGTCAATTTCGCCCCCCAGAACCGACAGTGCAACAGCACACGCCATAACAATGCGGTGGTCTTTCCATCCGTCAAGGGGTACGGCAGGTTTTGCAAAACCGCCGCGGACAGTGATTTCGTTTTCGGTATCGGTTATGGTACAGCCCATTTTTGCGCACTCTGTCTGCATTGCAAGGATTCTGCCGCTTTCCTTGATGCGCAGACGTCCCGCATTGAATATTCTGGTATCCCCTTTGCTGAACATTGCAAGGGTGCAAAGAACAGGGCCGAGGTCGGGACAGTTTTTAAGGTCAATCGGCTTTGCAGTGAGCTTTTGGGCGGAAATACGGTAAACACCATTTTCAAGCCCGATATCACAGCCAAAATCCCTGAGGATATCCAGTATCTGCTTATCTCCCTGCAGACTTGCAGGGTCCATGCCGCATATATCAACAGTGCCGTTAACTGCACTTAACACGCCGAAAAATGCAAACTGTGAAAAATCCCCCTCCACGGTTTCGTTGTGAGGTATGTATCTCTGCCCGCCTTTTATGCACAGGGTCAGGCTGTCCTCCCATTCAATACTGATGCCGAATTTTGCCAGCATCTGTATTGTAAGGTCGATGTAGCTGCGGCTTTCAAAAGGCGGAAGTATATGTATTTTTGAGTCATTGTCCAGCAGAGGCAGAGCAAACAGCAGACCGCTGATAAACTGGCTGCTTACATCTCCTGCAACTGTATATTCCCTTGGGACAACTGCGCCGCAAACAGTGATTTTTTCCTGGTCCTGTTCAAATAAAAGCCCGTTTTCCGCAAATATATCACTGTATACCTTCTGCGGACGTTTAAGCAGGCGGTTTTTGCCGGTAAATATGATTTTTTGCCCTGTAAGAGAAAAAACAGGTATTAAAAAGCGCAGTGTGGAACCCGACTCGCTGCATTCAATATTGTTGTCTTTAAGGCTGCCGAAATTTTTTATGCCCTGCACTGTAACAGTATCTTTGCCGCATTCAATCTCTGCACCAAGTTTCCGCATACATTCTATTGTGGTTGTAATATCCACCGAATAGTCAATATTGCTGATAACGCTTTTTCCGTCGGCAAGGGCAGCGCATATTATCGCGCGGTGAGCCATGCTTTTGCTTGGCGGAATTTTTACCCTGCCGCAGGCTTTTGAGGGCTTGATTACAGCTTTCATAGCTTATAAATCACTTTCTTTACTATAAATTTGCAGATACAAATCTGTCATTCTGAAGGGCTGCGCCCTGAAAAATCTTCACATCACAGCTTTGTCTGTATACGGTAATGCTGTATGGGGAAGATTCTTCGCTTATGCTCAGAATGACAACATTTTTTTATTGTTAAATATCTCTGCCCACAACCTGTGCAATTGCACGGGCTTTTTTTATAAGCTCGGCAAATTTTGCAGGCTTGAGGCACTGTGCACCGTCGCTCCAGGCACATTCAGGCTGATTGTGCACCTCAATTATAAGGCCGTCTGCACCTGCCGCAACTGCTGCAAGAGACATACTTTCGATATATCTCCAGTTGCCTGTTGCATGGGACGGGTCGATGATGATAGGAAGATGTGTTTTTTCCTTTATGATAGGAATAACACTTAAATCCAATGTATTTCTTGTATATTTTTCAAATGTGCGGATGCCGCGTTCGCAAAGGATAACATTTTCGTTGCCGCTTGCCATAATGTATTCGGCACTCATTATCCATTCTTCAATGGTATTTGCCAGACCGCGTTTGAGCAGAACAGGTTTGGTTGTGCGTCTGCCTACAGCTTTAAGCAGCGAGAAGTTCTGCATATTGCGTGCACCTATCTGAATAACATCAACATATTTTTCAAACTCGTCAATCTGGTCGGAGTCCATAAGTTCACTTACTATCGGCATACCTGTGCGTTTTCTCGCCTCCACCATATCAAGTATACCCTCGGTTTCAAGACCCTGAAATGCATAAGGTGATGTGCGTGGCTTGTAGGCACCGCCGCGCAGCATTACGCCGCCTGCATCCTTGACCTGCTGTGCAAGGTCGCATATATGCTCAAGCCCTTCAACAGAGCATGGACCGCCTATAACAACAATTTTTTCCTTACCGCCGATTTTGATGCCGTTTACATCGATAACGGTATCTTCCGGATGGAAAAACCTGTTGGATTTTTTGTACGGTGATGCAATACGGGTAACGTTTTCGACAATTACATTTGCCCTTATCTGTCTTTCATCCACATTTGTGGTGTCCCCGATAAGACCGATGATATGATAATTTTTACCCACAGAGTCGTGTATTTCAAATCCCTGCGCCTTAAACTCATCCACAAGCTGCTGTATAAGCTTTTGCGGAGCATCATTCTTTAAAGTAATAATCATCTTTTATATTCCTCCTCTGCAAGGTATTTTATCGCTGTTTCGTATCCTTTTATACCCTGACCGCTTATTGTTTTTACGCAGGCCGCACGGATATAGGATACCTGGCGGAAATCCTCTCTTTCTTTCACCTTTGAAATGTGCACTTCTACCGTTGGAATGGAAACGGCTTTTACTGCATCCAGCAGTGCAACAGATGTGTGGGTGTATGCGGCAGGGTTGATAACAATGCCGTCCACACCGTTGAAATATGCCCACTGGATTTTGTCCACAATATCACCCTCGTGATTTGACTGCCAGCACTCGATTTCCACTCCCAGCTTTTTGCCTGTTTCTTTGCAAAGTTCAACAAGGGTATCATAATTTTCGCTGCCGTAGATGTGTTTTTCCCTTATGCCAAGCATATTTATATTAGGTCCGTTAATAACCAGTATCTTCATTCCACACCTCCAGCAAATTATCCAGCGCATAGCCGAAATATCCGTTGTTTTCCACGGTGGCATCGCTGTATTTTTCGTAAAGCGGAAAACGCTCTGCCGCCATTTCCTTAAGTGCACCGCGGCTGCTGCTGAGAGGACGTTTGCCCCCTGTCTGCAGCTTGTCAACATTTCTTTTTATATAAACCACATACCCGTTAAGGCTCAATGCCTGCATATTCAGCGGATTTTTTATCACTCCGCCTCCGCAGCTGATAACGGTGCGGTTGCGTTTTGCCAGTTCAATACAGATTTCACTTTCAATCTTGCGAAAACCGCTCTCGCCGCTTTCTTCAAAAATCTGCGGTATTGTTTTTCCCGCTTTCTTTTCAATTTCGTCATCCATATCCGCAAAATCCATCCTGAGCTTTGCCGCAGCCTTTTTGCCCAGACTGGTTTTGCCGCTGCTTGGCATACCTATAAGCACAAGATTGCGTTTTTCGCGGTAAAGTTTTTTTGTTATATCGCCTATGACAGTGCGGTCAGCCTCTTTGCCTGTAAAAAACTCCACCGCTGCAACAGCCTGACCTGCAAGCATTTCAAGCCCTGCAATATATGGTATATTTTTCTGCTTTGCCTGCCAGCAGAGACTTGTCACAAGGGGATTGTAAACCACGTCGATAACCCCCTGACATTCAGGAAACCAGTCAAGGTCAACTATGGAAGACATAATATCCGGCAGCATACCAACACTTGTGGTGTTGATGATAAACTGAATATCCGTGCACTCTTTAAGCTGTTCATATGTAATATACGGTTCGCCTTTATTTCTCGCGGTGCGGATAATTTTGCCTGCATCAAGTGCTTTGCACACCGCAAAAGCGGTTTTGCTTGTGCCGCCGCTGCCGCATATTGCGACAGTTTTGCCTTTTATATCAAAATGGTTTTCAATCATCCATTTAAGTCCGTCAAAATCGGTGTTTGTGGCATACAGCCTGCCGCCCACATTCTTTATTGCATTTACCGCACCTATGTCCGCTGCCTTTTCATCAATAAAATCGCAATACGGCATAACCATTTCCTTGTACGGAATGGTAACATTTATTGCATCAAAAGCCCTGTTTTCCATAAAAAGCGGAAACTCCTCACGGCTTAAAGGCATAATATCGTAGGTATAGTCAGCAATCTGTTCGTGTATCGGTTTTGAAAAGCTGTGGCCCAGTTTTTCGCCTATAAGACCTACCTTCATCCGCAAAGCCACCTTTCGCCAAAGTGCTGCACAAGCATATCAAGCAAGGCAAGTGCAGTAAGGCTGTCTACAACCACCCTTGCCCGGTGAAAAATTGCGGGGTCGTGACGGCCGGTAATTGTAAGCTTTGCATTTTCCATTGCTGCAAGGTCTACTGTATCCTGCTGTCTGAATATCGACGGTGTAGGTTTTACTGCAACGCGGAAAACAAGCGGCATACCGTTTGTGATGCCTCCGTTTATACCGCCGTTGTGATTGGTTTTTGTAATCACTTTGTCGCCGCACATTTCAAAGGCATCATTTGCTTCACTGCCAAGACAGTCGGCAAAGCCGAAACCTTTGCCAAACTGCACGCCTTTTATTCCGCCAATGGAAAAAAGGTACTGGCTTAACACGCTTTCAACGCTGTTGAAGTATGGCTCACCCACACCTGCTGGCATACCCAGCACACAGGTTTCAAGAACGCCGCCTACGCTGTCGCAGTCTGCACCGACAGTTTCGATGTGCTGCTGCATCTGTTTGCCCACAGTTTCGTCAAGGGTTGCAAAATATTTTGAATTGCAAAGTGCAATATCGACCGCACAGTTTTCAAAATCACGGTCGGTGATATGCTGACATTTTTTTATATGTGTGCCGATGGTTATGCCTTTGTTTTTAAGTATATCAATGGCAATTGCCCCTGCGGCAACAATCGGCGCGGTAAGACGGCCGGAAAAATGCCCGCCGCCGCGGTAGTCCTCAAAGCCATTGTATTTGATATGTGCCGCATAATCAGCATGGGAAGGTCTTGGCAGATTTGGCTGATAGTCAGCACTTTTATGTGCTGTGTTTGGTATTGTGATATGCAGAGGTGTGCCGCAGGTATAGCCATTGAACACACCGCTTGTGATGGTAAATTGGTCACCTTCTCTGCGCTGTGTGGAGATTTTGCCCTTTGGTTTTCGCATATCAAGCTGACGGGCGATAAAATCCGTATTGATTTTTATGCCTGCAGGCAGCCCGTCCACCACAATGCCGATGGCGTCGCCGTGGCTTTCGCCGTACAGTGCCAATGTAATATTTTTGCCTATTACACTTTTCATAAGCTATCTCCCGAAATATTTTTTCATATCTTCGATGTGGATTTTTTCAATATAAGCTTCGCCTATGCGGTCCACCTTTACTATATCAACGGTGCTGCCGCTGGCCTTTTTGTCGTTTTTTATAAATTCAATGCATTTGTCCGCATCAGGTGCCTTTACAAAAGGAATATTCATTTTTTCAAAAATGCCGGTAAGGTCCTGCTTTATCTGCATATCCTCCGTAATCATCAGCATGCCGTTGGCAACACATTCGCCGTGGTAATATTCTTCAAGATTGTACAGACTTTCCAGCGCGTGACCAATTGTGTGACCGAAGTTGAGGATTTTTCTTAAGTTCTGTTCCTTTTCGTCCTGCTGCACAACACTGCGTTTAAACAGCAGGCTGCGTGTGATTATTTCTTCAAGATACGGGCTGTGTGCATCAAGTTCGTGTGCGTGGTTTTTAAATATATCAAACAGCTGTGCATCGCCGATACAACCCGCTTTTACCGCCTCCACAAGACCGTTGTAAAAATGGCGTTTTTCAAGGGTTGCAAGGGTGTCGGTGTCCACAAAAACTGTTTCGGGGTGATAAAAACTGCCCACACAGTTTTTTATTCCGTTCATATTTACAGCAACCTTGCCCCCGATGGAGGAATCTATCTGTGCAAGTGTTGTTGTAGGTATCTGTACAAAACGGCAGCCGCGTTTATAGGTGGATGCCACAAAGCCTGCAAGGTCACCCACTACACCGCCGCCCAGAGCGATAACAAAATCCTTGCGGGAAAAACCGTTTTCCAGCAAAGTTGCCAGCAGGTCGGTGTAAATTTCAAAGCTTTTTGCCTTTTCGCCCTGGGGTACTTCGGCAAGAATTGCATCTTCGAACTGACACAGAACACTTTCTTTAAGGCTGTCGGGTATATTGTCGTCGGTGACAACCATAACCCTGCCGTTAAATTCCATATAATCCGCAAGATGTGTATGGCAGCCCTTTTCGATGATAACACGGCTTTGTGCGTCGGTCAGTTTTACTGTAAATTCCATAGCTGCCTCCCTGTTTTTTATTTTGCCTTAAAATGATTGTATTTATCTTTTTATTTTATCCTTTTTTACCACCTAAATCAAGGCACAATATTATTGCAGCTGAAATTTTATATAAAAAACATTTACCATTTTATCTGCATTGTGATATACTTTATGCATATTATATTTTGCGGAGGCAGACTATGAACAAACTGGAAAAGGCAAGGCTTGTTATAAACGAAGCTGATGCACATATTGCACATTTTTTTGAGATGCGCATGCACGCGGCAGAGGATGTTGCGTCATACAAAATTGCAAACGGTCTGCCTGTTTTTGACGCAGCAAGAGAAAAGGAAGTTATCGAAAAAAATCTTGCAGAGATAAAGGACGAAAATCTCAGACCATATTATGAAGATATGCTGATACAGCTTATGCGCATAAGCAAGGAATATCAGAATGCCATTATATGCAAAAGCAACAGCAGCACCGATAAATAATACCAACTGCCTGTATATACCAGCTGCAGACTGTACAAAGGAGGAAAGCAGTATGAATTTTATAAAAGAAAGTGCAGACAAAAACCCTATTGTGGATACAGTTTTTGCCATTGTAAGAAAAGCAAATGCAGCAAAGGAAACTTTTGGTGCAGAAAACGTTATTGACGCAACCCTTGGCAGCCTTTATGACGAAGAAGGCAGCCTTGTGGCAATGAAAAGTGTTTTTGGCAGCTTTGACGAAGTGACACCAAAACAGAAAGCAGGCTATGCCGCAGGTTTTCTGGGCAACGCCGATTTCCGCACATTGTGCACACAGTGGACTGTGGGCGGCACAAACCTTGCAAGCAGTGTTGTGGCAACACCGGGCGGCACTGGTGCTGTAAGCCTTGGCATAGGCGAATTTCTTGAAACAGGCGAAAGTGTTATTATCCCTGACATTGCCTGGACAAGCTATGCCATTATGGCACAGGACAAACAGCTTGGTGCCGTTAAATACAGTATGTTTGACGAAAACGACAACTTTAACCTTGCAGATATCAAAGAAAAGGTAAACAGCCTTAAAGGAAAGCAGAACCGCATTGTGCTGGTTGTCAATGACCCATGCCACAACCCTACAGGCTATACAATGAGCGATGCTGAATGGAAGGAACTTATTTCGTTTTTAAACGATGTAGGCGAAACAACACCTTGCATTATCCTCAATGATATTGCTTATATCGACTATTCCTACAACCTTGGCCACAGCCGTGACTATATGAAAAACTTTGAGGCTATGAGCGAAAATGTTATGGTTGTTATCGCAATGAGCTGCAGCAAAACCCTGACAAGTTACGGCATGCGCTGCGGTGCGGCTGTTATTGCGGCAAAAAGTGCCGAAAGTGTAAGACAGGCAGAAATCGTTTTTGAAAAATCTGCCCGCGCTATCTGGAGCAACGTAAACAACGGTGCAATGCATAATTTCTGCAATATAATGCGCAGCCATTATGACGAATTTATGGCAGAAAAAGCTGAATATATCACACTGCTCAAACAGCGCAGCGATATCTTTATGCAGGAAGCCGCACAGTGCGGTCTGCCTTTGTATCCGTACAAGGAAGGATTTTTCATCACAGTAAAGGTGGACAATGCAATCCGCCAGCAGTATCACGATGCACTTATGGACAATAATATCTTTACCGTTCAGGTGGACAAAGGCATACGCGTGGCTGTGTGCAGCCTGCCTGTAAACAAGGCAAAAGGTCTTGCGGAAAAGATGAAAGCTATTCTTGACAGCATTCAGTAAGGAGGAAATTATGAACTCTCAGAGACTTGTTGAAACATTTTTGAAATATGTTCAGATTGACAGCGAAAGCTACAGCGAACTGGAAATGGCAAAGGCTGTTATGGCAGACCTTGGCGAAATCGGCTGCGAAGTTTATATGGACAGCTGCGGCGAAAAAACCGGCAGCAACGCAGGCAATGTATATGCCACCCTCAAAGGTGACGAAAGCCGCGAAGCAATTCTGTTTTCTGCGCATATGGACACTGTTGTACCCGGCATCGGCGTAAAACCTGTTGTAAAAGACGGTGTTATTTCTTCCGACGGCACAACAGTCCTTGGCGGCGATGACAAAAGCGGCATCGCAGCTGTTATCGAAGCTTTGCGCACACTTAAGGAAGAAAATCTGCCGCACCCTACCATTGAAATTGTGTTCTCGGTTTGCGAGGAGGTTGGACTGCTTGGTTCCAGACATCTGGACTACAGCCGCATTACAGCAAAAAAAGCTGTTGTTCTGGACTCCAGCGGTGATGCAGGCAGAATTATCACCAGCGCACCGGGTCAGATTAAAATCGACGGCTGCTTTATTGGCAGAACAGCCCATGCAGGCATTGCACCGGAAAACGGCATAAGTGCAGTTCAGATTGCGGCAGAAGCTGTAAGCAATATGAAACTGCTGCGCATTGATGAGGAAACAACAGCAAATATAGGTACATTCTGCTGTGAGGGTGCAACAAATATCGTGCCGGAAAAGGTTCGTTTTCTTGCCGAAGCACGCAGCCTTAACCGCGAAAAGCTTGCGGCACAGACTTTGCACATGACACAGTGCATCGATGCTGCCTGCAAAAAATACGGCGGCAGATTTGAAGGCAAGGTATTTGAACTTTATCAGCCATACAAAAAAGCTGATGATGACTGCTTTGTGCAGGAGGTTATGGCTGCCTGCGAAAAAGCAGGACTTAAAGGCGAAACCGCATCCACAGGCGGCGGCAGCGATGCCAACAATATGAACCAGAACGGCATTGCCGCACTGGTGCTTGGCACAGGTATGAGCGACGTGCACACCACAAAGGAATTTATTACCATAGAAAACCTTGAAAACATCACAAAACTGGTGCTTGAACTTATGAAATAAACTGTGTAAAAATTTACAGCATATAAAAATCCACCCGCGTAATGCAGGTGGATTTTGCTTTTATTTTGAAATTATATTTACTGTTGCGCTGTATGCACTGTTTGCATCGGTGTTGGTGTGTACCGCCACTACCTTGTAATAATATTTTGTGCCCGCAACGGCATTTTTGTTTGTGGTTGTTATGCCCGTAACTGTATTGATAAGGGCAAAAGAACCGTCTTTGCCTGTTTTGGAACGGTAAATCTGATATTTAACCGCACCATCAACTCTGTCCCAGCTGAGTTTTGGTTTGCCTGTTGCTGCATAGGAAACTTTAACCACAGGTGCTGCAAGCTTGCAGGTAATGCTTTTTGCTGCTGAAAATTCGCTGTTTGCCTGCGGATTGGAGTGCACTGCTTTTACTTTATAGTAATAAAGTGTTCCTGCCTGTGCAGATGTATTGGTAAGGCTTGTGTTTTTTGTGGTGCTTATTCTTGCAAAGGAGCCTGCTTTGCCTGTTTTTGAACGGTAAACCTCGTATTTTTCAGCCCCTTCCACAGCGTTCCAGCTTATTTTAATTTTGCCGCCGGACGCCACATTTGTCAGGGTGATTTCCGGCTGTGACAGACGGCAGATAACACCCGTTGCATCGGACAGCACACTGTTTGCCTCAACATTGGAATGTACTGCCTTTATCTTGTACCAGTACATTTCACCTGCCTGTGCAGATGTGTTGGTGAATGTGGTTTTGTCGGTGGTATAAATTTTGCTGAAAGAACCTGTATTACCTGTTCTGGAGCGGTAAATCTCGTATTTCTGCGCACCTTCAACAGCATTCCAGCTTAACTGCGGTTTTCCGTTTGACGGATTGTTTGCTGCGCTGAATGCAGGTTTTGCAAGGTCACAAACGCGGCTTACTGTGTTGGAAAATCCGCTGTTTGCCGCAGGGTTTGTGTGTATTGCTTTCACTTTGTAATAATAGAGAACACCCGCCTGTGCAGATGTGTTGGTAAGGGTTGTGCTGCTTGTGGTGCTTATCCTGCCAAAAGAACCTTCCTTGCCTGTTTTTGAGCGGTAAACCTCGTATTTTACCGCGCCGTCAACCTTTTTCCAGCTTAATTTCACCTTGCCGCTGGATGCCACATTGGTAGCTGTCACTGTTGTATTTGGCAGTGTACGGGTTGCACTTACAATTTCGGATTCGCTGTTTGCCGCCGCTGTTTTGTGTATGGCTTTTACCTTGTAAAAATGCTGTGTGCCCACAAGTGCCGATGTGTCAGCAAAAACAGTGTCGGTTGTGCTGTGGATTTTTGCAAAAGAACCCTCAGCGCCCGTCTTTGAACGGTAAATCTGATATTCCTTCACACCCGTTACAGCATTCCAGCCAAGGTTTACTGTGCCTGTTGCAATATCATTGGATACTGTAACTGCAGGCTTTGCAAGGTCGCAGGTTATGTATTTCTGCACACTGTAGTGGGAATCCCCCACACTGTTGCTTTTGCTGATTGCTTTTACACGATAGTAATAGGTTTTGCCCGCTGTTGCGCCTTCTTCGGTAAAGGATACATCTTTTGTTGTTTTGTAAAGTTTGTATATGCCGTTTTTAGTGGTTTTGCGCCATATCTGATACTCTTTTGCTCCGGTGACTTTGTTCCAGCTTAAATGCGGTTTGCCGCTGTCTTCATCATTTGAAAGATTCAACTTTGGTGTGGCAAGTTTTTCCGACCAGATTTTGTGGTCAGTTGGTGTGCCGATAAGAAAATTCATATCAACATCCACTGTTATGCCGTCAACCGCACCCTTTTCGTAGTACTGCCACACTGCATATTCGCCCTCGTATCCGCAGTAATCGTTCCAGCGTGCAACCCATCTGTACCAGTTGTCAAAACAGGGGTCGGTCAGATAATAGGTCCACCAGTTAAGATTTGCGTAGATGCCCACAGGATATCCTGCAGCTTCTATCTTTTCGCAGAAAGCCTTTGAAACTGCCGCAAGGTCTATCTGTGTTGCCGCATCTATCATAGAGTTTTCTTCAAGGTCATAGTATACAGGAAGCGAAAGGTTTTTACCCTCTATCAGCCGCAGCACATGGTCTGCCTCGCTTTTTGCATCAATGATGCTCTGTTTTTTAAAATCGGCATTTTCGCCCGGATTTTCAATACGGCCTGCATAGGAATATATGTATACACCATAAGGGATGCCCAGACGTTCGCACTCGGAAGTATTGTACTCCCAGCATCTGTCGTCGTACTCGGTTTTGTCTTCGCCGTAACCGCAGCGGATAATCGCAAAGTCAATTCCGTCTGCTTTTACCTTTTCCCAGTCAATCACACCCTGATGGTGGCTTACATCTATGCCCTTGTATTTTGCATCGGGATGATAAGGGTCAGAAAACAGCGAAATACCGTATTCGCTTTTTATTGCTTCGCCGTCTTTATATCTCCAGCTGTTTTCCTTAAGTTCTGTCTCTGCCGCCGAAGCTTCAAAACAGAAAAACACAACGAAAACAGTTATTGTAAAAAATAAAGAAAGAAATTTTTTCATCTGCTGCTCCTTTAATATTTTCATATTAAATTATTATACCATAAAAAAACCTCATAAAAAATATATTTGGAAAATTTTGTCATTTTATATCTGATTTTTCTGTGCATATTTTTTTGTTATAACGTGAAGAAAACTAAATTTAATAAGCATTTATGCCCATTTGTATATTTTAATTTTGTCAAGTCTTTTTTGTGTGGAAAAATAGATAAATTTTTCGGACTAAATTCTATATATATTCTACATTTTTAAACTTTACACACAATATATTGAATAGTATAATAAATAGTACGACAATATCTTGATGCAAAAATCATTTAAAATATACAGAAAAGGACAAGAGGGAAATGCTTACAAGTATCATAAAACGCGACGGACGTGTTGTTATATACGACCGCAACAAAATCAAAATGGCAATTCTCAAGGCTATGGAAGCCAGCGGCAGCACAGACTTTGACAAAGCCGACCAGGTTACAGAAGCTGTTGAAAGCCATTTTAACAATCAGAATATGAAAAACACACCTACCGTTGAAGAAATTCAGGACCAGGTGGAACACGAGCTTATGGCAAGCGGCCTTGACAATGTGGCAAAGAGATACATTCTCTACCGCGCAAGCCGCAATACAATCCGCGAAAGAAAATCCAAGCTTGTTAAAGTTTTTGACGAAATTACATTCAGCGATGCACTGGACAGTGACGTTAAACGCGAAAATGCAAATATCGACGGCGACACACCAATGGGTGCAATGCTCAAATACGGCAGCGAAAGTGCAAAGGATTATTTTCTTAAATTCCTTTTGAGCCCTGACCAGGCTGAAGCACACCGTGAAGGCTATATCCACATTCACGACTTTGACTTCTATGCACTTACAATGACCTGCTGTCAGATTGACCTTATCAAGCTGTTCAAAGGCGGTTTCTCCACAGGTCACGGTTTCCTCAGAGAACCAAACGATATCCAGAGCTATTCTGCTCTTGCCTGCATTGCAATTCAGTCCAACCAGAACGACCAGCACGGCGGCCAGAGTATTGTTAACTTTGACTATGCCCTTGCAGACGGTGTAAGAAAAACATACAAAAAACTGTATCTCAAAAATATTGCAAAGGTTTGCGATGTGCTTGGCGAAAAGGTAAGCTATGACCAGCTTAAGGAAATCAGCGCTGCAATCACAGAAAAATGCGGTGCTATGCCAAAAATCACACCTGACGAAACCTACGTTGCACTGGAACTGGAAGAACTTAAAAAACTTGTCAAAGACCCTGCAGTTGCAGAAAAAGCACAGCAGTTTGCACTGACAAGAACAGAGGAAGAAACAGACAAGGCCACATATCAGGCAATGGAAGCATTTATCCACAACCTTAACACCATGCACTCCCGTGCAGGTGCACAGACACCGTTCAGTTCCATCAACTACGGCATGGACACATCTGACGAAGGCAGAATGGTTATGAAAAACGTTATGCTGGCAACAGACGCAGGTCTTGGCCACGGCGAAACACCAATCTTCCCTATCCAGATTTTCCGTGTAAAAGAGGGCATCAACTACAATCCGGGCGAAAGAAACTACGATTTGTTCCAGCTTGCAATCAAAGTAAGTGCAAAACGTCTGTTCCCTAACTTCTCTTTCCAGGATGCACCTTACAACCTTAAATACTACAACCCTGATGACGTGAGAACAGAAATCGGTTATATGGGCTGCCGCACACGTGTTGTTGCAAACACATATGACCCTAATAATGAAATCACCTACGGCAGAGGCAACCTTTCCTTTACATCCATCAACCTGCCTCGCCTTGCTATCGAAGCAAAAGGTGACGAAGACCTGTTCTACCGCAACCTTAAAAAATACATCGACCTGTGTGTAAAACAGCTTATGGACCGTTTTGCAATCCAGAAGAAAAAACGCGTTAGAAACTTCCCGTTCCTTATGGGTCAGGGCGTATGGATTGACAGCGACAAGCTTGACATTGACGACGAAGTAGGCGAAGTAATCAAACACGGCACACTTTCCGTTGGCTTTATCGGTCTTGCCGAAACACTTACAGCACTTTACGGCAAGCACCACGGCGAAAGCGAAGAAGCACAGAAAAAAGGCCTTGAAATTATCGGCTTTATGAGAAGAATTCTGGACGAATACAGCGAAAGATACAAACTTAACTTCTCACTGCTTGCAACACCTGCAGAAGGTCTTTCCGGCAGATTTGTACGCATCGACAAAAAACGTTTTGGCGAAATCAAGGGTGTAACAGACAAGGAATACTACACAAACAGTTTCCACATTCCTGTTGCATACGAAATTTCTGCATATGACAAAATCAACCTTGAAGCACCTTACCACGCACTTACAAATGCAGGCCACATCACATATGTTGAACTTGACGGCGATGTAAGCCAGAACCTTGAGGCATTTGAAGCTGTTGTAAGATGTATGAAGGAAGCAGGCATCGGCTACGGCGCAATCAACCACCCTGTTGACCGTGACCCTGTATGCGGCTACAACGGCATTATCGGCGATGTTTGCCCACGCTGCGGCAGACGTGACTGCGAAGGTGTTCCTCTTGAAAAACTGCAGAGACTCGGGTTATACAAACACCTTAACGCCGCAACTCTTGGTCAGTGCGGCAATCAGCTTGAAGAAGCTGACAGAATTCCTAACAGAATTTAATTTATAAACAAACCACAGGGGACGTCACAAACGCCGTCCCCTGCATAACAGACAATAAGAAGGAGGCACATTATGACATACAATCCAGAAACAAAAATGGTTGGCGAAGGCGTTAAATTCGAAAGAATCCGCCGCATTACAGGCTATCTTGTTGGTACAGTGGACCGCTTTAACGACGGCAAGCGTGCCGAAGAAAGAGACCGTGTAAAACACACACCTGTTGGTCAGTAATACAAAAAAGCGAAGGCGTTCCGGAGGGAACGCCTTTTTTATGTCAGTATATAATCTGTTATAAAAAAAACACTGTGTTTTTCACACAGTGCCTTGTTTTTTACATAAATCTGTTGTAGCAGAAAATAACAGCCACAAAAGCAGCAAGAATAAGAATTGCTGTCATACGGCCGTAGTTTTTTGTTTTGAATGCTGTAAGGACATACAGACCAAGTGTAAGTGCCGCTCCTATAAGTATATATGGAATAAACATTTCCATAAGGGCTGTATTGAACATACCCGCGATAATAAGTGCCACAACAAGACAGCCCACTGCCTTTGTTGCAAGTTCAAATTTGTTCATAATATTTCTCCGTATTTTTATTTATAATAATATATTACCATACAAATAATATTTTGTCAGCATACAAAAAGCCCTGCAATGCAGGGCTTTTGCTGTTGTATAAAGTTGTGACAGATTAGCTGAGTTTTGCAATTGCTGCTTTGATTCTGTCAATTGTTTTTGCCTTGCCCATAATTGCAGCAAGTTCAACACCGCCGCCAGGAGTAAATGCCTTGCCGGAAAGTGCAACACGCAGTGGGTAAAGAACGATACCGTTTTTAACTTCCATTTCTGCAATAAGTGCAAAGAGTTTTTCGTGGATGTTTTCCATTGTCCAGTCAGCTTCGTCGATAGCTTCGAGAACAGGAAGAACAGCTTCCAGAGAAGTTTTGCTGTTTTCAGGGTTTGTTTTCATCTTTTTGTTGTTGTACATATCGATGTCATATTCTGGCATTTCATCGATAAAGTCAACCTGTTCAGGAATATCTGTAAGGATTTCACAGCGTTTCTGCAGAACAGATGCAAGCAGCATAAGGTCGCATTCGCCTTTAACTGTCTGTGCGATGTATGGTTTTGCTGTTTCGAGGAACTGTTCCACGCTCATATCGCGGATGTATTCTGCGTTGAGGTGACGGAGTTTCTGCATATCAAATATAGCAGGGGATTTGGAAATTCTGCTTGGGTCGAATTCTTTTACAAGTTCTTCGAGAGAGAATTTTTCCTGTTCGCCCTGTGGGTTCCAGCCGAGAAGTGCAATATAGTTTACTACTGCTTCTTTAAGGTAACCTGCTGCGATAAGGTCTTCGTAGCTTGCGTCGCCGTTACGTTTGGACAGCTTGTGCTGTGCATCTTTCATAACCGGTGGGCAGTGTACATAGTCAGGGATATCCCAGCCGAATGCCTGATAAAGCAGGTTGTATTTTGGTGTGGAAGCAAGATATTCGCTGCCGCGGATAACAGGGTTGATTTCCATAAGGTGGTCGTCAACAACGTTTGCAAAGTTGTATGTCGGCATACCGTCCTGTTTTACAAGAACCTGGTCATCAAGTTCGCTGTTGTCAACTTCGATAACACCGTAAACCATATCGTTGAATGATGTTTTGCCTTCTTCAGGGATTTTCTGTCTTACAACGTAAGGTACGCCTGCTGCAAGTTTTTCGTCAATTTCTTCCTGTGTGAGGTGACGGCAGTGTCTGTCGTAACCTGTTGGCTGACCGGAAGCTGCTTTGATTTTGTTAACTTCTTCAAGTCTTTCCTTTGTACAGAAGCAGCGGTATGCGTGACCGGATTCGATAAGCTGGTCAACATATTCCTTATACATACCTTTTCTTTCGCTCTGGATGTATGGGCCGTAATCGCCGCCTACGTCCGGACCTTCGTCCCAGAGAAGGTTTGTTTCTTTAAGTGTATTGTAGATGATGTCGATTGCACCTTCCACCTGACGGGACTGGTCTGTATCTTCAATTCTGAGCAGGAATTTGCCGTTGTGTGCACGCGCTGTAAGGTAAGCGTACAAAGCTGTGCGCAGGTTGCCAACGTGCATATAGCCTGTAGGGCTTGGGGCAAATCTTGTTCTTACTTTTCTTTCTGCCATTTGTATATTCTCCTTGATACGTTTTTATAAACATATTTATCACATATTTATCTATTATATATTATAGGTCTTAATAGAATTTTGTCAATTGAAAAAAGGATATAGGTGTGATAACATAAAGCTGTACATTTTTTGTGTATATTATTACAGCAATACAGGATGATTAAAGATGAAAAAATTATTGAGCATTATTCTGGCATTTTCAATGTGTGTATCCCTTGCGGCCTGCGGCGCCGAAAACCAGCCTGCACCTGACGCAAATGATACTCCGGCAGGAAATGCTGCAGATACCATAAAAACAGACAGCATTTCCGAAACAGAAAGCCTGCCTGTAGGCATAGGCGGTGTATACAGCTGCACTGTAGACGGTGTGGACGGTTATATATCCGTTTATTCCTACGAAGTATATCCGGACGAAATGAACGACGGCTGCGAAATAAGAACTGCCACTGTGCGCACACTGTTCAACAATGCGCCTGCAGATTTTTCCGTACAGGCTGTTGCCTTTCCTGTTGCCGCAGGCACACTGTCTGCACTTGAGGACGGTGCGTGGATAACAGAAACAGAATACGGTGAGGATATCATTTTTGAATATGATAACGCAGAGCTTTATTCCCTTAACGAAAACGGCGTTTTCAGCAGTGAACTGATTGTAAGCTATATGGTTCCTCAGCACTATGACGAGGTTGCATTTGCCGTTACTTCCGCAGATATGTATCTGCCTTTTGAAGAAGCGGATAAATCCCTTGTTGTGTCCGACGGCACACGCTGGTTTACAATGGGCGGTCTTGACAACGGGGTGCTTACATATAACGGTGAAGCTCTCAGTATTGAGGAAAGCGATGCCGACCAGAGTGTAATGTCCGTTTACGGCACTCCGGACAGCGGAAATGTTCAGTTTGAAGAAGAATATGTAACAGATTATGAAGGTACATCCGCAGGTGCTGCAGTCAGCAAAACACTTGTGCTTGACTACGGCACAGCCTGCACATCCGCAACCCAGAGCGGCATAACCAACGAATTTGAGTCCATTGTTATGACCGACTGCAGCGACAGCAGCTACACAGTTGCTGTAAGGGTAAAATATTCCGGCGTACCGGCAAACACACCTTTGCGTGCAGGACTGTGGGACTGCTCCTTTACCGAGCTTGAAGTCGAAACACAGGAAACTGCGGTGTCGGGCAGCGGCACACAGGAATTTGTGTTCCACATTGATGCAGACAGCACAGTGCCTCCATACACCTTTACAGCTTCGGTTATAGTAGACGGACTCCCGCGGGATATGACAATCCATATCGACGGCAACATACAGTAATATCAAGCAGGGCAGAGATTTCAAATATCTCTGCCCTTTTTATGTTTACATATCAATTGAAAAAACAACTGTGCTGTGATAATATAAAATTGATTTAAAAACTGTAAGAACACAGATACGAGAGGTGCTTTATGGAACAGGTAAAGGTTATTGCCCCTGCAAAGATAAACTTGAGTCTTGATATCACAGGTGTGGACGAAAAAGGCTATCATCTGCTGGATATGATAATGCAGACGGTATCGGTATTTGAATATGTAACACTGACAAAACAGGATAAAATTACCATGGCAAGCAACGCCAAGTTTATTCCTACCGACAGCAAAAACACTGCCGTAAAGGCCGCAATGAAATTTTTTGAATATACAGGCATAAACGGCGGCGTACATATCCACATCAAGAAAAATGTGCCTATCAAAGCCGGTATGGCAGGCGGCAGTGCCGATGCTGCCGGTGTTATTGTTGGGCTTAACCATATGTACGGCACAAAGCTGACCATTGACCAGATGTGCGAAATTGGGCTGATGTGCGGCAGTGATATTCCGTTTATGATTCACGGCGGCACAAAGCGCATTCAGGGCACAGGTGATATAATTCTGCCATGTCCCCAGATGCCGGAATATCCCCTTGTTATCTGTATGCCGGCAAACGGTGTTTCCACCCCGCAGGCATATGCAAACTATGATGCAAACGGCATTAAAACCCTTGTGGAAACAGACAAGCTTGTTGATGCAATCAAAGACAAAAACCTTGCAGATATTGCAAAATATATGGCAAACGACCTTGAAAGTGCCGCAGGCAGCGATGAAACACAGCCAATCAGGGAAGAGCTTATCCGCCTTGGTGCCATCGGCAGTATGATGACCGGCAGCGGTGCCGCTGTTTTTGGTGTTTTTGATGACGAAGAAAAGGCAAAAGCCGCCGCAGAAGAGCTTAAAACAGCGCAGCTGTCACAGAAACTCAATCTGCGCAGTGTGTTTGTGGCAAAGCCTGTGCCATTTGGTGCAAGTGTGATGAAAAAATAAAAAACTTTGGTATAAAGCAAAAGACATCGGCAAAAACCGATGTCTTTTTATTTTTACATATTGTTTTCAACATAAACTACCTTGCCGTTTTCGGTAAAAAGCTTTGGCACGCGTCGCTGGATGCCGCAAGGAATTTCGTAGTTGATTGTGTCTGTCAGTGCGGCAATATTGTCAAAACTCTGTGCGCCGGTGCCGCCCATTGCAACAACCTCATCCCCCACCTGCACATTGCCGAAGGTAACGTCCAGCATACACTGGTCCATACATACGGCGATAAGCGGATAATCTGTGCCGTTGATATTCATTGTATAGTTTTTGCCCTTAAGGTGTCTTGGAAGACCGTCGGCATAGCCTATTGCCACCGTTGCAACTGTTGTTGGAAAATCTGCCCTGTAGCTGAAGCCATAGCCGGAACACTGCCCTGCCTTGATATCCTTTACATGTGTAACCACAGTTTTAACCTGCATAACAGGTGTAAGGTTACCGCCTGCAAGAGCTGCACTTGGCAGCAGCCCGTAAAGAATGATGCCTGCACGCATGGTGTTGTAGTTTGCACCAAGCTTGCGCAGAATGCCTGCAGAGTTCTGACCGTGTATTGTTTTAAAGTTAAAACCATAACGTGTAAGGTATTCCACTGCTTCGTCAAAAAGTTCAATCTGACGCTGTGTATATGCCACTTCCTCTGCCCCAAAGCTGTCTGCCACTGCAAAATGGCTGAAAACGCCTGTAAAGCGCAGGTTTGGCAGTTCCAGCAGCTGCTTCATCTCTGCATATGCATTTTCCTTATCGCCCACAAGGTCAAAGCCGATACGGCCCATGCCTGTGTCAAGCTTCAGATGACAGTCAATAGGATAAAGGCTGTGCTGCTGCAGCTGCTTTGCATATTCAAGGCTGTGAACTGTCTGGCTTATCTGATTTTTGGAAAGCATTGTTGCCTTGTCAGGACTTGTGTATCCAAGGATAAGCACCGGCATCTTTACACCGCTGTTTCTTATTTCCATTGCTTCGGCATAGCAGGAAACCGCAACACCGAAAGCCCCCAGTTCTTCGTAAACCTTTGCAAGATATCTTGCACCGTGGCCGTAGCCGTCTGCCTTGAGAACCACATAAAATGGTCGGTTAAAGCTTTCTTTTATAAAATTGTAATTGGATTTTATCGCTTCCAGAGAAATTTCTGCCCAGCAATGTTTTTCTGGTAAGTTCATATCATACTCCCTGTTGTGTTATATATAATGTGTTGTGTATGGTTTTGGAACAATATTACCATTGTTCCAAAATTAAATTTTGTTTTTGAGGCCCCAGCCGTCCAGGTCTTTTTTCTGAAAGGCATTAAGACTTTTTGCACGGAAGGATGTATCTTCCCTGCAGCGGTCCATAACCCAGTTTTTGATATTCTGACGGTTGGTCACCCCGTCGGCAGGACATCTGCTTTCCACAATCGGCATATTGATTTCGTTGACTGCACGGATAACGTCCTGCTCGATTGCCAGCACAAAGGGACGTATCATTGTTATATCTTTTATGGAGAGGTATGTAACAGGGCTGAAAGTGCCTATTCTTCCCTCGTTCCACAGATTCATATAAAAAGTCTCGATTGCATCGTCCAGGTGATGACCAAGGGCAATTTTGTTGCAGCCCAGCTCTTTTGTAACATCGTGAAGTGCACCGCGGCGCATACGCGCACAAAGGGAACACGGGTTTGCCTCCCTGCGCTGGTCAAATATGATTTCGCCTATTTCGGTGCGTTTTATCACGTATTCGATGCCGTGTTCGGCAAACAGCTTTTCAAGTGCAGAATAATCGGTCTGCTGTCCTTTAAAGCCAAGGTCAAGGGTAACGGCAACCATATCGAATTTTACGTTCATATAACTCTGCAGTTTTTTAAGCACCAGTGCCAGTGCCACACTGTCCTTGCCGCCTGATACACCGACGCAGATTTTATCCCCGTCCTGTATCATTTCGTATCCTGTTATTGCTTTGCGGCTAAGCCCGCACAAACGCTGAAAATGCTGCGCCATATAATGTTCCTTTTCAAGTGATAGTTTTTAGTTATACATCTGTGGAATACTGTGCCGCGTTATGGTAAAAAAGTGTGCTGTATGGCATTTCAATAGCAAAAATCCACAAATTTTCAATTGTATTATATCTGTTTTACACATATAAAACAAGGCTTTTTTATAAATTGCCTATTTAGAAAAACCGAGAAAACAAGAGCAAAACCACAGAAAATGAGAGATAATCAATTTTTGGTTAATTTTTTTGCAAAAATTTATTGACTTTTGGGGCATATATGGTACAATAAATCTTGCCCTGAGGGGCTTTTAATTTTGTTTAGAATTATATATATCTAAAATCTATCAGGAGGAACTAACATGAGCACATATCTTCAGAACCCTACAAAAGTAGAACGTAAATGGTACGTGATTGATGCAGCTGGCAAACCACTTGGCCGCGTTGCTGCAAAAGCTGCTGTTCTTTTGAACGGTAAACACAAAGTAACATACACACCAAACGTAGACTGCGGTGACCACGTTGTTATCATCAACTGTGAAAAAGCAGTTCTCACAGGTGCTAAACTTGACAAAAAATTCTACCACCACCACACAGGCTGGATTGGCGGTATGAAATCCGTTAACTACCGCACACTTATGGCTACAAAAGCTGACAAAGCTATGTACCTTGCAGTAGAAGGCATGCTTCCAGGCAACAAACTTGGCGCAAAAGCTATGACAAGACTCAGAGTTTACAAAGGTGCACAGCACGAACAGGCTGCACAGAAACCTGAAGTAATCGAACTTTAATTTTTAGGGAGGATAATTACTATGTACGAAACAAAAGCATATTTTTACGGTACAGGCCGTCGTAAATCTTCCGTAGCAAGAGTTAGAGTTTACAGCGGTAACGGCAAAATCACAATCAACGGCAGAGATATCGACGATTTCTTTGGTCTTGAAACACTTAAACTCATCGTTCGTCAGCCAATCACACTTACAAACACAGCTGACAAATTTGACATCGTTGTTAACGTAAAAGGCGGCGGTGTTTCCGGTCAGGCTGGCGCTATCCGTCACGGCCTTTCCAGAGCTTTGCTCCAGTACGATGAAAATCTCAGACCAGAACTCAAAAAAGCAGGCTTCCTCACACGTGACCCACGTATGAAAGAAAGAAAAAAATACGGTCTCAAAGCTGCTCGTCGTGCTCCACAGTTCTCCAAACGTTAATTTGTGGTCAGAAAAAAGACTTACAAATCCGCAAGGATTTTATCGAAAAACTCCCGATTTTCGGGGGTTTTTCTTGTTTTTGCACCCTTTTTGCATAAGGTCAAAACGCGGTGAAAAGCCTTAAATTTCGGTCAATTTACTGCGCATTTGCCGCGTATTTGCTGCACATTTTTTAGATAACCTGTGGTGAAAATACTCACCACAGGTTTCTTTTTTGCTTTGATTCCGTATATGAATTATGATATTAAATTTTGTTGATTGCTTCATGTAAAACACCCATATCAAGGTGAGTGTAAACCTTTTCGGTCAGCGACATTGCACCCTTGTGGCCTACAATCTTTTTGATTGTGGTTTCTTCTACCCTTGCATCTTTCAGCATTGAGATACAGGTGTGGCGTGTGTGGTGCGGAGTGTATTCTTCCTTTGCGCCGATATTTTTGAGCAGTGGTTTGAAATAAGTGTTGATATAGTTCCAGTGCTCAAACTTTTTGCCTTTGTCTGTATGTATAAGATATTTGCAACCTGGGTCCATATTATACCAATTTTCAAAGAAAGGATATACCTTGTCTGCAATAGGTACTTTGCGGATACCACTTACTGTTTTACTCTCCTTGACAATATAGTATTTTTCATCAAGGTGTACATCCTCTTTCAGCAGTTCGCAGAGTTCACCGATTCTCGGCCCACTGTAGATAAGCATAAGTATAATCTGATAATACTTGTCATCTGCCACTGTCCACAGCCTTTCGACTGTTTCCTTATCAATTCGTTTACCTTCACGGGCGTTTGGATTGTCATCCTGGTGCTTTGCCAAATCCACAAACTCGGAATAATCCTTGTTGCAGATATCGTTTTTCATAGCGTATTCGTACATCTGACTGAAAAGCAGTCGCACCTTTTTAAGCATAGGATAATGCTTGCCGCAGTTATCAATAAGCTTCTGCAGATGTGCAGTTTTCAAATCCTTGAAAACCATATTGTACAAAGGTTCGCACACATTGTAAGATGACTGATAGCTTTTGATACTGCTCTGTGATATGCTGGCAAACTTTTCTTCTGACCAGAGATTGTATACCTCTTTAAAAGTCATTCTTGCCGCCTCTATATCAAAAGGCATCTTGTTATATTCTGCCAGCATCTGCAATGCCTCTGTCTTCGTTCTGGCATAGCCGATATACTTGTAATGTGTTTTCAGTTTTTCTGTTTCAGGGTCAATTTCGTACCCTATTGTTATTCTTGCGCCCCATGGTCTGCGTCTGTTGCCGCCCATATGTGTTACACTGCCGTATCCGTTTGGTAATTTCATCATTGTTTCTCCTTTTCCCAAGGAGCAAGGATCAGATTACTCATTTAAAAGTTTTGAAATAAATTTTTCAGACAACTGTTCTTCCTGCATTTTTAATTCTTCTGCAGTTTTCTGTGTAAGTGTTGTATTTGAATAGTAAGCCAAGGTCTTTTCTTTCCATATACCTATATTGGCACCCATAAAGGTTCTGCCGTTTTTCAGATTGTTAAGTTCTTCAAGAAAAAGACATAAATCCGTATTCAGTTTGCCCTCTGTATTTTTACCGTCAAATGTAATTGAGCATTCCCACCCATCGTGAATGGGTGGTTTTTTTACGTCTATATTGAATTTCAGCTCATTGGTTTTATCAAGTTCAAACACAAATCTTACAACATCAGAAAAATTTGCAAGGACTTTGTTTTCTTCATCCCAGCCCAAAAGGTAGGATGGTGAACATTCCAGAACCTTTGCAATCTCCTTGATTACCGCAACAGAAACTTCAATTTCCCCACTTTCATATTTCTGCACAGTTCTCAAAGACTTGTTCAGCAGTTCTGCAAATTCTGTCTGATTTAAACGTTTTGCTTTTCTTGCAGCACGTATTCTGAATCCTATTTCCTTGTTTTCCTGTTCTAAATTTGTCATGTTAATTCACCTCAAGACCATTGTAGCACATCAAAAACGAATTGTAAATACATATTTCACAAAACTTTCATTGACAAGCGAATTTTTATTGCATATAATAAAACTGCGCATTATAAGTGCGTTTATTACAAACGAAAGGAGGGTTTACTGCAAAATGTATGAACTGTTAGTGCAGAAAACCGAAATCTTAAGAAAGGAGAAACCGCCATGGACAGACCGAACACAGACATTCCGCCATTCACTGGCAGAAATGTTCCAATCAAAGAAATTGCCAAAGCCACAGGCAAAAGCGAACAGTACATTCGCACCGCCATCAGACAGGGATTTTTTACTTTTGGTACGGCAGTTATGCTGAAAGGCTCCACAAAGTATACCTACTACTGTCCTGACAGAAAAGTATGGGAAGAAACAGGATATTTCAACTATGATACTGTCACAGAAAAAGAAAACGCCCTCACCTGATGGCAAGGACGTAAATTCAAGAGCTTTTGAGTGCTCTATCTCGCAAATTCAGTATATCAAAAGCTCCTTGAAAATTCAATAAAAATTTCAAAGGAGAACTAAATGAATGATGAAACAAAAAACATTGACTGGGTAGACGGCGACAATATAAACGAAGTTATGTTCTGTGAAGAATTTCTTACTGATATGCCTTTAAAGTGTATAAACGGAAAATTATTCAGCGTTGACGGCATTGTAAGCGATACCGAAATTGAAAATATAATTTACAGCAGGCTTAAAAAGGTTGTAAACAAAAATATTTCAAAAAAGGTTAGACAGCTTATTGATGTCCTTAAAATGGAATGCTATTCAGAGGAATTGCCAATACAGGATGATAGAATACATCTGAAAAATGGCACATATTTTCTTGATGGAACTTTTACGGAACATAAAGAGTTTTGTATAAACCGACTGCCCGTATCATATAATCCCAGCGCATCACAGCCTGCAGTGTGGCTGAAATTTCTTGCAGATTTGCTTGAAATTGAAGATATTTTAACCCTGCAGGAATTTATAGGCTACTGCCTTATACCCACTAACAAGGCACAGAAACTGCTTTTGATTATCGGCAAAGGCGGTGAGGGCAAATCAAGGGTAGGACTTACCCTGCGCAGCATTTTAGGCGACAATATGAATATCAGCAGTATTCAGAAAATTGAGCATAACCGCTTTGCCAGAGCCGACCTTGAACACCGTCTGCTTATGGTGGACGATGATATGAAGATGGAAGCCTTAAAGGACACCAACTATATCAAATCCATTGTTACCCTTGAGGATAAAATGGATATTGAACGCAAAGGGCAGCAGAGTGTACAAGGGGTACTGTATGTACGATTTATCTGTTTCGGCAACGGCAGTCTCAATGCATTGCATGACCGCAGCTACGGATTTTACCGCCGACAGCTGATACTCACCACCAAAGACCGCCCCGCAGACAGAGAAGACGACCCGTATCTTATTGATAAACTGCGACTTGAAGCAGAAAGCATTTTGCTGTGGGCATTGGAAGGCTTACACCGACTTATAAACAACAATTACAAATTTACCATAAGCAAGCGCACTGCTGAAAATCTCAAAATCGCAATGAAAAGTTCCAACAATATTATTGCTTTTATGGAATCTGAAGGCTATATCAGAGTTGAACAGAAAACAATGGCTACATCAAAGGATTTGTACATCGCATACCAGAAATGGTGTGATGACAATACCGAAAAACCTGTTGCAGCCAAAACTTTCAGCAGTTATCTTATTGAAAACGAAGATTATTATGGTATAAAGCATTCTACAAATATTCCCTCATCCAACGGCAAGAAAGCCAGAGGTTTTACCGGGGTATTTGTGCAGACATCTACGTCTGACTACTATAAAAAATATACTTAACGCTGATTTTATGCGTATATCCGTATATTAAGTAAAATAAAGGTTTTCTGCAGCATTAATACGCATATACGTGTTTTCAGCAGGTTTGTATTTAAGCCCTCGGCGACTGAGAGCGAAATACACCCATCGCACAAATCGCAGATTTATACTCTGTGTATTTCGCCCTTGCAGGGTGCCGCCACAGCATACGTTTAAACAGAAAGGCGGAGTATTATGGGACGCAATTCGTTTATTCAGCTATCCAAACTTACAAACCTTGCAGGACGTATCAGTTATATCACCAGCCCAAAAAGGCAGGAAAATTTATACGCCACCTGTGAAACAACACAGCGCAGTTTCTGGAAAGACCTTGCACTATGCAATCAGACAGAATTTAGAAAGAGCGGTGCTGAAGGCAAATGCATTGAGGCAAGAGAGCTTATTATAGCCCTGCCCGAAAGCTTTACCGAGTATGCACCACAACAGCTACTGAATATTTTTACCGATTATTTTAAGAAAAATTATGGTGTGGAATGTGTTTCCGCCCTGCATCACAACAAACGAAAAACCAATTATCACATTCACCTCATCTTTGCAGAGAGAACACTATTGCCACAGCCTACAGTAAAAATTGCAAGCAGAAATATGTTTTATGATGAAAACGGCAA
Source organism: Oscillospiraceae bacterium (assembly GCA_017505635.1). Lineage (GTDB taxonomy): Bacteria > Bacillota > Clostridia > Oscillospirales > Ruminococcaceae > RGIG3102. The sequence continues at coordinate 69,345 of JAFVOU010000007.1, read as the reverse complement.
ACATGTACGCACCAAAAAGGAAATCACCGATGAAAACGGACAGATAAGAAAAGGTTGTACTGTTATAAAGAAAGGCGAAGTTTATGAGAAAAATATCTTCACTGTTAAAAATCCCCACTTTAAAAGTGAAGCATTTCTGGATGAAGCCAAGCAGCAGTACACAGAACTTATCAACATATATGTTAAAAACAATGATGAAAAACTGCAGGTGTTTGACCCTGATGGAGTATATCTGCCAACCAAGAAAATCGGAAAAAACAACCCCAAAGCAGAGCAGATTATGGCGGATAATGCTGTACGACAAGAGTGGAACAGAACGGCAGATTTAGCACTTGTTTCGGGTGTAGAAAAGGAAAAGATACTGCAGCTTAAACAGGCTGAAATAAAGGATAAAACAAGGCAGTCAGTGCAGCAACACGGCTGGCTGCCTGACCTTTTGAGAGCTATTATAAAGGCCGCAATACAGCTTTTGAAACAGCTTATACGAATAGCTGAGTTGCCGCCAAAACCTGTGTTAAAGGTAAATATGGCTGAGTTCAGGGCAATGGAAAAGACACTTTCAGAGGTACAGACAATCGCCCGTGAAATTAAAAATCTGCAGAATAGCACCCTTCCGCAGCTGAACAAACAGCTGGAAGAAACCAAAGGTATCTTCAAAGGCAAAGAGCGCAAGGCCATTACAGAGCATATTCAGCTGACTGAAAAGAAAATCTCGGACAAAACTGCCGAGATTTCAAAAATAATACAGGATAAGGGATATTCAAATGTCCAGGCATTTATGGATACATACGATAAATCCAAGGGTGCAATTATGGAGTATAACCTTGAACTTGCAGACTGGGAAAGCAGGAAAGAAAACCTGCTGAAAAAAGACGAGGTTATCAAAGAGCCACCATCGAAACAGAGTGTAAAACAACAGCTGAAACAGTTCCAGGCAGAAGGTAAAACGGATAGAAATAAGCAAATAAAAATGGACAGAGAAAGATAAAAACAACAGCAAGTTCTGTGATTTACAGAGCTTGCTGTTATGTTATATAATATAAATATACTTGCGAAAAAATTGATACATACAATAGTAAATCTATATCATTGAAGTGAGAATTTATATTATGGAAATTTTTTTAAATTTTATAAATGAGCTATTTAAAGATTTGAAAAGACCATCGACAGCTAATATCATTTATTTTATTTGTGGGATAATAGAACTTATAATTGTAATATCTTTAATATCCCCTTTTTATATAAGCTGTGAATTTTTGGACCAAGTAAAAATGCGTACCAATATATGCGACAGTGACTTGTTTGTGCGTATAGCTTTGATTGGAATAATAGCATACACTCTAGTAGTAATAATTAGAAAAATATTGTTTCAAATTTTTTCACAGAAAAGTGAGTTGAAATTGTATAAGAGATATGCGTTACTGTATACTATAGATAACATACTAGATACATTTTCAGCAATATTCTGTTTGCTTTTTATCTGTGCTGTTTTTATCCAATTCTATAAAACCCAAGTTATTTTTTTATCACATTCAGCTTGGATGATTTATATAGTAGTTAGTATTAGATTCATTACACTTATCAGTGCTCGAACTTTTGCAAATAATTTAGAGATTATCATCAAAGCTGTTGGTAACAAATAAATCGCATATAAAAACAAAATAATATTAAATACGATAAAGGAGATTTTTATGGATATTAATGATGTTGTAAAAGGTTTTAATACAACTCCTTTTTTATTTATTGGTTCAGGATTGACACGCAGATATTTAAATTTACCAAATTGGAAGGAGTTGTTAAAGCATTTTGCTGAATTGGTTGATAATAATGAATTTTCATACGATTCTTATGTTAACAGAGCTTCATCCATGCAAGTACGAGCTGGTATTATGCCAAAAGTCGCAGAATTAATACAAAGAGACTTTGATGAAAAATGGTTTAAAGATCCTTCAATTCGTAAAGTAAGCGAAGAAGCAAAAGAACTTATACATAATGGTATTTCACCTTTTAAGGCTGAAATTTCAAACTATATTGTTGAAAAATCACAGATAAATGAATGTTATCGTAACGAAATTAATAAGCTTTCTCAAATTTCGGAAAAAAGTATAGCTGGTGTAATAACAACTAATTATGATACATTTATTGAAGATACTTTTGTTGGATACAAAAAGTATGTAGGGCAGTCACAGTTGATTTTTTCTGCTATACAAGGGATTTCAGAGATATATAAAATACATGGTTCTGTAGAACAACCTGGAAGTATTGTTATTAATGAAGAAGACTATGTCAAATTTGATGAAAAATGTGAATATTTGGCTGCAAAACTTATGACAATTTTTATGGAGTATCCTATAGTATTTTTAGGTTATTCTATAAATGACAATAATATTCAAAAAATTATAGAATCCATAATAAATTGCTTGGATTTAGAACAAATCCGTTTATTAGAAAAAAGATTTGTTTTCGTTGAATACCAAGAGGAAGCTGAAGAGGTTACTGTAACTCCTTTTACAATATCTGTCGGCGGTAAGCTGCTATCTTTGCTTAAAGTAACACTGTCTGATTTTATGTTGTTGTATGATGCATTATCATTAAAGAAAACAAAATTGCCTGCACGAGTATTAAGACGATTTAAACAGGAAATATATGAATATACTCTTACAAGCATTCCGACTGGAAAATTACGAATAGCATCAATAGACGATAATCGTATTGCAGATGAAGATTTAATATTATCAATAGGAAAATCTTCCGAATTCGGTCTGAAAGGTTTAAGTGGTTTAGATAGTAATGAATGGTATAGGGATATTGTATGCGGGGATTTATTGTTTACCGCAGATGAACTGTTAGAATATGCTTATCCTAAATTATCAAAACAAAACTCTGGTGTAATGCCTTTTAACAAATACCTTGCACTTGCTCAAAAAGATTATCCGCAATATTTAGATAAATATAATTCACAATCATTTGAAGCACTTATTTCTAAGACAATAAGAAATAATAGGAAAACTCTTGGTAATTATTGTTCCATAAAACAAATATGGGAATCTGAAAAAGAAAATTTATCCAAGGCAACAAATCTTATTTCTCATTTAACTGAAGAACAAATTAGTGTTGACGAACTTGAAGAAGTATTAGTAGAAATATTTTCACAAGATAACGATGTTTTGAAAAATGATAAACTGGCAGCAACTCATATAAGGAGATTAATTAGAATATATGATTATTTAAAATGGGGTAAAGAAAAAGAGCTTTCTAACTAAAGCGCTTATATAATAAACACCGATTAGAAAACCCTTAAATAATCATAAAATTATAATGCATTTTACTGCTAGCGATAATAATTATATAAGATAATTATATGATTGTAAATAGGTAACTTTTAACAAAAAATATTCACTTAATGGTATAAAATGAGTAACTCTTGTAGTTACTCATTTTTTTACTTTACCAGTTTATCATATTAATAGTTACAATATAGATTTTACACACAAATATAATATATTACAAAATAAAAAAATATTTCCTCCTGACAATATTTTCATTTTCCAATCGGTGAAATTTCCAGTTTTCAATCGGTGATATTTTGAATTTATATTCGGTAATATTTTGATATTGCTATTGTTCGAGCTTTGGAATATAATATAAGTATCAAAAATACGGAGGTATATTATGGAATACATTTCCGCAAGAGAAGCTGCTGACAAATGGGGCATATCCCAGCGTAGGGTTGCTGTTCTCTGTTCAGAAAACAGAATTTCAGAAGCTCAGATGGTAGGTAATATGTGGATTATCCCTGCTAAAGCTGAAAAACCTATTGATGCACGCAGTATCAGATACAATAAACCAACAACAGAAAAAGATATTAAGCCATTTCTTAAATGGGCAGGCGGTAAAGGTCAGCTTTTGAAAGAAATCAGCAAATACTACCCTTTTGAAAATCCAAATATAACAAAGTATGCAGAACCGTTTATTGGTGGTGGCGCTGTCCTTTTTGATGTTTTAAACAAATTTGATTTGGAAGAAATTTATATCAGCGACATTAACGGTGACCTTATAACCACATATTCTGTTATTCGAGATCATGTAGATGAACTGATATTCCTGTTGGAAGATTATCAGGAAGAATATGTTCCGATGAACGATGCCGACCGCAGAGAGTATTACCTCGCAAAACGAGACAGATTTAACCAACTGAAAAAAGAAGAAATTTGCTCTGATATAATTGAAAAAGCAGCACTGATGATTTTCTTAAATAAAACCTGCTTCAATGGTTTGTATCGAGTGAACAGAAAAGGATTGTTCAACGTCCCTATGGGCGCTTATAAAAATCCTCTTATCTGTGATGAAAATAATCTCCGCTCTGTAAGTAGTAAACTGCAAAAAGTTAAAATTGTTAATGCAAGCTATGATAAGTCTAAAAATTTTATCGATGAGAACACATTTGTATATATAGATCCACCTTACAGACCTCTTACACAGACTGCAATGTTTACCTCGTATAACGAAAATGAATTTAACGACGAAGAACAGATAAAACTTGCTGACTTTGTTAAAGAAATCAGCAAAAAAGGTGCTAAGGTTCTTGTAAGCAACTCCGACCCTAAAAACGCTGATGAAAACGACAACTTCTTCGATGATTTGTATGCAGATTTCAATGTTAACAGAGTTCAGGCAACAAGAATGATAAACAGCAAAAGCAGTGGCAGAGGCAAAATCTGCGAATTGCTTATTTCTAATTTTTAAAAAAGAGAGTACAAAATATGACATATTTAGAGTTATCACCATTGGAGGAAAAAGATTATATTGAAAAGTTATATAGCTCTTTTTCAACCGGTAGAGATTTTGAACTGTTTTTAAACTATTTTCTTAAAGCAATTGGTTTTCAGGAAGTAGTAACAACAAAATATGTTGGGGACAACGGTATAGATTTAACTTGCTCAAAACCAGGTATTGATCCTCAGGGCATAGACACAATGAATTATTACGTTCAGGCAAAGAGATATCAAGCTACAAACAAAGTACAAGCGAAAGAAATACGCGATTTAAAAGGCTCAACAAAACGAGATAAGCAAGGTAATGTTCTGAATAATAACTATATTAATGTTTTTATTACTACTTCATCTTTCACTAAAGGAGCTGTACAAGAAGCCGAAAGCAATCCTCATATGCCTACTATACTGATAGATGGAAAAACATTGCTTAATATGTGCATAGATAATGGCATAGCTTTCTCATACAGACCTGTATTTAATGATGAAATGGTAAAAGAAATTTTATTACAGAATGCAGACCCAAACATAAATAGTATAAACAGTGATGAAGAGTATCTTGTAGAACGTAATATTACGGCAAATGATATACGAGCAAGAATTTTAATTATTCCACAAATCATTAAAAACTCAATTAGTGATACTGACTCTACTATTAATGCAGAGATCAATGGCCATAATAAAACTCTTAATTTAGATAAAGGTCATAGATATATAGGTGGCGTAACACAAATATATAAAGATTGCGGATTAATTAATGATGATAATTCTTTTGTACAGAAAAAGTCCAAATGGAAAATAGATGGAGACAAATTCGTAATAACAATAGAATAGAGGAAAAATAAATGAGAAATTTTAATGAATGGTTGTCTGAGTTTCGCAATAGCATTGCGGATTATAAATATTACATAGATTTCGATAAAGTGCACCGAAATGTTAATGACATAAAAGTTGAATTGAATATATTAAATTCTCTTATTGGCTCAAAAAATATAGAAACAGATTTCGAAAATTTAATTAGAAAATATCCTGAAGTTTTGAAATGTATTCCACTGCTTTTAGCAGTAAGAGCTAATGAAATATACTGTCAGGATGAAAATGGCGGTCATTTATATAAGTTTGATTTTGGAAAATATCCGCCAAACAGTCATTTACATTATGAAAGATGTAAATACTTTATGAGAGAGACTGGTTTATTTGATTTGCTTGAAAATCATATTGTTAACAATTTGGTTGATTATGCTACAGGTGTAGAAACAGGCCTTGACTCAAATGGGCGTAAAAACCGTGGTGGTCATCTGATGGAAAACTTAGTAGAGCAGTATATAGTTGATGCAGGTTTTGTAAAAAATAAAACTTACTTTAAGGAAATGCGAATCAAAGATATTGAGAAGAAATTTAATCTTGATTTGTCAGAAATCTCTAATAAAGGCAAGACAGTTAAACGCTTTGATTTTGTAATAATAACTGAAAATACTGTTTATGGTATAGAAACCAATTTTTATGCAAGCAGTGGGTCAAAATTGAATGAAACAGCCCGTAGTTATAAACAGATTTCTCAAGAATCACAGGATATAGAAGGATTTGCTTTTGTGTGGATTACTGACGGTAGTGGTTGGTTTGATGCCAGAAACAATTTGGAAGAAACCTTTGAGGTTATGCAGCACATTTATAATATAAAAGATTTGGAAGAGGGTATAATTAAAGAGGTTTTTAAATAATGGGGAAGAAAATCAAAAAATGGGAACCTGATGACTTTGAGCTGGAAATGACTACAGTTTGGAGTTTTCCGGACAGAGGCAACTGGGCTACACACGATGCAAAATGGCGTGGCAACTGGTCACCATACATTCCAAGAAATATCCTTTTGAGATATTCAAAGGAAGGCGATTTGGTTCTTGACCAGTTTGCAGGTGGCGGTACTACTCTTGTTGAAGCAAAACTGCTTAACAGAAATATAATTGGAGTAGATGTAAATGATGTTGCTCTCGAACGCTGCAAAGAAAAAATTGACTTTGACTATGAGCCTGCAAAAGGACAAGTTTTCTTACATAAAGGTGATGCTCGAAATCTGCACTTTATCCCTGATGAAAGCATCGATTTAATATGCACACACCCACCATACGCTGATATTATTCATTACAGTGAAGATATCCCGGAAGATTTGTCTTTGCTCAAAGTAAAAGATTTTCTTGAAGAAATGAAAAAGGTAGCCCAGGAGAGCTACCGTGTACTGAAAAAGGACAAGTTCTGTGCAATCCTTATGGGTGACACCCGCCAGAAAGGACATATGATACCGATGTCTTTTGAGGTTATGAAAATTTTTCAAGATGCAGGTTTTAAACTTAAAGAATTGATAATAAAAGAACAACATAACTGCCGTGCAACAGGTTATTGGAAAACAAATAGTGTAAAGTACAATTTCCTGTTGATTGGGCATGAATATTTGTTTGTTTTTAGGAAGTAATTAAAATAAATATTACATATATAACTCAGGAGACGTTTAAAGTGTTATTAAATCGAATAGTTTTAAACAATATAAAAAGATATAAAAATCATACTATTATTGAATTGCATAATGATTCTTTTTTAAACACTGTAAGTGGGAAAAATGGTTCAGGAAAAAGTACAATTTTTGAAAGCATTATGTTGCTTCAAAAAGCTTTTTTTGTTGATTTGCTAGAACCAGAAGATGTGTTAAATCTTGATATTATATCTTCCGATGAACCAAGTCATCGACAAAAAGTTGCAAGAGAGATAGCTTCTTTAGCTTCTGACAGACAAGCTTCAATTTCTCTCACCATCACATTTTCCGACATAGACCTTAATAATGTAGGTATACATCTCTCCATGACAGAGGATCATTCTGTAACACTAACACTTAATGCTTCAAAGATAACAGGATTAACTTGTGAGTGGTCCATCTCAACTGACTGCCAAAAAGAAAAGGAAATCTTATTAAATTTTTGGAATTTACAAGATCCTTCAAATATTATCGTAATGCTTAATGCAGATAAAAATGTATACGAAGAAGATTTTGGATATGATAAAATCAATTTGATATCGGGTAAAAACAATAGTCCTATAATTGATTTTGTTTTAGATCCTAAAAATATTTATCAACATATGTATGATATTATGATGAATGCATACTTATATGAAAGGCTTAATCCACAAAAGCCTCGTAATGATGATTTTGTTCATAAAAGTATGGCAATGTTTTCTGAAATAATGGATGGTATTGCTATAAGCAACTTTTCAGGCAAAGAAATAGAAAATCAATTTATCCTCATTGCCAAGAATATAATGCCTTCACATAAAAATGTTAAATATGATGCCCGAAATTTAAGTTCTGGAGAAAAATTAATATGGTATGTATTGTTGATCCTAAACTACCTAAAAAACATAGGACTACTTATCATTGATGAGCCTGAAAACCATCTTCATGAACAATTAGCTTGGAAATTTGTTCTTTCCTTACAAGAAATTTTTGAAAAAGAAGATTACCATATCAAAATTGGTCAAGTTTTTCTTATAACACACTCAAAAAGTTTAATTTATAATAATTTTTCAATAGGGATTAACTATATAACAGATAATAACGGATTAACTCCAGTATCAAAGGAAGAATGTGAAACCATATTACGCAATTGTGGTATTAGTTTTGTCGAAGATAAAGTATTGTTTGTAGAAGGTAAAACTGAAACCGATAATTTATCAGACCTATGTAATCAATATAATATAAAAATCAAGATGTTGGGGAATTGCACAGAAATACTTCAAGTATATAATAGCTTAACAAAAGTTAAAGAACTTGTCACTGTTCCTAAATTTGTATTTATATTGGACCGCGATACGAGAAGCGATAGTAAAATACAAAAGCTGAGAGAGGACGACCCAAACTATTTTGATAAGCATATTTCTTTCCTTCCTGTGCATGAAATTGAAAATTTTTTACTTGATGAACAAATCATTGCCACGATTTTAAATAATTTTTTGCAAGATGTTTCAGAAGAGCAAATTGATCCTATGATTATTTCGAATAAAATGAAAGATTTTGCAAATGAATCTTTAGAAATAACAAAGAAAAAATATTTGAATTATGAACTCGATACTTATATAAAAGGATTGTCGAAACGCGTTAATCAACGTAATATCATTGTTTCTTCTAAAGATGATTTTTCTAATTATGTAAAAGATCTCTTATCAGAAAATGTCATAGAAGAATTTATTAATAATATGACTATAAAATTTGATAACATGGAACAGGAATACAACCATACTCAATGGGATAATAACTGGAAAACCATTTGTGATGGTAAAATAGTTTTTAATAGAACTTGTAGTTATTTTGGAAATTTGTATGGCATAAAAGATACTATTCTTAAAAAGAAAATATTTAATGCTGTACTCAAAGATAATGAATCACAGTTTACATACTTTTGGAATAATATTATTGAAAAATTACAATAATAAATTAATACATGAAAAGGCAGGATTTCTCCTGCCTTTTTAATGCTATAAATATTTTGCTTATATATATGTTAAACTTATTTGATGTATGCTGCATTCATAACGCCGTCTTCACCAAAAGAGATTACAATATCAAACTGTTCTGATGTGCCGTCATTATATCGTGCAGTAAAAGTTACAGTATCTTCGATATCAGAAAGCGGAGCATCAGGGTTATTATCAAACATATCAACAAGTTCTTCACCAAACATCCATCCTATACAAAAATTGCCTGTATTGTCTGTTCTGTCTGCATATACATTTTTGTACTCTTCTGCGGAAATTACAAAGTTTTTTCCATACTCATTGAGCTCGCCACCAAAAGACATATTGTTTATTTCAAGTTCACCAACGCCGTCAAGATTGATTTCAATTTCAGACAGTCTGTCTGCATCAATTCCGCCAAGCATAAAGCTGTTCATATATCCGTAATACACTATTGCATTTTCAGTTGGATGGCATCTGTAACCATAACTTCCCAGACTTTTGTCATCGAAATTCAGATGTTTTTCCATTTCCATAACCATATTTTCCTGAAAAGCATATGCTTCATCTTCGTTCATATTTCTGATATCTGCCACTTTAAGCATTGCTTTTACAGGCAGCTGTACAGTTGTATCGTCATATACTTCATATACAACCTGTTCCAGTTCTGCTGCTGAAACCACCATAACGCCGAAATTCCCCACGTTTAACGGGCCATCTGTATTGGAAGATGGTGCAAACATGCCCCACCCCAGAATCAATGCAAACGCTGCTGCAACTGACAGAATAGGTTTTAAATATCTATGTGCAAAGCCAGTGCCTCTGCTGGCTGCTGTTGTATCTTTTTTCATAATGCTATCTCCTTTGTATTCTTCAGCTTCCTTGATAAAGCTGTCATCAATATAGTTCATTGCCAATATAAATTTATCCTGTTTCATAAGTATCCCTCCTGCCTCAAAAACTTTTCCAGTCTTTTCCTGCTGTTAAAGAGCATCGACTTAACCTTGCTTTCACTGAAACTGTATTTTACAGATATCTCTGAAATAGAGTGAAAATACCAGTATCTGAGTATAAAAACATTTCTCGAATCTGCTTTTTCGTTCTTGAGAAATTTATTTATCAACTGTCCCAGTTCCTGAGCAGAAATATCCGCCAGCACAGATTCATCCGCAATTATTTCTCCTATTTCATCAAGGAAAACGGACATTGATGGATTTCGTTTATCAGCCATATTGAATTCCAGCCTTTTCAAAGCTGTATTGCGTGCAGTCTTTGCAATATAAGCCTTGAAATTATCCGGCTTGTTGGGCGGAATACTATTCCACACCGCCATATATGTATCATTTACACATTCACGGCAATCCTCAGTGTCTGCAAGGATGTTTTTCGCGATGGAAAAGCACAGTCGTCTATATTTGTCATCTGTCTCTTTCAGCGCCTGCTCGTCTCTTTTCAAATACAGACTGACAATGTGCAGGTCGTCCATACCATTACCTCCTTTCCTGTTTAAAAGGCCTTCTGTTTATATAGTACGATTTATTTTCGTGGGGTTGCAATTTTATCAAAGTTTTATATAAATTCGTATGTCAGATTATTTATATATAATATCATTATAAACAATCTCCGTTGCTCTCTGCCTTATATTATTCATCTGTCGTACCCACTCCAGCTGATTTTCAGCTTTAAGCTGTTCTGTGACATTCTCCTTTTCAGCCAATTGTTTAATCAGTGTTTCGTACAGCTGCTGTGCCTGTAGCTGTGTACCTTCAAGATGCTGCAGTAATGTTAAATTCATCTGATAGTGGCTGTACAGTGCTTTTTTATGATTTTTAAGATACTCTCTGCGGCGTTCACCCCACATACCTATAAATGCCTGTGGAATCTCTGCAGACATTTATTAATAACAGCAAAAAGAAAACAGAAAGCTTCACAGCTTTCTGTTTTCTTTGAAAGGTTGTATTATTTAAAACGGAAAATTACATATTTTTCAATATAATGCCTAATACAGATTAAGCATTAAAAACATATTTATCCATTCTTTCAAAAGCTTCTACGATTTTGCTCATTGGAAGTGCAAGATTCATGCGGATACAAGAAGGGCCTTCAAACCAAACACCGGATTGCCATGTAACACCAACATCCCAGCCTTTATTAAGCAATTCTTCCTGTGTCATATTATGCTTTTCAAGCCATTCTGTGCAGTCAAGCCAAAGCATATATGTTCCTTCTGGTTTTATTACTTCTACACCTTCAAAATGCTCTTTGATATAGTTATAACCATAGTTAATATTTTCGGTGAGAACCTGGCAGAGTTCATCTGTCCATTCGTGACCTTCAGGTTTATATGCACCAATAAGAGCATGCATCCATAGAACATTCATTTCGTTGTAATGTGTTTTTGCACCTTTTGCTTTAATCTGATCACGAAGACGTTTGTTATAAATAATGTTGTAAGCACCTATAAGACCGCCAAGATTGAATGTCTTGCTTGGAGCATAAAATGCAACAACATTTTCTTTTGCCCATTCGTTTACGCTCTGCATAGGTGTGTGTTTATGGCCGTCAAGGATAATGTCTGACCAAATTTCGTCTGATATAACTGTAACATCATTAGCCTTGTACACTTCAAGAGCTTTTTCCAGTTCCCACTTTTCCCATACTCGTCCACACGGATTATGCGGATTGCAGAATACAGCTACATGAATATTATTTTCCTTGATTTTTCTGTCCATATCCTCAAAATCCATACGCCACACATTGTTTTCGTCTTTTTTAAGCGGACTGAACACCATTTTATAACCATTCATACCAATGATATTGGTAAAACCGCTGTATACCGGTGTATGAAGCAAAAGTGCATCTCCTGGCGCAGCAAGAGAGTTTATAGTGGACATAACGCCACCAAGTACACTGTTTTCATAACCGATATGTTCCTTTTTAATTCCTTTTACACCATTGCGCTTTTCGTGCCAATTAATAATGGAATCAAAATATTCATCTGTTGCTTCAAAATAACCAAACAGCGGATGTTTTGCTCTTTCAGTAATAGCTTCTGCAATAGTAGGCACTGTTGCAAAGTTCATATCTGCAACCCACATTGGGATGAGACTGAAGCCTTCTTTTGGTTTTTTAGGAGAAAAAGCAGGAAAACCTTTAAAACCGTCAACAGCAATAGAGTCTTTGCCCTGTCTTTCGATTATATCTGTAAAGTTATATTTCATAATTTCACCTTTGTAATTAAAAATTATTCAGCAGAAACTGCCGCATCAATGATAGCCTGTCTTTTTTCCATAAGTTTTTCTTTGGAAACAGCACCCTGTTTAAGCCTGAGAATTGCAACTGCAAAACAGAATATGATAATTCCGATAAGGAAGATAATCTCTGTTGCGCTGCCGAAATTCATAAAAAGAGAAATTGCAACAACAATATCGCATATTGCAGCAACTATGCAAACTATTGTAAATACGCCTTTTGGCATATGGTAAACACTCTTTTCCCACTGTTCCGGATATTCTTTTACAAGCTTGATAAGCGAAAAGTTAAGGTAACAGTTGAGCAACATTGTAGGAATCATTGTGAGAGAAACAATAGAGTCCAAAGAGAAATCAAGAAGAAGCGGAAGTACACTTACTGTAAGTAAAGCTAACTGTGTTGCATATGGATAACCGTCTTTTGTTGTTTTTGTAAATACTTTTGGAAGCCAGCCGTCTTTTGCCACCTGCAGAAGAGGCACTTTCATCATAGAAATAAATGCCATAAGAGATGATGCAATAGCAAATACTGCGCCGCCAAGCACAAAAATCATATAGAGCCAGCTTGGGAAAATCTGCTGTGCAACCAATGTAAGTGGTTGACCTGCAACCTGTTCATAAGGAAGAACACCAGAAGCAACAATACCCATAAGTGTGTAAACAATCGCAACAGCTGCTGCCACAACAGGAATAGCAAGAGGAATTGTACGTTTAGGATTATTTGTTTCGCTCATCATAGCAACCGGTGTGATGCTTGCACCCTGACATGCAAATGCAAGAATAGAAATAGCCATCATAAACCCGCCAAAGCCATCAACGAAAAAGCCTTCATTTGTTACATAACCAGGCTGAACTTTTGGAAGCCCAAATACAATAAACAATGCTATGGATACAAGAAGAATAACTGTGATTACATTGTTCAGCTTTGCCATAAACTTGGAACCTCTTATAGTAAGAGCAAAAAAGAGAACAATAATACCAACTGCAATAATCTTTTTATAAGCAAGCACCGCTGGGAAAATCATACCTACATAATCAACGATTGCTGTGCCATATGCTGCACAGGCAAGTCCGTTCATAACCTGAAAAACCGCACTTACACCTGTAAGTGTAGGACCATAAAGCATGGCTTTCATATCATAGTCACCACCCGGCAGAACAAACATAGATGCCATTATAGGGTGGAACAGATATGCCAAAAGCATATAGATACAGCCTACAAATAATGCGAGCGAAACTGAACGGCCTGTAAAGGCAATACCCAGCCCCATCATTACAAAGATACCTGAACCTATAGTTCCTCCAACACCCAAATTAAAGATGTCAAAAAAACCTAATTTTTTCTTATCTTTCATATTTTTTCTCCTATAAAATTACTTTGTTTTTTTACACTTTGCATGGCCAATGCATAAACTTCTTAATATGCCGTAGTTTTTTCAAACTTTGGTTCATCCGAGTTTTTGACTCGTTCAATATTTGAACCATTCAACTATTAAGTGATTCCAATATACTGCTTTTTCAAAATTTTTGCAATATGTTTTTTTAATTTTTATGTTTTAACTAAAACTGCACTATTTTTTTGTGCAAAAACAACAGCAACCTTTATACTTTATACATAAAGATTGCTGTACATTTATTTTTCTATTCTAAATTTTTTTGTTATTTCCATACAGGCGTTGTTGAGAGCCCGGTTTATTTGTGTATATTTTTCTATATCCTCAACGGAAAATTCTGATAAATTATTATATATTATCTGCTGACATTTCTCGTTAAAAACACGACGTGCATTATAAACCTCCATGCCTTCAGGAGTAAGAGAAAGATTAAATACTCGCTTATTATAAGGATTTCTTGTCTGTTCCACCCAGCCATTATCCACAAATTTTTTTATGAATTTTGAACATGCACTTATAGTTCTTCGTATTTCTGCAGATATCTCAGTTATATTTATACCAGGATTTTCAGCAATCAAATCTATGACACTTCCCTCTATCTGATACATCAAATTATCTCCATAAAGATGTTGCTCACCATCAAATTCGCTCATTATACTTACAAGTTTGGTGCTTTCTTTCCAAAATTCTTTTAACGCTTTCTCTCTTTCCATCTTTTCACCCCTAACGATCATTGAACCGTTCAATTGTTGAATAATTATATACTTAAAATTCTATATTTTCAACTATAATTTCAAAAAATGCACAGAACACTATTTAAATACCACCTCCCTATTTACAATCTCCGTTGCTCTCTGCCTTATATTATTCATCCGTCTTATCCACTCCATCTGATTTTTAGCTTTAAGCTGTTCTGTGATATTCCCTTTTTCAGCAAGTTGTTTAATCAGTGTTTCGTACAGCTGCTGTGCCTGCAGCTGTGTATCTTCAAGGTGCTGCAGCAATGTCATATTCATCTGATAATGATTGTACAGTGCCTTCCTGTGATTTTTAAGATGCTCTCTGCGGCGTTCACCCCACATACCGATATTGTAACGCCTGCCGATTGCTGTTTCGCCCCATTCAGAAATGTTGCGTAAATCTGTTTTGTTTTCGGCAATTTTCATTGTAAAATCTCCTTTGCAGTATAATTGATTTTCTAAATACCACAATTCACACGGGTGTTTTTAAGGTGCGGTGAATTAACTTTCGTGTACAGCCAATCGTACTGCAAAAACGCCGATTTTCCTTTATTTTACTGGGTTTTGATTTTCTCCAAACGTTAATTGTTGGATATATCGGAATATTTACAGCTCCTCGCAAGAGGGGCTGTTTTTTTGTGCAAAAAATAATCCCGCATAAAAATATGCGGGACTTTTTGAAATATTGAATTGTAACAGTTACATCACCCTTGTGCCGTTGATGTTAACTTCGAACTTTGCGTCAAAGTATGCGGCGGCACGGCGGCACAGCATCATACGGTCAAGGAAAATCTCAAAGTATTCGCTGATAAGGCTTATATCCTCGTCAATTGTAAGGCAAAGAGTAAAGTTTTTGTTTTCGGCATCCACATCAAGCTTTGATTTTTCCACAGCGTAGTTTACGCGGTCGTGGATATCTGTGCTTATGGTTGCCTTTTCTTCCGGGCGCACACGGCTGCGGCGCACGTCACTTTTGTCGGCAATGATAAGTGCCGCTGCAATTTCGTTTACAGGGTAGGCTGTTTTTTCGTCGTGGTTGCCGATAGCTGTTACCACTCGGGAGATATCCTGAGCATTCATTCCCATCTTGTCCAGCAGACGGAATGCCATAACAGCCCCTGACTGTGCGTGGTCAATGCGGTTTACCACATTGCCTATATCGTGCATATATGCGGCAATCTGTGCCAGTTCCACTGTTCTTTCGTCATAGCCCAGTTTCTGCAAAATTGCACCTGCCACATCTGCACAGCGCACAACGTGGGCAAAGCTGTGCTCGGTAAATTTCATACTTGCAAGGGTGGCATCTGCCATTCTGATGTAAGTTTTTATATCTTCGTTTTCTCTTACTTCTTTGTAGGTTACCATAAATTCACCTCGTTTATATTTTATCTGTTTATTTTATTTTAACATAACAGTGTCATATTTCAATGATATATCTGTGTAAAACAGGTAAAATATAGCCCGTATCACAGTGATACGGGCTGTTTGTATGTATTTTTTTGTATTACAGCAGCTGAATGCCGTTTTCTTTGCAGTAGTCAATTTCGCTCTGTGGCCATACGGAGGACTGTACCTCACCGATGTGGGCTTTCTGAAGCAGGAACATACAAAGACGGCTCTGACCGATACCGCCGCCGATTGTAAGCGGAAGTTTGCCGTTGATGATGTTCTGGTGGAAATCGAATTTAAGGCGGTCAAGTGCATTGTATTCTTCAAGCTGGCTCATCATGCTTTTTTCGTCAACACGGATACCCATGGAAGAAAGTTCAAGAGCAATGTCGAGAATCGGATAGTAAACAAGAATATCGCCGTTGAGCTGCCAGTCATCATAGTCCGGTGCACGGCCGTCGTGTTTTTTGCCGCTTTTGAGTTTGCAGCCGATTTTCATTACAAACACTGCGCCTTTTTCTTTTGCAATTGCACGTTCCTTCTGTTTGTCTGTATAATCAGGCCAGCGGTCCTCCAGCTCCTGTGTTGTAACAAAGCTGATTTCGTCCGGGAGGATATCCTTGAGTTCCGGATATCTTCTTTCCACAGCTTTGCTTGTCATTTTGATTGCACCGTAGATGTCGCGCACAACCTGTTTGAGATATTCTTCTGTGCGGTCTTCACGAGTGATAACCTTTTCCCAGTCCCACTGGTCAACATAGAGGGAGTGTATAGCATCACATTTTTCATCGCGGCGGATAGCGTTCATATCTGTGTAGATGCCCTTGTGTGTTTCGATGCCGTATTCGTGGAGTGCATAGCGCTTCCATTTTGCAAGGGAATGAACAATTTCCATAACTTCGCCTGTTTCCAGCACGTCAAATGTAACAGGACGTTCAACACCGTTGAGGTTGTCGTTGAGACCGCTTTTTACATTTACAAACATAGGTGCAGAAGCACGGTTAAGGTTAAGTGCATCGCAGAGTTCTGTTTCAAATTTATGTCTCAGAAACTGAATGGCAGCCTGAGTTTCTTTTATGCTGAGTTTGGACTGATATTTTTCCATAATATTTCCTGCTTTCGAAATAATTAATTATTTTTCAATATATTTTTATAGTATTACATCCCGGTGCCAAAAAGTCAAGAAAACAACCGTTTTTTCTACTTTTTATCCGCTATTTTTTACCTTGAAAGGTTCTTTTTGCCAGAGATTTCTTCCTGCCTGCACCTGTATATTTTGTTTTTTGTGTCCTGTCCTGCACCGAAGCAGTATGCTGTTTTCTGTTGACGGTGCTGGTTTTCCGGCTGCTTTGTGATGCGCTGTGTGCCGTATACATTACAGCTGTATTGCTGTGTCGCTGCTGGCTGCTCTGCATCTTTGCCATAATCTGCTCGCGGCGGCGTTTGCGTATTCTGCGCCGGTTTTCGATAATAATCATCTGCCGCATAACAAGGTATGCAAACCTCAGCACAAGCAGACCAAGGGCTGCATAAAGCAGTGCCAGCCCTGCTTTGAGCAGGAACGGCATTTCTTTTGGCTGTGTGCTTATCATTGTTTCGCCCAGCATAACCGAAAAGTCGTGTGTGCCGCAGGTTATATGGGCACCGTCTTCGGTATAATATATCTCCAGCTGTCCTGTAGCAATTGTTTTGTCGCTGTTTGCCGTCACCTTGCCGAAATTGTATTTCAGGTCATGCTCAGTGAGATTTTTTGGAATTGTAACATCAAAATTCTCGATGAGATAGTTTTCTGACGGGATACTGAGTGTTATATCCTCTGCAGTTGTAACCTTTGAAGCCGCCTTGGCCCTGATAATATCTGTATTTATCTGCAGATTGTAAAACTTGCCGAAACCATAGTCCAGAAGTGCCATTGTATCTTCAAATTTTTCCTGCTTGTGTTCGGAAGACATAACAACCGCAACAAGGGTTACTCCGTCACGTTCTGCCACCGTTACAAGTGTATGCCCCGCTTCTTCGGTCCAGCCGGTCTTGCTCATAACAAGACCTTCCACACGGTCATATCCGTTGATAAAGTTGTTGGCATTCCAGAAAGAACGGGTTTCGCTGCGTATGTTTGTAGGCCCCATATCATAGCGGTTGGTGCTGAAAAAGGTGGCAAAGCCCTCGTGCTTTATGGCCTGGGCTGTAATAAGCGCCATATCATATGCGGTTGTGTAATGGTCGTTTGCCGGCAGACCGTGAGGGTTTGTAAAGTTTGTGTTGTATGCACCGATTTCTTTTGCACGCTGTGTCATCATTTCACCAAATGCGGCATTTGAACCTGCGATATGTTCGGCAAACACGTTGGAAACATCGTTGGCAGATTCGATTGCAAGGGCATACATTGCATCCTTTACCGAAATCTGTTCTCCCGTATCCAGTGCTATATGACTGGAATTGTACGGCAGGCTGTGCACCGAATTGTAGCTTGCGGTCATTACATCGTCAAGGCTGCAGTTTTCCAGTGCAAGCAGACCTGTCATAATTTTGGTTATGCTGGCAGGATACATTTTGCGGTTCATATTTTTGTCGTACAGCACCGCACCTGTATCTGCTTCCATAAGCACCGCAGTTTCACTTTTTATATATGTCACATCAGCGGCAGCCGCCTTTAAAGGCGCAAGCAATCCTGCCGCTGTGATTAAAGTTAAAAATAATGCTGTTAATCTTTTCATAAAATCCTTTTTGCTAAAATCAAGACTGACAATATATTTTAACACAAAAGCCCATATATTAAAAGTATTAATTACAGTATCCGCAAAATTTCACAGTTTAAGGCAAAACAAAAGGACGGTTATCTGCTGCCGTCAGCCTTGTGACAGCAGAATTTCCGTCCTTTTAATATTTACATATTTTTTGTATCCAGTGCCCTGACAGCATTTAGTATTGCAATAACTGCAACACCTACATCGGCAAAAACTGCCCACCACATTGTTGCAAGGCCTGCTGCAACAAACAGCAGTACTGCCAGCTTGACCCCTATTGCAAAAATGATATTCTGCTTTACTATCGTCAGGGTTTTCTGTGCCACCTTTATGGCTGTGGTTATTTTGCTTATTTCGTCGTTCATAATAACAACGTCTGCTGCTTCGATAGCCGCATCGCTGCCAAGTGCCCCCATTGCTATGCCTATGTCCGCCCTTGCAAGCACAGGTGCATCGTTGATGCCGTCACCTACATAGCACACTTTTCCGTTTGTATTCTGTTCGAGTATTCTTTCAAAATGTTCCACCTTTTCGTGAGGCAGAAGTTCGCTTACAACTGTATCGATGCCAAGGTCGGATGCAATTTTTTCACCGACGGATTTTACATCTCCCGTAAGCATAACTGTGTTGGTTATGCCCATAGCCTTAAGGTTTGCAACAAGCTGTTTTGCATCGTCTTTTATAACGTCTGCCACAACAATATTACCAAGATATCTGCCGTCCTGCGCTATATGCACTACACTGCCAAGGGCTGTATGCTGTGCAACACCGCTGATATTGTGCTGCTGCATAAGTTTTTCGCTGCCCACAAGGGTTTCTTTGCCGTCGGCTGTACATACAACGCCAAATCCCGCCTGTTCCTTTATGTTGCTTACTCTGCCTGCATCAATCTTGCCAGCCGCATTTTTTATGCACAGGGCAATAGGATGGTTTGATGCATTTTCGCAAAGTGCGGCAAGATTTACCAGTGCATCTTTATCCCCGTCCACAGCATTTACTGCAACAACCTCAAATCTGCCCTTTGTCAGTGTTCCTGTTTTGTCAAACACAACGGTTTTAACCTGTGCCATAGTTTCCAGGTAGTTGCTGCCTTTTACCAGTACACCCTGTTTTGATGCACCGCCAAGACCGCCGAAGAAGGACAGCGGAACACTGATAACCAGCGCACACGGACAGGAAACAACAAGGAAGGACAGCGCACGGTAAACCCATACAGACCACTGCCCTGTAATGAGTGACGGAATAACCGCCAGTGCCAGTGCCACACCACACACGGCAGGTGTGTATACACGGGCAAATTTTGTGATGAATTTTTCTGATTTGCTTTTTTTATTGCTTGCGTTTTCCACAAGGTCGAGAATGCGGTTGACTGTGCTTTCGCCGTATGCCTTTTCCACCACGGCTGTTATAACCCCGTTTATATTGATACAGCCGCTTAAAATTTCGCTGCCGGCTTCAACATCTCTCGGCAGGCTTTCCCCTGTGAGTGCACTTGTGTCAAGGCTGCTTTCACCTTTGACAACAACACTGTCCAGCGGTACGCGCTCGCCCGGATTTATAACGATAATGTCACCGACCTTTACATCGTAAGGATCTTTTTTTACCGTTTCTCCATCCACAAGCACATTTGCATAGTCCGGACGGATATCCATAAGGTCACTTATGGATTTACGGCTTTTGTTGACCGCATAGCTCTGGAACAGTTCTCCAACCTGAAAGAACAGCATAACCGCTGCGCCCTCTGGATATTCGCCCACACAGAATGCACCTATTGTGGCTATGGTCATTAAAAATTCTTCGTCAAATACCTGACCATATCTTATATTGCGCACAGCATTTGCAAGCACTTCGCCCCCTGCAACGATAAACGCCGCAAAGAAAAAGGCAAAACGCAGCACTTCGCCGCCTTTTACCACATTGCCAAGCACAAAAAGTGCCGCAGCAGCAAGAATTTTGCACAAATCCCTTTTATTCTGTTTTGTCATATAAAATCTCCGTAAAGGCGCAAAAAAGGCGCAGATTTACCTGCATTCCCTGCTGTGCGCCCATTTTAGTAATATAAAAATAATAACCGCTGTATAAACAGTTAAGCCCTTGTCATCACCACTTCACGGCTTACCTTTGCAATAGCTGCCATAATTTTTTCTTCGGTAGCTTCAACACCGTTTTCGTCCATATCAACAATCAGCTTTGTTGTCATAAAATTGAGGGTAACCTCGTTTACTGTGTCTATTTTTTCGATAAGTCGTTCCATTCTTGCCGCACAGTTTGCACAGCAGAGACCTGTAAGACGGTATGTTTTTGTCATAGCTGTTTCCTCTTGTATGTATTTTTGCAAACAGTTGAGCAGTTGTTCAACTGTTTGTGCTTATATTATAGTTGAAACACATTTAATTTGTCAATATTTTTTACTGAACATACTGCGAACTATCAACTCTACTGCCGGTAGAGTTATCCCACAGCCTATGGGTGTACATATAACAGTAGTGTGCTATAATATCATCATAACAGTTTTACCGTTACAGCAAAAAAGCATCATACCCTTATTCCCCAAACGGAGGTCGGCCTATGGAAAACATTACAATGGGCAATGTTATAAAAGAAAAACGCAAAGTCCTTGGGCTTACCCAGAAAGACCTTGCCGAAAAACTTGGCGTGAGTGACAAAGCAGTAAGCAAATGGGAAAGAAACGAAAGTCTGCCCGATATAAGCCTTGTTCCTCAGATTGCCTTTGTTCTCGACATAAGCATTGATTATCTGTTCTGCGGCAACAATACAGCATCAGACAAGGAAAAATCCGGATATGCGCTGCACACGGATAATGAAAAAACTTCCTCCAGTTATGCCTCTGTGCTGGTAAACAAAATAAATTTTAAATATATTATCGCCATAATCTCCGTGCTTTTTTCTGTTTTCTTTTGTCTTTTCGGACAAATTACAGTTCTGGGCAATTACATAAGTATTATGCCGTGGCAGTACAGACCGTTGTTTTTCAGTTTTCTGATTGTTGCCGTTTATTTTGTTTTTTCAATGAATATAAAAAAACACAGACTTATGCTGTGCGATACAGATTGTAACACCTTTGAAGGTAATCTTGATAAAGTTTTTATCTTTGCTGCTGTAAGCGGTATATATTTTATTTTTCTGTTCTGGCATATATACGGATATGCCCTTGGCAACCGTTTGAACGACCTGTGCACAATTATGGCAGAAATGCTTGGCGCATCAGCAGTAAAATACGGAATATCTGTACAGTTCAACAATTCCACCGTAATATCTCGTGCTTTTGTTTACTTTTTATCTGTTGTAATAAATATAGCGGTAAGTGAAAAAAGAAAAACTTTCAGCAATTCAGTTTATACAACATCTGCTGCAATTGCCCTTTTGGGAATTCTGCACACAGTTTATTACGGATTTGTAGGGGCTGTTATTTTAAAAAACGAAGCACATATGTATGCTTTCTGGCTTGAAACCCCGAAAGTTATAGCTGTGATTAACAAAATTAATGTATATAATATTATTTATACTGCACTTATACTTGTTGTCGCCGCTTTGTTTATAGTTTTTACCCGCGGCAGACACAGCCGCAAAGTGTGTGCAATATGCATTGTGCCTTTATGGATTTATCACAGCATCTCCGCTTTTTGCCTTATAAACAGAAAATTTGACGGTATGGGCAGCTGTCTGGCACAGCTTAACAACGGCAGTGTATTTTTGTCTTTGGCATTTATTGCAGCGGCACCGCACATTGTTATGGCACTTAACGGACTGATAAAACAAAAGCAATAATCACCGCAGCAAAAAAGGACGGCATACGCCGTCCTTTGATTTTTATGATATTATTCTTCCGCTTTGTGTTTTACATGGGTCATGGCAATATTGAGCACTGTATGCACATGGTCATCATCTATGGAATAGAAAACATTTTTGCCTTCTCTGCGGCTTTTTACAATTTTGTTTTCCTTTAAACCGCTGAGCTGGTGACTGATTGCAGATTTGGTCATATCCAGTGCCGATGCAATATCCTGTACACACATTTCGCCCTGTGCCATAACACACATCATTTTTATTCGGGTAGGGTCCCCCATCATCTTGAAAAATGCACTGAGGGCATCTATCTCGTTATCCTGCGGCATATTTTCCAGCGCTGTATGCACCGCATTTTCGTGCAGCGGACAGCAGCTGCAGCTGTGTATATGTTCCATAGCATTATCCTTTCGGAATTTTGATACATACATATTTTATCATACAATTTTCAAAGTGGCAACAAAAGTAAAAACGTCCGTTGCGGCGGACGTTTTTACAGGGAAAGTATATTTTATTAAGAGGAGAGAAAAATTTTTATTTTGTATTTTGGCTTGCTTCCTTTTACAGTTATAAGTATACGCCCTATTTGTGTAAGGTGTGTTAAACAAATATTAAATAACTAAAAACGTTTTCTGCAGAAATTGTTCATATTTGGCCTAATTGTTAACAGATTGTCAATATTATGTATCGTTAAATGTTTTTTACACAAAACGGGGTTATCTGCATAACCCCGCTGTGTATATTATTCACAATCAGAAACTCATTGGCAGCACATAGATTACAATGCACAGATAGTGCAGCACACTGCCGGCAAGCACAAACAGATGCCATATGCTGTGCATATAGCGGAATTTAAGCTTGTAAAAAATTATGCCGCCTGTATAGCTCAGCCCGCCTGCCAGCAGAAGCCAGAATGCAGGACCTGCAAGTGCTGCAACTATATCCCTGATAACCACAACTACCGCCCAGCCCATAATAATGTACAGGACAAGGGAAAGTTTTTCGGTTTTTTCAAGGCTTACAGCGTTCATAACTATACCGCCTATGGCACACAGCCAGACCACAGCTGCAACTAACGCACCTTTTGGATTTCCTCTTAAAGCCAGAAGGCAGAAAGGTGTATAGCTGCCTGCGATAAGGATAAATATTGATGTGTGGTCAAATATGCGGAAGATTTTCTTTACCTTTTCGAAAGGAAAAGCGTGGTACAAAGTTGACATTGTGTAAAGCACCACAAGAGACAGACCGTAAACAAGGCTGGAAAGCACCGCAACGGTGTCGCCAAAACAGACAGCAAGGGTGACGATAACACTTGCACCCACCACTGCAAGCAGGGCACCTACGCCATGGCTTACACTGTTGAAAACCTCTTCGCCCACTGTATATCTTTTCATTGGTTTTGCAGACATTCTGTATTCTCCGTTCTATATAATCATAAATATTTTAAGATATGGTTTTAAAAACTATATATCAAGTATATACCATATACTGCAATAAATCAATATATATTTTGCATTTTCACAAAGTATGTGTTAATATATATTGTACGCACAAATTTTAAATTAAAATCAGATATATAAATAATATAACCACTGTTTTGTGTTAAAAAGGAGAATTTTTTGTGGATAATCGTTTGGAAAGAATAAATGCACTTGCAAAAAAATCAAGAGAAAGCGGTCTTACAGAGGCTGAAAAGCTTGAACAGCAGCAGCTGCGCGCAGAATATATTGCCGAATTTCGCAAAAGCTTCCGTCAGCAGCTTGAAAACACCGACATCAAATACGAAGACGGTGAAACCATTCCTCTGACAGAATTCAGAAAGAAAAAATAATCATCAGACAAAAAGCGGACAAAACGTCCGCTTTTTTTACCATTATATTTTATTTGCATTTTATAATGTACCATTATAAAAAAGGACTGATTTATATGTTTACAAAACTTGTCATTGCCGCGGTTATAGTTGCTGCCGCTGTTCTGCTTTTATCGCTGTTATGCTTTATCCCGGTATTTTTTGTACCAAGAATCAGAAAGCCTGACCCCGATGTGCTGCCTGTGCCCGGCGGAAAGGTGTACCGACCTTATCATGAAATGATGAAAAGCTGGATAAAGGATGCCCGCAGCCGTCCCCACGAGGATTTTTATATAAAAGCCTTTGACGGCATTACCTTGCATGGTACATATTATGAATACAAAAAAGGGGCGGCAACCGAGATTATGTTTCACGGCTACCGCGGCAGCGCAGAACGCGATTTGAGCGGCGGACTGCAGCGTTGCTTTGCCCTTGGCAGAAACGCCCTTATTGTGGACCAGCGCACAACCTGCAAAAGCGGAGGGCACATTATTACCTTTGGCATAAAGGAACACCGCGACTGTTTAAGCTGGGTGGATTTTGCCACACAGCAGTTTGGCAGCGATGTTCCACTTTTACTGACAGGTATATCCATGGGTGCCTCCACAGTGCTTATGGCGGCAGGCAGACCTTTGCCGCCGAATGTAAAGGGCATTCTTGCCGACTGCGGTTTTACCACAGCGGAAGAGATTATAAAAAAATGCGGCAAAGACCTTCATCTGCCTGTAAACCTGCTTTATCCTTTTATAAAGCTTGGTGCAAAGCTTTACGGCGGTTTTGACCCTGATGAATATTCTGCCCTGAAAGCTATGGAAAGCTGCACCTTGCCCGTGCTGTTTGTTCACAGTGAAGGGGACGATTTTGTGCCCTGTTATATGAGCAGAAAACTGTTTGATGCCTGCAGGTCACCAAAGCGCCTTGTGACAATGGAGGGCGAAGGTCACGGTCTTGCTTATCTGCTGGACAACGAAAAATATTTCCGCGAAGTATGTGATTTTTACACCCGCAACGGTGTGCCGACCACACTTATTACAAATCCGACAGCAAAAGAAAATTAAAAATACATAAAACAAAATGTCATTCCGCAAAAATGCAGAATGACATATTTTTTGTTGTTCAGTTTTAACAAGGTTTAAATCCAGCCAAAAAATCTTCTTACACGGTAGTTGACATATGTAAAGCAGTGTTTGAACATTGTCCATTCCACCCAGAGATAACTGCCAAGGTTTTTCCATTTAAAAGGATATTTTTCCACTTCCCTGCGCATCTTTATGCCCTTGATTGTACCTTTCATAAACGGTTTGCCAAAGCCGCGTGCATAGTACATTGCCACCTTTGGCAGATAGCCTATAAACTGGAACGGAAAGTTGATTATAAGCATAAGCAGAGGCTGATTTTTGTACAGCAGCAAGAGTGTGTTCTGTCCGCTTTTTTCCGCCTTGAAATCGTTGTATCTGCCCCCTGTTGTTGCGCTGCAGATGTGGTAGCAAACAGCATTTGGGTTGTAGATGTTTTTATAGCCTGCATTGTTGCCGCGCCAGCCAAGGTCAACGTCTTCGCCGTAGGCAAAGAATGCTTCGTCAAACCAGCCTATTTCGTCAAGGATGCTTCTGCGGTAAAGTGCCGCACCTCCGCAGTTGGAGAACACGCGTTCGGTTTTGTTGTATCTTTCACGTTTCAAGCCGTCACCGCGTTTGCAGGTCCAGCCGAACAAAGGCACATAGTCACTTGCATCATCGGCAAGGTGGCGGTTGAAGTGCTGCACCATAAGACCGCCAACAGAGAATATTTTTTTGTCGCTGTCGGCTGTATCCACAAGCACCTGCAGCCAGTCAGGTTCGGCAAATGCATCGTTGTTGAACATAACGGCATATTCCGCTTTTGAAGCCTCGATGCCCTGATTAACCGCGTGGTCAAAGCCTGTGTTGGTGTCGTTGCAGATAAGGATAAAGTTTTCAAAATCCTTTGCACATTCCTTGATAATTTCCACCGAACGGTCCTTTGAACCGTTGTCTATAACTATAATTTCGTATTCGGCATTGAATTTCTGATTGATACAGCTGCGGATGGAATCTTCAATCCAGCCTTCACCGTTTAAGTTTGGTATGATAATACTTGCTTTCATACAATTCTCCTGAAGAAAATTTGTGGGTATAAACATATCTTTCTAACATAACAGTTTATCATATACTGCCCATTGTTGCAACTTTTATGAAAAACAGTATTTTGCGCCATACAAATCAACAAATTTCACCTTTTAAAAATTGCAAAAGCATTTCTTTTATGATATGATATATTGGTTATAGTATGTAATAAAGTATTTTATTGTTTTATTTAATTATAAGGACAGTATAAATGAACCGATACAAGTTTTTATTTTCCAATACGGTGCTGTTTTTTATAAGCAGTTTCAGCAGTAAATTTCTGGTGTTTCTGCTTATGCCAATCTACACAGCAGTGCTTTCTCCTGCCGAAAACAGCGATGTCAGCCTGATGATGCAGACAGCAAACCTGCTTATCCCGCTGGTAAGCCTTGGCATCTCCAACAGTATTATCCGTTTTGGTCTTGACGACAAATATTCAAAGCGCACGGTTTTCACCACAGGTGTGTTTACTCTCGGTGCGGGATATCTGCTGCTTATCGCCGCATTTCCGCTTTTAAACCGTGTGGAATTTATCCACAAGTACATCTGGATGCTGTATCTCTATCTGCTTATGAGCTGCAGCCGCACCCTTGTGCAGCAGTTTGTCCGTGCAAAAACCTACACAAAACTGTATGCCTTTGACGGCATACTTGCAACGGTGAACACACTTATTCTTGTATGTGTTTTCCTGCTTAAATTCCGCTGGGGCGCAATGGGGTATATTGCTGCCATTATCGGCGCAGACTTTTTGAGTGTTGTATTTTTAAGCGTTATAACTTCTGTATGGAGATACTTTGACATTTCCAAACTGGACAAGGAAGTGGCAAAAGAGATGCTTAAATACTGCCTGCCCCTTATCCCTGCAAGCATTGCCTGGTGGATTACCAACGTAAGTGACCGCTATCTTGTTGCATATTTCTGCGGTGATACAGTTAACGGCATCTACGATATCAGCTACAAGCTGCCAAGTATCATAAACGTGTTTGCCACAATCTTCCTTGAAGCATGGCAGATAAGCGCTGTCAAGGAAAGCGGCGAAAAGCACACAAGCCGTTTCTTCGGCAATGTATTCAAGGCATACCAGAGTGTTGTATTTATCGGCGGTGCAGGCATAATACTGCTGTGCAAACCGCTGATTAAACTGCTGGCTGACGAAGCCTATTTTGAAGCCTGGACCTTTGTGCCTGTGCTGATTATGGCAACAATATTTGCCTGCTTCTCCACCTTTATGACAAGCATCTATATGGTGGAAAAACGCGGCGGCTTAAACCTTGCAACAATGTCTGCCGGTGCAGTTGCCAACATTGCACTTAACCTTATTCTTATTCCAAAAATTGGTGCACAGGGTGCCGCAATAGCAACCTTTGCAAGTTATGTGCTGGTTTTTGCCCTGCGTGCAATCAACACCCGCAAATTTATTGACATAAATATTTCACCAATTCAGCTTATTATAAATGTTGCACTTACCGGCGGTATGAGTTATGCAATGATTGCCGGCATACATCATAATGTTATTATAAGCATTGTTATCACCCTGCTTATTATGGCAGTAAATATAAAACCTTTGCTGGGCTTTGCGCTTCAGCTGCTTAAAGGTCTGACAAAAAGAAAGAGAGGCAAAGCCTGATATGAGAATACGTCACAAACCATGGGCACAGCCGGAACTTGATGCAAGCAGCATCTACATCCGCAACCCTCACGATTTTTACGGAAAATGGAAGGAAGCTTTTGAAAATCCTGACCAGCCGATTCACCTTGAACTGGGCTGTGGCAGAGGCACATTTATTGCACAGAAAGCTGTTAAAAATCCTGATATAAACTATCTTGCCATCGACATCAAAAGCGATATGCTTGGCTATGCAAACCGCAATGTACAGCACCTTTATATGATGGCAAACCGCACAACAACAAATATCCGTATGTGCACATTTGACATTGAAAGAATTGCGCTGATTGTAAGCGAAAACGACAAAGTGGACCGCATTTACATCAACTTCTGCAATCCGTGGCCGAAGGACCGCCACAAAAAACGCCGTCTGACACATTCCCGTCAGCTGGAAAAATACAAGGCATTCCTTAAAAAAGGCGGCGAAATCTTCTTTAAAACAGATGATGACGAACTCTTTGCCGAAAGTCTTGAATATTTTAAGGAAAGCGGTTTTGAGCTTACATTCATTACCTATGATATGACAGAAAAATCCCTGCCGGACAACATTATCACAGAACACGAAAAAATGTTTATGGACGAGGGTATTAAAATAAAAGGCCTTATTGCCGTATATCCGGAGGACACAAATGCTTAGAATGAAAAGAATAATTTCACTTGCTATTGCAGCTGTTTTATCCCTTTCACTCTTTACAGGCTGCGAAAAAGAGCCTGAATACACAAAATACAACGGTTCCATATGGGACAGCTTTGACACAATTATTTCCACCGTTTCATACCACAAAACAGAAGAAGAATACAAAGCCTTTATGAAATATACCCAGGAACGTTACCGTTATCTTCACGAACTGTTTGATATCTACAACAGCTACGACGGCCTTGTAAATGCAAAAACAATCAATGACAATGCCGGTATTGCACCTGTAAAGGTGGAAAAAGAGCTGTTTGACCTTATTGAGTTCAGCATTGACTGGTACCACAAAACAGGCGGCAAGGTAAATGTTGCCATGGGCAGCGTGCTTAAAATCTGGCACGATGTAAGGGAATATGCCGAATACAACACACCGGTTCTGCCTGATATGGAAAAACTCCAGGCAGCAAACCAGCACACATCCATCGACAGTATTGTGCTGGATAAAGAAAACATGACTGTGTTTATCACAGACCCTGAAACAAGCCTTGACCTTGGTGCTGTTGCAAAAGGCTATGCAACCGAAATTATCTGTGCAGAACTGGCAGAAAAATACCCAAGCTTTGCAATCTCTGCAGGCGGTAACGTAAGAGTTAACGGCAGCCCTATGGACGAAAGAACCCGCTGGGGTATAGGCGTGCAGAACCCGAATGTGGACGAAAACTATCAGATGATAGGCGGCAACATTGACCTTGCATTCCTTTACGGCAACCAGAGTCTTGTATGCAGCGGCGGCTATCAGCGTTTCTTTGTTCACGAAGGCGAAAGATACCACCACCTTATCGACCCTGTTACACTGTATCCGGAAAACATCTACAACGGTGTTTCCATTCTGTGCGAAGACAGCGGTATGGCAGACGCTCTTTCCACTGCAATATTTATGATGGAACCGCAGAAAGCACTGGATTTTATCGACACAATTCCTGATGCAGAATGTATGCTTGTGCTGACAGACGGCAGCACTATGCTGACAGACGGCTTTAAAGATTATCTGCAGAGCTGCGGCATAACCAGCACCTCCCCTATCGAATAAAAAATTTATATAAAGGAAGTATTTGAAATGAACGATTTTCTTATGGAAAGCGGTTTTGCAGTAAGTGCTGTTATGGCAATTGTACTGCTTGCTGCAATGATTACATTTGCAATTTTCAGCGGCAAGCTGGAATGGTTTAAAAACAAAAAAGCACAGAGCAGCGAAGAAATCAGCACAACTCTTATCAAAGGTCTTAAACGTTTTGCTTCTCTGCGCGACTGCGAAATACTTGGCAGAACAACACTCCGCTTTGGCAGCGAAACTTTTGATTTTGATGCCATTCTGCTTACATATTACGGAACTTTTGCTGTAAAAAGCTGTTTTGAACAGGGCGAAATTTACGGCGAAGCAAAGGATGAAAAATGGGTAAGCATTGACAAGAACGGCAAAAGAGAGTATTTTGCAAACCCTATGTCCTCTGCAAACGGCAGTGTAAAATTCTTTAAGGAACTTTACGGTGCAGAAAAAGCAAAATGCGGTATGAGTGAAGCTGTTGTTGTATTTCCTGCAAAAAATGCAGAACTCTTTACAGGCAAAAACACAAACGTATATACCCTTAAAACACTTGAAGCAAAACTTTCCACAGACAAATATCAGGCTGACAAAGGCGCTGATATCCCTGCAATGAAAGCAGCTTTGGAAAAATATACCGTTAAATAATTATATAGCAATATCAAAACCTCACTGTAACAGTGGGGCATCACAAGACAGTTACAGTCCCGGCAGGAATATCTGCCGGGACTTTTCTTGTATATATTTCAGCCATATGATAGACTAGACTAAACAATCATACAGATATAAATCGGGAGAGGTGCCGTCGTGAAATTTGATACAACAAAATTAAAATGGACAAGAAAACCATCTGCTTATACCATATCAGATGATAAAATTGAAATCATTACCTCTCCCCATACAGATTTGTGGCAGAGAACATATTACCATTTCAGAAATGACAATGCCCCTGTACTGCAGATGCAGACTGATGAAAAATATTTTTCCTTTGTTGTGAAAACAGAATTTGAAAGCAAACACAGATTTGACCAGTGCGGCATAGTTATGTATCTGGACAGCGAAAACTGGCTTAAAGGCTCTGTCGAATACGAAAACGAGCATTTTCAGCATCTTGGTTCTGTGGTTACAAACAATGGTTATTCCGACTGGGCAACCACTGAAATTGATGCAGATATCAAATCGGTGTGGTATCGTTTAAGCCGCCGTGTAGATGACTATTGTATTGAATGTTCCGAAGATGGTGTTGTTTTCAGACAGATGCGGGTATGCCATATGTGGAATGGCGCAGGAACAATTCAATTTGGAATTTATGCCTGCAGCCCTGAAGATTCATCCTTTAAAGCAACATTTACCAATATGGACATCACCGAATGTAAATGGTTGGCACACGATGGACAGCAGCCTGATGCAGACCAACAAACTGTAAGATAAATTTGAATTTGTCGAGGAGGTTATGTATGAAAAAATATATAGAAGGACTAAAATTTGGCTTATTATTACAGTTTGCTGTTGGACCAATGTGTTTAATGGTTTTTAACACTGCTCAAAATACTGGATTTTTTGTTGCAATGTCATTAGTTATAGCGATAGCATTAGTTGATGCATTTTACATTTTATTAGCAAGTTTAGGCGCTAGTAAATTATTAGGAAACGAAAAAGTTGAGAAAGTTGTAAAAATAGTTGGTGCAATTGTTTTAATGATATTTGGTTTAAATATTATTTTAAACGTGTTTGGGATAAATATTATACCAGGATTAAATTTGAATCCAAATTCTTCAAGTGCATTTATACAAGGAATTATTTTAACTTTATCTAATCCTATAACAATTGTTTTTTGGGGAAGTATATTAACAACCAAAATTATTGAAGAAAAGTTTAAGAAAAAAGAGTTAATTATATTTTCAGTTGGTTTAGTATCTGCTACATTATTCTTTTTAACAACAGTGGCTATATTAGGAATGATATTATCTAATTTTATACCAGATATACTATCTAAGATTTTAAATGTAATAGTTGGTATAGTAATAATTGGATTTGGTATTAAATTATTAATAAAGAAAAACTAACAAATTTCAATTTATCGAACATTTAAACGATGCACATTATATGCGGTCCGTTACCGTTGCATATATGTTTTTCGATATTGAAAATAAAAATCGTCCCTGTGAAATCTCACGGGGACGATTAATGTTTTATGGACATACAGCTGAATGCTGTGCGGTTGTTTTTTACAGTATAATAAGTTCTTTTGTTGTACGGGTAAGATTTTCGGTGCTGTTTTCACCGATGTAGAACAAATCGCCGATGCGGATGCCGTATTCACCCTTGATGTATATGCCCGGTTCCACAACAACAATGTTGCCCACACCGAGAACCTCTTTTGATTTGTGGCCAAGAACAGGCAGCTCGATATAGTCAAGACCGATGCCGTGACCGGCAGCATGGCGGAAATTGCCGCCGTAGCCCATTTCTTCGATAAAGGCACGCACCTCTGCATCAACAGTATCAGCTTCTACGCCTGCCCTTAAATATTTTGCACCCAGCATAGTTGCTGTTTTTACAGCATCATATGCTCTTTTGAAATCATCGCTTGGGTTGCCCACGCAGATTGTGCGGGACATACTGCTGCGGTAGCCTTTATATATGGCACCAAAATCCAGCAGAAGCGGGTCGCCTTTTTCGATAACCCTGTCGGTTGCTGCGCCGTGAATAAGACTGGAGTTTACCCCCGACACACAGCACATATGGAATTTTGCAAGGTCGCTGCCGTTTTCCAGCAGGCTGTGCACAATTTTTGCTTCCACCTGTTTTTCGGTCATGCCCGGTTTTATATATTCCAGTACTTCGTCAAAAACCTTTTCGCTGATGCGCTGTGCGGTTTTGATGTTTTCAACCTCTTCAAAGTCCTTTACAGCCCTTATCTTATTAAGCTGTGCCTTGAGAGGCATAACCTTGGAATACATACTGTTTTCAAACTTTACATACTCCTCGTGGCTTATGCCGTCACTTTCCAGCAGCATCACCGATATATGGTCACTCTGCACAATATCATACATTATTTCGGCATAGTTGTCATAGTTGAGCAGACCTCGGACAATAAAGCCCTGAGGCACAAGCTGTTTGGTTGCAATTTCTTCGTAGCGGTCGTCCACAACAAAATATCTGTTGCCTTTTCTGGTGATAACCACCATGCCTGCACTGGTTGCAAGACCTGTGAGATAACGGCGGTTTTCAAAACTTTTAACGACACATGCATCTGTTTTGGTAAGTTCCAGAAGTCTGATAATCTTTTCTGCTCTCGCTTTAAGCGCAAACATAAATATCCTCCAAAATTTATCAAAATATTTTGACACAGACAGGCTGTGTGTAATATAATAACGTTGCTGTATATGTGCTGTTTTTCTGTCTTTACTGCAGGTTTTTCAACTTGTTATAAACAGTAGAACACAGTACATATATATCTTTTAGTTTAATACTTTAACAATAATTTTTCAAGATTTTTTGCAGTATTCACCCTTAAATTTCTGCAATCTCAGACAGAAAGGCATATATGTATCATCTTTTTACCGAAAGGCTTGTCCTTACCCTCAGTCACCCCAGACTTGCCGGCGAGGTGTGCCGTTTTAACATAAAAAACCGTGACGCTTTTGCCGACACGGAACCAACCCGACCAAGAGAATACTACACCCACAGCGGTGTGCGCACCATTCTTAAGGAGGAGGACAAAGCCAGCCGCCGATGCGAAGAATTCCGCTTCTGGATAAGCGAAAAAGGCAGCAGCGAAGTTATCGGCACCGTTTGCATATCCAACATACTTTTCGGCAGTGTGAAAAGCTGTTATCTCTCCTATAAAATTGCGGCAGACTGTCAGGGAAAAGGCTATGCCACCGAGGCTGTTGACGAGATAATAAACCTTGCGTTCAGAACTTTGCAGCTTCACCGTATCGAAAGCTATGTTATGCCACGCAATGCAAAAAGTCTGCGTGTTATGGAAAAGCTGGGCTTTATGCCCGAAGGTCTTTCAAAGCGCTGTCTGGAGGTTAACGGTGTATGGGAGGACCACCTTAGATTTTCTCTGCTTAATGAATAACCGAATATAAAAATGTCATTCCGTATTTATTACAGAATGGCATTTTTGTTTATCATTATACAGTTTGTTATACAGTCGTGCTATTTCACTTTATACAGCGCCACGCCGCCCTGCTCAAACACCTTGTCAAAAAGCTGTTCAAAAAGAGGAATATCTATGTAATAGTCCGCTTTTTCCCAGCTGGAAATCATCACATAGTCAACGCTGTATTTTTTGTACAGTTCCATACTGTCTGCCACGTTTTCGTACATCTGACGCACCTCTGCTTTGCGCTGTGAGGTGTTAATGCCGTGATAGTAGAGGAAGATATCACTGCCGCAGACAATATTTCTGCCTGTCAGACAGGCAATTTCGTTGTTGTGGCGGGTGTTTGTAAGCACAACATCATCTGTATCAGTATTGCTGTAAACCCACTCTGCCGCCGCCATATGGTCGCTGTCGTAAAGCTGATAGTCGCTTACATATTCTCTGCCAAGTGTCAGCACTGCCGAAAGGGTGCAAAGCACCGCAAAAACAGCAGTCAGCCCATACAGCACAGCCTTTCCGGCAGTTTTTGCTGCTGATTTTCTGCGCTGTGCAAACCAGTCGGCTGCAAAGTCTGATGCCGCAATACACAGCAGCATATATGCAACGTAAAGCAGCTTGTTGTTGTCGTAGGTATTTGGCGTAAACAGAATTAGTTCTGCCACAAACCATATCACCCCTGCTGCTGTTATAAGGGGAGCGGTTTTTCTGTTTCCTCTGCAGATTGCCGCAACAATAAGCACAAGAGGTGCACCGATATTTTTTATGTAAAACCACGGGTAAAAATCCCACAGATTGCCCCAGTTGAAATGCCCGCGGAGAAAACCGCCTTCCGCCACCTGACCAAAGGTCCAGCCCACCAGCTGCGGCAGTGCAAGACAAAGTACAATAGCAAGGTAAATACCCCAGCTTTCAGCAAGCTGTGCAAAGCTGTTTTTGCGGATATATTTTGCCATAAGAACAATGCCGTAAAAAACACACAGTGCTATACCGCATATACCAAAAGCAAAGAAAAACTTTGAAGAAAGTGTATATCTGTTGTTGAAATACTGCAGCAGGCACATAACCGCCGCAAAGGCTGCAAAAATATGTGCGCCGTACCATTTCTGACGATTTTCTGCTGTTGTTTCGCGGTAAAGCCACAGCAGCAGCCACGCCGCACTGACAAGCCCCATTGCCAGAAAAGAATGGGTGTGCACAAGGGGAAGCGCCCCTGCAAAAAAGCCTGCATATACAAAATATTTTTTCTGACCGTCCCACACTGCACGGTACAGAAGCCATATGGCAGTAAAAAGCACCGCATAGCCAAACAGCGATGCACGCTGTGGCAGAAGAATATCCGCAATTATATTTGCCCAGCGGATATTGTAATCCACAAGGTTGGTAGGTGTGGTGTAAAAGCCTGTGAAGATGTCCTTAAGCGTAAGACCGCTGTCGGTAAGGCCTGTAAAATAAACAAATCCCAGACCGCCGTTGAAAAACAGCAGCACCCAGCTTAAAACCGCTTTTGCACGGCTTTTAAGCACCGTTGATGCCAGCAGGTAAACACCTCCGCACACCTGCAGAAAAGCTGCAAGCATAGGCAGGATATATGCCCATCGCACCGAAGCACCAAAAAGGTAAACACTTGATGAGATACTTGCATTTAAAAACGGATAGGCAAGTTTTGTGGATGGGAATATTGAATAAAAAGGCGGAAATTCGCTCTGTGTGGCTATGCTTGTTATAAAGCCCAGGTGCATACTCATATCGCCGTAGGTGCACTGGCCTGTGTGGACTGCCCCGGTTTCCGTTACAGGTATTATATGGCTGTTCAGCAGACAGCACCACAGCACAAAAACCGCAGCCAGAAGCAGTGCAAAGCCCCTGTTTTCTTTAAACTGAACTGCTGTATCCGCAAACTGATTTTTTATATATCCTCTGTAATATATTGCTGCGACAAACAGCGGCATAACACACACTGCCGCAACTGTATGGGCTGTAATGGTAAAATCAAAGGCAAACGCCGCAAGTACACACAGCCACTGCATAAGTGCACTGCCTGCCACACTGCCGGCTGTTATCTTTGCCCATATCTTTTCTTCCGGCAGAACAAACAAAGCCAGCAGAACCCCTGCCAGCTGAAAGTAAACAAAATATAAACTGCCGGTAATATTGCCTAAAACTGTGCCGCCCATAATTATCTCCACAAATTTTTTACTGATGATATATTTTAACAGACAATGGCTGTAAAAGCAAATATCTGACACAGATTTTTAAAACAACAAGGCATTTTACACTTCAGATGTATTATATTACAACTTTATTGCATTAATTATCAGCTTTATTGACTAACCCTGCTTTTAGTGCTAAACTTAATAGCATATTTTAAATATACTGATAAAATCGGTAATTTTATCTGATGCTTTATATCATCAAAGAAACTTTCTGTTCTCTGTTTTTGCAGAGGATGTTTATTTATACAGAGGTGAAGATAATGATTATCACAGATTTTCTTGAAAGAAACGCCAGACTGTACGGTCATGAAACTGCGCTGGTAGAGATTAACCCGTCGGAAGAACGCGATAAGGCTGTTACCTGGTGGGATTTTAACCTTATCGAAAGCGCCGGACAGGACGCACCTTACCGCAGAGAGATAAGCTGGAAGGATTTTGACTACCGCGCAAACCGCTTTGCAAACCTGCTGCTCAGCCGCTGTATCAAAAAAGGCACAAAGGTGGCAATTCTGGTTATGAACTGTCTTGAATGGCTGCCTGTTTACTTTGGTGTGCTTAAAGCAGGCTGTATTGCAGTGCCGATGAACTACCGCTATTCCTCCGATGAAATAAAATACTGTCTTGACCTTGCTGATGTTGAGGTGCTGGTTTTTGGGCCGGAATTTATCAGCCGTATAGATGCAATTGCAGATGATATACCAAATGTAAAAACACTTTTCTTTGTAGGCAAGGATGTGCCTTGCTATGCACAGAACTGTCTTGAACTTGCGGGCTACTGCTCTTCTTCTGCACCGCCTGTTGCCCTGGACGAAGATGATGATGCAGCAATATACTTTTCTTCCGGCACAACAGGTTTTCCAAAGGCCATACTGCACAACCATCAGTCACTTGTGCACGCCTGCCTTACAGAACACAGCCACCACGGTCAGCAGCACGACGATGTATTTCTCTGCATACCTCCCCTTTATCACACAGGGGCAAAGATGCACTGGTTCGGCTCCCTTGTGTCGGGTTCCAAAGCAGTTCTGCTTCGCGGTGTAAAACCGGAATGGATTCTGCGTGCAGTAACGGAAGAACGCTGCACAATTGTGTGGCTGCTTGTGCCCTGGGCGCAGGACCTGCTTGATGCAATAGATGACGGAAGGATTGACCTTTCCCGTTGCCGCCTTGACCAGTGGAGACTTATGCACATAGGTGCACAGCCTGTTCCGCCAAGCCTTATCCGCCGCTGGATGAAGACATTTCCAAACCACTGTTATGACACAAACTACGGTCTTTCAGAATCTATCGGCCCCGGTTGTGTACACCTTGGTGTGGAAAACATCTCCAAGGTTGGTGCCATAGGCAAAGCAGGCTATGGCTGGCAGACACGCATAGTTGACGAACACGGCACAGATGTGGCAAAAGGCGAAGTAGGCGAACTGATTGTAAAAGGCAACGGTGTTATGACCTGCTATTATAAAAATCCTGATGCAACAAGCGAAGTTATACGCGACGGCTGGCTTTATACAGGCGATATGGCCAGAGAGGACGAAGACGGATTTATCTACCTTGTGGACCGCAAAAAAGATGTTGTTATCTCGGGCGGTGAAAACATTTATCCTGTTCAGATAGAAGATTTTCTGCGCACAAACGACAAAATCAAGGACGTTGCAGTTATCGGTCTGCCTGACAGCCGTCTGGGCGAAATTGCAGCCGCAATTATCGAGGTAAAGGAAAACGAAAGCTGTACACAGCAGGAAATTGACGAATTCTGCATGGCACTGCCCCGTTACAAACGCCCAAGAAAAATTATCTTTGACAAGGTGCCTCGCAACCCTACCGGCAAAATTGAAAAGCCTGTGCTGCGTCAGCGCTACTGTTCCGACAGGCTGGTTGAAGCACAGATAAAAGGATAGTCTGCAAGGCAAAAAATACATCTGCCTGTGCCGCAAGGCAAGGCAAAGATACAAACTTAATACATTAACAATGTCATTCTGAACAACGCAAGTGTCCAGGAATCTCCGGGTTCAATCGGACAGGGAGATTCAACGGGACGTCGGGGACACCGTCCCCTGCATCGCTGTGCCCGGAATGACATTTTATTTTATTGTACAAAGTTGATATTCTGAAGTTCACTTAACTTAATGAAATTGATTGTGTCGCACTATTTTTAATGTTGTAATCTTATATTTATACTGATATACTTATTTTATAAAGGGTGGGCAGCCCCACTGTGCCGCCCATACAGACCGCGAATTTCTGACAGACAAAACAACAATAAACTAAATCAAATCGGAGGTTTTACTATGGCAAAATCCAGACTTATCGGTGATTACCCTGTTATCGGCATCCGCCCTACCATCGACGGCAGACGCGGTGTTCTCAAGGTGCGCGAAAGCCTTGAAGAACAGACAATGAATATGGCAAAAAGTGCAGCAAAACTGTTTGAGGAAAACCTTAAATATTCCAACGGCGAACCTGTAAAGGTTGTTATTGCAGACACAACAATAGGCCGTGTGGCAGAAGCTGCAGCCTGTGCTGACAAGTTCCGCAAGGAAGGCGTTGACATCACACTTACAGTTACACCTTGCTGGTGCTACGGCGCAGAAACAATGGATATGGACCCAAACACAATCAAGGCTGTATGGGGTTTTAACGGCACAGAACGTCCAGGTGCTGTTTATCTTGCATCTGTTCTGGCAACACACGCACAGAAAGGTCTGCCTGCATTCGGCATCTACGGCCACGATGTTCAGGATGCTGACGACACATCAATTCCTGAAGATGTAAAGGAAAAACTGCTTCGTTTTGGCCGCGCTGCTGTTGCCGCCGCAACAATGAGGGGCAAATCCTACCTGCAGATAGGCTCTATCTGTATGGGTATCGGCGGTTCCATTATCAGCACAGACTTTATCGAAGACTACCTTGGCATGCGCGTGGAATCTGTTGACGAAGTTGAAATTATCCGCCGTATGACAGAAGGCATCTATGACCAGGCTGAATTTGAAAAAGCTATGGCATGGGCAAAAGAATACTGCATTGAAGGCTTTGACAAAAACCCTGAAGAACTGCAGAAAACAAGGGAAGAAAAGGATGCTGACTGGGAATTTGTTGTTAAGATGATGGTTATCATCAAAGACCTTATGAACGGCAACCCTAACCTGCCTGCAGGCTGTGAAGAAGAAATGGTTGGTCACAATGCAATCGCTGCAGGTTTCCAGGGACAGAGACAGTGGACAGACTTTTATCCAAACTGCGACTTCCCTGAAGCTATGCTCAACACCTCTTTTGACTGGAACGGCGCACGCGAACCTTATATCCTTGCAACCGAAAACGACGTTCTCAACGGCATTGGTATGCTGTTTATGAAACTGCTTACAAACCGTCCGCAGATGTTTGCAGACGTTAGAACATACTGGAGCGGCGAAGCTGTAAAGAGAGTTACAGGCTATGACATTGACGGCTATGCAAAAGAATCTGACGGCTTTATCCACCTTATCAACTCCGGTGCCTGCTGTCTTGATGCAAACGGCGAAGCAAAAGACGAAAACGGCAACGCTGTTATGAAACCTTGGTACGAAGTAACAGAAGAAGACCAGAAAGCTATCATGGCAAACTCCACATGGAACTATGCTGACATAGGCTATTTCCGCGGCGGCGGTTATTCTTCCCGCTTTATCACAAAGGCACAGATGCCTGCAACAATGATTCGCCTTAACCTTGTAAAAGGTCTTGGCCCTGTGCTGCAGATTGCAGAAGGCTGGACTGTACAGCTGCCTGACGACGTTACCGACACATTGTGGAAACGCACCGACTACACATGGCCTTGCACATGGTTTGCACCAAGATGCACAGGTGAAGGTCCGTTTAAAACAGCTTATGACGTAATGAACAACTGGGGCGCAAACCACGGCGCAATCTCCTATGGTCACATCGGCGCAGACCTTATCACACTCTGTTCCATGCTGAGAATTCCTGTTTGCATGCACAACGTACCTGAAGAACAAATCTTCCGTCCTGCTGCATGGAATGCATTTGGTATGGACAAGGAAAGCGCAGACTACAGAGCTTGTCAGAACTTTGGTCCGCTCTTTAAAAAATGCTAAAACAAGTCAGATATAACATATAAAATTACAAAAACGGAGGTAAATATGTCATATTGTCTGGCAATTGATATAGGTGCTTCAAGCGGCAGACATCTGCTTGGTGAAATAAAGGATGGTAAGCTGGTTATTTCCGAAATCTACCGCTTTGAAAACGGCATTAAAGAAACAAACGGCACACTTGTCTGGGATATTGCCGAACTTTGCGAAAACGTAATAAAAGGCCTTGAAAAATGTGCCCAGCTTGGCAAAGTGCCGCAGACTGTGGCCATCGACACCTGGGGCGTTGACTATGTGCTGCTTGACGAAAACCACAGCGAACTTTTGCCCTGTGTTGCATACAGAGATGCAAGAACTGCCGCTGTACCGCAGGAAATATATAAATTTGTGGACAAAAACACCCTTTACGGCAAAGCAGGTATAGGTGAACAGACCTACAACACAATCTTTCAGCTGTGGTGCGACAAGCAAAGCGGCAAGATGGACAAAGCGGCACATCTGCTTATGATGCCTGATTATCTTTCCTACAGACTTACAGGGGTTGTCTCACACGAATATACAATCTGTTCCACAACCGGTCTGCTGAATGCACAGACCAAAGACTGGGACAGAGAACTTATTGACACTTTGGGATATAAGCAGGAGCTTTTCAAAGATATCAGCGCCCCCTGCACTGCTGTGGGCACTTTGAGTGAAGAAATAAAAGCCCGTGTGGGGTTTGACTGCCTTGTTATGCACTGCCCTGCCCACGATACTGCATCGGCAGTGGCAGCCTGCCCTGTTGATGACGAAACGCTTTTCATCTCCTCCGGCACCTGGAGCCTTGTGGGCACCGAAAACACCTATCCTGTTACAACACAGCAGGCTATGGATGCATCTCTTTCCAATGAGGGCGGCATAAACTACCGCTACCGTTTTTTGAAAAACATCATGGGTATGTGGCTTTTCCAGAGCATCAAAAGAGAGCTGAACGGCCAGTACAGCTATGATGAAATGATGCAGCTTGCAATGGACAGCAGTTTTGCCGAACTTATTGACCCTACTGATGATGCCTTTCTTGCACCGAAAAGTATGACCGAAGCTGTGAGAAATTATCTTGGCAGACCTGACCTTCCGCTTGCTGATGTGTTGAGCAGTATTTATCATTCCCTTGCGGACAGCTACAACCGCACTTTGAAGGAAATTGAGGATATTGCAGGCAAAAAAATAAGCCGCATAAGCATTGTTGGCGGCGGCAGCAAGGACAGATATCTGAACAGCCTTACAAAGCAGTACACAGGCAGAACCGTAACCGCAGGACCTGTTGAATGCACCGCCACAGGCAATATCGTTTCGCAGATGATGTATCTCTATGAAGATATGATGCTTGAAAAGGCAAGGGAACTTGTAAAAGAGTCCTTTGACATAGAAACGGTTGAATAAAAACATATACAAAAATATCCCGTCATGCATCTGCAGATGTATGGCGGGATATTTATCTTTTTCTGCCGGAGAAAGTTTGTATTATATAATATGATTGTTTACAGTTCTACGGCACTAAATCTGTTATTGCGGCAAGGGCTATGGCAAAGCATTGCTGAAAAAGCTGGCGCAGACAGCCGTGGAACGCGGCTGCGGCAGGCTGGAATGGTGGTGCCTTGACTGGAACAGGCCAAGCATAGATTTTTATCTGTCACTGGGAGCTCAGCCAATGGAAGACTGGACAGTGTACCGCATAGCCGGAGATACCCTTACAGAACTTGCAGAATAACAGACAAAAACGGAGTACTCAGTTTTAACTTCTGAGTACCCCGTATTTTTTTATAATAAATCACCCTGTCAAAGCAGAATCCTGATAAGAAAACATAAATCCACATCAAAACACAGATTGGTGTTTTGATGGGTACATTTTTGCACTATTTATCAAACTCCGCAACCAGACCGTCGCTTACGATAGCGTAGATGTTGGCTGCAACGATTTCTGCATCTTTAATATCCACAGGTTCTTCGCTGCCATCACGGAAAAAGTTATAGCCAACGCCGCCCTCATCATCGATATCAAGAAAAGCAAGGTAGTTCTGCTTTCCGTCGTTGTATCCGCAGATGATAAATTTAAGACAGCCCAGCACCTGTTCAATTGTCAGTTCACCTGCCTTTAAATCCTCGCAGGAATACTCTGCGTTGCCTTCGCCAAAGTCAAACTGCAGAACAAAATTGAACAGCTTAAGCTCCTCTTCCTCAAGGTTAAAATATTTATCCCAGAAAACAAATTCGTTGTTCATAAATCAACTTCTCCTTAACATATTTTATTTTCATTTAATACCAACATAAAAATATCAGTTTATATTGTCATACCCAGCAGTCTGCACCCGTTGTGCCAAAAAATCTTATCTGCTTCCTGCTGTGTAATACCACTTTGTTTTATACGCTCCACTGCCTGTTTCTGACTGTCCCACGGGCTGTCAGAGCCAAACAGCACCCTGTCTGCGCCAAACAGACGTACAATATCGCAAAACCGTTTGTCGCCCAGCATTTTTGTATCTGTGCCCAGATAATAATCATCGTTTTCTCTTGGAATTATACTGCCAAGGCTGAATGCTGTATCTATGTATATATTTTTATATTCTGCAAGACAGTCAACTTCGTCCCACAGTTTCCAGCTGCCCATATGTGCCGCAACAAATTTTACAGGTCCTGCCTGTCTTATTGCATTGGATATCATTGCAGGTGTGGATTTCACCTCTCCCGGAAAACCTATATCCAGCCCTGCGTGGCTTACCACAACAAGCCCCAGTTCGCCTGCCCTTTCCAGAATGCGCACAAAACGCACATCGTCCTGGTTTACCCCCTGATAAACAGGGTGTATTTTTATGCCTTTAAGACCCATATGTGCAACGCGGTCAAGCTCGGCTTTCCAGTCTTCAAAATCGGGGTGCATACAGCCAAAGGAAAACAGCCCCTGTTTTTCGTACTGCTGATTGAACCTGCAGGCATAATCGTTCATTCCGGCAACACTGGCTGCCTTTGTTGCAACAGGAAGTATTACCGAACGGGATA
The DNA here is from genome assembly GCA_017505635.1 of Oscillospiraceae bacterium. Lineage (GTDB taxonomy): Bacteria > Bacillota > Clostridia > Oscillospirales > Ruminococcaceae > RGIG3102. The sequence goes on along the minus strand of JAFVOU010000007.1, from coordinate 25,902 downwards.
TTCCCCCTTCTGCCATGGAATTTATTATTCCCTGCACCGTGCCGTCGGCAAAAGCCATGGAATGAGACGCTGCGCTAAGGCTTTTCATAGCTTTCTCTGCAATTTTATCGGGAAAGCTGTGGGTGTGAAAATCTATAATCATAACAATCTCCTGTGTTCTACCGGACATATTTTTACGGATTTTTCTATATCAGCTTTGATTACCGCATATATCTTTATGCCATCACATCACAATTATATATCTTTGAACAAGTATATCTGTCAGCATTTTCTTGCATAATGTAAATATCAGAATGCAAACACCAGTCCGGCAACTGCAGATACCGCAATATAGGCAACAGGATGCTTTTTAAATTTCTTTATAGCCAGGTATATCAGCACAAAGAAAATTATCTTTTTAGGGTCTGCAAGGTCGGCTATGCTGCCTGTCTGCTTAAACAGTTCAGTATTTAAAATTGACACCTGCATAATTGAAACTGCTGCTGCAGCAATAAGGCCTGTCACTGCAGGACGCATACCGTAAAAGGCATAGTCCAGATATTTGTTACCGCTGAGCTTATCAAGAAATTTTGAGAACAGTATCACCAGCATAACGCAGGGCAAAACTTCGCCCATTGTTGCTGCAAAACCGCCCCAGAAACCTGCAACATTGTATCCAACGTATGTTGCCATATTTATGCCGATAGGTCCCGGTGTAGATTCGCTGATTGCCACCATATCGGTGATAAGCTGATTGTCAAACCAGCCGGTACTTTCGCCAAGGCGCTGCAAAAACGGCAGTGTTGCCATGCCGCCGCCTACTGCAAAAAGTCCGATTTTGAAAAACTCAAAGAAAAGACGGAGATAAATCATTTCTCGTTACCTCCTTTTTCTGTTTTGGCTTTATTGCGTTCCTGCAAGGATTTGCAGATTATGCCACACACAGCACTGAGTACAACCAGCAGCACAGGGCTGGTTTCGGTAAAGGTCATAAGCACCAGCATAATTGCAAAAACCACCATGCCGAAAATGTCCTTTACACCCTTTTTCCACATTGCCACTATGCTGTCCAGAATAAGGGCACACACGCACACCGACACCGCACTTAAAGCATGGCGGACATATACATTGTCCTGAAAGTTGGAAAGGCAGGTCGCAATGATTGTGATGATAATAATACATGGAGACACAACCCCAAGTGCTGCCGCTGCCGCACCCAGTTTTTTGCGGCGCTGATAGCCGATAAATGAACCTACGTTTATTGCAATAATGCCCGGCATACTCTGGCTGATGGCATAAAAGTCCATCACTGCTTCTTCGCTGAGCCATTTTTCCTTTTCCACAATTTCACGGCGCAGAATAGGCAGCATTGCATATCCGCCGCCAAAGGTTACTGCACCTATCTTGAAAAACTTTAAATATATATCAAATAATTCTTTCAATCTCAACATCCTTTCCGGGCCTTGTGCAAAGCCCATACAAGCCGAAAAACCGATAATCTGTGTTATCGGTTTATCGCTTTAAAGAGTTTATGAATAAACAGCATATTACCAGCAGGCAATATTGCTGTCGGTACGGCTTTCTGTGCCGCCAACCAGTGTACCGTTTGGAAGTTTTACAATAATCTGTCCGCGGCCAAAGTTAACCGCATCCAGTGCAACCTGTACATCGTGGCCCCTTGCTGCAAGCTGTTTTGCAATTTCGTTGGAGAAATTGTCTTCCACCATAAATGTCTTATCCTTCATCCACTGCCAGCGAGGTGCATCAAGTGCCTGCTGTGGATTCATGCCAAAATCAATAAGATTCATCGCCACCTGAACATGCCCCTGTGGCTGCATATATCCGCCCATAACACCAAACGGAGCAAGACCTTTGCCGTCCTTCATAATAAAGCCCGGGATAATTGTATGATAGGATTTTTTACATGGTGCAAGTGCATTTGCATCTTCGGCATTAAGCGAAAAGTCTGCACCGCGGTTCTGCAGAGCAATACCTGTATCTCTTACAACGATGCCGCTGCCAAAGCCCATATAGTTGGACTGAATAAAGGAAACCATATTGCCCTCGCCGTCAGCTGTGCAGAAATAAACTGTACCGCTGGACGGTGGTGTTTCAGGGCAAGGTGCTGCAGCCTGGTCTGTAATCTGTGCAGCACGGTGTGCACCGTATTCAGGTTTTATAAGGTCGTTATAGTTGATTGCCATACATTTTGGGTCGGTAACGTGGAATTTGCCGTCAGCAAAAGCAATCTTCATAGCTTCCCACTGCTTGTGGAATGTATCCACACATTCTTTTTCTTTATAGTCAAATTCTTTGAGGATATTGAGCGCCATAAGTGCCACAATGCCCTGACCGTTTGGCGGAATTTCGCAGATTTCGTAACCCTTGTAGTTTACTCTGATTGGTTCAACCCATGCAGCCTCGTAGTTTTCAAAATCTTCCTTGCAGTAATAACCGCCAAATTTATCGCTGTCTGCCACAATTTTGTCTGCCAGTTCGCCCTTGTAGAAAGCTTCGGCATTTGTTTTTGCAATAAGTTCCAGTGTGTTGGCGTGATTTGGCAGTTTTATAATATCCCCTGCTTTTGGGATTATGCCGTCAGGTGTAAATGTTTTAAACCATTCGCCATATTCTTCCCCTGTGCACATCTGTTTGTATTTTTTTGCAGCTCTGTCCCACATTCTTGCAAGGTTTGGAGAACATGGATAGCCCTCTCTTGCGTAGCGGATTGCAGGTGCCATACTTTCGGTCATAGGCAGATTGCCAAAACGTTCTGCCACCTTTGCCCAGCCGCTTGGTGCGCCCGGCACCATTGTAGGAACCCAGCCGTAAACCGGCATCTCATCACTGTTTATACGTTCTTTAACCTTTTCAATGGAAATGTTTTTTGCGGATATGCCGCTGGCATTAAGGCCGTAAAGCTGCTGGTCCTTCTCTGACCAGATAAGTGCAAAACAGTCGCCGCCAATGCCGTTTGCAGTTGGCTCACATACTGTAAGTGCTGCTGCTGTTGCAACTGCTGCATCCATTGCATTGCCGCCGTTGCGCATAACCTCAAGGCCCGCTGCTGCAGCCTGAGGGCTTGAGGCACAAACCATACCATGCTGCGCATAGATTGGATAACGCCTGGAAGCGTATGGGATATATGTGGAATTGAAGTTCATAATAATCTCCTTTCACAGCATAACTGTGATTTTATACAGTCAAAGGCTGATACTCACACCACTCCCACAAGTTATGGGCGATGTGGGCATCAGCCCTTTTTTAATTTTACATAAATAATTATTTGTTGTAAAGGTGACAGGCTACAAAACGGCCTGGTTCAACTTCCTGCAAGGTTGGTTTAACCTTTTTGCAGATTTCCATACATTCGCTGCAGCGGGTGTGGAATGTACAGCCTTTCGGAGGATTGATTGCAGACGGAACTTCGCCTTCAAGCACTGTTTCCTCCTCGTAATTTTCCCTTACTGTAGGACGCGGAACCGCTTTGAGCAGAGATTTTGTATATGGATGCAGCGGTTTGCGGAACAGCTCTTTGCTTTCTGCAAGTTCGCATACACCGCCAAGGTACATAACCATAACTCTGTCACAGAAATGTTTTACAACGCCAAGGTTGTGAGTGATAAAGAAATATGTCAGATGCTGACGCTGTTTCAAATCTTCCAGAAGCTGCAGAATCTGTGCCTGTACAGATACGTCAAGTGCTGATACAGATTCGTCCAGAACAACAAATTTTGGATTGAGTGCGATAGCTCGTGCTATACCAACACGCTGTTTCTGACCGCCCGAAAGCTGATGAGGGTAGGAATAGTACTGTTCGCGCTTGAGACCAACATCCTCCAGCAGCTTCATTGTGCATTCCCTGCGCATTTCCTTGCCGTAGTCAGTGTGAATTTCAAAAACCTCTTCGATAGCTTTACCCACTGTTTTTCTTGGGTCAAGGCTGGCTGCAGGGTCCTGGAAAATCATCTGCATATCCTTGCGCAGACTGCGCATTTCTTTGTTTGTAAGCTTTGCAAGGTTGATGCCTGTTTCGTAGTTGCGGTCCAGCTTGTGCTGATATTCTTCGTCAAGACAGCGCTCTGTAATTGGCAGAATGTCCTGACGGCGCATGGACAAAGCTTTTGCTTTGCAAGTGAGTGCTTCGTCACGGCATTTTTTTGTGTTTTCGCTGGCTTCACGCATTTTATCCATAACGTCCTGAGCAGGCTTTTCGCCTTTTGTCAGCATTTCGGAATACTCTGCATGATACTTGTTGTAGTCCTTTACATATTCACCTGCACGCACTGTTGCATTGTATGCCTGCTTGTAAAGCCGCTGTATCTCCGGCAATTTTGCGCTCAGGATAAGGCTGCCGACTGTTCGGCTGCCTTCTCGCAGCTGACGGGAAGCATCTTTTTTATACTCTTTTGACTGGAAAGACAGCTTGTCTCTCTCCTGTGTAATCTTGCGGCGTTTTGCCACTTCCTGCTTTGTGCCATGGTCAGACAGAGCTTCGATTTTTTCATCCATCTCTGCTATTTTTTTATCCAGTTCAACCGCCTTTTTATAGTATTCATCAGCTTTTTTCTGGTAATTAAGCAGATTGTCTATTTCTTTTTCGATATATTTTGGTGCGACTTCTTCAATTGATTTGCCATGATAAACACAGGCACCGCTGGTCTGACGGTAAAGCTGAAGAATTACACGGCCCAGTGTGGATTTGCCACAGCCTGATTCACCAACAACGCCAAATTTTTCACCTTCGTAAATTTTAAGGCTTACATCTTCCAGAGCTTTAAGGTTTACACCCCTTTTAACCGGAAAATATTTTTTAAGTTTATTCAGTTCAATTAATGCCGATCTATGTTCTAACACTTGTTTTCCTCCTCTACCTTATGGCAAGCTACAAAGTGTCCTTTTTCGTATTCTATTGCCTGCGGAATTTCACTGCGGCAGCGGTCGGTTGCGTATGGACATCTTGGATGGAAACGGCAGCCAACTATAGTTTCTGTAATTGCAGGGAATGTGCCCGGAATAGCCTTGATTTCAAAGTCATCCTTGTCCACATTAGGTACTGCTGCAAGCAGCCCCTGTGTATAAGGGTGCATATTGTTTTCAAAAATCTGTTTTGCACTGCCTTCTTCCACCTTTGTGCCGCTGTAAAGCACGATAACCCTGTCGGCAATTTCAGCAACAACACCAAGGTCGTGTGTGATAAAGAGAACGCCTGTGTTCATTGTCTTTTTCAGCTTGTTAAGCAGAATAAGAACCTGTTTCTGAATAGTTACATCAAGTGCGGTTGTAGGTTCGTCGGCAATAAGCAGTTTTGGCTGCATGGACATAACCATAGCAATCATAACACGCTGACGCAGACCACCGGAAAGCTGGAACGGATACTGTTTCATACGGCTTTCGGCATTTGCAATGCCAACCAGTTCCAGATATTGCACCGCTGTTGCATAAGCTTCTTTTTTGCTCATGCCTTTGTGGCGGATAAGACCTTCGGTAAGCTGATGGCCGATAGTGAGCAGCGGGTTGAGGCTGGTCATAGGTTCCTGGAAAATCATACCCATCTTGCTGCCGCGCACCTTGTTGAGTTCCTTCTGGCTTTTGCCGCTGATAATTTCGCCGCAAAGCTCAATTTCGCCCTGCTGAACAACAGCATTTTCCGGCAGCAGACCCATTATGGAAAGTGTTGTAACACTTTTGCCGCAGCCGCTTTCGCCAACCATACATACGGTTTCGTTTTCATATATATCAAAGGAAATATCTCTGAGAACAGGATATTCTTTTTTGTCTATGCGGAATGCAGTGATAAGATTTTTAACACTGAGAACTTTTTCTGCCATTGTTTTTCCCCCTGAGGTTATGTTTAGTTTGCTTAGTACCATCAGCTATGCCGGCAGATATTTCTGCCAGCTAAGCTCATAGTATAAACACTCTGCAGACGGCGGTTGTGCCGCCTGCAGATTATTTATCATTTTAAAATTCCAATTAAATTTTCTACTGTTTCAAATCAATTATTTGATTTTAAATGTATTGAGGTAGAATACGCTGCTTGTGTCCAAAGAACATTCGTAAGCAGAGTTGTATGCAAATCTGTATTCGCCGTTGTAGATTGGAGCGATAAGTGCGTTTTCAAGAACATAGATGTTTGCTTCTTCAAGAGCTGCAACACGGTCTGCTTCTACAGATGTTGTTTTGCTTGCAAGAATCATGTTGTCAAGTTCTTCGCTGTTGATTTTAAGTCTTGCGCTGGAAACGGAATGTGTGTTTGGTTCAAGAAGTTCAGAACCGTCACGTGTTACGTTTGCCCATGCAAAGAGAGAAATGTCAAAGCGGTTTTCTGCTTTGGATTCTGTAAGGTATGCAGAGTATTCGATGGATTCAAGTTTTACATTGTTGAAGCCAGCTGCTGTAAGGTTAGCCTGGAAATATTCACCGATTGGTGCGTATGCAGGTGTGGATGGGCAGAGGAATACAATTTCTTCGTCCTGCCAGCCGTTTGCTTCGATGATAGCTTTTGCGCCTTCTGGGTCGTAGCCGATGTTAGCTTCTTCAGCTGCTGCTGTGTAACCGAGAACCTTTGGACCGATAAAGGATTTAGCGTAAGAGCCGTGGCCTTCCATTGTGTAGTTTACAAAGCCTTCTCTGTCAAGAGACATAACGATAGCTTTTCTGAATTCAGGGTTAGCCATCAATGGGTTGATGTAGGAGTTCTGACGCAGACCAACATAGTAAATCTGTGCGGAGTCCTGTGTTTCTGTTGTAACATTCTGCATTGCCTGTACTCTTGGCAGACTTTCTACTGTAACAGATGGAATGTAGTCAGCTTCGCCTGTTTCAAGACGTGCAAGAGCTGTGGATTCTTCTGTGATAACTGTAAATGTTACGTCTTTAATCTGTGCTTTTTCGCCCCAGTATTCGTCATTTCTTGTAAGAACTGCATTGGAACCGGAAACGTGGCTTACATATTTGTAAGGACCTGTACCAACAGGGTCAACCATAAGATCCTGTTTCTGCTGTGCTGTTGGAGAAACGATTGCACTGTTTGTGTGTGCAAGTTTAGCAAGAAGAACACCGTCTTCGTAGTTGAGGTGGAATACTACTGTGTGTTCGTCAGGACATTCGATGCTGTCGATGGATGCTGCAATGGAAGCACGTGCAGAACCGAAGTCAGGGTCTTTGATAAGTTCAAATGTGTATTTAACAGCTTCGGAGTTAAATGGTGTGCCGTCGTGGAATTTGATGCCTTCGCGAAGTTTGATTGTTGCTGTAAGGCCGTCTTCGCTGAATTCTGGCAGGCTTTCTGCAAGAAGCGGAACAAAGCTGCCGTCATCTGCGATAAGATAAAGTGTTTCGTAAATCTGTGCTGTAATGTAAGTGGATGCAGCATCGTTTGTTTTAAGCGGGTCAAAACCTGTGTAAGCAGCTGTCATAACTACATTGAACATTCTGTCTTCTGTAACACCTGCTGTTTCAGGAGAACCGCTTTCCGGTGTGCCGCCGATTTCGCCGCCACCGCCGCAAGCAACAAGTGACAAACTCATCACAAGTGCAAGAGCGAGAGCTGAGAGTTTTTTGAATTTTTTCATAACTAATCTCCTCTTTTTCATTTAATTCAATTGTTAAAGCCTTGGGGCTAATTGGAAAATCCCTTTAAGCTTAATCAATTCGTAATTTATAATAAGGCTGTTGCCATATTAACTTATGTTAATCCTTAAGGCTTGGGTCAAGGATGTCGCGCAGCTTGTCGCCAAGGATGTTAAAGCAGATAACTGTGATAATTACCGCAATACCGGGAATAACGATAAGGCTTGGGCGCTGCCACATATAGTTTTTGCCGTTTGCAATCATGCTGCCCCATTCAGGTGCAGGTGCAGGAACCCCCATACCCAGATAGCTGAGTGTTGAGATTGAAATAAGGGATGATGCCATACGCATAGTTGCAATAACGATAATCAGCGGAAGTGCATTCTGAAGAATGTGACCGAAGATAATGCGGAAGTCGCTTGCACCAAGGCTTTTTACCGCCATGATGTAGTCTTCCTGTTTAATCTGCAGCACCCTGCCGCGTATCATTCGGGCAAAGGACGGAATTGACCAGATGCTGATTGCCAGCATTGCATTGAATGTACTTGCACCAAGCATTGCCATAATAAGCATTGCAAGCAGTGTGCCAGGGAATGTGAAAAGCAGGTCCATAAATCTCATAATGATGTTATCCAGTTTAGGATAGTAACCTGCCAGCATACCAAGGATAACACCAAAGAAAAGGCCCATTGCTGTGGAACAGAAACCAACTGCCAGGGAAATTCTGCCGCCGTAAAGCAGACGGGAAAGAACATCACGGCCAAGATGGTCTGTGCCAAACAGATGCCCCGGAACATATTTTGCAGCTTCTATCGGGTCCTTTGACCACTGTGCCCAGAAACCCGGGGCAAGTTTTATTGAAGCGTCAACTGCTTCAGGCTGGTACGGAGCAATAACCCCTGCCAGAAGTACAAGTAAAATTTCTACAATAAGCACTGCGAAACAGAGAACTGCAAGCTTGTTGCGCAGAAGTTTATTTACAGCGGTTTTCCACTGTTTTTGTCTGTTGTTTACCAAACCTGTGTCCTCCTACTCCAGTGAAATTCTTGGGTCAACCAGACAGTAAACAATATCTACTATAAGGTTGATTATGATAAACATTGCCGCAATTACCAGAACTGTGCTCTGTACAACAGGATAGTTGCGGGAGTTGATTGCATTGATGAGATATGTGCCAAGACCGTTAACAACAAAAACCTGTTCGGTTACAATTGCGCCGCCCAGCAGACCGCCAAAGCTTGTGCCCAGCTGTGTAAGCAGCGGTATAAGGGCATTTCTCAAAGCATGTATAAAGATAACAACCTTCTGTGAAAGACCTTTGGATTTTGCTGTTCTGATATAGTCTGACTGCAGCACATCCAGCATTGCGCTTCTGCCTATACGCATAAAGCTTGCAATTGTCGATGTGGAAAGTGCAAAGGCCGGCAGAATAACCTGCTTAAAGCCCGTTGCTGTCCAGAAGAAGTGTGTCATACCGCCGGAAGGAAGCAGACCCAGTTTAACACTGAACAGAAGGATAAGCATTGTACCAAGCCAGAAGTTTGGCATTGAGATTGCAAACAGTGATGTTGTTGTAAGCACATTGTCCACAATGGTATCTCTTTTAAGCGCTGTAAGAATACCCAGCGGGATACCTATTACAATTGCTATAAGAATAGCTGCCACTGCCAGATTGATTGTGAAAGGCAGTCGGACTGCAATTTCCTGAATGATAGGCTGTCTTGTTGTATATGACATACCCAGATCAAGGGTAAGCAGGTTTTTAAGATAGATGCCGTACTGAACAAGAAATGGCTTGTCAAGGCCAAGGCTTATTCTTACCGCCTCAATATCCTGTTCTGTAGCTGCAACACCTGCAACCATCTGTGCAGGGTCACCAGGTGCTATGTAAAGACTGGCAAAAACTATAAAGCTCATACCCAAAAGCAAAAGCAGCATCTGTCCAAGTCTCTTTAAAATATATTTTCCCAAAATCCTTTTCCCCTTTCCGCGAGAGAATTTACATTTAATACAATTTCATAAATAACAATTATATAGATATCCATTATATAATCATTCGTTATATTGTTTACAATCTATATAAGTATGAAACGTTTCTAATTTTTTAACAAATTGTGAACATCGTAGACGATATTAGGTATTATAGACCTGTATATTTATTTTTTCAACTACTTGTAACTTTTTTTAACTATTTTCTATTTTTCACACAAATAAGCAGCTATTATTGAATATTTTTTGTTATTTTGCACAATTAAGTTGTATTCCACAGATTTTCTTGGTATTCAAAAGTGAATATTAATGTTACATTTGTGCATAAATTCAAAAATGCACATCAAGTCATTCACAGCCTCTTTTTACATCAAGTTGCATTTTTTCACAAAACTCCGGTGCGTACAGTCATAACGCAAATAATTAACAATAATATGATAATCAGAGCAAGGGTTAAGTCAGGTATGCAGAACGCCAAGCTTAAAGGTGCAAAATAGGCAGACCGCAGGTGACTAAAGAGGACATACCACAGATTTTCTGCAGACATTATCCCGCATACAAAGCAAAGCAGTTGAACATTTCAGAATTTGCAAGAGTTTGCAATTTGAGCAGAACCACAGTTTACAAGTACATTTCTCTTTTGGAATGATGTGTATAAAAAAGAATCAGACTGTTAACAGTTTACTATTACTGTTAACAGTCTGATTTTGTTGTATAAAAAGTTTCTCCTATCGGATATAACAGCAACGGCTACTGTTTTGATTGCCATTCCCAAAAGTCATCACTATAACCTAAAAAACCATCAGGGTCATGAGCTACATCATATTTATTCCCTGCGCTACTACAACTTGAAAATGCAAAAATTACTACAAAAGCAATTACAATTATAATTGCAAGTGTATCTTTAAAATTTTTGTTATTATTGTTATTACTTTTATTGTTGTTACTCATATTTGTTATCCTTTCTGATTAAATACATATAGCTTTTAAAAACAATTACACCAACCAAAACAGCAAACAACTCGATTATGATATCCAATACATCAAACGTACCACACTTTATAAAATCAACTTGTATTAGTTGTAATGACTCTACAAATACTGAGCATGCTATTGTATATAAAGATGATTTTTTTATCATAAAACCTGCTGGATACATGGAAAAGCATAAAGCAAAAAACAGAGCATACGCCCACAAAAAATCTCCACCCCAATTTTTCATTAAAAATCTGAACAATGTTTTAGTTTCATTTGTTGAAATTGAAATGAAATGACGTACAAAGTTTCCAAAATATGAATCTTTGCTTATATAGATGTAGATATAAGCACCTATTAGCAAAGGTATAACGACATTGCATATTAAAAATAAGATGTCTTTTTTTGTGTTGTTTGATGTCATTTGAGTTTTCCTTTATGTCATTCAGTACCTACCTGTTTTTTGTTTTCTTTGGGCATTCTGCATTTTTAGGAATATGCCCTGGGCTCCCTTTAGAGTCTTGGTTAACTCCTTTAATAAGCCCTTCTCTACACCATTTACTTATAGTGGATTGGGAATATCCCCATAATTCTGAAGCTTCTTTTGTTCCCATGCTGTCACTCATGGTTAAAACCTCCTTTCGACAGGAACTATTCTACCTATAATTGTAGTAGATTAGTTCCTGTTTGTCAATCCAAACAGGAACTATAATTCTTATATAAGCGCTAATTAAGCATTTAGGAGGAAGAAAGATGCTTGTTTTTGATTTGCATTCTATTGGCAACAAATTGCTTGATATAAGAAAAAAGAAAGGTATGACTCAGGCAGAGGTTGCAGAAAAGTCAGGCTTATCTGACAGAACCTATGCAGATATTGAAAGAGGCTCTGTAAATATGCGCACCGAAACTGTTTTGCGCATCTGCAAAGCATTACACATTACTCCTGATGAAATCCTGACCGAAGACAATATCTCCATTTCCGCAAAACAGGAAGAACTGTGGCAACAGCTGAATGAATGCTCTCCAAAAGAAAAAGAAACCGCCCTAAACTTACTTGCGGTCTATCTTCAATCATTAAAATAAGACATACTCAAACTATTAACATTATTACTATATTTTTAGTGTTAATAGTTTCATTTTTATCTGTTTGATTTGTATGATATAATGATTTAGAGGTGATTACTTTGGCTAAAGAACCGAACAATTCCGCAAAAGGCAAAAGAGACAATCAGAAGATGAAGCCTTTCTTTGTTATGCAATATCTGCTGAAAAACACCGATGAAAACAAACGAGTAACAGCGGAAATGATAAATCTGACTACGGCATTTCCGCAAATGTAAGGTCTATCTGTGAATATATAAAAGAAATCAACAAAGCTTTCTATCTGTTGGAACACGAAGATGAAATAAGCACAATGGAGGAAGCATCCGCTGTCCTCGAAGATGATGAATATGGTGAAGAAAAGCTGATTGTTTACAGCCACAGCAAACCAACAGTCTTTTGCTTACAAGGTCTACATCCTTGACTCTGATGTGTATAACTGTGGATAACCGCTGTCCCGTTGCAAAGAAATAGTTGACCATCGCCCAATTTCTGTATTCTGTCCAACTGTCTCCTTTTGGTTTAACCAACAGCAGAGCCATTTCATAATCTGAATAAGGTTCTTTAAGTTCTTTTTCGTATCTTGGCATTATGATTTCCAAATGTTCCATCATCTTTCTTTTGGAACAGAAATTGAAAAAACAGCGGAGATTGCGGACATTGGTTGCTACAGAAACAGCCTTGTTGCCACCAAGCCTTTTGTATTCCATATACTCCTCAATATCATTGATGGTTATGTCAGACAGCGGGGTTTCTTCCCCTATCCATTCTGCGAACTTGGTTGTGTAAAGTCTGTAGGATTTTATGGTGTCTTTTGCCAATCCTTTTATCTCGCTGTGCCTTACAAAAAACTATATTGCCTGTGCCAAAGTATACTGTTTTTCGTTCATTTTTATCCCTCCGACCTGCACTAGATTCGACGAAAAATCTAATGCAAGTGGATAAAAAAACGGGCTCAATGTTCCCATTAAACCCGTCTTTTGGTGCGGATAGTCATAACGCAAACAATTAAAAACAAAATAATTCAAATAAAACCGACAGTGAATGTATAAAAATATGGAGTTATCCTGCCGCAAATGGCAGGATAACTCCTTTGCTTATATTATACAAGGAACATGTCGCTAAAAAATTTTTATTCTATCAAGCCATATGACATATCTTTACTCTTCCGCTCCTTCGCCGCTTATCTCTTCAAGCTGCCCCAGTATTTCTTCCAGCTGTGACATATCTATCTGCCCATCTTCACCTGTTATACTGCCGAGCATTTCTTCAAACTGGCTTGTGTCAAACTCTTCGCCTGTTACAGCCCCAAGCAGACCTGCAATATCCTCAGGTGTCATTTCTCCGTTTTTGAAGTCGGAGATTGTTCCAAGCAGCCTGCCAATTTCGCTGTCGCTGTTTTCCTCCACAACAAACTGTCCGTTTTCAAAGCTTAGTCCCGCTTCTTCCAGAGCTTTGTTAAACAGTGCCTTAACCGCCATACCCACAATCAGGCTTATGATAAGTGTGATAACCATCATAATAAGCGAAGCTCTTGCCATATTGCGCTTGTTGATTTTTCTGCAGCCGCCCAGTGACCACACGATAAGCAGCACAATGTTCACAACAGGTATCAGCATAAGCAGTGATATGCCGATAAATTCTTTTGTTGTAACCACCTCGTATTTGCTGCCCTTTGGCGGAGGTGCATCAGGGTCAGCAGACTGTGGCTGTTGTGTATATGTCTGCTGTGTCTGTGTATATGTGTATTTCTGTGAGTTATCTGCTTTTGGAATTTCTTTTTCCACTGCTTCAGCCGCAGAAGCACCGCATTCGGTACAGAATTTTTTGCCCTGTTCTATTTCACTGCCACACTGTTTACAGATTTTTGCCATAAAATTCACCTCTTTTTCTGTAATTATCCGCCGTAGGTGTTGTCGCAGTATGTCTGATAGGCTTCGTCCATTGTGTTGCCTGCAAACATATACTGCCGCCACTCATCTTCGCCAATTTTTATCCTTATTTTTCCGTCCTGTTCAATACCGCTGTAATCTATCAGCACATTTTCCTGTGTGCCGTCTGTGTTTATCACCGCCCACAGCTGTTGTTCGCCGTCTTTGTACAGCTGTGCCACAATACATTCACGGTAATATTCCGTCTCCCACATACCGTCGGCAAAGCAGGCGGTGTGGCTATCCATCATATCCACCAGTGCAAAGTGGTTTTCGGCAGCATTCCAGTATCCCACAAGCTGTGACCAGATGCTGTAAAGCTGTTCCAGTTCTTCATAGCTTTGCTGTGGCTGCTGTGTTTTTTCTGCAGAACTTTCTGTGTTTTCCGTTTCTGTGCCTGCAGGTGTCTGCACAGGCTGCTGCACCTGTGGTTCCTGCTGTGTGCTTTGCTGGGTGTTTTCTGTCTGCTGTTCTTTTTGTGCTTCGCCTTCAGGCGCAACCACATTTATGGTAACACAGGCGGTAAGGGAAAAGGCCAGCAGCATTATCGCAATTGTATAAACGAGCTTTTTCATATCATTTTCTCCTTTTCCCGTTAAAAGTTGTTTGTCGCTTACTCTTGATACTACATTTTTTACATTGCAAATTGTGTATATCCGCTTGGAAGTTCAAACAGCTTATCATCAACCTTATTGGAAATTTCCACAACCTTGATAACCATCTCCATACCGTCAATTGTGGAAATCATATATTTAAGGTCGTTGCCGTCAAAGCACATCACTGCGCTTTCTCCCTCCACAAGCCATTCTTCTGTGTCATATTTTTTGCCGTCAATTTCCTTTGTGCCTTTTACAAGGTCACCCATATCAACGTCACTTTCTTCCACGATTGTGTTTGCGATTGTCATAGCATCTGTATTAAGCGCCATTGTGATAATCATTTTGCTTGCGTGATCAATAACATACATTTTTTCTCCGTCCATAATTGTAACGCCGCTGCTTACGCCGTCCACAATGCTTTCGGAATAAACTTTATCGCCCTTTGTGGCAGAGATAACGGTCATTGTCATACCATCCATTACAGTTTCGTACTTCATATACATTTTTTCGTCTGTAAACTGACTGTAGAATTTACCCGTCTTTGTGCCCATAAATCCTGCAAGGTCCATGCCGCCTTCTGCTTTTGGCTGTTCTTTTTCGGTTGCAGCCTGTTCCTTTACTGTTTCAGCAGTTGCTGTGCCGTCGTTAAGAGCGATAAGTTCTGCATCTGTGTAATTCTGCAGACCATCCTCTTCAAACACCTGAATTGTCATAACTGCCACTATTTTTCCGCCTGATGTGAAAACCAGGTCGAAATATCCGGTTTTCATATCCCGGTCTACATATGTAGCTCCCCAGTAGCCGTCAGGGAATGATTCATTTTTCTGATTATAAAGGCGCGTGAAAAATACACCATTTTCGTACACCCATTCAGCTTCAACTTTACTGTAATCAGCTTTTTCATCATGGGCTAAATAGTATATATCTATTTCTTCAGCATCACCCACAGGATAAAACTGTACCCATTCGTCATGTTCAAAAACGCTGCAAATACCTGTTGTGGCAGGTTGGCGGTCATTCAGCACTCCGCTGTTTTCGCCTTCAATTCTGATGGCAGTAATGGCTGATTTGTCAAAAATCTGCAGTGTGCCAAGCTGTACGTCTGTTTCAGATGACTGTGATGGTTTTGCATTTGGCTGCACGGATAAATCCGCACCGGAAACATCCACCCACATTGCAGGGCGGATAGCGTAAGCACCGGAGTAGCCATAGCTGCCGTTATAGTCAATTTCGCCGCTGTTGTCCTGTATAATCATTGCAAAGTAGCTTTCTTCCCCGCCTGCTGTGCGCAGGTACTGGCCAACAGGGTTGCCCTCCGCATCATAAACCACACGGTCTTCCGGATTTTCAAAGTATTTTTCCATTTCCTGTGCACTGAGGAGGAACAGTCTGTCTGTTGTGTCTTTACCGGAAGAAACGCCTGTTTTTGGGTTTGCAGGGTTTGATACGGCTGTTTCGAGGATAAATTCCTGTTCTTCGGCAGTAAACATTACATCCATATTTGGCTGAAAATTAAGATATTCTCTTATCTGACTGTTTTCCCATGTATGCACTTCATCGTCTGCAAACATATACATAGTGTCAATATAGCCGTCCATAATCAGCAGTGCTTTTTTGTTTTCTGTGTCGACATCAAGCACCAGCCATTTGTAAGGGTTGTCTTCGCTGTCTTTGCCGAAAGCAGACAGATTGAGCACTGTTGAAACCAGTTTTTCCTTTTCTGTCTGTGTCAGTTCACCGTTCTGATGGGTGCCGCCCTGCTGTTCATTCTGCTGCTCGCCGCCTGTGTCTTCGGGTGCAGGGGTGCTGCTGCCGCAAGCAGCAAGAGACAGCATCATTGCCAGAGCAATAATAATTGATAACAATTTTTTCATAATTTCGTCTCCCTTGTTGATATTGATTTTATGTCAATAAAGTTGCTGTAAACTTTTTTGGGTATGTTTTTTTGCAGATAACATTCCCTTTTTTGTTCTTTGTCTTGTTTTGTGCTTTATATCAGTGTCAGCCTGCCGTCAAGCTGGCGGTCAAGCTGCTGATGCGCCATAAAGTATTCTTCCAGTATATCGTTTGTGGATGTGGAGACTACAACAGGCTTTTTGTTTGCTGCAACCTCTGCCAGCGGTACGCTGAAAAACTCGTCAAAGTTGAGATAGTGGAATTTCTGTATACATACCCTTAGCAGCCTGTCGTCAGCTATAGCTTCACCTTCAAAAGTAAATTCCAGCATCTCTCTTTTCGCCTTGTCGTAAACCACCTTCAAACCTTTGGACAGCTGATAAAACTCGCAGTGGTCGCCCTGCCAGGTTTCGTCCCGCAGCATAAACATAAGCATTCTTTTAAGCTGTGCCCCTGTTACTGCCAGCATATACTGCGGGTCATCGTAGGCAAAGCATTCGATAAAGTCCTGATAAACCACCATTGGTCCCATGCGTGTTCTGCGTATACTGCCGCTGCCGAACAGTGCTATATCCACACCAAGACTTTCCTTTATTATATCCGCCACCAGACCGCCCAGTTCGGTTTCCATATTTCTGGCAGGATGGGTAAGTTCCCGTTTAAAACGTGTTATCGGTCTGCCGTATTTTTTGTCTGTCTGTGCCTTGTAGCCGTTAATTATATTTTCTATATCTGCATCTCTTGGGCAGCCTTCGGCAATGGGGACTGCTTTCCACTCATAGCTTTCTATGCAGTTGTTGTAGGTGTCCACCTCAATGTCAAAACGGCCAATCTGGTCGGTGCCTGTGCCTGCCTGAACAATGGCAATGCCGTTTACAATTTCAGGCTGCTGGATAAAGGTGTGGCTGTGACCGCCGATGATGATATCCACGCCCCATGCAGGATCAAGCTCTGCCGCAAGGCGTTTGTCTTCTTCAAAGCCTATGTGGGTAAGCAGCACGGTAAGATCGATATCTGTAGCATGGTAGGCGTTGCAGATGCGGCCAACCTCTTTTGCTGCCTCGTGTATATCCACAAAGCTGCCGATAATATCCTCTTTTTTGGTCTGATTCATAACCTCTTCGGTAAGAACTCCGATAAAGAGGATTTTCATTCCGTCAATCTCCTTTATCAGATAGGGCTGAAACAGGCGGGCAAAGTTGCTTTTTATGTAAAGATTTGCATTGATTATAGGGAATTTTGCACATTTTTCAAGGAACAGCAGATGCCCTATGCCGTAATCGGTTTCGTGATTGCCTATTGTAACCACATCAGGCGCAAGGGCGTTCATAATTTCAATTGTGCTTAAACCCTTGTATTCGGTGTCGATAATTGACCCGCGGAACATATCCCCCGCAATGCAGTAGAGGGTGTTTTTTTCTTCTCTGCGCACCTTGTCCACATAACCCGACAGCATGCTTACGCCACCTGTCAGCTTTTCGTCCAGTTTTTCGGCGGTAAAGTCGCCGTGCATATCATTGGAATGTAAAATTGTCAGCTTTTTATATCTTCCCATATTGCCGCCCCTTTCTTTATATAAATGTGCTGTTTAAATATATTAATGTCCCGGCAGTGCACCGCTTATATTTTCTTCAAAGGTAAAGCCGCCCACGGTAATTTTGCCTTTGGACTGTGTTCTTACAACATTTGAAACCTTGCCGTTTAACGGGTCTTTGTACTGTGATTTGGTTGTGGTGGTTTCCACGGTGCTTCCCAGCAGGCCACCGCCGCCTGAAACCGATGTGGTGCGGTAGGTGGATCGGTCTATCAGTTCGCCGTCAGAGTTATACACCTCGATAGAACCTGTGGTTTCCCGTGCGTCAACGCTTGGCAGGCCTGCTACAATCTGGCCTTTTGCCATACCCACAACATTTTCCAGTGTAACAAGGGCACCCTCGATATCCCTTAAGTTTTCAATGGTGTCATATAAGTCTTTAAGACCTGCAACAGTTTTGTCCAGCTGCCCAAGGCCCGGTAGACCTGCAAGGGTAGTGGATGCAACATTTTTGGATGTGTTGCCTGTTTTGAAATCATGTTCGTAGATAACATCGTGACCGAATGCACCATAGCCATAGCTGATATTGCCATCTTCTGTGTAGCCGATATAAACCTGGATAGGACTGAATGGAGGGAAGCCCAGCTGATAGCTGGAGGAACGCTGCTGCTGTTCTGCCTTGGCTTTTTCCAGCTTTGCCTGCTGTACATTTGCCTGTGCCTGCTGGTTAGCTGCTTCTATCCTTTTGATTTCTGCCATCTGCAGTTTTTCACGGCATCCGTTTATAGTGCCGGCATATTTGTTTACTTCCCTGAGTTCCACGCCTGCATAACCAAGGGGTACTGTAATGCCTTCGGTATTTATAGTCCACAGCACCCGTTTTTCAAAGTTTTTGCGCTGTGTGTCGTTGGTCATATAGCCAAGAATAGCGTTCATACGCTGCCAGTATTCTTCAAGGATAGGACGGGTTATTGTTTCGTATCCGTCCATTTTGGCTTCTTCCATCTTTTTAAGGTCGGTATGCCATATATTCTGCACCTCTGTATAGGCGTCCAGAGTGATTTTTGTCATCTCTGTCTGATATGGCTCCCAATATTCTTCAACAAATTTGCCATTCTGTTGAGCAATTGACCAAACAGCATCCGGGTCATCAGCAAAAGGTGTAAGCATCATACCCATAACAGCAGTCATTGCAGCTTCATAAAGCTCTGCCTGCAGTTCTGCAATCTTTTCTTCTGCCGGTTCTATTATAGAGTTGGCCTTTTCATAAAACTGTGCTTCCAGTCTGTCATATTCTTCGCCGAACATTGCGTATGACGCATCATTTTCTTCAATCATCCATTCATAATAAAGAATATGGAAACGGGCGATAAAGTGATGTCGGTCATCCTTGCCGTTGGCATAGCCCTCATAATAGCGTGCGTCATAGTAAAGTGCCTTTACCTGGTCGTACAAAGCACTTGCCTGGTCGGAATAGCTTTTTTCTGCTGTAAGACAGGCAGAGGTAACAGGTGCAGGGAATGGCAGGGAAATCTGCTCTGACAGTTTGTCACGGCCGTCTGATGTGGTGCCGTAGCTTGCCGCCTCCATAAGAATATCCAGATGTTCTTTTGTAACAGGCATTTTGTCATAGCGGTCAACATAATCTGTCACATAGGTCAATGCTTTTCTGAACAGTTTTGTATGCACATCTGTCCAGCTGGCACGGGCAGATTTGAACAGGGATGTGATAAACTGTTCAAAGGTGCCCTGCTGTGCATAGATGCAGGCCTGTATAAGATGGGGGATGCCATAGTCTTCCTGACAGCTGATTGCCTTATCTGTGTATGCAAGAGCCTTGCTGAAATTGCCAAGCTCGTAATGACATTCGCCCATATTGGTGAGAATAAATACATTGTGTGGGTTTGCCTCATCCGCCTGCTCAAGCCACACCAGTGCTTCCTTGTACTGACCACGCTCCATAAGCAGTGCGGCATAGTTGTTGATAAGGTAGGTGTTTGGATAAATCATACAGGCTGCCGCCATTGCGTTGACAAGGTTGCCGTCCACCTGCCCCGAAGCCAGCAGATTTGCTGCATAGTCACCAAGACTGATAAGATAATCTGCCTTTTCTTCACTTTCCAGCGGTGCCAGCTCGTTGGCAAGATACAGCATATAGTATTCCACACTGTTGGATGTTGAGCGGTCGTCCTCCACAGGCAGTATCCTGATTAATGCCGTGGATATTTTGCCGTTCTGTGCGGCGGTAACCACACATTCTCCGGCTTCCCTTGCTGTGAAAGAAAAGTTCTTTTTGTTTTTTATCTGATAGTCGATAAGATTTTCATCCGAAACTTCAAATGATGTTTCTTTGCCGCTGACAAAAGGTGTCCAGCTGTCCGTATCGTTTACACTCAGTTCAAAGGTATAGTTATAATCCTTTTCGTCAAGAGTGTACTGCACAGTTGGGGCAGTTTTAAGGGTGGCAATCAAATCCTTGTTGGCACCGATGGATTTTTCGTTCAGCTGGGCAAAAACAGTCTGCTGACTGGCGTAAAAATCGTCAGTAGCCGGTATAATGTCGCCGTTTTCCTGCTCTGTAACAGGTATGTTTTCAAAGTTTTCAGGACTTTCTGCAGCAGGTGCTGCCTGCGGCTGATTTTCTGTTTCAGGATTTGCCGCAGACGGTGTTCCTCCGCCACAGGCTGTCAGCTGAAACAGCATAGCAAAGGAAAGCATAAATGATATCATTCTTTTCATCTGCATTCCTCCTTCTTGTGTATATCAATGTAACTGCGCAGGGCGAACACAGTGTGCCCTCTGCATATTTTGTGTTATTCAAAGCCTTTTACCAGAACAGTGATTCCTCATCAGGTGAAATAATCAGCTGCATGCAGTTTTCATCACCGTCAAAGTTGTGATAACAGCCAATCCAGTATTTATCGTTGTACTTGAAGTAAGCCACATAACTGTCGTTTTCTTCACTGTAAACATATTCGTTCCATTCTTCGCCTGGCATACCACGCAGATAGTCAATATAGTAGTCATAGGTAGCTCTGTCTACGCCCATATAATTAAAGTCATAGTATATATAGGCAGCTTCATCAATAAAGCATCCGTTTTCAAAATCGTATTCAAAATCATAGATTTCGTTGAATTCTTCATCATAGGCAATAACCAGATAGTCGTTAGGTTCACCACGGAACAGTCCCCATGTAGGCAGTTCGATACCTTCAAAGAACAATGGATAGTTGCTTTCCAGCACTGTCATGTTGCAGTAAACATTCCAGTCATAGCCGTCGCGGTCACTTTCATCTATTGAATAGTAAAGATAGATTTCACCGTCTGTTGTTTCCACATAGGTGCCCTGATATTTGTCCTCTGTCTTTTCGCCAAGGAAACCGTTGTCAGCCAGTGCCTGTTCAAACTGCGCAAACTGGTCATCTGTAGCATCAAAGGTAAGCTGCCACTGTTCAAAATCCCAGCTGTCAAAGTTCAGATTGCCAACCCTTGCACCTGCCCAGCGGTCTTCACAGCCAAAGCCGAAATAACGGGTTTCGCTTACCCTTACGCCGCTGATTTCTTTCGGGAAGTTTTCAGGCAGAGTGTCGCTGTCCCACACATTGTCGATATATCCGTGGCAGTCCTGCCATGTCCAGCCTTCAGGGCCCTGACCTTCCTGCGGAACCCAGTCGCTGATGTCAATTTCGTAGTCAAGCACTGTATATGTAAAGGACAGTTCAACAATATTTTCGTCCTGTGCATAGCTGAACTGCACATTTTTTCCGTCAAAGTCGTACAGCCACATTGCAGAATAGAGTCCCAGAAAATCTGTAACCTCTGTGCTGTAAAACTCTTCATAGTCTGTATACTGTGTGCCCTTGCTGATTGCAAGTGTATCCCAGTCAATCTTCTGCTGCCACACACCGCCAAGATTTATACACTGATTGAAATATTTTTCAATTTCAGCTTTGCCGTCTGTGTCTGCAGGAGCTGTTAAAGTTACAATAATGTTATTTACGCCGTTAGGGCTGCTGGCTTTTGTAACTGTCCAGCCGTCATCTAAAACAATTTCAATACCAAAAGCTTTCTTTACAATTTCTGCATAATTTTCAACAGAAACACTGCCGATATCTGCAGATGCAGCCCCGCCATTCTGGCCGCTGTTTTCGCTGCCGCCCTGCTGGGTGGTCTGGGTGTTTGGTTTTGCACCTTCACCGCCGTTTTCTGCAGGGGTACTGCCGCCACAGGCTGTAAGGCTGATAAAAAGTGAAAGTGAAATTAAAATGGCCAAAAGTTTTTTCATAGTCTTACCTCCCTTTTACTTAATACAAAAAGCGCAAAGGCGGCTGGCGGTATCGCCAACCGCCTTTGCAGTATGGTGTTATAGATTTATTGTTATGTTGTTTTATGGGTTTCAACCGATATATTAAAGTAATTTAAATGCTATTTTTTACCGAAAAGGCCTTTAACCTTGTTCAGTCCCTCCATAAATTCTTCGCGTTCCTTCTGTTTTTCCTTCTGTGGAGACCAGTCAAATCCGCCCTGCGGTTCCCCTGTTGCAAAGGAGATACCAGGTCTTTCAGGGTCATTTTCAAAACAGTTGGAGAAACTTACATGATAGCAGACACCGTCAATCATCTTGTAAAGTTCGTTTTCACTTGGATATTTGCCTGCCTGCACAAATCCGTTGTCTTCAAGCAGTGCCTTGTACTGTCTTACAGCATTCTGTGCTGCAAAGGATGTATTGAAGGTCATACCAAAGTAGATATGTCCGCCGTAATCCTCCAGCACCATATCTTTGCCGCCGAAGGTCCATTTTGGATACATTGACATATATTCATCCCATGTTGCCATAACATCATTGTCCTTTGCCTGTGCGTCGGCTTCTTCTTTTTCCGCCGCAGGCAGCTTTGCACCACATTCCTGACAGAATTTTGTGCCAGGGGTATTCTGGGTGCCGCACTCTTTACATACAGAGCTGTCTGCCACTGTTTCTTCCGGCAGCTTTGCACCGCATTCAGGACAGAATTTTTTTGCTGCATCGGTAGGTGTGTTACATTCAGGACATACCTTCATATTTTTGCTGATTTCTGTTGCATAGCTCTGGGCTGCCTTTTCAAGGTTTGCAAATGCACCTTCAAGACCTGAGAATGCAGATTTTGTTTCGGCCTGCTTTTCTGCTGCCTCTGCATTTACCTTTTCGGCCACGTCTTCAATCTTTGCCGCCGCCTTGTTGGCAAGGTTTGTTGCTGCAGGCTCCACCGCACCTTTAACTGCATCGCCTATGGCATTGCTTACGCCTTCACGTATACCATCTTTAATCATTCTCTTCAAAAAACTCATAGTCTAAACCTCCATTTTGTTTCCGCATTCACCGCAGAATTTAACCCCTGCCTCTACTCTGTTGCCGCACACAGAACATATTCTCTCTGTCGGCACAGGCTGCCCGATTTCTTCAGGCTGTGGCTGTGCAATTTCCGCCTCAGGCTGTGGCGGTTCAGCTTCTTGGGCAACAGGTTCTTCCGTTATATTTTCTGTTTCTTCAGCCGCTTCCTGCACTGCTTCTTCTGCAGCAGCTTCCGCCTGCGCTTCCTTTGCTGCCAGTTTTTCGGCCTTTTCCAGTGCATTTTCGTCACGGATGCCGTCAATGGCTGCCTGTGCCTGTGCCACTGCATCAGCGTGAGCCTTTGCACTTTCCATAACCTCCATAATATCGGCTTCTATCTGTCCGCCTGCAAGGTAAAAATCGTAATAGAATTTGCCTATCTTACGCAGGTCTTCTCGGTGGGCAGCTTCTTCTTTTGCTTTCTGGGCTGTATGCTTTGAAATTTCCAGTGCATCGCCTGTTTTATCCTCGATGTTTTTTGCCATTTTGTTCAGTTTTTCAAGAAATGCCATTACGGTTACCTCCTTTAAATGTAAAGTTCTTTATATTTGATCAATAATTGTCTGCGGTTGGAAATATCAAGCTTTTTGTAGATGTTCTTGCAGTGAAAATGAACCGCAGACTGTGTTATACACAGCTTATCTGCAATAGCCGTCAGGGTTTTGTCGGTCATAAGCTGTTCAAATATCTCCAGCTCCCTTGCAGAAAGGTTTGCAAATTCGGGATACTTTTCACAAAGTCCGCCAAAAGCTTCTCTTGCCAGCTGCATATATTCAAAATATTTTATTGCCTGGCCTTTTTCTGTTTTCATAGTCATCACTCCGATTGCCTGATTTTATTTTTCTGCCGTTGTTTTATATGCAGTTTTTGTCACAAAACAGATAGTTTTACTGTTGTTTTAATCTGTTTAACTGTTTACTGAAAACCGCTTATGGTTTATACTTGAATCAGCAAAACATCATTTTGAAAACCGTTCCACACAGTCCCTGCATCCGTCAATATCACCTTTTGCTTCGTAACACTCATCGCACACCCATTTGCCGCACTGCTGACAATGGTTGAAAAAACGCACCAGATGCTGTACCGACTTTGCTTTTTTGTGGTTGTAAAGTGTCTGCCGCGGGTCCTTTACCTGTCCGTGCTCAAAGGCATAAAGCATATACGGATTGCGGCACAGTACGGGTATTTTTTCCGCATACTTCTTTTTTCCGCACAGCTCGCAGGATGTGTAGAACTGTTTCAATACTTTATCCGCATATATATGTTTGTAAAACTGTCTCATTGGGCACCTCCGTTCTTTAACAGTGGAACTGTGTCCGCGTATAAGGTTGAATTTTTTTCTTTTGTCCGATATTAATATTTCATCTTAATTTTATGGTACAAAAAAGCAAAATAATATCCCTTATTCAAGGGGTTTTTATCATAAACCGCCTTAAAACAAGGGATTTTTTATAATTTTTATGGTGTAAAAGCCAAATTTCAACACAAAGGGGGCATTTTATGGGTCATCCTATACTTTCATTAAACCAGTCCAAAAGGCTTGCTGTTTCACTTTTTATGCTTTTCTGCTTTTCCATGTTCAGTGCATGGCAGATGGGTTTTATCTACTTTATGGGGCCAAGCCTTACGCTCAACGGCCGCACACCGCTGCCAATATCAATGGACAATGTCACCCTGATAATCGTTGCAGGATATGTGCTGGCCATCATATATATGATTGCGCTGCCACACTTTGTTGTGTGGGCAGAAAGGCTTACCACCATAGCATCCCTGATAACCATTGCGGCAATGTTTATGCCGCTGCCTGACGGCGTACTTAAAATGGTAGTGTATGCTCACATCTTCTTCTGCTGTTTTATGATAGGTTTCGAAAGCTTTATTATGGTCAACTTTTTTTCAGAAGAAAGCACGATAAAGCACCTGACCGTCGCCTATGCAGCCGCATTGTTCATTATCGCTGTGGTGCAGAACGACTTTGTGCCAATCAGCTTTCCTGTTTTCCGCTGGGTTGTTGTGGCAATGCTGATAATGCTGCTGACCTTCAGCTTTTATCTGCCGTCAGCTGCCGAAGCCTGCCCCAGATATGTAAAGAAAACCGACAGCATAGTTATGCCTAAAAATCTGTTCAGCGGTCTGCTGCTGCTTGCTGTGGTAAGCTGCCTGATGACACTGTGCGGTGCAGCAGCAGCAGGTGATGTAAAACACGGTGTTTCCATTGCATATTTTGCCGACGCAGTTGCTTCGCTGGCAATATTCTGGTTTTATAAAAAGAACGGTGCAAATCCTCTGCGCATCATTTCGGTGTTTATGTCCTTATCCGCAATAGGCTTTCTTGCCCTGTATGCATCAGAGTTTGTACCCGCCCTTACATATCCTGCCTGCGTGCTTATCGGTCTTGGCTTTGCTCCCTGCCAGTTTTTGCCGCTGTACGGCCTGACAATGATGAAAACCTATCCGTCACGCTTTATAGTTCCTGTGCTTATGACAATAGCAGTTGTAACGGTGGTTATACAAAGCGCACTGGTGGAAGCCTTCCGCAGCAATGCCGCAATGCTGTATCTTGTGTATATGGCGATAACAGTGCTGCTGCTTATTATATATATGAATCTTGAACCGTATATTGTTCACACCCTTGCAAGAAGATTTCCTGCAAAATCTGCCGCAGAGGAAATTGACTTTGCACAGGATAATGCGGAAGATGCAATCGCCGCAGAAAAAGCTGTTTTGGATGACAGCAGCAAAGAAGAAAATATTCTCGACAGCCTGACAAAACGCGAAAAAGAGGTTCTGGAACTTATCGGCTGCGGTTACACCAACAGCGATATTGCAAAAATCCTGTTTATCAGCGAACACACCGTAAACGATTACACCAAGAAGATTTACAGAAAACTGGATGTTCACAGCCGCCACGCCGCAGCAAGAATTATCAACAGATACGGCAGTGTGCTGTAGTAG
>JAFVOU010000006.1 GCA_017505635.1 Oscillospiraceae bacterium | reverse complement strand
TCAAAATTAGTGCAGGGCAACAAAAAGATATATAAATATGGTAAAATAAAATAAATAGTTATGTGCTTTTCTTTACATATATAATCTGTTTTAGGGGGGTGGTTGTTTGATAAGAAAAATTTTTTGCAGTGCTGCAAAGCATACCGCAGTTTTTGCTGTCGTGCTGTTTCTGTTGTGGCTGCTTCTGTTTCTTTCTGCACTGATCCCCAATGATATGATTCGGGACAATATGGAACAAAGTGCGCTTTCCTATAAAGAGCGAACTGCTTTTGAATTTACAAATGGTAAAAAGCTAAATTCCGTAGCGGATCACTATGCTGATTCTATATGGCTGAATGTTTCGTGGAATATGGGTGAAGACAGTCCGCTTATATCTTCAATCCGTACAAATTATTATGATGGCGGAGAACTTGGCGTAAATGCAGGACTGTATCTTTCGGTAACACAAGGCACAGAGCCAAACAAAGACTACACACGTTACTGGCACGGAACGGTAATGTTTATACGGCTCGGACATCTTATTACCGATGTTGAAGGCGTGAAGCTAATCGGATTTATTGCCTTTCTGCTTCTTGTTGGGCTGACGATTTTTATACTTGCCCGAAAAAGGCATTGGGATTTGGCTGTAATACTTGCTTTGTCCCTTGCGGCGGTGCAGATTTGGAATATCCGGCTCAGTATGGAATATCAACCCGGCTTTATCCTTGCTTTTGTACTTGTTCCGTTGTTTCTCATTCTGGAACGCAGAGATGATAAATGGCTGACAATATTAAGTGTTGTAAGCGGAACGGCAGTTGCCTTTTTCGACTTTCTCACAACCGAAACGGTAACGATACTTATTCCTCTCGCTCTTGTGATTGCAGTCAGAACAAAAGAAAACAGGCTCGGCAGCTTAAAGGAAAATTTGCTTCTGCTCCTGAAATGCGGAATATGTTGGGTGCTTTCATACGGCGGAGCCTTTATAGTTAAATGGCTTATCGCAAGTATGGTAACAAATACCAACGCATTTGAAACGGCTCTTTCCTCTGTCGCAGAGCGTATGGGAAATAAAGTGGAAATGTACGCCGATAAGCCAAAATCAATTCTTTCAGCCGTTGCGGCAAATCTGTCAATGCTATTTGGAAGTGAAATTAGAGTTGATGCAGGACGGACGGCACTCGGAATTATATTTTTGGTTCTGATTTTACTGTCTGTATGGTATCTGTTCAGGGGCAAGGATAAAAAATCGGAGGCAACACTAATTTTGATTGTACTCGGTGCAGTTGTTCTGATAAGATGTCTTGCACTTAACAATCACTCATACCTACATTGCTTCTTTACATACAGGGCACTTGTAACGCCTATATTTGCTCTGCTTGCGGCAATGTGGCTGAACATTGAACTGCCTCACAAGAAAGGTCGGCGGAAATGATGGAGTTTACATTTTTAATGCCCTGCCTCAATGAATCGGTAACATTGGAGTTTGCAATAAATGAAGCGAAAAGTGCCATAAAGAGACTAAAACTTGATGCGGAGATTTTAATTGCCGACAACGGCTCAATTGATAACTCGGCAGAAATTGCAATAAAAAACGGTGCAAGAGTAGCGAATGTGAAAATAAAAGGTTACGGCTCGGCACTCATCGGCGGTATTAAAGCTGCAAAAGGAAAATATATCATAATGGGCGATTGTGACGGAAG
>JAFVOU010000005.1 GCA_017505635.1 Oscillospiraceae bacterium | reverse complement strand
TTTCGGTAATGTTTTTTCTTACTGCTTTTTCATCGTCACCTACCTGAACAATAAAAATGCGGTAGGGATTTTGTTTTATGATACTTTCTATACTTAAATTTTCAAGCAAAGAGCTGTCGGAATCTGCAATGTTTACACATCCGAGTTCCTTTAACATTTCGCCAAGTATACTGCCCTCGCTGTTTTTAGCACGTATGTAGCCTGAAGATGCTCTTAAAAACAACACAGTCTTTTTTTCTTCAGGAATGCTTGTCGATGCAAAATCCGCCTTTGTTTTGTCAATCTGCCTTTTGATTTCAAGACCGTTTTTTTCGTACAAATCACGTCTGCCTGTAACAGAGGTGCATATATCAAGCATTTTTAAGTAGTCGTCAAAGCATTCAATATCAAAATATGCAACGTTAATGCCTGCGGCTTCAAGAGTGCTTTTCATTTCCACATCAGCGGCTGTTGCGGCACTTGCCAGCACAAGGTCGGGATTACTTGCAATTAAAAGCTCTGTGTTCGGCTCTTTGGTTTTTCCAAGGTTTACGGCATCCTTCATATCAAGCTCAAAATCGTCCCAGGCATCGTCTGCAGATGCACAAACCGTTCCACCTGCAAGCTGCCATATTTCTGCAAAGCTTCCTATAAGACAAGCTACACGCTCAGGATTTTTGGGAATCGAAACAGTTCTGCCTAAGGCATCTGTAAAGGTAACAGCATTTTCATCTGTTGCAGGTGCTTTTTTTTGCACACATCCTGCAGATACAAGAACAATAAGTAAAATTATAATTAAATTAGTCCAAAAGCTTTTTTTCAACATATTCAAATCCTAATCTTTCTATTGTATCTCCGAAGCGTTCACCCTTAATGCCTTCGTCACGGAACAGTATAATTGCCTTTTCAATAACTGCCAGAACCTCATCATCGGAGGTGAAAATTTTTGAAATAGCCTTACCTCTGGCAACCTTTTTGCCCCATCTGCCACCTATGCAAACCTTGTAGCCTTCATTTGCATTTTCAAATACACCGAAAGGACATTGTCCGTTACATCTGCCACAGTTGTTGCATATGCTTTTGTCTATATTTATTTTACCGTCAACCACAGCTGCCGCCTTCATTGGGCAACCGCTTTCAACAGCACATTTTTTACAGCCGCGGCATTTTTCTGTATCAGGTGTGAAAATTCGCTGACCTATAACACCAATGTCGTTAAGGTCGGGCTTTACACAGTTGTTGGGGCAACCGCCAACACCAATTTTGAATTTGTGAGGAAGTGTTACACTGTGGTATCCCACATAAAAACGGTCGTGTATTTTACGGCTTAATGAAAATGTGTCTATAAGTCCGAATACACAGGTTGTACCCTTGCAGGAAACGATGGGGCGCACCTTGGGACCTGTTCCGCCGACCTCCAGACCTTCCTTTGCGATATATTCACGGAAGGGATCGATATTGTCAATATGGATGCCCTGCACTTCGACAGTCTGACGTGAGGTGAAGGTTATAACGCCGTTGCCGTAT
>JAFVOU010000004.1 GCA_017505635.1 Oscillospiraceae bacterium | reverse complement strand
TACTATGGGACTTATAAAAGCAGCATTAGGATCAGCAGGAGGAGTACTGGCTGACCAGTGGAAAGACTATTTTTATTGCGAATCCATACCGGCAGACGTTCTTATCACAAAAGGACACAAAAGAAATTCCGGCAGAAGCAGCAACACAAGAGGCAGTGACAACATCATATCCAACGGTTCGGTAATCAACATCAACGAAGGACAGTGTATGATTATTGTGGAAAGCGGCAAGATTGTTGACCTTTGTGCAGAACCTGGCGAATTTACATACGACACATCCACAGAACCTTCCCTTTTCCAGGGTGGTCTTAAAGGCAACATCTCTGCAGTGTTTGAACAGATGGGCAAACGTTTTACATTTGGCGGCGAAGCACCAAAAGACCAGCGCATCTATTTCTTCAACACAAAGGAAATTATGGGCAACAAATACGGCACACCAAGCCCTGTACCATTCAGAGTGGTTGACCAGCGTGCAGGTATCGACATTGACATCGGTCTGAGATGTTTCGGTGAATACAGCTTCAAGGTTGTAAACCCTATGCTTCTTTACAAAAATGTGGCAGGCAACGTTGAACAGGACTTTACACGTCAGCAGCTTGAAAGCCAGATGAGAACAGAACTGCTTACAGCATTGCAGCCGGCATTTGCAAGAATTTCCGCAATGGGTATCAGATATTCTGCAGTACCGGGACACACAAAGGAACTTGCAGATATACTGCGTGAAGAACTTGCACCAAGCTGGGGCGAAAGAATGGGTATCGAAATTGAAAAAATCGGTATGAACTCCATCAAGGCAAGCGAAGAAGACGAAGCAATGCTCAAAGATATGCAGCGTGCGGCAGCATACACAGACCCTGACCTTGCAATGGCATACACAGTTGCAAGCCGCGGCAAGGCAATGCAGGATGCAGCAAACAATGCAGCAGGTGCAGCAACAGGCTTTATGGGTCTTGGCATGATGAACGGCATGGGTAATGACGGCACAATGCAGACACTTTATCAGATGCAGCAAAACCAGAAGATGCAGCAACAGCAGATGGCACAGCAGCAGTTTGTTCAGCAGACACCGGCACAGCCTGCAGCAAACGGCTGGAAATGTGCCTGCGGCACAACAAACACAGGCAAATTCTGTCTCGAATGCGGCAGCCCAAAACCAGCAGAAGAAGGCTGGACCTGCAGCTGCGGTGCAGTGAACAAAGGCAAGTTCTGCCCTGAATGCGGTGCAAAAAAACCTGCAGGTGTTCCTGTTTACAAATGTGACAAATGCGGCTGGGAACCTGAAAAAGGCACAACACCACCAAAATTCTGCCCTGAATGCGGCGACAGATTTGACGATGGTGACCTTGTATAATCACCGGTAATATTCTCAATCCCACTATATAAATATACACCCTGCTCACTGCCGCACTCAGCAAAGTGCGGCAGAACGGGCAGGATACTACACATTCTGACAGGAGGTTCATTATGGGACTTTTTGATAAAATTTTTGAAAAGAAAATATGCGATATCTGCGGCGGCGAAATTGGCCTTTTAGGCAACAGAAAACTGGAAGACGGCAACTGCTGTAAAAACTGTGCAGGTAAGCTTTCACCTTTCTTCAGTGACAGACGCTCCAGCACAATAGAAGATATCAAGGAACAGCTTGCATACCGCGAAGCAAACAAAGCTGAAGTTGAAAAATTCGACACTACAAGGATTATCGGCGGTGACAGCACTAAAATACACATTGATGAAAATGCCCGGAAATTTATGGTTACATCTGCGAGAAACCTTAGAGAGGCAAATCCGGATGTTATCGATTTTGCTCTGGTAACAGGTTGTGAAATAGATATCAGCGAGGACCGCGAAGAAGAAAAACGCAAAGATGCCGAAGGCAATATGGTAAGCTATATGCCTCCTCGCTACTCCTGCAGCTATGACTTTGAATTTACTATCTATGTAAACCATCCGTATTTCAGCGAAATCAATTTCCGCCTCAATTCTTCCTCTGTTCAGACAACACCGGAAGGCGGTGTGCCGGCAGCGCGTATCCCTGACCCTAGAAACAACTACGAATACAGAGAATACGAACAGATGGGCAATGAAATCAAAGCTATCCTTACACAGGCACGTCAGGATGCAAGAGATGTTATTGCAGCTGCTGCAGCACCAAAAACTGCTGCAACCTGCCCATACTGCGGTGCAACAACAATTCCTGATGCAAACGGCTGCTGTGAATTCTGCGGCGGTGCTATGGGTTAATCACAGAAAGGTGTGATTTTTAATGAAGAGAAACAATAAGATAATATGTCTTATTCTTGCTGCAGTGCTGATGTTCAGCTTTACCGCCTGCGGCGGCACACAGCAGTCTGCGGCACCTCAGCAAACTCCGGCAGAAACCACTGAAAACAGCAATCCTCAGCAAACTCCGGCAGAAACCACTGAAAACAGCAATCCTCAGCAAGCCCCCGAAAGCAAACCCGAGGAAAAAGCTGAAACTGATGAAACATCATCAGAAAACAACGAAGAAAGCACTGCGGAAACTGATACCGTTTTTGACGCCGCCGACGCAGTAAGCATTGAAGCGGTTGACAACGGGGTAAAGTATACCTTCAATACAATGCCTCAGACAGCGGCAGACATAAAAGCCCTTGTGGACGAATTCGGCCTTTCCGACAGACACAACACAACAGCTTTCTTTATGGCTTCATATGTAAGATATATTGATGATGCAGACGAAGGTCTTGCAATGATAGATGTACTCAAAGGCCCACAGCCGTTGAGCGATTCCGAAAAGGCATTTATCAGCGAACGTCTGTCCGACAAAAAATATCTGCCTAAATCATATTTCGAAGGGGCAAAACCCGAAAACAACTACGAGCCTGAAATTCCTTGGACAATAGTTGTCTCCGACGAAGCGGTAAGCGCTCCCGAAGGGTACAGCTACACCACAGTGTCAAGCGGAGGCGCCGACAATCCAAGAAGGGTATGTCTGCGCATCAAAGGCGACAATCACTATCTGTGGGAATACAACGGAGTGCTGCTCAGCATCCGTCTTCCTGCCGAAGAAGACCCGTGGTTATAAAACAAAAAGGGGGCATATGCTCCCTTTTTCTGATAAAAAACAACTTGAACTTATATATAAAGGAGGCTGATTGAATGGCAACACAGGTAACCAACTATCAGTGCCCTGCATGTACAGGTCCCTTGCATTTTGTGGGCGAAAGCGGTATGCTGGAATGTGAATACTGCCAGAGCCGCTATTCAGTTGAAGAAATTGACAAGGAATATGCTGCCAGAAATAAAAAGGCAGAAGAAAATTTTGCAAAGGCACAGCAGCAGCCCGAAAAAGAACAGTCATGGTGGGATATGTCAGGGCTTGACAGTCAGTGGGGTACAGACGGCGAAAAGATGAAGGCTTACAGCTGCCCGTCCTGTGCTGCAGAGATAATCTGCGACGAGACAACTGCAGCAACAAGCTGTCCGTACTGCGGCAATCCGTCTATTGTGCCGGGACAGTTTGGCGGCGACCTTAAACCTGACTGTATCCTCCCGTTTAAACTCAGCCACGAAGACGCAAAAAAAGCGCTTAAGGATTATTATAAAGGCAAAAAATTCCTGCCAAAGGAATTTACCGATAAAAATAAAATCAGCGAACTTAAAGGTGTTTATGTTCCGTTCTGGCTGTTCAGCTGTAAAGCTGATGTAGATATGGAATTTGATGCCACCCAGGTGACAACCCACAGGGAAGGCAACTACAACGTGACCACTACAGCCCATTACGATGTGCGCCGCAGCGGTACAGTGCCTTTTGAAAACATCCCTGTGGACGCATCAAAAAATATGCCGGATACCCATATGGATGCTGTGGAACCGTTTGACTATTCCCAGCTAAAGCCATTTTCCATGTCATATCTGCCGGGCTATCTTGCAGAAAAATACGGCCAGAGTGCTGAAGAAAGTGTTGAACGCGCCGAAACCCGTGCAATCAACACTGCTGTTGAACAGATGTACGAAGATGCCAATATCAGTTTTTCCGGCTGCACAGTAAGAAACAAAAATGTTCAGCTTGAACGGGGCAAGGTAAGATATGCCCTGCTTCCGGTATATATGCTTACAACAAAATACGACGGACAGGATTATCTTTTTGCAATGAACGGCCAGACAGGCAAGTTTATCGGCAATCTGCCGGTGAGCAAAAGTAAATACTGGGCATATTTTCTTGGCATAGCTGCATCGGTAACAGCAGTACTTGGTACAGCAATTATGCTGTTCTTGTAAAGGAGGCGCAGATTATGAAAAACAGACTTTTAAAAATTTTCGCGCTTGTCCTTATGCTTTCACTGGTTTTCAGCCTTGGCGTTTTTGCCGAAGACACAAAACAGTATGTTTATGACCCGGTATACCTGCTGACAGACAGTGAATATGCCGAACTCAACACAATGGCTGCAGAAGTCAGCGAAAAATACGGTTGTGCGGTGCATTTTGTTGTTACCGATGACCCGTCAGTCAATATGGATAATATCCAGCTTTATTCCGAAGATATGTATCTCGAATCTCCTGCCCTTGGCTACGGCGACGGCAAGGACGGCGTAATGCTGGTGCTTGGTACATACGACCGCTGCTACTGGCTGCTTGCCTATGGCGACAAGGGCAACTATGCCTTTACCGATTACGGCAAAGACTGGATGAGTGAGCACTTTGTTGGCAAATTCGGAAATGATGACTGGTACGGCGGTTTCAGGGTGTTTATTGAAGACTGTGATTACATCCTCGGCGAAGCTGAAAAAGGAAAACCGGTTGATATTTATTACGAAGAAACCGATATAGGTGTGGAAGGCTACGGTGTTGCACTTATTGCAGGCATTATTGTTGCATTTATATCATGTGGCATCTTCAAATCCCAGATGAAAACAGCCAACATAGCAACAAATGCAAAAGGCTATTTTGACAGAAATGCTGTGGAAATCACAAACAGATATAACCGTCTGCTGCACACAACAGTGACAAGAACAGAAATAAGTGACAATAATGACAGCTCATCTTCCCGTGGCGGCACAACGGTGAACAGCCGCGGATTCTCCGGCAAAGGCGGAAGATTCTGATTTAAAGAGGTGACATATATGTTGAAAAACAGACTTAAAAAAATTACAGCTACAATTGTGGCACTGGCAATGGTGCTGGCACTGACAGCCTGTGGCGGCGGTGGCACACAGGCACCGGAAAACAGTGACACTCCCCGTGCAACACCACAGGCAACAGAAACCCCGGACAACAGCGGCGAAACTGGCGGCGAAAACGACTGGGTGATGCTGCAGCAGGCTATGATTGATACCACCGATATGTCTGCAGTGGCATATCTTGGCTGGTTTGAAGATTATTATGACCTGTATGATTATGCACAGATAGAAGAATATATTGCAGATACATCTGTTGCAGAGGACCACCCGTTTATTGCACAGATAGATGCAGAACACTTTGTGCCTCATATAGGCGGACAGCTTTTCTGCATTGTGCCTGCAGATGAAAATGCAACAATTACAATTTACGACTATATATTTGACGAAGAGGATTATACTGCACATTACGGCGATGCACTGTATCAGTCCGATGACGGCAAACCTGTGCTTGTAATGTGCAACGAAAGCGAAGTTATTCCAAATATAATTGTGGAAATTGTCGACAGTTACGGAAACGAACAGAGTTATATTCCTTGGCTCAGCGGTATGGACGGAAGACTTGAAGTGCCGTATGATGCACCTACTGTGCTGGACTTTACCCCTTATGAAAAACTTGGCTATGTAAGCGAAAACAATTACACATTTGACCCTGCTGTTCTTTATTATGCAGAAAACTGGACAGCATATGTTGAAACAATCAACGATGATGAGGTGTCAGTGGGACTGTGGTTTGATGAATACGGCAATATGGAAATGTGCTACGAAGTATACGGCGGCACAGGCTATGAAGTATATTACGAAGGTTACTGGTATCCTGCAGAAGACAGCAGCTACCCTGACAGCACTCTTGTTTTTGAACTTTCCCTGGTTGAAGACAACTCCGATATACAGATTGCAAGACCGGAAATATACACGGCTATGAGTTTTGAATATGACGAAGATTATGAATGCGTGTATATGAGATACGAAGACTATGATTATCTGCTTGATGTGGAAAGAGATTTCTATTACACACTTTACAATGCTGCAGGATAACCGATATAATAGTGTATACAGAGATTACTGAACAGACAGGAGGATATACAATGAACGAAGCTAACGAAAAAATCACTTTGGAACTTATTCCGTCCGAAGAACAGAAAGCGGCAGAAAATGCAGTTCCTCTGCCACAGGAAATTGATGCGGAATATCTTAACCAGATTAATCTCACAGAAGAAGAACTTAAAACAGTTGATGATTTTTCGGGTAAAATAGACCTTAATGATTCTGCAATAATCCTGCAGTACGGCGCTGCCTGTCAGAAAAAAATTGCCGAGTTTTCCGACAATGCACTTGCAGGTGTGCGCACAAAGGACCTTGGCGAAACAAGCGATATGATTGCCAATCTTGTGGCAGAACTTAAAGGCTTTGATGCTTCCGAAGAAGAAAAAGGTTTCCTTGGTATCTTTAAAAAAGCGGGCAGCAAGGTTACACGCCTCAAAGCAAAATACGACAAGGCAGAAAACAACATTGATATGATTGCGGGCAAGCTGGAAGAACATCAGAACCAGCTGCTTAAAGATATCATTATGATGGATAAAATGTACGAAACAAACCTTGCATATTTCAAGGAACTTACAATGTACATTATGGCAGGCAAAAAGAAACTGGAAGCCGAACGTGCCACAACTCTGCCGGAAATGAAAGCAAAGGCAGAAGAAAGCGGCCTTACACACGATGCACAGGCAGCCAACGATTATGCTGCAATGTGCGACCGCTTTGAAAAGAAACTGCACGACCTTGAACTTACACGCACAATCAGTGTGCAGATGGCACCTCAGATTCGTCTTATACAGAACAACGATGCTGTTATGAGCGAAAAAATCCAGTCCACAATCAACAACACAATCCCTCTGTGGAAAAACCAGATGGTCCTTGCCCTTGGACTTGCACATTCACAGGAGGCACTGGAAACACAGCGCGCAGTTACAGATATGACCAACGAACTGCTTAAAAAGAACGCTGATATGCTTAAACAGGGCACTGTTGAAATTGCACAGGAAAGCGAAAGAGGCATTGTGGATATCGAGACAATCGCATACACAAACCAGCAGCTTATCTCCACACTTGACGAAGTGCTGCGCATTCAGGATGAGGGCAGGGCAAAACGCAAAGCTGCCGAAGCCGAACTTATCCGCATAGAAACAGAACTTAAAAACAAACTGCTGGAAATCAGAAATTAAAGGCGAAACACAGAAAGGCAGGGCCGTTAAAACTCTGCCTTTCCCGAAAGGAGTAAATGGCTATGAAGAATAACAGTTCCATGGGTATAATAGGTTTTGGTGCCGTAATTGCTGCAGTTCTG
This sequence comes from Oscillospiraceae bacterium, assembly GCA_017505635.1. Taxonomy (GTDB): domain Bacteria; phylum Bacillota; class Clostridia; order Oscillospirales; family Ruminococcaceae; genus RGIG3102. The sequence goes on along the minus strand of JAFVOU010000004.1, from coordinate 3,378 downwards.
TTTTTTACTGCCAAAGGCTTGTTCCCTGTGCTTACAGGTATTCTGAAAGCCGCTTTGGGCATTGTTACTGTGGCGGTAATTGTTATTGTGGCAGCAGTAATCTATTTTGCTTTCCGCAAAAGTGATGCAAAGGAAGCAGAAAATGCAAAGGCAAAGGACAATGCACAGCTTGCAAAAGGACGCACAGGTCTTATGGAGCTGCGCAACATCGGTATGCGAATTAAAAACAGCGAAATAAGAGCACTTAACGAAGATATCTGCAAAACAGTTGACAAAATTCTTGCCACACTTAAAAAGCAGCCCGAAGACATCAAAAAACTTCGCCAGTTTTTCAACTATTACCTGCCGACACTGACAAATATCCTTAAAAAATTTGTTGCCATCGAGGAGAGCGGTGTACCCGCTGAAAATATTGTGCAAAGCACAATAAACTGCCTTGGGGATATTAAAAAAGCAACAGAAAAGCAGTACACCGCTCTTTTTGATAACGATATGCTGGATATGTCGGTGGAGATGGAGGCACTGACTGTTGCCTGCAAGCGCGACGGTCTGCTTACCGATGCGGATTTTGAAGCAGGGCCGGTAATATAACCAGCAGCTGCTGTATCTGAAAAGTTCTGATATTAAAAAAAATAAGCAAATGCTGCCTGTAAAAACTGCAGGCAGCATTTTTATAACAATAAAATAGTGCGGAGTATATGATGCAGCAGCGGATAAAAAGGCAAAAACACTGCATTAAAGGCGTATTCCGACAATAAAACATAAATATCCCACCGGACATCTGCAAATGTCAGGTGGGATACATTTTTGTCGGTTATTGATTTCTGATAAACCGGTTATCTGTCATTGCTGCGGACAATCAGAACCTGCCGCCACGTCCGGAGAAACCGCGGCTGCTTACTGTTGTGCCGCCACGGGAACCGCCTCCCGAAGATGAGGATTCGATTTTTGTTCTGGAAACAGTGGAAAAACGGAACATCTGATGTCGGTTTGTTATAGCCACTCCGCTTCTGTTTATATAGTCAGAAGCCTGTGTTGCAATTTTTGCTGTTTTCATCTGACCGCGCAGCACGAGACAGGTTATAACAGCAGAAACCAGCCCCACAACAAATGCAAGAGCATATGCTTCGGCACCTATATTTATATCTTCTTCTTCGTAATAAACATCAACGGGTCTTCCTGTTCTGGCTTCTTCCAGAACATATTCGCAGTCGGAGATATAATCTTTAAGTCCGCCGTACCAGTCATCATAAGAGAAATTATCCACAAAGTTTTCTGCCATTATATCCTTGGCATAGTCGGTAAAGGCAAAATTGCCCTTTTCGCCGTAGGCAAGCAGCCAGTAACAGCGGTCGTATGTTCCCAGCACCAGCATAACGCCGTCTTTTCCGTCGCCATAGCCCAGGGCAGGAGATTCAAGATACATATCTTCGGAATACTGCTGAATATTGTAATAGTCTACAGATGTATCATCTGTTATCACAAAGTGCACCCCGCAGCCAAAATTTTCGCTTATCCGGGCTGCCTCGCTGTTAAGTTCCTCATACTGTGTGTCATCAAGGATACCGGCATAATCGTATACATACTGTCCTGTATAATTTGCGGCAAAGGCAGCCGCTGAAAAAACACAGGATATCAAAGCAAATACAACCGAAAATACAGATATCTTTAAAAGCTTGTTTTTCATAACATCTGCCCTCCTTTACATCAGCACCATAAGTATGGTGCCAAGAACAGCAGTGATGCCTGCAGTTATGCCAAGAAAGTATGACCAGAATTTCTTTTTGCTTACAGGCAGATTGCCGATAAACTTGCCGCTCTGTCCGTTCATGGCAAAAAGATAATCCTGTCCGTTGTATCTGGTTGTCAGCATATACACAGGTAAAAGAGCATATTTTGCTTTGCCGCGCACAAGGTTTATGCTTTTGTTTTTAACAGTACAGCCTGCAAAGCCCATAACGTCATTGCGCAGTATGTCAATGGTGGTGTTTTCGGCACGGAGTTCGGCACGGCGAAAAATTTCTTCAGGCTTCTGTCCGTACCTTTCGGCAAAATAACCCGGCAGATAGGACATGGAAAAAGGTTCAAGCTGTGAAAAATCAAAAGGTTCTATGGCATCCATATGTGTGTCGGGCATCTTTTCGGAAGCATCCACAGGAATGTTTGTAAAAGGCACCGTGCCGCTGCGGAAGATGTCATAGTGAGAAGTGGTGGTAACGCGGTAGTTGCCCTGACGCACTGTCACAGCAGTTACCCCGTCAAAAACAATATCGGCATCAGCCACACAGTCAAACAGCCAGAAAGGCACATAAACCCCTTTGATTTCGCTTATTTTATTGTTTGCAGTAAATTCGTCAGGCAAAAGCTTTTTGCCTTTATAATAGTTTTTCAGGGCATTTTCTGCATCTTCGTGACTCAGTCTGAAGGGAATGATACAGTCAGGTTTCAGATCGCCGCCAAACTGTCCCGGAACAACTGTAGGGTTGTTGCAGTACGGGCAGCTTGTAGCAGCGGTTGTTTCGTCGCATATTATTTCTGCGGCGCAGGACGGACAGATATAGGCACGCATCTTTTTGCCGTCTTCGCCCCACTGACTGGTCAGGCCGGACATATCCCATTCGGTCTGATTATTGCCGCTATCAGGTTTTGAAGCTTCAAAGTTTTCTGCCGCAGTGTCGTTTTTTTCGGCATATATTTTTTCAATTTCTTCTGCAGTATAGCGACTCATGCAGTAATCGCATTCCAGCATACCGCTTTCGCCCGAAAAATGCAGCGGGCCTGTACATGCAGGGCACTGATAGTTGGTTATCTGTGTTGCCATTCAGTAAGCCTCCTTATATATAAAAGTCTGTTGTTTTTTAATCATAAAAAGGGAGCCGCAGCCCCCTTTTTGTTTTCTGCCACAGGTTTTCGGCAGATTGCAGTACAGCTCAGTTTGTATTACACAATGTCATTATCGTCAAATCTGTCGCCGCATTCAGGGCAGAATTTTGGCGGTGTTGTGCCTTTTTCAGGTTCCCAGCCGCATTTGTCGCATTTGTAAACAGGAACACCTGCAGGTTTTTTTGCACCGCATTCAGGACAGAACTTGCCTTTGTTCACTGCACCGCAGCTGCAGGTCCAGCCTTCTTCTGCAGGTTTTGGGCTGCCGCACTGTGTGCAGAAATTGCCGCCGTTTACAGTTCCGCATGCACATTTCCAGCCGTTTGCTGCAGGCTGTGCAGGAGGTGTCATAGCAGCGCTGCTGTTCTGCACTGCTGCCAGATGTGCAGGGTTTATAACACCCTGCTGGTTCTGCTTCATCTGATAAAGTGTCTGCATTGTGCCGTCATTACCCATGCCGTTCATCATGCCAAGACCCATAAAGCCTGTTGCTGC